>JADHOL010000001.1 GCA_016779005.1 Alphaproteobacteria bacterium
TTAGCGAGGCTGTAATTGCCATGCTTGGATGCGCTCGTATTGGTGTTGTACATTCGGTTGTATTTGGCGGATTTGCGGCTGCTGAATTGGCAAAGCGTATTGATGATTGTCAGCCAAAGCTAATTGTAAGCGCATCATGCGGGCATGAGCCAAACAGAATAGTCTATTATAAGCCGTTATTAGATGAAGCCATTAAACAGGCAAATCACAAGCCACATACCTGTATTATCTATCAGCGTGACGCTTTGACGGCAGAAATGATAGCAGGCAGGGATATAGAGTGGCATGAAGCGATAGACCCTGCATTACCAGCAGAACCTGTTAGCGTTATGGCTACCGACCCTTTATATATTTTATATACATCAGGAACCACCGGACAGCCAAAAGGCGTTGTAAGAGATAATGGCGGGCATGCAGTGGCTTTGTGCTGGAGTATGTCACATATTTATGATGTCCATCAAGGAGAGGTGTTTTGGGCAGCATCTGATATTGGCTGGGTAGTTGGGCATTCTTACATTGTTTATGGGCCATTATTTGCGGGTTGCACCACAATTTTATTCGAAGGAAAACCAGTTGGCACTCCAGATGCAGCCGCATTCTGGCGTGTGATTGAAAAAAATAACGTAAAAGTTCTATTTACGGCCCCAACGGCATTTAGAGCAATCAAAAGGCAAGATCCAAGCGGCAAGCTAATTAAGGAACATGATATCGGATCTTTGAAATATCTTTTTCTAGCAGGAGAGCGGGCAGATCCAGATACCATTATTTGGGCTCAAGAGAAATTATCTATTCCAGTTATTGATCACTGGTGGCAAACTGAGACGGGCTGGTCAATTTGTGCCAACCCTGTTGGGGTTGAGCTATTGCCCGTAAAATTGGGCTCGCCCTGTGTACCCATGCCTGGATATCTCATAGAAATATTAGATGATTCTGGTAATGCGACAGATTTAAATACCCTAGGTTCAATTGCAATTAAGCTTCCGCTGCCACCCTCTTGCCTGTCGAGCATTTGGGGCGCTAATGACGCATTTACCGAAAAATATTTAACCCGGTTTCCTGGATATTATGAAACAGGCGATGCTGGATATATAGATGAGGATGGTTACATTTATATAATGGCTAGAACAGACGATGTGATTAATGTTGCTGGCCACAGGCTGTCTACAGGGCAGATAGAAGAAATCTTGTCAGGACATCCAGATGTTGCTGAATGTGCTGTAATCGGCATCGCAGATGACTTAAAAGGTCAAATACCGCTTGGTTTTATTTGCCTATACCCAGATAAACAGAAATCCCATGAACAAATCTGCGCAGAAACAGTTCAACTGGTTATTGATAAAATAGGCCGTGTTTCTGCCTTTAAACAGGTGGTAATTATAGACAGGCTTCCAAAAACAAGGTCTGGAAAAATTGTTCGCTCAACAATGGTTAAGATAGCAAATGGCGAAGAATGGGTAATGCCGGCTACCATCGATGACCCAGCTATACTTCATGAGATTTCAGACGCTTTGGCACTGCAGTTCGGATAGTGCGTAGCTTTTATTTCAGAAAAATTGTTAAAAAATATGCAAAATTGGCTGGTTTTTAGCGTTTTTGCTAAAATAAAGCAGGTTTTGGGTGTGTCTTTCATTAAAAAGCATTGCGTAAAGCTCTGAAAAGCCGTATCTAGCTTACGCTGTTAATAAAACAGAAAATAACTAATTGATACGAATAGCTAGTTTTTTATAAGACCAGTTTTTTGTGTTAATAAAAACTGAGGATAAAAAATGGCTAACGGAAAAGTAAAATGGTTTAATTCACAAAAAGGTTATGGGTTTATTGAGCCTGAAGACGGAACGCAAGATGTGTTTGTGCATATCTCTGCTGTGAAAGCTGCTGGAATGGATGAATTATCAGATGGACAGTCTCTTTCTTATGAGTTGGAAACGGGTCAAAATGGTAAAACATCAGCTGTGAATTTAACATCGCTGTAATCATTTTCTGATTAAGAAAAATGCGTCAGATATGAAAATATCTGGCGTTTTTTTTTATTCTCATAGACAGGAATAGCAGGCAATAATGTTGTTATTATCGCAAGTGCCGTTAAAAAAATGAGCAGATAGGATTTGCAGCTGGAGTTTTATGCTTTTCTCTTATTTGGAATAAAGATTGAAAAACAAGTCCAGCCATAGTCGCTGGTTACAGACACTGTCCCCAAATGCAAATCACACACTAATTTTACAATAGACAAGCCAACCCCAGAGCCGTTTTCTGGTGCTAACTGGTTTTGGCCTTGCGTAAAAATACGATTGATAAGATTTGCAGGGATCATCTCCCCATCATTATCTATATAAATTTTACAGAAATCCGCATCATTAAGAGTTTCGATTTTAATGTTTCTCAGTTTCTTCCCGCCATGTGTTATCGCATTTTGAATGATATTTTCGATTGCCTGAACTAGTACATAGGGATCACAATAACAGTCATGGTTTTGAAGTCCCACTTTGAGTTCTATATTCACCTCTTCAGAAACCAACATATAGGTATCAGCCGTTTTTTGTATTAACGTACTAATATTCGTCCACTCAAGCTTGGGATATATGTTTTTTATTTGTTCTAATTTAAGGTGCTGTCGAAAGAATATGCCAAGGCTTTCGCTTTGAGTTTCAAGTTCCAGTGATAGGCGCTTTACCTCGTCACTATCAGTTGCTGTTCTCAATAATGAAGCAATATTCAAAATTGTGGATATAGTATTTCCAGATTGATGCAGGATAAATTTAAAAAAATTATCTCGCGATCTCGGATTTGCGTTTACCCTACTGAAAAGGGCGTTTAGTTTTTCAACATGACTACTTATTTCCGTTGGGGCCTCTATATTCAAGATTGGTAATATTTCTCCAGATCGGGATGTAATTTCTTGTTCAATATATTTGATGGATCTTGAGAAGAAATTAATCGTCGATAATGACATAAATAGCATCACTATTATAGACAATCCAAATATCGCTAAGTCGTTATTGAAACGCACTCTTTTTTTCGCCTCTAATGTTTCTTGATTAAAAGAAACGGAAAACATAACTTCCTGCCCGAGAGGGTTAAACATATCTTTTTTATGAGACGTTAACGCAAATCTTGTTTCCTCATTGACGCGAACTTCGGAAAAACCAATTTCTAACTGGTTTTCGTTAACCGAAATTATGGAATACTTAAATGGGAGGCCTATTTGCTAAACTTGGTTATGAAAATTGGCATAGAAACAAATATAAGAATCACCCGCACCAAATGATGGAACACAACAAATGCAACGTCAAAGCCAAAGATGATAGCCAAAATGGTGGCTTCGTATAAGCCGCCTGGAACAAATGCAAGCCAAATCGATAAAAATGCAACGTCTGATATTAGCGTTATCAAAATGGCAACTACCAAATAGGTACTTATAATTAGCCCAGACGTTATAAAGGCATCGCCAAGCACATTTTTGATCTCCAGCAACGATATTTGCGCTAATCTTGCGCCTACGGATGCGCCTATTGTCATTTGCGCTATAATAACGAATTCACTAATTCTAGGCAGTTCTATTATGCCTGTGAAATGTAGGATACTGCTTAAGAATATAGGGCCTAATAAATGTGGCATTGGCATTCTAATTAGTCTGGCAATCCAATAGCCGCTTACACATAATCCAATAAACAGGGCTGCTTGAAATAAAGATAGATCGGAAATATTTGGCATATCCTGAAGTATCACGTTAGAGCGCTCAATTGCCTCTGGGCCTTCGATCACCAATAAAAATAAGGGGGTAGAAATAAAAACAATAGACACTCTAACAAGGTGAAATAAGGCAACTACGTAATCTTTTTCTACCATTTCACGCGCCATAACTAATGCTTCTGCCTGTCCGCCCGGAATGCTACATAAGAAGGCTTGTTTTGGCTCATATTGTTTCACTCTCGTTAAAAACTGAAATGCTATTATGGTCACACATATTGTGGCCATTATCATGATGCTGACGGTGACCAGCCACTTCTGGGCAGTTTGCAGAATCTCTGGTGTAAAGTTTGTGCCTATCAGCACAGAAATGCCTAGGATTACAGGTAGGTAAAACCATTTGGCGATAACAAGCACAGGGCGCGTGCGGCTTATACATGCGCCAATACCCCATACCCCTATAAGACTGCCTAGAAAATACGGTGCGGGGATATTTAAACTTAGAAAAATATATGCGCACATAAAGGCAATCGATAAAGTGCATATAATTTTATATAGGTCAGAAAATAATGTCTTACCAGAAAACTGCATATACTCGTCCTTGTGGGGATTTGGGGTAGGGATTTGTGCAGCAACTCAACGATTTTGAATGATTAAATTGTTATGTATAACGATTTATATTTTGAAAAGAGTATTCTAACTTGTAGAATTAAGCAAATAGGAGTAACAGAATTAATCTGCCTCAACAGACTAAGAAAAAAATCATAATACGAATATGTTCTAAAATTCGGGGCTGTTTTCTCAAAGAATATTAGGCGTGCACTGCACAAACTACAGATATGCTGGACAATAAAAATGGATAGAATAAAAGCATTTATAAATGGCCGCTTTCAGAACTCTGATGGGGAAGTTTTAATTAAAATTAATCCAGTTTCGGGTGCGCCAATAGCAGAAGTTGAAAAGACTGATACCGCGCTGTTAGAGCACGCAATCACAGCTGCAAAAAATGCGCAGATCGAATGGTCTTCTCTTACAGGTCAGGAGCGCAGTCACATAATGATGCGTGCAGCAAGGATGCTGGCAAGTTCTCTTGAAGAATTAACAAGGCTAGAGGTAAGAGATGTTGGAAAAGCGTGGTCGGAGGCAATTTCAGCTGATGTTCCATGCGGTGCAGAAGCATATGAATATTTTGGCTCACTGGCGGCCACATTAACAGGGACTTCTCATAAATGGTCTGGTGCAAGAGGCTTTACAGAGCGCGTTCCGCTTGGTATTTGCGCTGGTATTGGGGCTTGGAATTATCCAACTCAAATAGCATGTTGGAAATCAGCACCTGCATTAGCTATGGGGAATGCCTTTATATTAAAGCCTTCAGAAATGACCCCCTATACCGCAAATGCGATAGCGGAGATATTACAAGAAGCAGGGTTGCCAGCTGGCCTTTTTCAGGTGGTACATGGTGATTTCTCGGTAGGTCGTGCTTTATGTGAACATCCAGACATCGCCAAAATATCATTGACTGGCGGTGTTAAAACTGGAAAGAAAATCCTAGCGCAATCTGCCTCTACTTTAAAGAAAGTAACACTTGAGTTAGGGGGCAAAGCGCCTTTAATTGTGTTTGCAGATGCTGATTTCGATGTAGCAGTTCAAACCGCGCTTGATGCAAATTTTTATACAGCAGGGGAGGTTTGCTCAAACGCAACACGCGTTTTTGTTGATGAAAAAATCTTGGATAAATTTGTGGAAGCGATGAGAGACAAAACCCAGGCATTAAAAATTGGTGATCCTATGAAAGAGGAAACTCAAATTGGGGCACTTATTTCAGAACATCACCTAGAAAAAGTATTATCCTATATTTCAATTGGAAAATCTGAGGGGGCTCATCTAGTTATAGGGGGCGAGAGGCAATTTCCAGATGGGTGCGAGGGTGGGTTTTTTATAAGTCCTGCGATTTTTACAGATTGCAAAGATGATATGCGAATTGTAAAGGAAGAGATTTTCGGGCCTGTTATGGCAGTATTAAGTTTTAAGGGTGAGGAAGAGGTTATTGAGAGGGCGAATAATACCCCATTTGGGTTAGGGGCAGGAATAATGACGTCTGATCTATCACGCGCGCACCGTGTTGCAGATAAGCTTGATGCTGGTAATATTTGGATAAATAGTTACAACCTAATTCCGCCTGACTGGCCTTTTGGAGGCGTCAAGCAATCTGGTTTTGGCAGAGAATCCTCGGTTTTTGCTCTGGAAAGCTACAGCCAAGTAAAAGCAACTTATATTCAATATTAGGGAGCTCCTAAATCGCACAGCTTAGTTATGTTGTAAGTTTTGCTTCTTCAGGTACGGTTTCTGTTTTGCGAAGAAATTCGCGCCAAACAATTACAAGACAGCTCAGAAAAATAGCACACGCGCCAATAAGTTCAAAGATTGTTGGTATCTCGGCAAAATAAAAATATCCAGCAAGGCCAGCAACAGGGAGTTGCAAGTATCTAAGGGTTGTTACAACAACAGCGTCCGCATGCCGATAAGCAAGGGTGACAGAGAGTTGAAGGAAAGATGCAATTACCCCGAGCACCAGCAATAAAATCCAAATATCTGTGTTGTGTAAAAAATTAATTGGGATTGGAAGAATAGTTGTACCTACTAATGCAACGATAATAGAGCCAGCACAATTATGCACTAAGGTAACCGAAACAGGAGAATCTGATTTTCCAAGCTTTCTTAATATAATTGACAAAGCAGCACCTGTAAGGGCAGCAGCAATACCAAATATGACCCCATAACTAAGCGGGCTGGAAAACGGATTAGTAATAATTAATACGCCAACCATTCCTATGATAACAGCTGACCAGCGATACACACCTATTTTTTCGTTTAAAAATACTGGGGAAGCAAGTGTCACAAAAATAATTGAGCTTTGAAATAGGGCAGTAGCTAAGCCAAGAGACATATTCTGAATGGCAAGAAACCAAAGGCTTATTCCAGTTAAACCCAAAACAACTCTAAGGCTCATCGCTAATTTATTATTGATAAAAAATAAGCGGTATTGATGAATTGCGAAGGCAAACACAAATAAAATAGGAAGAGAGAACCAAAAGCGGGAAATCAGAATATGAATAATGGCTATATCGTCTTGAGCCAATATTTTAACCAGCATACTTGTTACCACACTTAAAATAACGGTGAGGGTGGAGAATAGGACCCCTTTGGCAATCTCTGTCATTCTGTTCGCTTTTTCAGTAAGTTAAGGTGGAAGTATACCCTAAATTAGAAATCAGATATAGCAGAATAGAGGCACCTTATAATATCTTGTTAGTGATTGACTAAAAAACTTACCTATAGTTTATGTTTTGCAGGTCAGTCAGCATTTTAAGGGCGGTTTATGAGTAAATATGCAGGATCGCTTTTTGGGCTCATAGCATTTAGTCTGTTAGCGATACATGATGTTTTTGTTAAGCTTCTATCTGTACATTATCTACCGTTTCAGATTGTTTTTATGGCCTCATTAATGGCAATACCATTAGCGCTTGTAATCCTTCCTTTTTTCTCAGACATCACATCGTTTAAGCCTGTTTTTCCAAAATTAATGATTATGCGCGTTATTGCAATGACACTCACCTCTGTAAGTGCTTTTTTTGCAATATCTTCAATACCGTTGACAGAGCTATATGCATTGCTTTTCTCAGCGCCCATTTTAATTACGGCGCTTTCAGCGCCTATTCTAGGCGAGCAGGTTGGATGGCGCAGATGGCTGGCAGTTCTTTTTGGGTTTTGCGGTGTGTTAGTTGTTTTGCAGCCAACTTTATCTGTTCCTCATTTGGGGCATTTAGGGGCGCTCACCGCTGCATTTGGCATTGCCTTTAATTCAATTTTGCTGCGTAAAGTCGGGGATAAGGAGCAGGTGGCATTAGTGCTTGTTTATCCATTAATTGGAAATGTGTTTATAATGGGCTTCATATCGGTATTTATGTATAAGCCAATGCCGATAGAGCATCTAGGACTATCATTTCTGGTAGCTGTATTTTCGGTGATAGCTATGTCTTTAATCATCTTTGCATATCGAATTTCTAAAGCAGTACTTGTTGCCCCAATGCAATATTCCCAAATCATATGGGGATCGTTTCTGGGATGGTTATTTTTCGCTGAGAAGGTTGAGCTTCATGTACTGGTTGGTGCAACTGTCATTATTGGCAGCGGGTTTTTTATAGTTGTAAGAGAAGCAAAAAAGAAAATCCCAGCCTCTATCTCGCAAAGGCCAATTTAGCCAATACATAAATTATCCCGTTATTTTTTGGATATAGAGCAGACTTAGTCAAAGATTATCTCCAAATTGTTTCCTAAATTGGGGGTGAATTCGTCCGATGATAATTTCTCTATGTAGAAATTATTAAAAATAAGAGACCTATTTTTATTTAAACTTTGAAAAACTAATCTACCTTGTGGATAATATTGTCGCGGTATGAAAAAAACAATAGACAAAATTATCGATAAAGTTAACATTAACAGGCTGAGATTAGTTACCATTGGATATTAGGAAAAATCATGAAGGCATCTGCTTTTACGTATCATAAGCCAAATTCTCTCGAAGATGCGCTTGGATTATTGCAAAATGAGGAAGACGCGAAAGTGCTTGCAGGGGGCCAGTCATTAATGCCGATGCTGAATATGCGATTTGTTCAGCCAGAGACGGTAATTGATGTAAATGGGCTAGATGAGCTAGCACGAATTAGCGTAACAGATAAGCTAGAGATAGGGGCATTAACACGCCAGAAAACACTAGCGAAAGACCCGACAATAAAACAGCATTTGCCAATTATGCAGGAAGCGCTGACATGGGTTGGTCATTTTCAAACTCAGTCGCGTGGTACAATTGGCGGAAGTCTGTGTCATTTAGATCCAGCAGCTGAATTGCCGATGGTTGCGCTTTTATATGATGCCGAGTTGCAGGTTGCTTCAGCTTCTGGAATACGCTCCATACCCATGCAAGAATGGGCGCTTGCTTACATGATGCCCTCTATTGGTCCTGATGAATTACTTACCAAAATAATGATAAAGCCATGGCAGGGTTCTCATGGATATGGTTTTCAGGAATTTGCAAGAAGGCATGGGGATTTTGCCATTGCCGCTGCAGGATGTTTGATAAAAATAGATAATAATATTATCGAAGATATCGCAATTTCTATTGGCGGTGTTGAGGATGTGCCTCGACGATTCACAGAATGCGAAGATGTATTGCGAGGGATGAGGTATGATATTGATGATATAAAAACGCATGTTCGGGAGCCATTAAGCCAAATAAATTACTTGGATGATAGTCTTGTTACAGGCGCTTATAGGCGCAGATTACTAAAGGGATTGCTGATACGCGCAATAGAGCAAGCAGCAAACCGATCATAATCTGTGTAAAAAGGGAGACACAAAAATGCAAGAACATGAAGTTCAGATGCAGGTAAATGGCAAAGTCGTTTCAGGCAAGGTGGAATCACGCACTCATTTGGGAGATTTCTTGCGCCAGTCAGCGGGTCTTACCGGAACCCATCTTGGATGCGAGCATGGCGTTTGCGGGGCTTGCACTGTTATTGTTGATGGAGATGCGGTGCGTTCTTGTTTGATGCTTGCTGTGCAGGCAGATAATTGCGAAGTAACAACGATAGAAGGAATAGCAGAAGCAGATGGAACGCTTCATCCTTTGCAAGAAGCTTTTCGTAATAATCATGCCTTGCAATGCGGTTTTTGCACAGCGGGGATGATTACCTCACTCCACGCATTTTTATCTGAAAACCCCAACCGAAGCGAAACCGAAATAAGAGAAGCTATTTCAGGCAATATTTGCCGTTGTACAGGATATCAGGGAATTGTATCAGCTGCGATGGAAGCAGCTGAGAAGCTAGCTAAAAGATAGGATTTAAGAAGATGGGTGTAAGACAAATTGGTGCACGGGTGCAACGGGTTGAGGATGAAAATTTAATCCGCGGTGATGGCAAATATGTTGATGACATTCAACTCCCCGGTATGGCATATGCCGCGTTCCTGCGCTCTTCTATGGCACATGCCAAAATCAAAATTGCAGATATATCAGCAGCACAGGCGCTTCCAGGGGTGTATGCAGTGCTTACCTATGATACGCTGCCATCCTCCCTTGTAAGCAAAACACAATTAGAAACATACCCAGCCCCCATTATCAAACAAAGTGTTTGTCCAGATCTCCTCGCTAGTGAAGAAGTCGCCCATGTTGGCCAAGCGATTGCGATGGTTATTGCAAGCTCTCGGCATATTGCCGAAGATGCATGCGAGCTTATACAAGTGGATTACACAGCCCTTCGCGTAGCCGTTGATGTGGTTGAGGCTGCGAAACCAGAAGGGCCACTTGCCCATAGTCATTTAAAAGACAATATTGCAGCCTCAATTGAAACCAAGTTTGGTGATGTTGAGACCGCTTTTTCTGAATGCGATGATACGCTTAAGCTAAGTTTCAAACAACATCGTGGCGGATGCCATGCAATGGAATGCCGAGGGGTGCTTGGGGACTGGCAACAGCAATTAGGGGAGTTGACGCTATATTCATCTACTCAATGTCCCTATCTTGTTCGTAGAATGGTCTCAAGACAGCTAGATTGTCCCGAAAACTCAATTAGGGTGATAGCCCCCGATGTTGGGGGCGGTTTTGGCCCAAAGGCTGGCTATTATCCAGAAGAAGCGTTAATCGCTATTGCAACCAAAGAGCTACGCAGGCCTGTTAAGTGGACAGAAGATAGAAGAGAGCATTTCACAGCAACTAATCAGCAAAGAGACCAGATTTGGGAGCTGGAGGTTGGCTTTAAAAAAACAGGAGAAATTACAGCAATAAAAGGACATGTAACACATGATAGTGGCGCGTTCTTAAATTATGGTTTGCTGCTATCAGCTACTACACTTATGCCGTTGCCTGGTCCGTATAAAATAAAGAACCTTCATGTTACCTTGAATACTGTCTACACAAATACGGTATCTACCAGTCCTGTTCGTGGCGCAGGCAGGCCAAATGCAGCCTATGCAATGGATAGAGTGATTGACGCTGTTGCGCGCCATTTATCCATTGACCCTGCCGATATGAGACATATTAATTTGGTAAAGAATGAAGATTTTCCGTATCAGCCAGGCTCCAAGCATAGGAACGGCTCTATGATGACTTATGATAGCGGTGACTATACAGGTATGCTGGCTATGGTTAAGGAAATGGCGGATTATGATAATTTTCGCCAAGAGCAAAAGCAAGCAAGAGCAAATGGGAAATACCTTGGTATTGGGCTTGCTTGCTTTATTGAAGATACTGGGATGGGGCCTTATGAAGGGGTGAATGTGCGCGTTGATGTTACTGGCAATGTGATAGCCTCAACAGGCGCTGCAAGCCAAGGGCAGGGGCATGCAACCGTAATTGCGCAAGTCATAGCAGAACAGCTTGATATCGAAATCAGCAAAATTAGAGTAGAGTCAGGGGATACAGGCAAATTTCCGCACGGCATTGGTGCTATTGGAAGCAGAACAGGTGTAAATGTTGGCCTGTCTGCAAATGATGCCTCAGGTCAGGTAAAGAAAAAGGCATTAAAACTCGCCTCTATCCTTCTTGATAAGCATGAGGATGCGTTAGAGTTATCAGATGGTGCAGTGCGGGTTCGCTCTGATTCAAACCAATTTATAACACTTGCCGACCTTGCATTACAATTATCGCCAGCGGTTGCAGGTAAACTTCCCGATGGATTTGATAGCGCAGGTCTAGAAGCTGTGTCTTATCTCTCCTCAGACTATATGCCTCATTCTAGTGGTGCAAATATCGCAAAGGTTGAAGTTGATATTGTAACAGGTGGTATTAAAATCCTTGATTATTATGTAGTTCATGATTGTGGCAGGATACTAAACCCAATGATTGTCGATGGCCAGATTATTGGTGGTGTTGTGCATGGCATTGGAAACGCGATGTTTGAGCAGATGGTATATGATGATGCAGGCAACCCGATGACCACTAATTATGGGGATTATCTATTGCCATTAGCCTCCGAGATGCCAGAAATTCATGTTGCGCATATTGAAACACCATCACCCGCAAACCCGATGGGGCTAAAAGGTGCTGGAGAAGGTGGAACCATCCCTGCAATCGGAGCGATGATAAATGCTATTGAAGATGCATTAACACCGTTCGATGCTTATATTGCACACTATCCCGTAACACCAGAATATATCGTTGAACTTGTTGATTCTGAAAAAATAGCAGCTGAATAAGACTAGAATATTGCGCCCTTATTCAAGTGCGAGTGGTCAAGATCTCTTGCAGAAGGGCGCAAATCTGCTTGCTAATCGTGAAATCTGGTTTGGTTTGGTTTTGGCAAGACGTAATAAACGCATTCAACATGAGCGCATACTGATTGCAAGGCTCAAACACCCGTTTTTTGCCCTCCCCAAGCTCTCCTAAAGCCCAGCTTGCTGTTGCTATCTGTTCCGGATTAAAAGGCGTATCAAGCCGCGCCCAGCCATTTTCGCTGGTAAGGTGAATAGTTTGAGATAATGCCATCGCGCTTGAAACCTGCATTGAAAGGCGCCTGCCTGCTCCAAAATCAACAAGTGCATTCATTGTTTTTTCAACATCAAGATGCGGCTCCATTTGCATATCACAGAATAATAAGTGTGGCTCGCTTTCAAAAATCATCATGCCTGCAAGCAGAGTATAACCAGCAATATCTAATACAGGTCCGCCCCCCATATAGGCATAGTTTCTAACATTTCCCTCCGCTCTTGGTGGATAGGAAAATGTGGCAGATATATGCATGGCAGTACCTATATCAAGCTGTTTCAGCCAGCTCCATTGCGGATGGGAGCGCACCATAAAAGCTTCATAGAAATAACGATTATTAGCCATTGCAGTTGCTTCTACAGCCTCAATTTCAGATAAGGATAATGCCATTGGCTTCTCACAAAGAACGTGTTTGCCGGCATTTAACGCGTTGATACTCCATTGTGCATGCAAGTGATTGGGAAGCGGGATATATACAGCCTCTACATCAGTATCAGCAAGCACATCCTCATATTGGCCTATCTTTATAGACTTATCATAATACCCATCAGTAAGGGTTTGCGGATTGCGTGTTCCAAGATGGACAAACTTGCACCCAGCCTGGTGCAGTGCTGGAATTAATCGATTACGTGAAATTTTTGCATCCCCTAATATTCCAAATTTCATTTAACGCTCCGTTCCATAAATGAGTGCTTATAGGATGTTAACAAAAGGATTTTAGTCATTATCAGTTAATCCTGCACCTGCGCCTGCAATACGTGATTGTTCATTTTCAGCAACATAGGTACGTGCCGCCAGATGTTCTATTTCTCTCCAAGTTTCACCCCCGATATATAATGCGTGAGAAGGCGCCAGCTCAGCCAATTCAGCTATAGTATTATCTGAAATTTCCAATATAACAAATTCAGCATTATCAGACATAAGGCACGCAATATCTGCAAATACCCTATTGCCAGAAAACCGTGCCACTAATTTATTATTGATGGTTAATGTTAGATGAAGCTCTGGTGCTAGATGAAGACACATACCAGCTAGCAGCATTGCGTTATCTAGCAGGCTTATCTGTATTTGTGTATATAATTTTGATTGCAGACAATCTGCTAGAAAAGATCCGTTTTGAGCAGCGGATATATTTTCAAACTGGGCTGTCTTTGAAGTGGTGTTTTCTGCAAGGCGAAGATGATTTGCAGGCGCTGTAATTAATGTCGGAAAACGGGCAAAAAAGCTATTTTCATATGCTCCAATAAGGGTTGCAGCAGCTGAGATATCTTGCGCTCTGCCAACATCAATGCCGCTTCCAATACATGCCTTATAACATAAAAAATTTGTTTCAGAGAATGAGCGATGCATAGTTATTGAAGGACAGGAAGCCACCAATCATCAGAATTTGAATCATTTAATTCAGAAGCTGTAGGTGCCCCCTGATATAACGTTATACGAGTCCATCTATCAGATTTCGGATCGAATTTAGCAGCGCCGAAAAAGGATAATTTGCATCGCAGCATATCAATAGGGCGACAATCTTTGCCAATTAAATTATCTTGTATTTCACTATAAGGTGCCCATGATGCTGTTTGAATTCTTCTAATGATATATCGAAATTCAGGATTCTTAAGAATGAAAACAGCTGTGATTTCATCGTCATTACAATCTCTTAATGCGTGTTCAACTTCTTGAACTCTTTTCGCAATATCAAGCGGTTGTTCTTTCTCGGCGCCTTCTTCTGCCAAGCGTACGCCAAGCCTTGGCTCCAGCTTAGCTGCCGAGGTATACCAAAATTGATAATTTTCATCTGGGTTGGAGAAATCAATTGATAGCGCCCATTGGAACTGATTATATAATATGGTTTTTAGCGTTCGCAGACTCATATCTGGGCGAAGACGCGGCGCGATATCACTATCCATACAATGAGATAAATCATCAATCTCTTCTCCACCAATCTCCAGAACTAATGCTATCATTAGCTCTTGAGTTTCAAGAGAGAGTAAGCTGGTTGATTTAATAAGTTTATCCAGCGGGAAGGGCTGCTGTTTCAGCAGGTCAATTTGAGTAGCTAGCTGTTTCCATTCACCGCGAAGGATAGATATCCGCTGGGATTGAATAGTATCTGCTGTTTGCCATTGGCTAAGATGTGCGTCTGCGCGAATATATAATGATGATAATTCTTGTTGCTGAGCTACGCTTAAGCGTGCCTTTGCGCGCATTTGAGCAATTGCAGTCTCTCTCGCCAATATCCAATTATTAAATAATACTGGGTGACTTATTAGGAACGGCGCCATGCCAAGGCCTGTTGAATTGCCAATGCCTAAATAACGTTTGAGTTTAGCATCAAGCAGAATAGCTGTTTTTGGTGATTTGTGGTGTGCAATATGCTCAACCAATTTGTGGGTAAATTCACGAATAAGATAAACAGCTAGCATCTCAATCTGGAACGGTCCAGAAAGGCCGCCTCTGGATGCTATTTTTGACCTATCAGATATACCAAATTTGCCATTTCCATATACAGCAGTAGTTCGCATGAGATAGCCAATAGATTTAACATGTTCAAAATCAGGCTGAATTCCTTGTGCCAGCCTATCAACAACGTGCCCAAACAGCCTGACAGACTTATTGGCTCTACTTAATACCAGCTCTTTATCTGAATATCTGCCGGCTTCTTGATGGGGAACCTGCTTCTCAAGCCGGTCTAAATCCTTAATTGACGGGATACCATCAAATAAAACATAAGTGCTATCCCATGCCTCGGCAATTACACGGTCAGTTCGGTTTTCATCAGATAGAGGCTGGGTAAATGCAATAAGTGAATAATGTTGGTGATATAAGCTGATTGTTAACACAGCTCTGCCAAATCCCTCTTTATCAAGTGACCATATTGACGGTGTCACGGAGGAGCCTTCTTTTGCTAGCTGGCGTATTAGCACCCTCATGAAAGATAGACGTGTGGGGAAAAAACTACCAAGTCGTGCAAGCTTCATGACACTGTCTGCGGGTCGTAGCTGTTTTGATAAATCATCTGTTAGATGGCAATAGTTAGAATCTTTGGCGTCAGATTCTTTGGCATCGAATGCTTTGGTATCAGATGTTTTGGGCATTTCCATTTTTAGCGTCCAAACGAGGTTTTAAAAAATTCGTACCAGTTATTTCCTAATATGCCATCAATTTCGGTCTGCGAAAAGCCAGTCTTTAACAGACCTTTTTCCAAATTAGGAAAATCTGAGTTATTCATGAACCAGTCAGGTTGTTCAGGAAAGCCTGCATTTTGAGATGAACCCTCCCCATAATCAAGGGTTTTAGTCCATCTGCCATTTCGCATCCACTCCACAATCGAATCTGGATGATCCTGACATAGGTCTGAGCCAATCCCAAGGGAAGAGGTGCCTCCCATTAAATCAGCTGTTTTAGCAATCATGTCGCAAAATTCTTGAAGACTACAATTGCTGGCATTTTTTAAATGATGTGGATAAATGGAAAAACCAAGCATACCACCAGAATGTGAGAGTGATTTTAGAACAACATCTGATTTATTGCGCTTAGCGTGATGCCAGAAATTTGGATTTGCATGGGTAATTGCAATTGGTTTAGTCGAATGTTCTATTGCTTGCAGGGTAGAGTTTTGTGATGAATGGCTCATATCTATAATCAGTCCAAGTCGGTTCATCTCGGCAATGACTTCTCTTCCCATTCGCGTAATGCCGCTATCCTCAATTTCATAACAGCCAGTCGCCAATAATGACTGATTATTATAGGTAAGCTGCATAATACGCATACCCAAACGATGCCAAATCTCAACAAGGCCAATATCATCTTCTATTGGTGCGGGGGTTTGAAATCCAAATATAATCGCGGTTTTTCCGCTTCTCTTGGCTTCTGCAATATCTTCTGCATAATGAGCCTGTATTATTCTGTCAGGATAATGCTCAAACCACGAATTCCATTTTTCAAGATTAAGCACCGCTTCTCTGAAATTTTCATGATAGGCTATCGTAACATGCACGCAGTCAAGCCTACCATGCTGCATCTGTTCAAATATTTTTCCAGACCAGTTTGCATATTGAAGACCATCAATTTTATATGCCATATAGATGCCTTAACGTGATTCTTGTTTTTATTAAGATGCGAACACCAATAGCCAAGATAGCATAATTCGCGTAATTTAAAAACTCTCTTTCTATGTAGCTGAATTTTTCCGTATCCGAGATAACAAAATCTCTGTTAACTTGCAGCTTAAAACAGAATTCTACCTCAGCTTGCTAAATTTTAATTACACAGATCAAAACGTATTTATACATATTTATCATGGAGATATTGGATGTAAGTTCTGGAAGCTGTTTTTTTTATCAAAGACGTGTTTTTACTAATCAGTTAAAGGCTGATGGGTAGCAGGTAAAAAATGTTAGGGCAGATGATTTCAGGCACATTAATTCCAAAGCCCCTATTTGACCCTGATACAAAATATATGCGAAGTTAAAATCTGGTTATGGATTACAAATGGGGATGTTTAAATGAGCCAAACGCAAGCAATGTCATTGGATGAGATTTATCAGCTGGCATTTGATACATTATTAAGTGCCGGAGCAGATGAGCATAATGCGACAATTCTAGCATCCGTGCTGGTGAATGCAGAGCGTGATGGCTCCCATTCGCATGGTTTGTTTAGATTGCCAGCTTATGTAGCAGGTCTTAAATCAAAAAAAATTAACGGCGGCGCGAGGGCACAAGTAACGCAGGTTACCCCTTCTTTTATTCGTGTCGATGGTAATCAAGGATTAGCACCAACCGCGCATGATGCTGCTATACCAGCTCTTGCGAAGGCAGCCCAAAAAACAGGGGTTGCGATTGCCGCCATTCATAGATGTTTTCACATGGCAGCGCTTTGGCCAGAGGTAGAAGCAATAGCAGAATATGGGCTTGCGGGAATTGCCTGCACGAATTATATGCCATCTGTTGCACCGGCAGGGGCAAATAAAGCTTTTTTTGGAACCAACCCAATTGCCTTTGCGTGGCCGCGCCCAGGCAAAACACCAATAGTGTATGATATGGCAACAGCCGCAATGGCTTTGGGGGATGTTCAAGTCGCCGCACGAGATGGCAAAAAAGTGCCTCCGGGTACGGGTCTTGATGATGAGGGTCAACCTACAACAGACCCCTCTGCAATTGCGAGCGGAGGCGTGCTATTGCCATTTGGGGGTTATAAGGGCTCTGGCATGTCAATGATGGTTGAACTTCTTACCGCTGGCCTTACAGGGGAGACTTTTTCTGATGAGACTAAGGCACGTGATAATGCAGATGGCGGACCTCCTATCGGCGGGCAATTTCTGCTTGCGATGTCGCCAGAAATTATAGCAATTGATGACTGGCAATCTCATTGTGATTTGTTTTTTGAGCGGATGTCGGGTCTTCCGGGGGAGGGGGTGCGCCTGCCAGGGGAAAGACGTCATAAAAATAGGCGCTCAACGGCAGCAAGGCAGATTAATTCAGAACTTCTTGAGAAAATACACGCATTATAGCCATCAGATTTGGGAATGCCGCACAGACTAATGATGCAATAATCATCTATTTGGGCAGATATCCATATCGTTCTGCTGTCTTGCTGATAAGCTGCCAAAGTGATTCTGAAAAACTTCTAGGCATAAAAATATACCAACAATCTTGGGCGCGCCAAAGCTTGATGCCAACATGATGCAGGGATGTTGTAACAAGCTTATTAATCGGAAATGGTGCATCACGCATATCAACAGAGATATGATGAGAGAGGATAGCGCGCGCATTTTTACCGCTGATTTTCAACTGAACAAAACTATGAGATAGATCAAGCCTCATTGCGATATCCTCAGACATGGACTGAAACAGATCATTTTCGTCATTTAACAACCACCATTTGAGAGGCTCTACGCGGACAAATCGAGCATTTTCTATGTGGCAAACAGTACCTGGATGCAGAAAATCACCTGTAATTTTTTGCGTATTAATGTATTTTTGAAATTCAGATATTGTTTCAGGCCAGATAGCGATTTGGGTAATTTTAGTGTCTTTTATTAGGCGAAAATCAATTTCGGAAGAAATTTCAGTTTCGGGACGATTTGTGAAATAGCTATCTAGCGCGTTAATGCGTTTTATTTGAGATGATTTAGCCATGTAATCTTGTACCTTCAGGGTCATACATATGAGGCGATACTATCTCTACATCCAGGAAAATAGATCGCAATTCATCTGATAAGACAATATGCTTATCTTCAACAGCGGTAAGTCCGCCCTCAATAAAACCAAGCGCTATCCAATGCCCCAAAGCAGGGGAGTGAGTAACCGCTGTAATCCAGCCAAGGGGATGTCCTTTTGTTTTGCCAGCTTCGTTTAACAGCGCACCAGCACTGAATTTTTTGTGTTTATCTTTTGGGAAAATACCAACCAGTTGCGGCCTGTTCGGACTTGTGAGCATCTCTCTGTTGCGCAAAGCGCTTCCCACAAAATCTTTATTTTGAGATGCCATTTTGCCTAAGCCAATATCTTCAATTGTCACTCTTCCATCAATTTCAGCGCCAGTAACATGCCCTTTTTCAATACGCATAGTTCCAAGCGCTTCCAGCCCATAAAGACAGCTCTCAAACATCTGAGCTTTATTCCAGATAAATTGCATCATGGCATGTGAATAATCACTTGGGATATATACCTCAAATGCGCGTTCGCCAGAAAAACTTATCCGCGCGATATAGCAGGGTATCGTTTGCAGGAGAACTTGCTTTACGCCCATAAAGGGAAGTGTTTCATTGGAAATTTCACTCGGGTCATCAACGATTTCCGATAATAAGTTTCTGGAATTAGGGCCTGCTATTGCACAGCCTGCCCATTGATCGGTAATTGAGGTTACATGTACTCTTAACTCTGGCCAGCGGGTTTGTAACAGCTCTTCCAAACGAGCCATCACAGCTGCTGCATGATTTGTTGTTGTGGTCATAAGATAGCTGTTTTCAGATAAACGCCAAGTTGTGCCATCATCAAACACCATCCCATCCTCACGCAGAATAATACCATAACGCGCTTTTCCAACAGCTAGTTTAGCAAAGGGATTTGTATAAATTCTATTCAGAAAAATGGTAGAATCTGGCCCTTGGATCATGATTTTTCCAAGCGAGCTAACATCGCAAATGCCAAGGCTTCGACGTGTTATAGTTGCCTCTCTTATATATGCATCTTGCAGGTTTTCGCCTTGTTTTGGGTAATACCAAGGGCGATGCCATAAGCCAGCATCTATCATTACGCCATTATTTGCCAGTGACCAGTTATGAAAAGGCGTTCTTCTGATTGGTTTGAAATGAGACTGCCTATGCGCTCCTGCAAGTGCGCCGAGAGATATAGAAGTATAAGGGGGGCGAAAACGCGTAACGCCAACATCGCTAATAGGACGATTAAGGGCATCCGCCATTAGCGCAAGCCCAATGATATTGCCCATTTTTCCTTGGTCTGTTGCCATTCCAAGAGTGGTATAACGTTTTAAATGTTCAACAGAGATGAAGCCCTCTTGATGCGCTAGTCTAACGTCTGAAGCGGTCACATCATGCTGTGGATCTATGAATGCTTTTCCCTTTATTGCTGGCACGCATATTTCATATAATGGTTCAATATCAGTATGCCACCCGCCTATAATAGATGATTGCTTTTGTGCTTTTTTGGTTTTACGTGCAACTTGTGGGGCTGATTGAATGCAATCTTCAAATTGCCAAATTCCAGCAGCAGAACCTGCAAAGAAAATTGATTTATCATCACCGCTTGAGATAAAACACGCATTCTCTTTATTCCATTCGATTGGGCAGCCTTGATGCGAAGCAAGATGAATGACAGGGGACCAACCAGCAGAAACCAGCAGACAATCACATGATAGACTTCCAGATTGACGCCAACCATCGCTGGTTTTCCGCGCCATCACAATCTGTTTAACACAAGGTGAGAATACCCCATGATTGGCTTTGGCAACAGCAGAGCCAAGATATAAATTGATGCGGCGCCCCGATATCTGTTGCAAAAGCAATTCTCCGATTTGCTCGCGGGATTCTAATATCGTTACAGTAGCACCTGCCTGTTCAAGTTCTAATCCAGCCTCATAGGCAGAATCATTATTAGTGCTAATCACGATATTACTGCCAACCAATAGCTGATACCGGTTAAGATAGGTTCTCGCTGAACTAACGGTCATAATTCCAGGTAAATCATTATTAACAAATGCGTAATTTCTCTCAAGAGCGCCTGTTGCAAGAATGACGCTCTCAGCTCTGCAAATATGAAATCGCTGTCTTGGTTTCAGCGGTTTTTGAGCGCGCTCTTCAGGGCAGATAAACTCAACAAGTCCAATAGTTGTATCGTCATATAATCCAAAAGCAGTTGTACGTGTTAGAATGGTTATATTTTGTTTATTCAGCTTGCTTATTTGCGTCTTAAATTCGCTTTTATCTGGCCAACTAAGATAAGTCCCGCCGATAGCGTAATCTTGTTCTACCAGCAACACCTCTTTTCCGGTTTGTGCAGCTTGGATAGCGGATTGAATACCGGCAGGCCCAGAGCCTATGACCAAGATATCTGTATGGGTGTGTAAATGCTCATAGCTGTCTGGATCTGCCAGTCTTGAGGCAGTGCCAAGGCCAGCTGCTTTGCGAATAAACTTCTCAAAAAACATCCAGATGCCAGTGCCGCGTCCCCATTCCAGCGGAGGTATGCCCCTGAATATTTTCCCCGTGAATATTTTCCCCATGAATGTTTTATAGTAGAAACCAGCTGCAAAAAATCTGCCGAATAGATTCAAAATGCTCCCTATATCAAATCTAACGGATGGCCATGCATTCTGCGAATATACGAAAAGCCCCTCTGATAGTTCGGTCGTACTTGCCCTAACATTTGGTTCCGTGTAGGCGCCCTTGCCGGTCGTAACAAGCGCGCCTGCTTCTTCTACCCCAGCAGATGTAACGCCTCTGGCTCGATGGTATTTAAAGCTTCTGCCTATTATTTGGAACTTATTAGACAATAATGCAGATGATATGCTGTCCCCTTTTCGGGCTTTTAATTTTTTATTATTCCAGAAGAATGAAATAGTTTCATCTTGATTATCTCGGCTAGATTGGCGGGGAAGGCGGATAGCGGTCATCTGTTTTCCTCCATCATTTTCTGCCAATCAGCATGGGCAAGTTTAACAGAGAAAATTTCATGTGTTCTGGTATCTCTTTCAACCAGTAACCAAGAGCGACAGCCATATAAATGCTGCCATGTCTCTATTTGTCTTCCATAGATGTTTTCTCTTAAGAAAACGGCATCATGCCAAGTTTCTTGCGAGGCATCTAGCGATGGGTAGTTTATTTGACCATCACCCCCATAGCTAAATTCACTATGATCGCGTTTGCCGCAAAATGGACAACTAATTTGTATCATATATTATATCCTATTTTATCCGTGCAATTTAGGATCGGAACCAGCACCGCGCTCATCAATATGCACTCCTCTTCTAAATCTATCTAAATCGTGATTTTGTATAACCTTATCTGGCCTATCATTGGCGATAAGGTCTGCAAAGTACCAACCTGATGCAGGGCTTGCTTTGAACCCTCCATAATTCCAGCCCGCGTTTAAATACAGATTATCCAAAGGCGTTTTACACATAAAAAACGAGCCATCCATAGACATATCTACCACTCCAGACCAATGACGCAACAGCTTAACGCGTCCAAGGCAGGGCATTAGCGAAAGAGCGCATTCCGCGACATCCTGAACGATTGGAAGATTGCCTTTTTGGGCATAGGATTTATACCAGTCAATATCTCCGCCAAACACCATTCCGCCCTTGTCAGACTGGGATATATAAAAATGTGCTCCTGCAACGCCAAAAACAACTACATGATCAAGTAACGGTTTAATAGGCTCTGTAACAAAGGCTTGTAATTTGTGGCTTTCAATAGGCAGATTTCCCAATTCTGCCATTTGCCATAATCTTGAAGTATTTCCAGCGACCGCAAATGCGACTTTTTTGGCTGTGATTTCGCCTCTGCTTGTATGAAGTGAGGAGATTTTTTGGGCGCTACGCTTAATGGATGTTACTTCACATTGCTGAATAATATCTACGCCAAGCATATCTGCTGCGCGTGCATATCCCCACGCAACTGCATCATGGCGTGCCGTTCCAGCACGCTTCTGCACAAGTGCGCCATGAATAGGAAAGCGAGCATCATCTGCAAAATTCAAGTGCGGGATTTTCTTTTTTATAGTATCACGGGACCATATTTCGCCGTCAGATCCTGTTTGGCGCATTATATTATATCTACGAGCAGCTGCATCAAGTGCATTTGCGGTGTGGTAAATTCCGATATGAGCGCGCTGGCTGAACATGACATTATAGTTTAATTCGTGACTTAAATTCTCCCATAATGTTAAGGAAGCTTCGTAAAATTCCCGGTTGCCCTTGAGCATATAGTTAGAGCGAATAATCGTTGTATTTCGCCCAGCATTTCCGCCGCCAATCCATCCTTTTTCAACAACGGCTATATTTTTAAGATTAAAGTTTTTGGCAAGATAATAAGCTGTTGCAAGGCCGTGTAAACCGCCGCCGACAATAACAATATCATAGCTTGCCTTTGGCTCAGGATCGCGCCATTGCCTAGACCAGCCCTTTTGGCCGTTAAACCCGTTTTTTATTACGTTCCATGCTGAAAATCGTGTCACTTGCAAGGGCCATCAAGAAGTCTAGTTAAGGCGCCTTGGTAATAACATATACCCCACCTATCAACAGTCAGGTAAACACTGGGATAATGCGCTGTCAATGAATTTTAGAGATTTACTAACGCATACTCCGACCAGCGGAATTTAAAGAACATGCATTAGAAATAGGAGCAATTTTAGTATTAGTAAAAGCGGTCAAACTCTAACGTATCGCTACTGCATTCCATCTCCTACCAGCTTGCAGAAATATATTGTGTTTCCATAAATTCATGCATTCCTTCATGCCCACCCTCGCGGCCAAGGCCGGACTGCTTGCTTCCACCAAAAGGTGCAGCAGGGTCTGAGACCAAACCGCGATTAAGCCCAACCATTCCATAATCAAGGCGTTCACACACACTCATTCCACGCTTCATATTTTCAGTGAATACATATGCGACCAGCCCATATTGAGTATTATTTGCCCGTCTAATGACATCTTCAGTGTCTTCAAATGACTGGATAGCTGCAACTGGGCCAAAAATTTCATCTGCTACACATTCGGCCGAATTAGGCACATTTACGAGTACCGTTGGCGGGTAGTAAAAACCAGGCCCACTTATGTTTTCTCCGCCAAGTTTGATTTCAGCTCCCTGGGCAACAGCATCTTGAACAAAAAAAGCAACTTTATCTTTCGTAGACTTATTAACAAGAGGGCCAACATCAGTATCTGGGTCGAGCCCATTCCCAACTTTAAGGGAACTCATTGCTGCTGTAAATTTGGCAACAAATCTATCAAAAATTTTTGTATGAACATAAAATCGGTTTGCAGCTGTGCAAGCCTCGCCTAAATTACGCATTTTTGCAAGCATGGCACCTTCAACAGCGACATCTATGTCCGCATCTTCAAATACAATTAATGGAGCATTTCCGCCAAGTTCCATGGCTGGCTTAAGCACCTGATCTGCGGCTGAACGAAGCAATACCCTGCCAATTTCTGTAGACCCTGTAAACGACACAACCCTAACCCGTGGATCATGAAGAAGGTGGTCCACTATTGGCCCTGTTTTTTTGGAGGGAAGAACATTTACAACTCCCTTTGGAACACCAGCCTCTTCCAATAAAGGCATTAATGCAAGCATTGTTAGAGGTGTTTCCGATGCAGGCTTTATAATCACAGGGCAGCCTGCAGCAAGTGCTGGGGCTATTTTTCTTGTGCCCATGGCTGCTGGATAATTCCACGGTGTTACCAGCACAGCTATCCCTGCCGGCTTGTGTTGAACTATAATTCGTGCACCGCTGGCAGGTGCGTGCGTTATCATACCATCGGCTCGCACAGCTTCTTCCGAAAACCAGCGAAAGAACTCAGCTGCATACGCTGCCTCTCCGCGAGCATCATTTCCAGCCTTGCCGTTTTCAAGAGTTATTAATTTTGCAAATTCATCTAAACGATCTACCATAAGCTCGTAAGCTTTTCGCAATATCTCAGAGCGGTTTCGCGGTGTTCTAGATGCCCAATCAGCAAAAGCATTCTGGGCCGCATCTAATGCCTCATCAGCATCATCAATTTCTGCAGACGCAACCGATGCAAGCACAGTTTCATCTGCTGGGTTAATAACATCAAACCTCACATTTTGTGCACCTGATTTGAAATTGCCATTGATATATAAGTCGGTATATTCCATTTAAAATAGCCCTAAAGTAATTGTTTTAATGGTGATTTTATTCGAGTACTAAAGTCGCGAAGCAATTCAAGCGCATCTATTTGAGACAAAATACTAGGATCCCAATCAAGGGTGACCATAAATTGCTCTGTGAAATTAGAAATGGTAACAATGATATTTGAATTTGTATCTCCTGAAAGCTGAATAAAATCAGTAGATGTAAGATCGCAAACTTCTGCCGTTGCCGGAATACCGTGGTCTGCTGGCGCAATTTCAGCTAATTGTTGTTTGTCAGGGTTGTTATAAATAACGCTTTGTAATTCGGGGCCTGATTTATAGTCGATACCTATATTATCTGCGTTTGTTTTAACTCGAAGGCTAGCAGAAATAAAAGACGCAAAAACCAGCTCAGAGGAGATAGCAATTTGTGACGCAGAATTAATTTCAGATAGGAATATGTTGAATGAAGTTTTGTCTACAAGGCTAGCAGCATTATTACGCAAGGAGACATTTTGTCGAATAGATAATCGCCGCAATGTTGCGATATCTCTAGCTTTAAATGGCTCTGGATAGCCAGCATCTCTAAGATTTTGCAGATCAAGATTTTCGCCCTTTGCAAGCAAGCGTATTTTTGGAGAGGCAAGAATTTTTGCCTCTTTATTTGTTTTAACTGGATTATAGGTGGGTTCGGCTATTCTAACTTTTGTATCTGCATCCGCCTGATTGCTTGCTTGGTTTTGGGGTTCCTTTACTGTAATCACTTCTTGTTCTGAATCCAAAGGTGATGCCTTGACTGCTTTAGCCGGCGCATCATCTAAATTCCCAACAATATACGCTACCACATCGCCAACAGGTACGTCAGTATTAGCCAATGCTGAGATATTCACAAGAAAACCATCTTTAGGGGATTCGACTTCCATGGTAGACTTATCTGTCTCAACTTCCATGAGGGGATCCCCCTTGCTCACGGTGTCGCCCTCATTTTTAAGCCATGCAACAAGCCTTCCTGTTTCTTGCGCCATTCCGAGCGCTGGCATAATTATTTCATGTGCCATTTTCAAAGTTTTCCTTCAAGAAGCAAAACTGCTCTTTCATGAATTTGCTGTGCTGTTGGAACAGTTAGGTCTTCAAGAGCAGGAGAAAAAGGGATAGGAACATCCATAGCCCCAAATCGCTGAACTGGTGCATCCAGATAATAAAATGCCTTCTCAGAAATGCGGGCAGCAATCTCTGCTGTAATACCATAATTTTGATGGCCTTCATCAATTACGATAGCATGGGATGTTTTTTTTACTGAATTGATTATTGTTGTCTCATCAAGCGGAGAAATGGTTCGAGGATCAATGACTTCGGCAGAAATGTTTTGCTTTGCCAACGTTTTAGCGGCCATTTCAGCTTGTTGTACCATAGAGGAGGTTGCAACGAGTGTGATATCACTTCCTGTATGTAGAATTTCGGCTTCACCAAAATTAATTAAATATTCTTCTTCTGGAACTTCTGCTTTATCATTATACATCAATTTATCTTCAAAAATAACCACAGGGTTATTATCTCGAATTGCTGTTTTCATTAATCCTTTTGCCTCATAAGCAGAGGATGGCATAGCCACCTTTAGGCCAGGTATATGTGCAACAAGGGCATGTAATGATTGGCTATGCTGGGCAGCAGAGCGTCTTGTTGCCCCCATATTAGTGCGCAGTACCATGGGAACATTGAGCTTTCCACCAGACATATAATGGGTTTTAGCAGCTTGATTGCAGAGCTGATCCATAATAAGAAACAGAAAATCGCCAAACATAAGATCTACAATTGGCCTCAATCCGGTCATGGCGGCACCTACAGCTATTCCTGTAAAACCTGGCTCAGAAATAGGCGTGTCAATTATTCTTTGCGTGCCAAACTCTTCTACCAGCCCAGATAAAACTTTAAAAGGTGTGCCCGCTTCTGCAACATCTTCACCAAGGACAATAATACGCTCATCTAGCCGCATTTCTTCTGCGATAGCTTCGTTAACAGCGGCACCGAAGGTTATTTCTCTCATTTTTGTTTCCTTTGGGTTTTTATGCTTCAATTTGAAGCAAAAACATGCATGTCAACTTCAGATGCGTCCGGCCATGCAGCGTCAAGGGCGTAATGAACCGCTTCTTCAGCTTCTGTTTCTATTTCACGTTCAATTGATTTCAACTCTTCTGGTGTTGAAATCTTTTTTTCGACTAATAGCTGGGTGAAGTTTGTGATAGGATCGCGTTCCTTTCGCCATAACATTTCTTCTTCTTTGCTTCGATAATATTCACGATTTATATCGCCGACATGATGGCCATAATATCGATAAGTATTTAGCAGGATAAAAAAGGGACCATGCCCTTTTCGGGCGCGTTCAACAAGCTCTTGGGTTAGATTGTTTACAGCTAGAACATCTTGTCCATCTACTTCAAAGCTCTCAATCCCAAATCCTGTTGCGCGCGCCATAAGATCGCCAGCTGCCATTTCTTCAACCTTGGTATATTCGCCATATAGATTATTTTCACAAGCATATATTACAGGTAATTTCCATAAAGCCGCCATGTTCATGGTCTCATATAACAGGCCTTGACCAAGTGCCCCATCTCCAAAAAAGCACACAGATACTTCGTTGGAGCCTAACTGTTTGGCTGATAATGCAGCGCCTGTTGCAATTCCAGCAGAACCGCCCACAATCGCATTTGCCCCTAAATTTCCATTTGCTTGATCAGCGATATGCATCGAGCCACCCTTGCCGCGGCAATATCCTTCCTCCTTACCAAGAAGTTCGCAAAACATCTGTTTGAAATCTGCTCCTTTGGCAACGCAATGACCATGTCCTCTATGGGTAGAGGTGATTTTATCATTCGGCGTTAGTGCTTCACAAATACCAACTGCAACAGCTTCTTGTCCAACATACATATGAGTAAGTCCAGGCATTTTAGCAGATAGATAAAGCTGATTAGCTTGCTCTTCAAATGCACGTATTCGAACCATCTGCTTGAACATCTGCAGGTAGCTTTCTCTATTATCTTTTTTATCCGTCATGGTTTCTCGCTAATTATTATCCGCACATCATTATCGCGATACGATTTAAAGTCCCTATGATGTTCTGGTAGTTAGTACCTGTTGGCAATTGGCAAGTCCTCTGCAGGGAACAAGCTTATTACCTGACATCCTTTGTCAGTAACAACTACTTCCTCTTCAATTCTCGCAGCTGATATTCCGTCAGAAGCTGGACAATACGTTTCAAGTGCAAATACCATACCTGTCTTGATTTCCATCGGGTTTTCAAGGCTGACCGCTCGCGAGATGATAGGTCTTTCATGCAAGGCAAGCCCGAGACCATGACCAAATTGTAATCCAAATGCAGCTAACTCGCTCGGAAATCCGTATTCTTCTGCCTTTGGCCATACGCTTGCAACTTTATCAGTTCCAACACCTGGTTTGATTTCTGCGATTGCTGCATTCAACCAGTCACGCGCTTTGACATAAGCATCATTTTGTGAAGGTGTTGAAAATCCAATATTAAATGTTCGATAGTAACAGGTGCGATATCCCTGATAGCTTTGAAGAATATCAAAGAAAGCTTGGTCGCCTGGACGAAAATATCTATCGGTAAAGTTATGCGGATGCGGACTGCATCTCTCGCCAGCGATTGCGTTAATTGCTTCGACATCATCAGAGCCCATTTCATAAAGCATTTTATTGGCAAGTGCGACTATATCATTTTCGCGAACACCAGGTTTTAATTCCTCCCAAATCATATGATAAACACCATCTACCATGCTGGCAGCTTGGTTTAAAAGTTGAATTTCATCCACATTTTTGATTTCGCGTGCTTCAAGCATGATTTGTTGACCATCTACTACATTTAAGCCAGCTTCCTGAAGCGCAAAAAACATTGCTGTTTCGGCATAATCAACTCCAACAGGCATATCAGCAACGCCTGCTTTTTTTATTAAAGAGGCGATTTCTTCAGCGTAATATTTCATTAAACCAAATGACGGAGGAATAGTGCCCCTCATACCTACAACACCGGGAAGACAATGCGCGGGGTCAAGCCAGTCACAATTTAATTGGTGATGTACCGCAGCAGAGCCAAAATCCCATACATATGGCTCATCATCTCCTGCAAGTAAGGCGAAGCGACACATTTTGTCTCGCTCCCATTCTCCAATTTTAGTGCCGGTGATGTAACGGATATTATTTACATCAAACGTTAAGATAGCGCCACAATTGGAGTTTTTTAGTGCGTTCTTTGCCCGGCTTAGTCGATATCGCCTTAAGCGGTCATGATCAACACGCCTTTCAAAATCCACAGAGGTATGGCCAAGAGCAGGAATAGGCCTGTCCCAATTCCAATTTTGGTTAGAATCAGTTGGCTGAAGAATACGTGGGCTTAAAGCATTTGTCATTTCGTTTTCCTGTCTTGCGTCAATGATCTTCGATTATTTTTAAAATTTGTTTATATCTATAAATTAATTATTATCTCAAACAAGCTCTTAATCAATAAAAAACTCATATTTCAAAATGCCAGAAAAAGCATAAATGTTTAAGGTCAAAAATATCTAAATCTGATGTTTTTCTGGCTGTTGATGAATTAAAGCTTAATCTTTTAACTAATTTCATTAATTTACTATCAAAAAATAGAGTAAGCTATTCAGCTGTTGCTTACATTTAGTAATACCGTCATATGGACTAATGTTAAATTATTGTAATATAATTGACATTAGGTTACTTTTTTTGCGACCCTTACCGTCAGTTGCATGTGTAGCGTAGCAAGAAACATCATCGCACTGCTTCATATAAAATTTAAAATGTCTTATATCAGGAAATGAATGTTGAATATCATTAAATAGAGTATTGTTTTTTATAAAAAATGCAATCTAGTGAAAAATATGTATTTATTTGAAGATTGAAAATAGGCAAGGGGGGGGTAAATGGCGACAAACGTAACAGAACAGAATATGAGTGAACCTATCATCAGAGCTAAAATGGTGACAGCTGAGAATTTCGCAACACAAAAAACGATGGCTGATTGTGGTGAATATGGAACGCTAGTCTTCGATGAGCCGGTTGCACATGGCGGAACTGGCGAGGGACCTTCTCCATTACAAGGCGTTTTGTCAGCTTTATGTGCTTGCGAATCTGTTACCTTTAACAGAACAGCAGCTGAAATGGGTTTTGAGTATAAAAAATTATCTTTTTCGGCGGAATATAAAATCGATATAAGAGGCAGACTTGGAATGCGCGGGGTAACTCAACATTTTAAGATTGTGCGCGTTGAAATTCAGGTTGAAACTCAAGAAGCAGTAGAGCGTCTCGAAGAGGTAGTAAAAGAAACAGAGCTGAGATGTCCCGTTTATAATCTTATTCAGAATGCAGGTGTGGATATAACTTGCCAGTGGATCAGGGTTTAAATAAAAACAAGTATTTTATATTTTGAACTGTTGCGTTGAGATGTGCAATACGAAGAATATAGAATTGAATATCAATTTATAAAAACCTCAAAAAACAAGAAAAAACCAAACAGAAAGGAATATTTAATGAGCAAAGATATGGTAATTGGTTGGATAGGGCTAGGCCGAATGGGCGCCCCTATGGTTGAGAAGATCATAAAGGCTGGCTATAAAGTCAAAATATGGAACCGAACTAAGTCTAAGGCAGATGCTTTGGTTAAAGCAGGTGCTTCTCTGGTAGATGCGCCTTCTGATTTGGCAAATGTTGATGCTCTTTTTACCATGGTGTCTACAGGAAAAGATTTGAGGCAGGTTTATTTTGGCGATGTCGGTGTAATGTCTGGCGAGGGAACGCCAAAAATTTTGGTTGAGTGTTCTTCTATTAGTGCACCAGAGTCAGCCGAGTTTAGAAAGACAGTTACAGATAGAGGTTCTGAATTCCTTGCCTGTCCCGTTTCGGGAAACGGGAAATGTGTAAAAGCAGGCAAATTATCTGCGGTTGCGTCGGGTAGCAAAGATACTTTCGATAAAGTTAGAGAAATCATTGAATGTTATGCAATGCGCGGTGTTTCTTATGTAGGTGAGGGAGAATTATCTCGTTTTTGTAAAATTGCTCATAATGTGCTTCTTGGCGTCTACATTCAGAATTTAGCTGAAATCACAATTCTCGCGCAGGCAGCAGGAGTTCCACGGCATTCATTCCTTGAATTCATCAATAATTCGGTAATGGGGTCTATTTTTAGTCAGTACAAAACGCCAGCACTTGTTAATCTTGATTGGACAACAACGTTTACACCACCACTTCTTCGCAAGGATATGGATTTGGGGTTGCAGGCGGCAAGGGAATTGGGCGTTAGCATGCCAGTAACAGCAGCAACCAGAGAGTCACTTCAAACGCATTTTGGTTCTGCAAGTCTTAAAGATGACCCAGAAGCGTATCTGGCTGCTGACTTTAGTGCTCTTATTGAGACAGTTGCTTTGCAAGCAGGGTTAAAGTTAGAGCCTGAAAATGTCGAAGTAAAAACTGGATTAGAAGTTTAAGAATACTTAAATGTAATATGTGAGGCGAGGCAGATTCTGCCTCGTCTTTTCACGCAGATTTTGCAGTCATCAAACCAATTGGTGAGTGCTGAAGGCATTCAGCACCTCCTTCTGTTATTATAAACAGGGCACCTGTTTGAACACCTCGCATGCCAGAGCCATCAGTTATGTTGGGTTGTACGACTATTGCCATATTGGGTGCTAAATTGATATCAGGTATAGGGCCAGCTGGACGAGAATTAGAACCCAAGATAGGTGGCAGATACCCACCGCCAAAACCGTGAATTAAATCATCACAGGTGGTAAAGCCATTCTCTTCGATAATGCTTGCTGCATCCAAAATTTCAGACATAGAACAACCTGGTCTTAGCACTGAGGCAATAGCACTAAAGGCGCTGTCTGCGACATCGTGAAACTCAGATACCCAGCTGGCAGGGTTTTTTCGCATCGACATCGAACGCAAAACCTGACCTGCATAACCTCTAAATGCACCACTAATCTCCATAACCAGAAGGTCATCGTTGCTTATTAATCTGCCTGTGGTATTTTGACGCGGCACCATACCGTCTGGATTGTCCATATTTGTAGCTATGAAATAGCGAATATGTGCCTGCCCACCAAGATCCAACCAGCTACTCTCAGCTAGACTAGCCAAATCATATTCCCTCATTCCAGGGGTAACATTCTGGTAAATAGATTTAACAGCTAAATCAGAGAAATAGGCACCAAGTCTTAAACATTCAATTTCTGCAGGTGACTTTATCATTCGAACATTTTGATACCATGTATCAAGAGAAGTTAAACAACAGCCGGTTTCTTCAAGAGCTTTCGTCATTGGAAGACTCATCCTACCGATGACACCAATTTTTTGTGCTTTAATTTGTGCAATCCTAGCCAACATTGTGTGCAAGGTATTTGGACCTGCCCATTCAACCGATGCAAGAAAGGATGTGTTATTTGCTTGTGGTATGTGGTTATAATATTGCACATATAATTTGGGGTCTGCATTAAGTGAAATTATCAAAGCGGCTTCGGCAGAGACAGCCCAGCCAGTCAGCCACGGAATAGCAGTTCCAGCCCGCTCAGCACCATAAATAATTAGGCTATCAAGGTTATGTTTTCTAAGTGTATTTTCAATGATCTTCCATCTATTAAGATATTCTTCATCTTTAAAACATCGACCTTTTATATTTAATAAAAGCTCCAGTTCCGTATCAAGGGCCATTGAAAAATCGGGCATTAAATTCATGATACCTCTCCTGTATTCATATTTTAACCAAGTAATAGGTATGAAAAAAAATAGGACAAACCTAATTATGAACGGATTTTTTGTGCCATCCAATCAGCACTAGCTTGGCGATATTTATATGCTCTATTATTTACCACATGACCTCCATCCGGCACAGCAAGATGAATAATTTCAGCCGCGTTTACTGCTGCTTTCTCAAGCATTGCCGCGTGGTCACTTGGAATCACACGGTCAAGCGCCCCAGATACGATAAATAAAGGACACGTTATCTGACTTGCAACTTCCTTCATAGACATTCTACTTGCAATCTGCCTGATATTTTTTTCGTCACTACCACCAGAACGATAATCAAAACAACTTCGTGTTAAACCAGGAAGACTGTCATAGCAAAGACCAACATCAAATGGCCCTGATAGGGCGATGCATCCTTTAATATCTGAACAAAATGCTGCAGCTCTAGGTGCATAATATCCACCCATTGAAACACCCCAAAGCCCAATTCGATTAGTGTCTAAATCTTTGCGAGTGTGAATATAATCAATAACTGCCTGAACAGGCTTTTCATATTCAGGACAAATGGGAAGATCATATTCTGCCTCTCCTTGCCCAGGCCCATCAAAAGTAAGTGTCGCCATGCCTCTATTAAGAAAAAGAGATTCATTATTAAACATCTCCTCCTTAGCACTATCAAGTCCCATGATTAATATAACAACAGGTGGTTTTTCAACACCGTCAGGCTTTCGCAAATGACCATAAAGTGAGTGGGAGCCATAAGGGATTGTTACACGTTCTCCGGGAGGAGATAGCCAAGGTAGTGCTTTTGAATAACTTGCAACGGCTTTTAGATGCGCTGATTTCATTTGCTCTGGATTATTCACAAAAAGAAATTTTCCAAAATGATAACATACGGCGGCTGTCACATAATGTTCGCCTGCGCTTAGATAGTTATTGTTTGTCGCTGCATCATTACCAAGGGTTGCGTGAACATCTCCTCTGTTAGAAAGTGCCATACACCAATCATTCCAACTTTGCGTTTGGGTTGTCACATCCTGAAAATCAGCGAGTGGCATTCCATTGCTTACCATTCTACCCGCCCAATGCGCTTTTGCTGCTTCAATTTTCGGGTCTGACATAATTTTACCTCTTAGTTTGTTTATTAAAATCTAAAACACATATTAATCATGGCACTAAAAAACAGACCAGATCAAGCGTACTCCGAGAGCAAATATAGTAATATAAACAATAATGAAGAAAATTTTATCTGTTAAATAATTATTTATAATTCTGCCCAAAAAAAGACCGACAAATGAGATGGGAATGAAAATACTTGTGAGACCAATTAAATCAAAATTAAAAATACCCAGATACCAATAGGGAATTATTTTTAAAAAATTACAGATACTAAAAAATACTGCTACAGTTCCAAGAAAAGCTTGTCTGGAAATGTTTTGAGGCAATAAATAAGCAGCAATTGGTGGCAGCCCTGAATGAATTAAAAAACTAGAATATCCTGCAAGAGAGCCTGAAAGAAGCCCCCAAAACGGACCAAGTATTCTCGGCTGATTTACTTTTCGAAAATGACGGATTAGTCCATCTGCAACTAAAATAAATGCTAATATTCCAATGAAAATCTTGAGTGTATCAGGCGTTATGAGACGAATAGTAATCGCGCCAATTACCATCCCAACTGCACCCCCAGCTAACAATACTTTCATGCTGCTCCAAAGGACACTCTTTCTATACAGCCAATAGGCAAATGGATCTGTTACCACCAAAATAGGGAGTAAAAATGCTGCAGCTGTCAGAGGCGGCATGATTTGAGCTGCAAGCAAAACGCCCACTAAACCAAAGCCTCCGCCTATTCCGCCTCTGGACATTCCCATAATAAGGCTTGCAATGCCAAGAATGACAAGCTGATTTGTACTGTAGTCTGAAATGACTTCAAACATAATTTTTATATTTCATCAAATGCCTGAAAAATCACTGATTTGGTTAAAAAAATATTGAAGTGGTATTTATTTTAAGTTCAATAATTTTTTCGCGTTCAGATGCGTAATTTTTTGATAATCATCTGGAGATAATTTTGTTGATTTTATCCAGTCAGTGCCATCTTTATTATTATTATAGGGCCAATCCACAGCAAATAAAATTCGGTCAGCTCCCATTTCCATCAAAGAGCATAGTAGAGCTGAGTCTGAAAAATTACCGCTTGTAGTTATGTAAAAATGTTTGCAAAAAGTATCTCTGAATGATACCTGGCGGTTATTAGGAGATTGCCTTGTAGTAATACCCTCATGAGTTCTATCTAATAAAAATGGAACCCCTTCGCCTAAGTGACCTAGAATAATTTTTAAGTTGGGGAGTTTCTCGAAAATCCCGGACAAAACCATTCTCACTGCAGCTGTTGACATTTCAATTCCAAAACCCCATCCCGCTGTTTTGAAAACCTTAAATTCATCAGCATAATCTTGATAATACGCGTCGGTTACACGTTTGTCTGGTACGCCAGGATGCAAGTAAATAGGAACATCTAATGCTTCTGCCCTGGCAAAAACCGGCCAGAATTTAGGTAAGTCAAAGAATTCTCCCTTTAACATACCATGTAACATAGCTCCTTTCATTCCGTGCGTTTTTACACATCTCTCAAGTTCATCAGCTGCAATTTCTGGTGCTTGCATTGGCAAGCTGGCAAAAGCGGCAAATCTGTCTGGATGTGTTGAGACAATTTTGGCAAGTTCATCATTCAATAATGTAGATTGCTCTAAGGCTGTTTCAGGGGAGAAAATTTGCGCCCCTGGGTGATTGTGCGAAAGGATTTGAATATCAATTCCAGCCTCATCCATTTCCTTTAGTCGAAGCTCGAAATGGTCATGTAGTCTTTTTCTAGTGAATTCTGGCATCGCTGCGTAATTCTCAACTAATGTGGGAATTTCATGGGTGATATAATGCTCTTCGATTGCGATAATGGGGCTCATATTAAATTCCTCACCTATCCCTTTTAATGTTCTAATGTTACATTAGACGATAGGATTTTATTTACTTTTTATTTACTAGATCGGTGTATATCAGACTTATGTTATTCGAGCATGAAATATTTTTCGTGTCGATGTTGATTAATACCTCATTTTTTACAAGATACAAGCCAAGAATGCCCAAAATTACTGTTAACTATTGCAAATTTCTAAAAAGAGTATCTTTGTTTTTAATTATCAAATAAGGCTGAAAAGGATTTTTGACCAAGATGAGTGACATCGATTTTACCTTATATAACGCGCCTCAATCCACCTGTAGTCAGCGCGTGCGATTTGCGATGCATATAAAAGAATTGCCGTTTACAGAAATATTACTTGATTTGTTTAGCGGTGACCAATTGAAACCAGAATATCTAAGCATTAATCCAAATGGTGTAGTACCAGCACTAGTTCATAACACAAAAACCATTCTAGATAGTGCTGTGATTTTGGAATATTTGGAGGATATCTGTCCCAAAATAAATCCTATGCGCTCTGCTGACCCTGTTATTGCAGCTGAAATGCGCACAATGATGCGTTTTATTGATGAAGTGCCTACACCCGCAATTCGAATCCCGTCTTATAATCTTGCGTTTTTGCCGCATTTTCAATCTATGAGCAAAGAAGAATTTGAAGCATTAGCTGACTCAAAACCGCTAAGACGCGAATTTTTATTAAAAATGGGTCAAACAGGTTTTTCAGAGGCAGATATGAATGAAGCATTATCACGATTACAGCGTGCAGTGCTTAGAATGGACGAATGGATTGAGCAGCATGGCGACTCTTGGTTACAGGGAAATCACATTAGTTACGCAGATATTGCTGTAATGCCAGTAATCGTTAGAATGCAGGATATTAATCTGTCTTATTATTGGGATAATTTGCCCAAAGTTGCAAAATGGCTTGAGAAGATTCAAGAACATGCCGCTTTTAGTAAGACATTTTATCATGGCTCTCTTTTAACAGAAAAATACCCACATCTATCCAAAAATAAATAACAAATAAGTTTACCAGAGGGCAAAAAATGCCAGAAAATTATTCCAGCTTGAACGTTAATCCCACTTATATATTGCCAACTAATACATCAGTAAGGCTTGGCATATAAACCATAAACGAAATCAACATTCAAAATAACAAAGAAGAGTAAAATATGAATGATTATGTAATTGCAGAACCAACACGGCCGACACTTCCAGTAAAAGGAAGTAAATCTGTGTTTCCGGTAAGACGGGTTTATTGTATTGGCAGAAATTATGCTGAACACGCACGTGAAATGGGACATGATCCAGATAGAGATCCGCCATTCTTTTTTCAAAAAAATGCAGATAACATTATTACCAACGGACGTTTTAAATATCCTGTGATGACAGAGGATGTTCATCATGAAGTGGAAATGATTGTAGGGTTGAAATCAGGGGGTAAATTTATATCAGTTGCTGACGCGAATAATCATGTGTTTGGTTATGGAATTGGCTTTGATATGACGCGCCGTGATTTACAACAGCAAGCAAAAAACATGGGAAGGCCGTGGGAAGTTGGAAAAGCATTTGAACAATCTGCGCCGTGTGGTGAATTAATACCCATTGAGAAAACAGGTGTAATTGATAAAGGCTCAATTAAATTATCTGTAAATGGGGACATTAGGCAGGATTCAGATTTAGCTGCTATGATTTGGTCGGTTCCAGAAATGATATCAATATTATCCGAGTATTTTGAACTTGCTGCAGGTGATTTGATTATGTCAGGCACACCTGCAGGCGTGAATTCAGTAATGCCTGGAGATAAAATGACTGGTTTTATCGAGGGCCTTGGAGAGTTAACTATTTTTGTCGATTAGCAAAAGTAATAGTGTTTCATGAAAGTTTTTCTTTTAACCATTTAAATGAGTCTGGCGCCCAGCTTGAAAAATATTTAAATGCGCAATGTCCTGCATCAGGATAAATGCGCGCCTCTCTGCCTACAGCTGGGCCGTGTTCTAGCATATAGTAAATATTACCAATTGGGGCTAAATGGTCTTTTTTCCCGTTAATCATCAAAATAGGCATGGTAATGTTCTCAAGTACTCCTTGTTCTGGCAGTGCCCATTGTTTGTAGAGTTCATTTTCCTTCTCAACGCTCCATTCAGGGAAGGTGACAGGACCATCTTTTGGGCCAAATTTATATTGCGACCGACTTGAACGTGCATCAACGTAATTTAATAATTCTTGGTCCGTCATTTGATAGCCAAAATGGTGGCCGGCAGAAGCCACTACTGCCTTCACCATTTTTGGATAGTGACCTGCTAACTGCATCACCGAATAGCCCCCTCGGCTGATGCCAAAAGCTCCAATACTTTTAGCATTAACAGATGGAAGCTCAGCAAGGAAATCGATAGCTGCCATCCAAGCAGAAACCGAGCTTGGCTCCCAAGGTAGTAAATTATCTCCTGTACCAGGGGCATCCATAATCAGAGCAACCATATCATTTTCTATACAGAAATCGCCTGCCCAGCCTCTATCCTCCTTAAACATATCAGCACCACACATAATAAGAACTGCTGGGTGTTTGCCAGCTGTTTTAGGCTCTCTCAGATGACATTTTATCTGATATCCTTGATGATCTATTATTACTTCTTGCACTGGCGGGGTCAGATGGGCGCAAGATTTTGCATAAGCACGATTACAGTCTTCACTTATCGTTTTTTTAACAGCTGAAATTGCACCAGGAAAACGGCCTATGGAGTAATAAGTGCGTGCCTGAAGAAAACAACTGCGTGCGCTTTTTATATCACCTTCTAATTCTAATCTATCTCCTTCATCTTCATAATGCTTGCCAGCTTCTCTCCATAAAGGCACCCATACTTCTTCATTTGTTCCAGCCACCCGCGAAACAAAAGATTGCAAATAATCCATATCATCTATCATCGATAACCATCTTCGGTAAAAACCAGCATGGTCTATTCTTGTTGGGTTTTCATCTGGAATAAAAGCATGTGACTGCATTATTGAACTCCTGTATCAAGGTTAATTAATCTTAAAATTTCATCCTGTGCGTCTTGTACTTCCAAATCTATTATGGATTGAGCGCGCACTCTATTTTTTTGCAGAATTGCATCATGTAGCATTGATAAATTTTTAAGACTTCTTTGCTGACGCTCTGGATCCCGGTTTGGATGTGTTAGTCCTAAAGCGCGCCATCGCCATGATTGACTGGTAAGAGAGTTAATTAAGCTTGAAAGAACCTGATTTTCAGCATAGCGATAAATGATTTCGAAAAAAGCGTTCTTATGCTTCATTATAATCACTGGGGTTTGCTTATCTAAGGATTTTTGAAATTGCTTGAAACAATTGGTTAATTTTTTACAGGCTGCATTTGAAGCATTTTGTATAAATAAACTGACAGCCAACTTCTCAAGGGTAGCCCGTATTAGGTAAATCTCATGTGCTTCAGTAGCAGACATAACCCTTACGCGAGGGCCTACTTGCGGCTCTACTGTTATTAGTCTTTCTGTTTCTAATTGTCTTATTGCTTCCCGAATGACAGTGCGAGATACTCCTAACGCTTCTATTAGTTCACGCTCTTTTATTCTAGCGCCTGGTTTATAATCGCCGCGAATAATTTTATCGCGAATAAAAATGTGCGCTTGGCTTCTGAGAGGCGCTGCATCTCTGGAAATAGAATGAGTTTTTTTCATATTTTCACTTGACAAAATAGGAGTCCCAAACGAGGCTTTACCATATTACGATAATATCGTTTTGATAAATTTGAAAGTTAAATTTTTGGAGTAGTAAATGAATAGTCAAGCGCCAGTAAAATTAGCAATTGTCGGTCTAGGAAGATGGGCAAAAGTACTAACAAATGCCGCTCAGAAATCAGATAAAATTGAGATTATTGCTGGACATTCTCGTTCGCAAGAAAAAAGAGATGAATTCACTCAACAATTTGGTGTTGCTACATATGCTAGTTTAGCAGAAATTCTTGATATGCCAGAGATTGAAGGCGTAATTATTACAGTTCCAAATGAGCAGCATTATACTGTTGCAAAACAAATTGCAGAAGCTGGTAAGCATATTTACACAGAAAAGCCAATTTCCAATATCTTAGCAGATGGTTTGCGGATGGAAGCATTGCAAAAAGAGCATAACGTTACAATGACCGTAGGTCATAGTGCAAGATTGTTGAAAGGCATTCAGATGATGAAGAATAATCTGGATGATGGGTCTCTTGGCAAGCTTGCTTTCATTGAAGCTAATTTTTCAAATGAGAGAGCACTTGAGTTAACACCAGATACATGGCGTTGGTATCGTGACCGCGCACCAGGCGGACCTTTATCTCAATTGGCAATTCATATGTTTGATATTCTACATTATCTAGGAGGTGATGTGGATGGTGTGTCGTCTATTGCCTCAAAACTCTCTCCTGTGGGAGCTGAGGTTGATGACCAGTCAATGTCAACTGTTCGCTTCAAGAACGGTGTTCTTGGTTATGTTGGAAGCTGTTGGACATCCCCTGGTGTTTTCTCAACTCGTGTTTTTGCACAAGCTGGATTAATGCATTTTGAACTTGATTTTGCTTCTTGGGATGAGCCAGAAAACTTACATAAAACTTCTTCATTATATATTCAGCGTGGTAAAGATGGATATGGATTACGGGAAGATTTAGAAATTTTTTCTGGTAATATGTTTCAAGATGAATTGGAGATTTTTGCAGAAGCTTGTCGCTCTGGTAAATCAAATAAACTAACGGCACATGACGGCAACATTGCTGTTGCAATGGTTTATGCTGCCCTAAAATCTATAGATGAAAATGCGGCAATGGTCTCTGTTGATGATATCATATCCTCTGCTAAGTCTGAACTTTGATTAAGGGAAAACAACGTGATTTTATCAAGCAGAAGATTAGAGCTATTAACCCAACCAGAAGTAGCAGCCCAGCTTGCCAATAATCCTTTGATTATTTTGCCAGCGGGAAGCGTTGAACAACACGGTCCACATTTACCTGCTGGAACAGATATATTCGCAGCAAATATTATCGCAGAACGTGTTGCAGAAAAAATGGATGGCTTGGTTATTCCAGGTGGTCCTTTAGGTGTAACCCCATTTCATATGCCATATGAGGCAACAATAACATTGTCTCATGAGACCTATATTAGGGTTGTATATGAAACCTGTCAGTCACTTGCACAACATGGTGCGAAGCAGTTAATGCTTATTAATTGGCATGAAGGTAATTCGTCTTCTTTAGCAATTGCTGCAGAGAGGTTGCATCGTGAATGTGGATTGAGTGTTTTAACCGTTCAGGCTTGTTATGTTGCAGCTGAATTATATGGCCCCACCTCTGGAGGTCTTACTCATGGTGGTGAGATTGAAACTCTTGCCATATTGGCAGCGTATCCAGATTTAGTGCATTTGGATAGAATTGAGGGTTCATCGGACCATAAACATGGGTCAAAAATGGATAAATTGCGAAGAACGCGCTCTTATCAACCTGTGTTAACAGATATTCGCACTATTGCCCCTACCGGATGGTATGGCGACCCAAGTCGTGCAACCATAGAAAAAGGGATACAAATGTTAGAGGATCTGGGAGCCGCTATTGCAACTGAGGCGATAGAGATTTTCACGCTTCTTGAGGAAGTGAATGGTGGCATTGCAACACTCGATAGAATGGCAAAAAAGGGATAAACTATGGCCCATAAAATAGGTTCGGGCGAATCTGTTCAACTATCGCTACCAGGGCGTATCTCGCATCAAATAGCGGGTGCAGGCGCTGGTGCCAATAATGTTTGCATTCGATTAGTTGAAATTGCTCCAGAAAATAAAGATAATGAGCCTAGAAAACCGCATTACCATCCTGATGTTGAGGAATGTATTTATGTTCTTGATGGAGAGGGATGCACTTATGCGGATACTGGTAACTATCGTATGTTTGCAGGGGACACGCTTATCATGCCTCCTAATGAGAAACATGTGACTCGAAATACGGGTGTCGTAACACTTAAATTATTATGTTTTTTTCCAGTTGGTAAAGTTACTATTCTTGGAGAATAGTATGTTTTTCAACTTTTGTTTTGGGGATAATTAGATAGATGACTTCTGTTGAAATTAAATCAGAGCAGATCATTTGCCTAAGACCGGAAAGTGATTTTATTGAATTCAATGCGATTGCTCCATCGCGTTTTAAGGTCACTTATTTGAAGCCGGATGACCCTGATTTGCTTAGCCATGCCAAGAAAGCCCGGGCACTGATTATTCCAGCTGTGGGCCCTAAAATACCAAATGAGCTTTTTGAAAAATCATCCATTAAAATGGTTCAAGTAACTGGTGCTGGGATTGATAGGATAGATGCTAAATTTTGTGAAAATAATCAAATATCAGTTTGTAATGTGCAAGGAGGTAGTGCTTTTGCAGTTGCAGAGTATTGTCTTGGGGCGGTAATCACTCTGTCACGACATCTACATCTTGGTAACGAGGGTGTACAACAGGGAGATTATTCTTCTGTTCGTTCTACAATGTTGAATAAAAAAATGGTTTCGTTACAAGAACAGCATGTTGGTATTATCGGATTTGGAAGTATTGGAAGAGAAACGGCAAGATTATTTCATTTAATGGGCTGTCACATTTCTTGCTTTGATGTTTTTTCACCAAACCCAGTAGAAGCAAAAAAAATTAAGGCTAAAATTAGCGATTTAGAAAGTTTATTGGGTCAATGTGATATAATTTCTCTGCATGTGCCACTAACAGAAAAAACTAAAAATCTTTTGTCAGAAAATGAAATTAAGCTTATGAAACCAACCTCTTTATTAATCAATGCAGCTAGAGGGGGAGTTGTAAATGAACTCGCTCTCGCTAATGCGCTTGAAGAGGGGCGGGTCAGGGGCGCTGTAATAGATGTATATAGTCAAGAGCCAGCAACTTCGAACAATCCTTTGTTAAATTTATCAAAAGGTGCTCGGGAGAGGGTTTTTTATACTCCTCATATTGCCGGAATTACAAAACAATCATGGGCAGATTTATTTAAAAAATCTTGGGACAATCTAGAGTTATTTTTTGATGAAAGCCCATTGAATTATAAACAAATTTAGTTCTTTTTAAATCTTCATGAATACTAAATAGCAAAAAAGTTTCATTTTTCTTGTTTCCACAATTTTTTAACCTGCTCAAACGCTGCATCCCCCTCTGTTTTGCGCTTTTCAGCTGTAATATCTCCCCATTCTATAACAGCTTTTTGATAGGCAGGACGACCCTGAATTTTGTCAAACCAATTATTTAAAGCTCTGAGATCTGACCATAATGGAGACATCTGAAAAGAACCTAATCGTGTTAAGTACACGACTAAGGAAATGTCAGCTAGAGAGTAGTTGTCACCTGCTAGCCATTTACTATTTTGAAGTTGGATATCCATATCTGTGAACAGTTTTTTAAATGCTTTAATAGCAGGAGGGAGAAGTGGTGATTCAAGGCCCATCTCTGTATTAATTTTATCATTACTTTTTCTTACCCCGTCGCGCATTTTTGCATAATAATCAGCTAATTGTTTTTTATCTGTTTTCTGATAAAAATGGCGGTTAACAACACAAACACCAATTGTTCGGCTTGCAACATGAATACCATCTTCTATCTTACGCATCCATAAGCGCATCTGAGCCACCTCTTTGGGATTGACAGATCGAAGTTTCACGTAATTCTGATAAGCATCCTCTAGATATTCCAGAATTATGGTAGACTCAGGGATTGCTGCATCTCCATCTTTTAAAAGTGGAATCAAACCCTTTGGATTATATTTATGAAAATCGGCTGGCCTTTGGCTTGCATCACCAAGAGCTGTATCAATGACAACACTTTTCCACTCTATATTCTTTTCTTCTAAACCTAGCCTGACCCTTTGTGCTGCAGTTGAACGATCGTAATGAAATAAGGTTATCATCGAAAATTTCCGTTATACGTTTAATTTATAAATCAGCTATATCATAAGAAACACCAACTGGAATAATGCTGAAGGGATTAATTTTTTGGTGTGACAAATAATAATGGTCAATAATATGGTCTAATTTTACAGTATCTCTAACTTTTGGAACATCAAGTAAGCGATGCATATAAGCGTGAAGTTTGGGATAGTCGCGTAACTTCCTTTTGTTGCACTTAAAATGAAAATAATAAACAGGGTCGAAGCGAATTAAAGTAGGAAATAATCTCCAATCAGCCTCACAAGGGATTTCTCCCAGTAAAAAAGGTTTATCAGTTAAAATGGTTTCTAGCTGTTCTAAAGTATCAAATAATAAATTCACAGAGGAAGTATACGCTTCTTGAGATTTAGCAAACCCAACACGGTAAACGCCATTATTAAGTCCGCGATAAACTAGGTCATTTATTTCTTCTATTTTTCTAATATCATAAGAGGTTATCATTTTGTTTTCAGATTGGTTGGTTAATTTGCAAAATGGGCCATCTAACATTCTTATAATTTCTGAGGATTCATTATTCACAATAGTTTGATTTTTTTTATCCCAAAGAGTTGGAACTGTAACCTTACCGGTAAAATTATTATCAACATGTGTGTATAATTGATGCAAATATGTAAGTTTAATACCAGTGTTATTGACAACTTCTCTATATTTTTTAAAATTCCAGCCAGTTGGATAACTGACCGGGTGCACAATTGAAACGCCAATTATACCTTCAAGATTGTGCAGTGCCCGATATAGTAAAGCGCGATGTGCCCAAGGGCAGGCATAAGCAACGATTAATTCATACCGACCCGCCTCGGCAGGAAATTTTCCTTCACCTGGATTAGATATAAATTCACGGTAAGGTGATTCTGGGCGAATAAAACTTCCATCTGGAGCTTGTTTTCCTTCGGCGTCAGGCCCCCAAATGCCGTCTACAAGCATTCCCATATATAAATTCCTTGCTTATAAAAAGAGAGCCAACTTTTAACTGGCCCTCCCTTTTATTTAATTAATTTTCTTACACAGGTCTTTTGGTTAAACCAAGAGATTCTTGTGCGGCATGAAGGAAGCGTAAATCTACAGCATCACGCCAATCAAAATCTGCAGGTACTTGCTGAAGGTCAATTACACCTTGAGCAAAGCTATCCATTGACTCTTCTGTGAAGCCACCATCTTTACAAATTTGGTCTAACTCGGTTTCATACTGAGCCTCAAATTCAGGTGGAATATCAAAGCCTTTAGAACGCATTTCAGCATATGCAGCATCTTTATTTGCAGGGTCAAATAGCCACTGACGAGCTTTCAATTCTGCATATTGCCAGGCATAAAGGGCATCTTCATTCTTATCACCCCATTCCATATTAGTAATAAAGCCTTCTTGTGGTACCTCATAGATTTTAGCTGAAATAAATTTACCGCCATTTTCTGTAAGACCATTTTCATGGCGAGGGAAAACAGATGCACCCTGAAGAACACCAGCAATGAGAGCTTTCATTCGTCCATCAGAACCGCCCTTCATAGGTACCATTTCAACATCTTTATCTGGGTCTATTCCATTTTGGATTAAGATTTGACGCTGAATCCATGTGTTGCGCCCGCCAAGGCCACCACCAGAAACTTTGCCGCCTTTTAGATCTTCAAAAGTTTCAATACCTTTTGCAACTCCCATAATCCACCATTCTTTATCACGGTATACACTTAGGAGTTTCAGCGGCTTTCCACTTGCCGCATTATTGCCAAATAACACGTCAACATCTGAGTGAGCCACATCAAGGCTTCCGCCTATTAATCCGGGGAAGTAGCTATCTGTTAGATAGAAATCAATCTCTTCAATTCCTGCACTTTCATAAAATCCCTTGAATTGAGCAAGACGCCAAGACCATTGCGCAGCGTAATTAGGGTTCCAGTCAGCCATTCTTATTGTGCTTGCGCTGGACTTTATCGCTGAAGAGTCAACTGCCCAAGCACCTTTAAACGGCACAGCAGAAGCGCCGATCGCAATTCCAAGTGCCCCTAAACCGCCTTTAAGTAAGACCTCTCTTCTTGGTAGTAGTATTTTAGTTTTTTGTTTTAATCGAGCCATTTCTTTCCTCCCATTTCATTATAAAATTTTGGTATCTGTGTAGGCATCACAGATGATTCACATTTCGCCATGGAGCAACTTTTGCTTCAAGCCATCGTGTGAAATTGATTAGTGATAGTGACATCACAATTAGCAACAGCAGAACAGCAAAAGTCATAGCAGTATTAAAAGTATCGGCTGAACGCTGAATTAAATATCCTAAACCATTTGAACCACCGAAAAGCTCCGCAATTACAACACCAATAAGACCCCGTCCTATCCCTTGCTGAATTCCAGAAATGATAAACGGTAGAGTGTATGGAAGAACTACTTTGTAATAAAGTTGGGTTCTATTCGCGCCAAATACTTTTGCTGCGGCGAGTAAAGATTTTTCAGTAGTTTTAACACCTGCCCAAGCATTAATGATGATTGGAAACACAGCAGAAAGCACAATGATAGTAACTTGCATTGTTGTGGTGAAACCAAGAAATAAAATAAACAAAGGCACCAAGGCAATTCTAGGAAGTGATGCTAGGGCCCAAACATAAGGGCTAAGAATTGATTCGACATATTTATTGCCTCCCATTAAAAGGCCTCCGGGGATGCCAATTGCGCAGGCTATGCCAAGACCGGTCATCAGATTCTTAAAACTATGAAGAAAATGATCCAATATACTGCCAGAAAACACTGCTCCTTCTGGTGCTCTGGTAGTCATTCCTACCCAAAGTTCTTGGAACATGGCTGATGCCTTAGGCAAGAACAGGGAGTTAATATTTCCATAAGTTGTGACTATTTCCCAAAGAATAAAGAAAATAATAAGGTTTACTGACGTGACGACAAATCCTCTTGTTCTTCTCCATATTTCTCTAAAAGTCCATCCAACATCTTGTATTCTATTTGGATCATCAGTTTCATATGTAATTTGGTCTGCAACTTTTGACATACTTATTCTCCCCTTGTCGTTTGCATCGCTTCGTCTTTAACCAAATTCCAAATATGGTCACGTAATACAGCGTATTTTTTCGATGTTTTTACCTCAGAATTATTCATTCTTGGGCGGGGAAAGTCGACATCAACAATTTCTTTGATTTTACCAGGACGATAAGAAATTACAACAACTCTATCACCAAGCAAAATTGCTTCGTCTATTGAATGTGTAATGAATACGCAAGTTTGCCCTGTCTCCATGACAATTCGTTCCATCTCGGCTTGCATTGCCTCCCGCGTCATCGCATCGATAGCCGCAAAAGGCTCATCTGCAAGAAGAATGTCGGGGTTTGTGGCTAGCGCTCTTGCAATACCAACACGCTGTTTCATACCCCCCGATAATTCGTAGGGAAAAGATTTTTCAAACCCTGTTAAATCAACAAGTTCAAGAGATTTCTTCACTCTATCTTGTTTTTCTTCTTCAGACAAACCAAGGTTTTGTAATTCATAAGGAAGTCTTATATTGGATTCGACTGTACGCCAGGGCAGCAAAGCGTAATCCTGAAATACCATAGCCCTATCAGGGCCAGGAGCCGTTACCTCTTCACCTCTAACTTTTACACTTCCACCAGATTTAGGAATCAATCCAGAAATAGCGTTAATAAAACTTGTTTTACCACATCCAGAAGGCCCAACCAACACGACGAACTCACCTTTTTTTATATCTAAGCTAATATTTTGCAAAGCAATTAACTTTTTTCGCTCGCGATGCAGGTCGTAAGAAATCGTGAGATCTTCCGCGACTATGATATTTTCATTAGATGCAGGCAAATGATTTTCCTCCTGAATTGTGAGACAATAAAAACAACGGTAAAAAATTGGACAAGTTTAAGTTTGTAAGGTCAAGCAAAAAATAAAAAATTCACTTTTTTCTGAAATATAGTGGCCAAATTCTTACCCAAAAAATATAGTGGCCAAATTCTTACCCAAAAAAAGTAATAATAGCTGAGTTTAGCATTTAATGATGGATATTATTTATTAATTGGTGTCTGTCTTTTAATGAGCACGGGTTGTTTTAAAAAATCATGTCAAATGTGCTTTAAACCTCTCGCGCTGTCCCACTACAACCGCCATTGTCACACTCGCCGCGAAGATGACCATCTCAAATGTTATTAATTCATTTAATAACCAGAATGATATAAATAATGTAATGAATGGTTGAAGAAATTGTAATTGACCAATTTTTGCAATACCGCCCCTGGATAGAGCAATGCTCCACAAACAATTGCCTATAAACATCGAAAAAAGCCCTAAATAAATCACTCCCCAAAATGAGCTTCCATGTTGGATAGCATCGCTGATAGTAAGATTGCTTGGCCAGAGAAAAAAAGTAAATAAAATGGAAACTGGCGCAGTCAAGCATAATCCCCATGATATTACAGTGAATCCAGACATATGTTTGTTGAGTGTAGCACTTTTTGTATATCCTACCGCAGCGCAAAAACAAGCTATGAAAAGCCAAAAATTGCCAAGCATTATATTTTGGGAGGTATTTGTTAGGCTGTAAATCTGAGAAAAGTGTGATTTAAGCATAAAGCTTGTTACTAAGAATGCCGCTATGATTGAGCATGCCCAAAACAAAATGGGTGGGCGCTCTTTAGCAATTAAAACTCCGGCTGCAGATAAAAATAATGGCAACATAGCCAAAACTACAGCGCTATATGAGCTTGATACATTAGCAAGCGCAAAAGCAACGGCTCCAGGAAAACCAAAAACAAGCATCATGCCAACAAATAATAAATCGCGCATTTGAGCTATTGAAGGAATGTTGGTAATTATAATTGGAGATTGATTTATTCCTGACTCTTCTGATTCCTTAAAAATCTTTCTTTTTTGTTCATTCAAGAAAAAAGTGGTTATGATAAAAATTAGAGCAAATATGCTAGCGCTTGATGCGCGTAAGCATGTTGCAAGTATGGGAGGATATAAATCAAGAGCTAATTTGGTTGCTGGGAATGTTCCAGCAAACATTATCACCGCAATTATCCCAATACTAATTGATAACGTTTGAGAGGCATGCATCTGATTTTTTTTAAAGCTCTGAGATTAATAGAAAAAAATTATAGGGAAATGGTAAATAATGCAATGTGTTTATTTTTCTTCAATTAAAAAACATTATCGATAAAACTTGCACCATTTTGATTCTGACTTTAACCTACGTAGATAATCGTTTTAGAAAGATTAATAAAGGGGAGAAGTATGCAAAAATTATTAATTATTACTCAAACCATTTTATTGGGTATTTTTCTATCTGTTGGAGCGCAGGCTCAGGCAGTTAAGAATCCTGGTGTTTTGGTCCATGCTGCAGATGATGAAGCAACTACGCTAGACCCAGCTCAAGTTGAAGCAGGTGAAGGTGGGGAAACTGTTATTTTGCAGGTTTATGATAGACTTTTAGAGTTTGGCCCTTCTGGTCCACAGTTGATTCCTGGCCTTGCGTCAACAGTTCCAACTATTGCGAACGGAATGATCAGCGAAGATGGGATGACTTATACCTTTAAAATCAGAGAAGGCGTTGTGTTTCATGATGGAACAGATTTAACAGCTGACGACGTTAAGTTTTCTTGGGATAGAATCGTTGAAATGGACTTGCCTGAAGGTCAGGCAGGAGTTATTGCCGACATTGTTGCCGACACAAAAGTTATTGATGATTATACTTTCCAGGTAACTTTGTCTGGGCCGAGTGCTAGCTTTTTGAACAGCACAGTTGTCTCAATGGCAGCATCAATTGTTAGTCAAGATGCAGTAATGGCTAATGGCGGTGTAGTTGCTGGAGAGCCAAACGAATACATGGCACAAAATGTTGCTGGAACAGGTCCTTATAAATTAAAGGCATGGAATCGTGGAGAAAATATTCTTCTCGATATAAATGAAAACTATTGGGGAGAAAATGCAAAGCTAGCAGCGCGAATCGAAATCGGCGCCGAGCCTGATGTTCGTGTTCTAGGTCTTCGTGCTGGAAATTATGATACGATAGAAACCGATCCATCATTTGTTGCAGATATCGAAGGGGCTGATGGGGTAACACTCCATACTGGTGGCTTGTTGCTTGAGCCTATTCATGTTGGCTTTAATTTGAACATTCCTGAAGGGTCACTTCCGAAAGAAGATACTATTCCAACTGATTTTTTTCATGACCCTAGAATTCGTCAGGCTTTTAACTACGCATTTGATTATGATGCGTTTTTATACGGTCCTTTAGCTGGGTTTGGACAATTCAATCCGCATTATTTGCCAATCGGTATTTTTGGACATGATGCGGATGCCCCAGTTTATGGTGCTCAAGACAAAGCCAAAGCCGAAGCATTGTTCAGAGAAGCCGGTTACTGGGATAAGGGTTTTTCTGTTTCTGTGATAACTGAGGAATCTAACTTGTTTGCAGATGCAGCGCTGGTTCTTAAAGACTCTATGGAGGGTTTGAACCCGAATTTTAGAATCAATGTTCTTGCGGTTGCAGAGGCTGTTTTTGATGAAGCGCATGCTCAAAATCCAATTGAATATGCAATGTGGGTTAAAAACGCAGATCCATTTGCCGACCCTCATCCATATATGAGCGCTTATCAGCATCCCGACGGTGAGTGGGGCGAAGTGCACGGTTTTGCCAATGGCTATCGTAATCCAGAGAAAGTTGCTGAGTTAATTGACGGCGCTTCTATCGAATTAGACGTAGATAAAAGAGCGGCAATGTATTCCGAACTTCAGAGATTATTGTTTGATGATCCAATGTGGCTAATAACTGCTCAGGAAGGCGTTACAATGGCCTATCGCAGTTGGGTAAAAGGTTTCCAAATGAATCCATTATGGCCTCGTCCTAGTTTGAGATTCGCATATTTAGACAAATAATATTTAAAAAGGTCAACCGCACTTATAGATGCGAAAGTATCTTGTGGTTGACCTCTTCCTCCTTAAATCAATATCCCTTTGAAAAAACAAATTAAGGGCTTGACTAAAATTGTTGTGAGAAAATTCATTTAATACATATGCTTCGCGCACTTCTAAACGGAATAAATTATGCAAATTAGAGATTATATTATTCGGCGACTATTAGTTTTGCCTGTTTTGATCATTGGTACATCAATAATTGTTTTCGCGCTTACTCGGATAGGGGGGTCTCCTATCGGAATCTACCTCTCTCATGAGATGAACCCCGCAGAGGTACAAGAAATGAAGGAGAGATTTCATTTGGATAAGCCAGTGCCTGTGCAATATTTTTATTGGATTAAAGGCGTAACTCAAGGTGACCTTGGGTGGTCGGGTGTTGCTTCGGCTCCAGTTGTTGACGTGTTTCCCAAGAAGTTCGCAGCCACCATGGAACTCGCCATCGCAGCAGGTATAGTTGCAGTGTCTCTTGGAATTGCTTTAGGAACCTTTGCAGGCGCAAGGCGCAACAAACTAGCTGACCATATAATCAGAGTAGTATCTGTAAGTGGAGCCAGTATGCCGCTTTTTTGGTTTGCTATCTTATTGTTAATTATTTTTTGGGTCTGGCTTGGTTGGTTTCCCATCGGCAGAAGTGACCCCAATTTATTCGAGGCTATACCGCACCCAACTGGTTTTTATACTATTGATGCTTTATTAGCAGGGAATTTCGCCGCGTTTAGGGATGCGGTTTGGCACCTAATTATGCCAGCTGTGGCTTTAGGCTACGGTGCAACAGCAATTATTGCTAGAATGATGCGCTCTTCTCTTATTGAAGAATTACAGGAAGATTATGTGGATGCTGCAAAAGCAAAAGGCCTCGCAGAGCGAGTCGTTCTAAAAAAACATGCACGAAGAAATGCGCTTATTCCAACTGTAACGGTTATCGGATTAACCTTTGGATTTTTGCTTCAGGGAACAGTTGTAGCAGAAATCATCTTTCGTTGGCCTGGTTTAGGTCGTTGGATGGCTTCGGCTGTCCTTCGCGGAGACCAGGCAACCATCATGACATATGTTATGTTTACAAGTATCTTGTTTTTGATTGTGAATCTGGTCGTGGATATTATTTACGCAAATCTAGATCGACGCGTTGTTTTAGGAGAGTAATATGTCACAAGACTTAAAAACTAGCTCTGTCGCCATCGAGGGTTTAAATGATTCCGCGTTTAAGGTTCGCCTAAAGCGTAATCTTGAAATTATACAAAATGTGCTAGAAAACCCAACTACTGTAATTGGTCTAATAATTGTTATATTGATGCTTTTGATGGCATTGCTTGCGCCAATAATTACAGAGCCCAATATGCCAGATCCATATCAGATGCCACGTGACTGGAAAGCTGCGCGTTCTGCGCCACTCACTCCTGGGCATGTCCTTGGCACCACCAATCGAGGTGGAGATGTGTATTATGGCGTTGTTTGGGGGGCAAGAACATCTCTTAAATTGTCTCTTATAGTGGTTTGTCTAACAGTTGTAGTTGGTGTTACGATTGGCAGTATTGCTGGCATTGTTGGCGGAAAAGTTGACGAAATCTTAATGCGTGTTGTTGACGTTTTTTTATCTATCCCAGAACTTATTTTTGCATTAGCTATAGCCGCAATATTGGGTCCCTCCTTTACCAACATTATATTGGCACTGGTGGTTGTTTTTTGGGTGAAATATGCTCGAATAATGCGAGCTCAGGTCATCAGGATTAAACAACGTGAATATGTCGATGCAGCTAGAGTAATGGGTGACTCAAAAATGCAGATTTATTTAAAGGACATTCTTCCTAATTCATTTAGTCCGGTAATGGTGCAAGCAACTTTAGACATGGGCAATATTGTTCTGGTTGGCGCAACTCTCTCGTTTATTGGATTGTCCGAAGCAGGTATAGCAGAATGGGGTGTCCTTGTTTCAGAGGGACAGGCTGGCATTTCTGCAGGCAGATGGTGGGCATCTACTTTTCCAGGATTGATGGTATTTTTATGGGCACTCGCCTTTAATTTGGTTGGGGATGGTCTTCGTGATGTATTAGACCCGAGAACTGAGACTAAGAGGTAAAATTATGTCACCAGATACAGCATATACATCCGATTCTTTGTCAGAAAATTTAATAGCTTCTGTTACGGATCTCAAAGTATACTTTCAGTCAAAGCAGGGAATGGTGCATTCCGTTGATGGTGTTAGCTTTGATATTGTTGATGGTGAAATGATGGGGCTAGTCGGTGAGACTGGATGTGGTAAAAGTGTAACTGCTCGCTCATTCATGCAGTTAATTCAAACCCCTCCAGGAGTGCTGGCTGGTGGTAAAATTCTGTTTAAGAGTCAGAAGAATTGTAATAAATGTAATGGGTCCAGATGTGTTGCGTGTTCAAAGACTGGAAAAAATATTTTAGATCTATTGAGCTTGTCGGAAAGTCAGATTCGTGAATTGAGAGGTGAGCGTATTGCGATGATTTTTCAGGATCCAGGAAAGGCACTTAATCCTGGACTTACCATTCGCACACAATTAGCAGAAGTGTTTCAGGAACATCGTGAAAATGATGTATTTAAAAAGGCTGGTATTACTAATAATTTAGATGGAATAAATGGGTACTTACTAAAAAAATATATTCGTCAGGAACTTAATTTAATCACAAAATTGATGTTGAAGTTTCCGCCATTTAGTGGTTTTCGGAAAAAAGTTGATAAGGCAATAGATGGCCTTGTAACCGAAGCTCTAGCAGAAACACAAATTCCAAATCCAAACAAAATTATGGAACGTTATCCGCACGAGCTATCAGGTGGAATGAAACAACGAGTTATGATTGCACAAGCAATTGCTTGTAATCCAGATTTGCTCATTGCTGATGAGCCAACAACTGCACTCGATGTGACAGTTCAAGCAAGGGTTTTGGACCTCATTAAAGATTTGCAAAAGCGTCATCAAACATCCGTATTATATATCAGCCATGATTTGTCTTTGGTGCGCCGAATTTGTGATAGAGTGGCAGTTATGTATGCTGGAAAAATCGTTGAAACTGGTGATGCAGAGATAATTTTCAATAATCCGAAGCACCCTTACACTCAAGGCTTAATCAAAGCATTGCCTTCCATGACGCATGAGCGTGGAAAGCTGGAGGCAATTGAAGGTATGGTTCCTGAATTAATTAACCCAAAATCGGGGTGCCGGTTTGCTAGCAGATGTAAACAGAAAAAATCCAATTGTGAAAATAACGATCCAGAACTAAAGGTTTTATCTAATAAAGATAAATCACATAAAGTATCATGCTTTTTGTATGAATAAAAAAAACGGTCTAAACAAAATGAATAATGATTCATGCTGATGTTAAGAAGATAAAAATTAAAGGATAACGACAGTGACTTCTGCTGATAAAACTATTTTAAGCGTAAAAAATGTAAAAAAGCATTTCCCTATTAAAGAAGGAGTTTTCCAAAAAATTGTTGGGCATGTTCATGCAGTTGATGGCGTAAGCTTTGATATAAAGGCAGGAGAAACTGTAGGCTTGGTTGGTGAAAGCGGATGTGGCAAGACTACAATAGGGCGCTGTGTTGCGGGCTTAGAAGCTCTTACAGAAGGTAATATATATTTTGATTTACCTTCAGAAAAAATTTCTATCTTAGAAAACAATGACAGTGAAGAGGGAGATAAAGTATCTTCTGAAGAGTTTCAAGAGTTGGAAACCTCCTATGATATAGGGAAAATAGATGGTGATTTATTTAATTATTATAGGCGAAACTGCCAAATGGTATTTCAAGATTCTTTTGCATCATTGTCGCCGCGTCAACTGGTAAGTGACATTGTTTCTAGACCACTGAGAGTTCATAAAATTTGCCCAGAAAATGAAGTTATTCCAAGAACGGTTAATTTGCTTGAGCAGGTGGGTTTGGGTGCTCAGCATCTTTATCGGTTTCCTCATCAATTTTCAGGTGGGCAACGTCAACGTATATCTATTGCTAGGGCTCTAGCTCTAGACCCAAAATTAATTGTTCTAGATGAGCCAACAAGTGCTCTTGATGTATCTGTGCAGGCGCAAATACTTAATTTGCTTCATGATTTGCAAAAACAAAGAGGTCTTGCTTACTTGTTTATCACACATAACCTGTCTGTTGTGCGTCATATGGCTGATAAGATAGTGGTAATGTATCTTGGGAAGGTTGTTGAAGCTGGCAACACAGAAGATATTTTTAAAAATCCTCAACACCCCTACACGAAGGCATTGCTAGCAGCCAGCCCCGATCTGGAGACGGATGTAACTTCTGTAACCGCGGCACTCGATGGCACAATACCAGACCCTGCGCGTCCACCACAAGGGTGTAGTTTCAGGACAAGATGTCCTGTAGCGCAACCAGAATGTGGTTGGGAAGTGGATGATATTATAAGACGTCTTGAACATAGAGATGGTATATTTAATAATCTTAAAGAGGTTGAGCAGCCAAACCCCTATAACGCAGAATTTACGTTCGAGACAAAAGACGCAGCCATTGAACTTAAGTCTTCTTTACAGTCAGATGATATCCCTGCTGCTATGAGTGAAGTTATGGGTCCGGTAAAAGTTAATGCTGAAAAAGTAAAAGTAAGCTTTAACCCAGCTCAGACAGTTCCATTGGTAAAATGTGGAAATGGTTCTATCGCTAGATGCGTTTTGATTAATAAATAGTGTCCTAAATTAGGCTGTACGTTATTAATAAAAGAATCATGCTATAAAGATATCAACCTCGTTCCCATTTTGCATTTCAGTGGTCTTTTCCAATTTTTCTTGATGCATCAGGTGCGTTAGGTGAGCTCTTGATTCTCCTGATGCAAAAAATAATTCGTGGCTCTCAAAACGCCGATTAAATAATATGTCTATCCCATCACTTGTGCTGATAGGCCTTAATTTTGCCTCCGATAACAAAAGCTCCAATCGCTGATTATGATGGTTTATTAATGCCTGTGCTCTATCATTTCCATTTTTGAATGGCCAGTCATGACCAGGGTATATTTTTATCGCTGGCGATAGGTTAGACATCTCTTTAAGATAGATTAGATAATCTCCCAGCACATCTTTGTCCGTATTTCGCATATCTGCTGAGATGTTAGGAGATATACGAGGAAGCAGAAAATCGGTTGGTAAAAAAAGTGATTCTGCCGCATTCATAAATGAAATTTGACCAGAGCTATGACCACTATCTAGCCTGCATTGCCATTGGCTATTACATCCATTTATTTCATTGGTTTCTGAAAACTCCTTGAAATCTGGTAATTCTGGTACAAACCGTCGATATCTATCAGAATCATTCCGGCCTAGAACAATCTCAGCCTCTGGAAGTCCATATCTTGTATAATGTGATGCTAGAAGTTCAGAAAAATCACGAGCTGATAAATTAAAAAGAAACTGCCCGTGCTCTTTTTCTGCGGCAGAGGTATAGCAATTCGCTCCTGTCATTTGGGCTAGCTCACTCGCAAAACCAATATGATCCACATGATGATGCGTAATAATAATCTTATCTATGGGTTTCTCAGACAGAAAACCACCTAAAAGCGTTCTCCAATAGTCCCTTGTTTGGTCCCCATAAATACCAGCATCAATGATAACCCATCCATTGTTAGTGTCTATTATATAAAGATTAATATGGTTTAATCTAAAGGGGAGAGGAAGTCTTCCCCAATATAAATCTGGGCTCAGTTGAACAAGTCGGTGGGTCTTTGGCAAGTCAATGTTTAGTGGTATCATGGAGAGTGAAATCTTTGCTGCAAAAAAAAGAAAAATAAATTGATAGAAATTTTATAAACCGAAATGCTACGGTTGATTCTTAACTGCGTCAATCACTGCTTTCATGCTATAATCAGGATAGTTCAGAATAAAAGGGGCAGACACTATCATGTATACACCACCAATTCAGGATCAAAAATTTATTATTGAGCATTTAATTGGCATCGACTCAATAGTAGCGTCCCAGAATGGTGATGCCCAAAGCCAAGACAGAATTGACACAGAATTAGTCTGGTCGATTCTGGATGAAGCTGGAAAATTTGCGAGTACTGTTCTTGCTCCTTTGAATCATTCTGGCGACAAGCAAAATTCTAAGATCACACAAAATGGAGATGTTATTACGCCAGATGGCTTTAAAGAGGCCTATCATGCTATGTGTGATGCTGGTTGGACTACATTAGAGGCTGAAAGCGAATGGGGCGGTCAGGAAATGCCCATGAGCATTAGCGCTGCTGTCTGTGAAATGTGGCATTCAGCAAATATGAGCTTTGCACTATGTCATTTGTTGAGTCAGGGACAGATATATGCGCTTCAGAAATCTGCATCAGACGAACAAAAAAGAAAGTACCTGCCTAATCTTGTTTCTGGAAAATGGACTGGAACAATGAATTTAACGGAACCACAGGCAGGCACTGATTTGTCTAAAATCAGAACTAAAGCGGTGCCTGAGGGAAGACATTACCTAATTTCGGGTCAAAAAATTTATATCACTTACGGTGAGCATGATATGGCAGAAAACATCATTCACTTAGTGCTGGCTAGAACCCCTGCAGCACCAGAAGGCATTAAGGGTATATCCTTGTTTATCGTTCCAAAAATCCTTGTGAATGAAGACGGAACTCTTGATAAGCAGAATGATGTGAAATGTATTTCGATAGAGAAAAAACTTGGTATTAAAGGCTCCCCAACGGCTGTTATTCAATATGGCGATAATAATGGCGCGGTCGGCTATTTAGTCGGGGAAGAGAATAAGGGTCTTGAGATTATGTTCGGGATGATGAACCATGCTCGTTTCAATGTTGGCCTGCAAGGCCTTGCCATTGCTGAAAGAGCCTATCAGCATGCTGTAACCTATGCCCAGACGAGAGTTCAAGGCACGCCGCTGGCAACACAGACGGGTACGGCCATTAACCAGCACCCAGATGTTTTAAGATTATTATCAGTGATGAGGTCTGAAATAGATGCGATGAGGGCCCTCATTTTTACAGGCGCTAATGCTATGGATAGAGCAGATAATTCTGTAAGTGACAAGAGGGAGATAGAACAAAAAAGAGCATCTGTTTTGATACCGGTGATAAAAGGTTGGATTACAGAATTGTCTGTTTCACATTGCTCAGACGGTGTGCAAATACATGGCGGTATGGGATTCATAGAGGAAACAGGAGCTGCTCAATATTTCCGTGATTCACGAATATTGCCAATCTATGAGGGTACAACCGCCATACAGGCAAATGATCTTATGTTTCGAAAAACCATTAGAGATGAGGGGCAGACAATCCGCAACCTTCTGGATGAGATTGAAACAGAAATTGCGGATATAGAGGATGTCTATTCTATTCCCCTATCAAATGCTATTTTGGAAGTTCGCGATACGTTAGACAGATTATTATCACGCTCTAACGATCCTAGGTTTCTGGCTGCAAATGGGGTAAGCTGGTTGATGCAACTTGGCTATCTATGCGGCGGGTGGATGGCTGTAAAATCAGCAGATAAGGCCATAAAAAATAAACAAGCGCTTGCGGATGATTTTGTTCAGGCAAAAAAAATATGTGCTGAGATTTATCTACAACATAGTCTTCCTTGCGTTTCCACCTATTCAAATATAATAAACCATGATGATAATGCGATATTAAATATGGATGTGAGCTGGCTTAATAGGCAAATCGCATAGCAAACTATAAAACCATAAAACCAGAACTCTGTTTTCTTGAATAATTAAGGGGCAATGCATTGAGCCATAAATATAAATTTGACACGCTTAGCCTGCATGCGGGGCAAACACCAGATTCTGAATTTGGCTCAAGAGCGGTTCCCATTCATCAAACAACCTCCTATGTATTTCGTGATACACGCCATGCCGCGGCTTTATATAATATGGAAGTCGGGGGACATTTATATTCACGTATATCAAACCCAACCGTTGCTGTTCTGGAACAACGTGTTGCCGCCCTAGATGATGCGGCGGCGGCTACTGCGACAAGTTCAGGTATGGCAGCATTATTCTCTGCACTATTAACTATCTGTTCTGCAGGGGATCACATTGTTGCCTCATCTCAATTATATGGCGCTAATGTAAATCTATTGAAATATACGCTTCCTCGCTTTGGAATTCACACAACATTTGTAGACCCTACCAATCATGAAGAGATAAAATCAGCCATTACGGAAAATACAAAGATTTTTTTCTCAGAAATAATTGGAAACCCAGGGCTTGTCATACTAGATGTGGATGCGGTTGCAAAAATATGTCAGGAACATTCGATTTTGTTCATGGTGGATGGCACGTTTAATACCCCTTATTTAATGGCGCCTGTTAAGAATGGGGTGAATATTATTATCCATTCTCTTACCAAATGGATGGGCGGACATGGCGTTGCGATTGGCGGGGTTGTGGTAGATGGTGGTAATTTCGACTGGGGTAGCACCGATAAATTTCCCACGATTTCTGAGCCACATTACGCAATGGACAATATTAATTTTTACGAGGAATTTGGACCGGTTGCGTTTACGGCTAAATTTCGTGCCGAAGCAATGTATAATTTTGGGCCGTGTCTTGCCCCTATGAACGCATTTCATATTCTGCAAGGGTTGGAAACACTACCTCTTAGAATGCAGCGTCATATTGAAAATACACAAGAGCTGTTACAATTTCTTACCTCACACGAACAAATCTCTTGGGTTCGTCATCCCTCACTGCCAGAGCATCCGCAACATGAACTTGCAGCAGAAATGCTTCCAAGGGGTGCTGGCTCTATCATTACCTTTGGAATAAAGGGGGGACGTGATGCGGGAAAGAAATTTATAGAAACTGTCACATTATCATCTCACCTTGCAAATGTTGGCGATGCAAAGACACTTGTTATTCACCCCGCCAGCACAACACATTCACATATAGATTCACAAAGCATGTTATCAGCAGGTCTTACCGATGATATGATAAGATTATCTGTTGGCTTAGAAGATATTTCCGATATTATTTCTGATTTTGAACAAGGGTTAAAAGCAGCTAGCAAGCTTTAGGTAAACTGGTGTTTTAGGATGGCTTTATGAAATTAACAGTGAATGGGCATTCAACCTATATCTCTACTGGTGGCAAAAAACCATCAATAGACAATCAGGCTATTATCTTCTTGCCTGGAAGCGGTCAAAGCCATCTTACATTTGTTTTGCAAACACGGTTTTTTGCATTTGAAGGGTATGATGTCTATGCGCCTGATTTTCCAGGTCATGGATTATCAAAAGGAAATCCTCTTGAAACCATTGAGGAAATGGCAGATTGGGTTGCTGGGTTGATGGCTCAGTGTAATCTTAAATCTGCTATTATAGTAGGTCATTCACAAGGATGTCTTGTTGCCATGTCATTGGCACATAAATATCCTGATTTAGCTGAAAAACTGATATTGATTGCAGGCGCATTACAAATAAAAGTGAATGATTATCTGCTTGATAAATCTAACAGCTCGTTGCCGCTCGCAATTGCAATGATGACAGAATGGGGTCATGGCAGGCAGGGTCATTTTTTTGCAGCATCCCAGCCCGGTCATTCACTCCTGGGTATTGGACGTGAATTAATGATGGCAAATTCACAAGATGCGTTACCTGCTGATCTGCTTGCCTGTAATCAGTTTGATGCTACTAATATCGCCGCAGAAATTGACGCGCCAGTCTTATGTATTCTTGCCCAAGATGATAAGATGACGCCTGTTAAATTGGGTATTAAAATGTCAGATTCATTTAAAAATTCAACATGTGTTAAAATCGCACAATCTGGTCATATGCTTCCGATTGAAAAACCAGATGATGTTAATAGCTCAATTCAAAAATTCTTAAATTAATAGCTTATAATTAGAGGCATAATAATCATGGCTGCTAAGATACAATTCAAAAGAATCGCGGTTATTGGTGCAGGCACAATGGGAAGTGGCATTGCGGCTCAGATAGCAAATGCAGGGCTAGATGTTCTGCTGCTAGATTTGGCAGCAAAGGATGAAAATGAAATAAGCCCAGCAGAGGCAGCGATAGAGCGGCTTATTAAGTCTGATCCCCCCCAGCTGGTATCAAAAAAAGTATCAAAACACATCCAAACAGGCACCATTGAAAGTGATTTTGAGGCGTTAAAAGAGTATGACTGGATTATAGAGGCGGTGGTAGAACGCCTTGATATTAAAAAATCACTTTATTCACGCTTGGATAGCATAATAAAGAGTGAGTGTGTTGTAACATCCAACACATCCTCAATCCCGATCACGGTTTTAATGGAGGATATGTCTGTTGCATTCCAACAGAGATTTGCCATCACACATTATTTTAATCCTGTTCGTTATATGCGTTTGCTTGAATTAGTGGTTGGCGCTCACACCCGCAAGGATATTGTGGACGCGCTTGCTGATTTCAATGATGTGGTGCTTGGAAAAGGGGTGGTCAGATGTAACGATACACCAGGGTTCCTTGGGAACAGACTTGGTGTCTACGCGATGCAAGTTGGCTTGTTTGAAGCGTTAAGCCGCCATATTCCCTTTGATGATGCGGATGGTATTCTTGGCAGACCAATGGGCATACCAAAGACAGGTGTTTTTGGGTTATATGATTTGATCGGAATTGACCTTATGTCAGATGTGGTCTCATCCATGCGCCAAATTCTGCCAGAGCAGGATGATTTTCAGAAAGTAGGCACTGATCCTGACCTAATAACCTCTTTGATAAAAACAGGCTATACAGGCCAAAAGGGGTTGGGCGGATTTTACGCAGAAAACCCATCAGGCAGACAGGTCAGAGAAGTATCAGCAAATGATAACTCAGATATAAAATGGCGCGATATTAATCCGTTGCCAGAAATTGCTGAAAAAGCAGCCAAAGCACAAAGTGAGCAGGAAGAAGCATTATTAGTGCTGGTTCAAGATAATAGCGAATATGGCGAATTTGCCCGTTCTGTTTTGGCCCATATTTTTTGTTATGCAGGTCAGCTATTAGGCACGATAACGACTAACCCACAAGATATCGATGATGCGATGAAATTGGGGTTTAACTGGCAACGTGGCCCGTTTGAGATGATTGATGCTATCGGAGGTGAGAACTTACATCGATTAATAGGGGATGCAGGTCTTACTATGCCTTCCGCGCTTCAATCTGGAAAACCATTTTATCAGGTCAATGAAGGTATCGTTTCTGTGCGTGATAGTGATAGAGGGTATGTTCCTATAAGTCTGCCAGAAGGCTCCTTCAGGCTTCAAATTCTGAGGCGCGCTTTGCCAGTCCTGTCTCAGAATAATGATGCAAGCTGTTATTTAATTGATAATAACATGCGCCTTGTTGAGTTCCATTCAAAGGCTAATGCACTTCGCCCAGGGACTGTTAAAATGCTGGAATATGTAGCAAGCGACCCTGGTAGCGGGGTTATTATTCATAATGATGCGCAACATTTTTCGGCAGGCGTGGATTTGAATCATTTCAGATCTCTTATTGAAAATAGCGAATGGCCAGAAATGGATGAATTTCTGTGGGATTTTCAGAAAGTCGTATCAAAACTCAACAATTTACCAGTGCCAGTGATTGGCGCGCCATCTGGTCTTGCTATCGGTGGCGGATTTGAGGTGTTGGCGCATTGTGATGCGCTTGTGGCTCATACTAATTCGACATTTGGTCTGGTGGAGGCTGGGGTTGGCTTATTGCCCGCTGGGGGAGGGGTGAAGCAAACCTATCTTCGCTGGTTTAACAAAATGCAAGACTGGGATAAAGCTGCTTGGCAATGCTGGATGCAGATAGGTTACGGCAAAATAGGCACGTCGCCTGATATGTCTGCGCGTTATTGTTACTTCTTGCCAGACAGGGACTGCCAAGTAATGAATAAGGATAGAATATTTGAACAGGCCTGCGCTTTAAATCTAAATATGCAGGAGGCATATACCCCGCCAGAAATACCAACATTCAAACTGGCTAATCCAACTATGCGAGAGAAAATGCATGCCTTTATGGAAAATGGCGTATCACAGGGCATGTTTACACCTCATAATCTAACAACCGCCATGGCGATAGCAGATGTAATTGTTGCAAAAGAAGGGGAGCGGCAATCTATCACCGAGCAAGAGATGTTCGCAAGAGAACGTGCGAATTTTATTAAACTCGCAAAAACGCCCCAAACGCTAACTCGTATCGCATCTTTACTTGATTCAGGAACGGCAGAGCAGAATTAAACGTCCACCTCCCGTCCCTAACAGGATAAATGCGATAGTCGGAATATTATCCGGAATATTATTCAGTATCCTGCAAAGATTGCCGAAGTAAGTATTTCTGAATTTTTCCGGTTGATGTTTTAGGGATTTCTTGAAAAATTATTGTTTTTGGTGCTTTGAACCCTGCTAAATGCTGACGGCAAAAGGTAATAATATCTTCTTCGGTAGCGGTAACATTTTGTTTCATCTCAACAAATGCGCATGGGGTTTCGCCCCATTTATCATCTTTTTTGGCAACTACTGCTGCAAATGCAATTCCTTCATGGCGATATAATACATTTTCAACTTCCACAGATGAGATATTCTCTCCTCCTGAGATGATAATATCTTTTAGTCTATCTTTAATTTCCACATAGCCCGTATCATGACGAATGGCTAAATCGCCTGATCTAAAAAAGCCATCAGATAGGCTTTCTTCGGTTGCTTTTTGGTTCTTATGATACCCTTTCATAATGGTATTAGAGCGAATTACAATTTCGCCAATTGTCTTGCCATCTGCTGGCACAGGCTTGTTGGTATCACGGTCTAACACTTCAACCATTTCTGTATGTGTGAATTGTACGCCCTGCTGCGTTTTAATCGCAGCTTGTTCTGCAAAATCAAGCGGGTTCCATTTGTCCTGCCATACACATTGCACAACATGTCCGTAGGTCTCTGTTAATCCATATACTTGCATAACCCTAAATCCAAGCGCCTCTATTTTTTGCAAAATAGCGGCAGGAGGCGGTGCACCAGCAGTCATTACTTGTACAGGCCAAGCAGGCTTAAACTGAATCTGTGCTGGTGCATTAACAAGCATACCTAAAATAATGGGGGCACCCCCAAAATGAGTGACTTTATGTTTTTCTATTAAACCAAAGATGGCTTCTGCTGTAAGCTGGCGTGTGCAAATGACGGTAGCCGCAAGTAAGGTCATCATCCAAGCATGTCCCCACCCGTTACAATGGAACATAGGCACTGTATATAGATAAGTTGGATGCATCTGCATGTGCCATGCAGGAATTGTCCCCATAGCCATTAAATAAGCGCCTCGGTGGTGATACACCACCCCTTTTGGAAGCCCTCCAGTGCCGGAGGTATAGTTAAGACATACAGCATCCCATTCATCCTCTGGGAGCCGCCATTTAAATTCTACATCGCCTTCTTCTATGAGTTGCTCATAGTTGAAGGTGCCAATGGGTGTTGCAGAAGCGCTTGAGCTATCTTGTTGGTCAATAATATCAATTATCTCAAATTCAGTGTAATCAGCTTGTGATATTGCAGATGAGACTGTTTTTGAAAAACTAGCATCTGCGATAAGTATTCTTGGCTCTGCATGCTCAAAAATATAAGCAATTGTATCCGCATCTAGCCTGATATTTACCGTGTTTAGAACACCACCAGCCATTGCAACAGCAAATTGGCATTCAAATAACTCAGGGGTGTTGGCAGCGATTACCGTTACAACCTCACCTTTTTGTAAGCCATGTTTTTGCAAGGCAGAGGCAAGTCTCACGCACCGCTCATACGTTTCGCTCCAGCTATATTTTCGCTCCCCATAAATAAGGGAGACCCTTTCTGGATAGAGTTTAGAGGTGCGCTCTAAAAAAGATAATGGACTTAGCGGAACGTAATTTGCCTCACATTTTGACATAAAGGCTGCGTTTATTTCATCAATATTCTTTGCCATTTGACTTCCCGAAACATAGTATTTTCTGACATTAGGTGATGATGGGTCAAATTTATATTCACTTCAATGCAAAAGTTTAAAATATTATATTTGTCATCGGAGGAATAATATTATTAATATCATTTAGTCAAATTCAGCAGGCGAATTGGTTAGGCAAATTTGATTAGACAAAATTAGTTAAAAAAATTAGTCAAATAACAAATGAGTTGATACCCTCTTTTTTTCAGCGTGATAGCAGGAATTTATGATATGGCAAAATCTGGGCTAAAACAGCCAGAAATAGAGCTTTCAAAGCGAATTTCAGACGAGATTAAGACAACAACCTGTTACATGTGTGCCTGTCGATGTGGCATTAAAGTATATTTAAAAGATGGCAAGGTTAAATATATTGAAGGCAATCGTGAGCACCCGGTAAATAAGGGTGTGTTATGCGGCAAAGGTGCTGCTGGTATTATGCAACATTACTCCCCTGCAAGATTGCACGCACCGCTCAAGCGAGTGGGGCCACGCGGTTCAGGCGAGTTTGAAGAAATTAGCTGGGATGAAGCGCTTACGCTTGCGACATCATGGCTTTCTGAAATAAGACATAGCGACCCTCGAAAATTAGCATTTTTTACTGGCAGAGATCAAAGTCAGGCTTTGACGGGATGGTGGGCCTCTCAGTTTGGTACGCCTAATTTTGCGGCTCATGGCGGGTTTTGCTCTGTTAATATGGCAGCCGCAGGTCTGCATACGTTTGGGGGTTCTTTCTGGGAGTTTGGGGAGCCTGATTGGGATTTAACAGAATATTTTATGCTTTGGGGCGTTGCAGAAGATCATGCCTCTAACCCCATTAAAAGAGCGATAGGAAAGCTGAAAAAAAGAGGGGTTAAGATTACGGTTATTAATCCTGTTAGAACTGGATATGGAGCAGTCGCAGATGAATGGATTGGGATTAAGCCAGGAACAGATGGATTATTCGCTGGTGCATTAGTACAGCAGCTATTAGCCAATCACGCAATCGATACAGATTACCTGCAACGCTATACAAATGCTACTTGGCTTGTTGTAAATGCACCAGATGATGCAGATCATGGTCTTATTGCAAGAGATGATGAAGGCAATCCATTTGCGTATGATTTACAGCGTAATTCACTTGTTAGTGCTAATCAGAAATCACAAAATCATGCGTTGCATGGTGCGTATGAGCTTGCAGATGGGCGGGTTGCAACGCCTTCTTTTGCTTTGGTAGCAGACAGATTTTTAAGCGAGGAATATTCCTTAGAATCTGTAAGCTTGAAAACAGGTATCGCAGAAGAAACCATTATCAGGATATCAGATGAGTTAGCAAAAGCGGCTTTTGATAAAGAAGTGCGTTTGGAACAGGAATGGACAGATTGGACAGGAACACAGCATAGTGAAATGGTTGGAAGACCTGTTTCTATGCATGCAATGCGCGGTATATCTGCACACTCAAATGGTTTTAATAGTTGCAGGATAATTCACTATTTGCAGATAATGTTAGGGGCAATTGATTGTCCTGGCGGATTTAGATATAAGCCGCCCTTTCCAAAAGCAGTGCCGCCAGCCTTGCGCCCTGCTGGCAAGCACGGTGATGTCACCCCTGGAAAGCCGCTACCAGGGCCGCCATTGGGCTTTGTTACATCCCCATCTGATTTGCTTGTAGATGACGAAGGCAGCGCGCTTAGAATAGATAAGGCATATTCATGGGAAGCGCCTTTTGCTGCTCATGGATTAATGCATATGGTGATACATAACGCGGCAAATCAGACACCTTATAATGTGGATTTACTTTTTTTATATATGGCCAATATGGGCTGGAATTCATCTATGGATATTCCAGAAACACTTAGAAACTTAACAAAAATCAATCCTGAAACTGGCGAATATGCCATACCAAGAATAATTTATTCGGATGCCTATTACTCGGAAACAGTTGCTTATGCAGATCTCATTCTTCCAGATACCACCTATCTTGAGAGGTGGGATGCCATATCACTACTTGATAGACCAATATCTGAGCCTGATGCCGCAATTGATGCGATAAGACACCCTGTCGTAGAAGCAGACAGAGATGTTCGCCCATTTCAGACTGTGTTGATAGAATTAGGAGCACGCCTTGGCTTGCCAGGGATGGTAAATGATGATGCGAGTGCTAAATATGCTGATTATGCTGATTACCTTGTAAATCATGAGAGAGGCGCTGGCATAGGCCCATTATCTGGCTGGCGCGGAAAAAAGGGAGAGCAATCTGGCATAGGCGCTCCAAACCCAGAACAGCTCAAGAAGTATCAGGAAAATAATTGTTTTTTCTCAAGCCCAGTTCCTGCGGATGCACGCTATTTTAAACAGGCTAATAAAGCCTATCTTGCATGGGCAAAAAATCAGGGGTTTATGGGCTCAGAAAAACCAATAATATTTGAATTATATAGTGAGGCATTGCAGAAATTCAGATTAGCGGCGGATGGAAAAATTAATCCTACACCGCCTGCCATACATCAAAAAAGGGTTCTTGCATTTTTTGATCCAGTTGCATTTTGGTATCCGCCATTTGAAGAAAGCAGTTTAGATGAACAACATTATAGCTTTCATGCCATAAGCCAACGCCCGATGAATATGTATCATTCATGGGGCTCTCAGAATGCGTGGCTTCGTCAGATCACCAATGCCAATAAGCTATATATGAATTCTAAGAGGGGGGCTGACTTAGGGCTTGCAGATGATGATTGGATTGAAGTCTCAAGTCATATTGGCACAGTAATTTGTCAGGTAAAATTAATGGCTGGTTGTCAGCGAGATACTGTTTGGACTTGGAATGCAATTGGTAAAAGAGCAGGGGCATGGGGGATTGATAATGACTCTCCTGAAATAAAAAAAGGGTTCCTTCTAAATCATCTGATCTCAGCCCTATTGCCAGAAAAAGAGGGTGGGTATCATTATAGTAATTCAGACCCTATCACAGGCCAAGCGGCTTGGTATGATTTAAAAGTACATATTCAAAAAGCTAAGCCATCTTCTGAGCAACGCTCCGAGCCCTATTTTGCACCTATTAATGCTGATATAAAGCCAAGGGCATGATGCATCGTGCTTTTTATGTTTGCCAGAGAGAATTGCAGAAAGAATTCTGGGGAGAATTCTGGAGAGAAGTCCAGGGAGAATTCTGGAGAGAATTCCAGGGAGAAATAAAGTGACCAATTTGCCTTCTCAGACCGATAAAAAACTTGGATTGCTGATAGACCTTGATATTTGCGTTGGATGTCATGGCTGCGTTACAAGTTGTAAGGAATGGAACAGCACGGATGATATGTTGCCATTATCTGACTTTGATTCCTATGGTGATTCCCCAGATGGGGTATTCCTGAATAGGGTACATGGATATGAGGTAAATGATGGCATGACAGCCCAGACAGTTCATTTCCCGCGTTCATGTCTTCATTGTGAACAGCCAGAATGTGTGAGTGTTTGTCCAACAGGCGCAAGTTATAAAAGACAGGAAGATGGCATAGTGCTGGTTAATCCAGAAACCTGCATAGGCTGTAAGCTTTGCTCTTGGGCTTGTCCTTATGGCGCACGCGAATATGACCATAATCAGGGCATTATGAAAAAATGCACTCTTTGTGTGGATAGAATTTATAATGAGGAGCTTGCAGAGGAGGACAGAAAGCCTGCTTGTGTGCTTGCATGTCCGACGAGCGCTAGATTATTTGGCGATTTTTCTGATCCGCATAGTGAAGTGTCAATTTTATCTCAAGAGCGGGGCGGTGTCGCGCTTATGGAATCACTAGATTACAAGCCTGTTAATAGATACCTTCCGCCGCGCAAAAAACAACTATCAGATAGGGGTGAGACCACTAATGAGCACTATTCATCTGGTTCTAAAATTCGCTCAAGCGATGCGGTTTTAGATAATTTTTTCTCTTGGTTAGATAAGAAATTATCATAATGCAGTTAGCTAATAGGCGCAAAATTCTGTTAGATAATCCTCATGTCGTTAGGCATATCGTTAGGCATAGAGCATGAACCCTGCATATTCTGTCATTCTATTTACGGTTTTGTCTGGTGTTGGCTACGGCCTTTTGGCTGTGCTTGGGCTTTTATGTTTATTCAGCCTTAACGCGGCATCAGTATTAATGAACATATCTGTTCTTTTAATTTCACTTATATTAATAACCGCTGGGCTTATTTCCTCTACCAGCCATCTTGGGCGGCCAGAGCGGGCATGGAGAGCGCTTAGCCAGTGGCGAACATCATGGTTATCACGTGAAGGTGTGCTGGCAGTTTTAACCTATGTGCCAGCCTTGTTACTTGCGCTTATCTGGGGCATTGAGTTTGTGCCAGAAAATTCAGTATTATGGGCCGAATTATGGGCCGAATTATGGAAAGACGAAATCCAAACCTATATTTCTGTAATTGGCGGTGTTGCAGGGTTATTTGCTATCTCAACTGTTTTTTGTACCGGGCAGATATATGCAAGCTTGCGAACAATTCCAGCATGGCATTACTCCCTTACAACACCTATCTATTGTGTGCTTTCAATTACAAGTGGTCTTTTACTATGGATATTTTTGAGTGCGTTGTTCGGATATGATGTAAATCAAATCATAATGGTAATAACGATAGGGATGTTAGAAGCATCACTCATATTAAAATGGGTGTATTGGCGTTATGTTGATAGCGCAGAATTTGGCGTTACTAAGGCAGATGCTATCGGCTTTGAAACCCAAACACAGGTGCAAAATTTAGAGCCGGCAAACCAAACGCAGAATTATCTGATGAGGGAAATGGGCTATCATATTGCACGCAAACACGCTTTGAAATTACGCCGTTATGCCGCTTTGGCGGGTTTTATTATGCCCGCTTTATTGCTGTTGCTTGTTTTTGTTAATCCCAGCTATGCATTGGTTTTTAGCTTTGCTGCAATCATAAGTTACCTATTTGGGCTTTTGATCGAACGGTGGCTTTTTTTTGCTGAGGCAAAACATATCGTTACACTTTATTACTAAATTTGAAGCGTTTATTATTTATCAGTTTTAAAAGTCGCTGATGCCCATAGTGACTCCCAAATCGCACCTTCTGGGTTTAAGCTGGGATCCATTTTTCGGATAATTACAGAATCTATTAAATAGCGTGTATCAGGATTAGTATGGAGGATGAATTTACCATATTGGTCTGTTTTCCCAATTGATTTTTGCACATCGCCTTCGCTATCTTTGGCAAAAATAGAGAGTTGCGCATTTGGATTTGGTTTTCCGTCATAATAAAGCGTGAATTCGAACTGTCCTTCGAAGGTGTTGGATAAATCTGTATTCTCCATTACCCATTCAAGTTCCATTCCTGAGTATTTATCAGCGCCATTACTGTTTCTAACCAAGACATAGCTTTTAGCAAATCTTGTATAGCTCTCCTTAAAGCCTGTTTTAGGATATTTGGCAGCTAAATGCTGGCTTGGTATTTCAGGAAACCCCTTTTCTTTGGCAAAGCTAATAAATTTATCAAAATTATTATAGGTCAGATAAGTAGCTGTTGATTGGTGTAGTATTACAGATAATCCGCCATGAAGAGGAATAACATTTAATGCTGGCCGGTCACCAATTCTTCCATTTATTTGCTGAACGCCTTTTGAGGATATAATCTCGAACCTAGTGAAATTATTCTCTATATACGGCATTTCATAACCAGTAAAATCTTGTCCAACAAATAATGAGGCACTTAAAATATCGCCCTGAACAAGCGTGTATTTTTTTGGCTCAATCCAAAATTCATGTCCAATTGCTGGTAGCGCAATAAAACATAGAATAGTGATAATGTTTGCAAATATAATGCGTATTTTATATACCACACTCATTTATAATCTTCTTACCTCGATAGAAATATTGTTATGTGTTACAAATTTATGAATCAATTCCATGTTCTGCTTTATAAACCGTTCTTACATTTATTTATAGCACTTATAATTACTTTAATAGGTAGCGTAAATCAGTCCTCATTCGGACATGAAATCACCCCAGCCATTGCTGAGGTATCATTTAAAGAAGATTCAGTTCAGATTGATATTACGCTTTCGGTTGAGCTGTTTTTGGCAGATATTGATGCCTCCTCTGCGAGTGATACAAATGAAACAGAAAAGTCAGATATTTATGATGCGTTGCGAGGGCGCAATGGCGAGGAAATAAAGCAGTTATTTACAAATAGATATTCTTCTTTTTCTGATCTCATTACATTGCGCTCACAACAACAAGTGCTACCCGCGCAATTAGCATCTATATTAGTAGTTGAAAATGATACTGTTATATACCCGCGTGAGAGTAGAATTACATTAATTGCGCCGATTAATAAGGATGATACGCAAATTGAATTTGGGTGGGATAAAAGATTAGGCCCGCTTATTATCAGGCAAGTATCAGATAGTGTTACTGACATACCAGCTAAAACAGAGGACCAGCTCTATTCTGCGTACCTAGCTGCAGGGGAGCTAAGCGCGCCTATCCGTCGAGATGGAATTACTACTGTTTCTATCCCAGAATTAATTGTGGATTATATTATTATCGGCTTTGAGCATATAATCCCAAAGGGCCTTGATCATATTTTATTTGTTCTTGGATTGTTTTTATTTGCAACACAGTTTTCCCAGCTAGCGGCCCAGATTTCTTTATTTACTATCGCGCATACCATCACGCTTGCATTAGCTAGCCTCAGCATTGTCTCTGTGCCATCCAGCATCGTTGAGCCGCTTATCGCATTATCCATAAGTTACGTAGCATTAGAGACCTTGTGGCATAGGCGCATAGGCTGGTCACGGCTTACTATAATCTTTGGATTTGGTTTGTTGCACGGGCTTGGATTTGCATCTGTTCTATTAGAGATAGGCCTTAGTCCACACCATTTTATCACCAGCCTTATTGCATTTAATGTCGGTGTGGAGCTTGGTCAGATTGCAGTATTATTAATAGCATATCTTCTCGTTGGTAAATGGTTTTCAAAACGCCGATATTATCGCTCTTTCATACAAATCCCAGCATCCCTAATTATTGCGTCGATAGGGGCGTGGTGGTTTATTGAGCGCACCTTTTTATAGCACGTAATGTGAGGCATAAAAAAAGAGGTGGTATAAACCACCTCTTTTAACGCGTTAGTATATGGAGGAAAATTACTAAGCTGCGTTTTCGTTCTGAATATTGGTGTTGGAAACCATTTTTTCAGAAACAAATTCTGGGATTTGGCCTCTCACGATACCAATATCTGCTAATGTGTAATCATCTAGACCATTTAGGGCTCGGCACGCATTTGAGTATTCGAGCCAAGATAAATATTTAGAGACAATAGCATTATTTTTAAGATTATTTAGAACGGACATTTTTGAGCTCCTACATGAGAAAAAAGTGAAAAGTGGGTAAATCGTTTTGGGAACAATTATATATAGATAATATATAATACCTGTATTGGAAAAAGTAAATATAAAAGAAACAATAAAAAAAATAAAAAATTATATATTAAAAATAGTATCAATTGAGTAATAAAATACCAAAATAAGTAACAAAAATAATATAAAAAATTAGTAATTCTTCTTTATAAACTGTTTATTTCGAAATAAGAAATAAATATACAGAACTAAAGGGAATCTTGATGCTTGGTTTTGATTTAATTGAAAAGATTATGTGTTTAGGCTATGTTGCATAACGTTACGTAATATAGGATGTGTTGGGGTATGATATGAAACGTTGGCGACATTTGCTGGTTGCATTATTGGTTGTTCCAGCATTAACGCTTTATATTATAGCGGCAATGGTGCTGTCGCAGTATATAACTGGTTTTTCGGGTGTGATTGATTTGGTGTATTATATTATAGCCGGATTAGCTTGGATTCCAGGGGCAGCTATCGTCATAAGATGGCTTGCTGATAATGAGGCGCACTAAATAATATAACATCTGGAATAATGTAACGAGTGAATATTTTCCATATTTAGGTATCTGGTTTGTGCAGAATCTAGTTTAAAACCATGGTCAATGGGGTTGTTTAACATCAGTTCGAGATTGGGTATGTTCGGTAAAACAGAAAAAAGGCCATTAAAAAATATCTCAGATGTTGCGTATCAATTATTTAGCCAGCATGGTCTAGAGAATTGGAGCTTTCGGTTTGACTATGCCAAATCGCGCGCAGGAATGTGCGATTATTCTAAAAAAGTAATCTCAATTTCCAGACGCTACGCCAGAACAGCCAGCCAATCACAAATTGAAAATACGCTATTGCATGAAATCGCGCATGCTCTTGTGGGTCACTCTCACGGTCATGATGCCATCTGGAAGTCCAAAGCGTTAGAGATTGGCTGCGATGGAAAGCGATGTCATAACCTTGTTTTCTCCACACCTAAATGGAAAATGCACTGTCCAAAGGGTTGTTTTTCAGCCCCTCGTCATCGAAGAAAAGAAAATTTAATGTGCGGTATCTGCCATAGTCCTGTGCTTTATTCGAGTAACGATGTTTGAGATTAATGAGCAGAAAAAACAAAAAATAGAGAGTTGTTTAGCTCAACTATCAATGCTGGACAGGCAAATAGTATCTACTCCTTATTTTACCAATATTGAAATATCCAGCCTCATTAAATATTGTAGCCAAATCACCTTCAGAGAAGTAAACTCAATAACCAAGACAGGGGTTACCCAAGATTTTTCTGTTTGTTTTCCAGCGCCAAAAACAGGGGCAATGAGAAAATGCATAAACCATTTTAATGCGATGTTTGCCCTGTCGGGCATCCAGCATTATTTCAGCGCGCCTATGAGTTTCAACGATATTGCGGCACAACATTATAAAAAAGGCTCTAATGGAATAGGAATTCATAGAGACGGGCTTCGCTACCGTGATCTCGTTTTAATAATTTGTCTTTCAGGACGCTCAGAATTATTTACCGCTGATAATCGTGAAGGGATGGGCGCTCAACTTATCGATGACACGCCTGGCACACTGGTAATGATGAGCGGACCCGGCTTTAAAAATTTAAGTGACCCCAAAAGCCGTCCGATGCATGGGGTTAGAAACATAACAGAAGGACGACTTTCGCTGGGTCTTAGATGTGATAGCAAGAAATCAAATTTTGATTAGATGTCACCACGATTTCCGCGAGGGTCAACCCACGCAATCATATTATCATTCCGCTTATATACAAGGTTCAGGCCAAGGTGGCTTGCATTCCTGAACATCAAGCAGGGCTCGTCTGATAATTCAAGCTGCATAACAGCTTGTTCCACCGTTAATAGCTCTACCTCGTATGATAATTGCGCGATTATGGGCAAAGCATCACTGTCTTTATAGGATGTATCAATATCTGTATTGCTATTTGGCGTTTCTGTTGAAAGAGGAGGCTCAGTGTTTGATGCGGCACTCTCATATATAGATAAAGACGCTGTGATTGTTTGTTCTGCTACTTCCTGTTCGGTTAAATTATTTCTGTGGCTTTTTAATCTTCGTTTGTGCCTTCTAAGGCGCTTTTCTGCATGAGAGAGAGCCGCATCAAGAGCGATATGCGCATCTCGCGTGTCGTGACCGGTAGATTCAAGATCTATTCGTTTTGTTAAATTAACTTTTGTTTTTACGGTAAATCCTGCAAGTGTTTTCTCAAGGGTGACAGCAGCAGCAATAGCATCTGCAAAATATTTATTTACAACATCCTGCAACCCATCTTCAGCATGGCGCTGAAACGCAGCGCCTGTTTCGATATTTTTTCCGCTTATCTTAATATCCATCTGAATCTCCTCTCTTGGCAAATCTTGACAAATTATTGTATTTACAAATACATCACCTACTAATTCTTGTGACCTTTTTTTGGTCTAATTTTTTTGGTCAATTCTTCTGTTATTTTCTTTTGGCATTCTGTTTTGGCAATTTCTCCTTCCCCGTTTAAATTTTGTATTAAAATTAGTGTTACTTATTTAGGAACTGACTGCAATAGCCATAAAAGATTACCTCAAAGATTTGGTTTCTGCTTAATGCTTGGTTAGCTGGTGGCGGTTTTTTGCAGAATAGACGCAAAAACTGTTTCATCCACATTTCCGCCTGACAATAGTACAACCACGTCGCTACCAAGCGGCTCAAACCCTTTTTTGAGCGCTGATGCAAATGCAACCGCGCCGCCTGGTTCCACCACAAGTTTAAAATAATGGAAAGCGGCTCTCATGGCATCGCGCACCTCATCATCACTAACAGCAAACCCGCCAGTTACTAATCGTTTGGCGATTTCAAATGGCAATTCCCCTGGCGCGGGGGTTACAATTGCATCACATATTGAGTGATTGCCAGCAGGGTTAGATAGAATTTTATGTGCAGCAAGGGAGCGCTTCATATCATCAAACCCAATCGGCTCTGCTGCAAAAATTTTGCAATTAGGAAATTTATCTGTAACGGCAATCGCTGTCCCAGCAATCAGGCCACCACCACCGCAACATACGATAAGCTGTGATGGATTAATGTTATTCTCTTCACATTGCTGTGTAATCTCAATACCAGCTGTTCCTTGACCCGCTATTACCCTCTCATCGTTATAGGGGGGTATTAAATGGGCATTCATCTGCGTTTGAAGCCTCTCTCCAATCTCCTCACGGTTTTCGTTTTCTCTATCATAAAGATGAATATTAGCGCCAAAGGAAGCAGTTGCTTGCCGCTTTGACATCGGGGCATCAGAGGGCATGATTACGGTTGCATCACGTCCAGAAAGTAACGCATTGAGGGCAATTGCTTGTGCATGATTTCCAGATGAATAAGCAAGGACAGGGGCCCCGTCATCTGCAAGTGTTGAAATGGCATTACAGGCCCCTCTAAATTTGAAAGACCCTGTTCGTTGCAGCATTTCGCACTTAACCCAAAGTCGGAAACCAAGAGATTGATTTAGTCTATCAGAAGTTATCAAAGGCGTTCTGATAACATCATTTTTAATGTTCTGATAAGCGGTATTAATTTGGTTAATAGTAATCATAATGCCGATATATCCTGAGGGCGATGTGAAAAACGGTTGTGACCTTGTTTTATCATGCATTTTGTAATATTTTCGTCAAATATTATAGAGCTGCTTATCCATTTAAAAAAGGAAATCATTATGGCTGGTATTATTCCAGAACTTCCATTCAAGGGCGTGAATACAGCGCTGATAACGCCGTTTAAAGATGGACAGATAGATAAACCAGCCCTTGTTAAGATTGTGAACTGGCAGATTGAACAAGGCGTGCATGGTCTGGTTCCTGTCGGCACCACAGGAGAATCGCCAACGCTTTCCCATGAAGAGCATGATGAAGTAATTGAAATCACAGTTGCAGAGGCGGCAGGACGTGTGCCAGTAATTGCAGGTGCAGGCTCGAATAATACGCTAGAGGCTGTGCGTCTTGCAAAGCATGCAGAGAAGGTTGGCGCAGATGCAGTTCTTATTGTATCTCCTTATTATAATAAACCAACCCAAGCAGGTCTAAAGGCTCATTTTACCGCGATTGCGAATGAGCTGTCATCCATACCGCTGATTATTTATGATATTCCAGGCAGGTCAATCGTAAGGGTAGAAGATACCCTTTTGGCTGAGTTAGCAGAGCATAAGAATATTGTTGGTATTAAAGATGCAACAGGGGATACTGGCAGACCAGCCAGACTTTGCAATTTGATTGGGGAGGAATTCTGTCAGCTATCTGGTGATGATGCGACGGCATTTTCCTACCTTGCGTCTGGTGGTCATGGCATGATTTCGGTTGTCAGTAATATTGCGCCAAAATTATATGCAGATATGTATAATGCTTTCTCCTCTGGTGAGCTAAAAACTGGGATGGCCCTAAATAAAAAATTAATGCCGCTTCATGACGGCCTGTTTTGCGAAGCAAGCCCGGGGCCTGTTAAGTATGCAGCAGAGCGTCTGGGGCTATGCAGCTCTGAGGTACGGTTGCCGTTGGTTTCTATTTCGGCAGATGCCAAGCGTGTGGTAGATAGCGCTTTGGCTTTTGCTGGGTTAGTGTAACTCTTTAATCTAGGTGAAGAACGTGTCAAATATAACAGGCCGCGTTGCTGAAAATCGACGCGCGCGCCATGATTACCAAATTGAAGAGACAGTAGAGGCAGGCCTTATACTGACAGGAAGCGAGGTTAAATCCTTGCGGTCTGGTAGGGCCTCCATTGCAGAATCCTATGCTAGTGAGGAAAATGGAAATCTTGTACTAATCAATGCGAATATACCTATTTATCCTGCAGCAAGAGAAAACCATGAGCCAAAGCGTATGCGCACGCTTTTGATGAAGGCAAAAGAAAGAGATAAATATCTAGATATGATACGCCGCGATGGATATACGCTGGTTCCTCTATCTCTTTATTTTAATCAAAAGGGGGTTGCTAAGCTTTCTATTGGTCTTGCTAAAGGCCGAAAAAAACATGATAAGCGAGAAGCCAGTAAACAGCGTGATTGGGAACGTCAAAAACACAGGCTACTCAAAGAACACTAATTACTTAATCAGATGCGTCAGCTTGATAAAAACATCATCAAACATAGGCTGTGTAAGACGTCCTGTATTCACATTATATCGCGAACAATGATAGGAATTCAACAGGGATAAATCTGGTTTGATTTTGTGTGATTTGCAATGAGAAAAAAGATGGTCTTTGGCAGGTAATTTAAAATGTCGGATTAGTGTATCATGCGCAATTCTGCCAAGACAAAGAATTACTTTTAACTGGTGCATTCGCTCAAGCTCGGTTGATAGGAACGGGCGACAATTATTTATCTCAAGGCCAATAGGTTTATTTTGCGGCGGCACACACCGCACTGCATTTGCTATTCTAACATTTATTAACGAGAGAGTGTCATTTCCATTTGGGTCGTAATTTCCAGAGGCAAAGCCATGAGATATGAGTGTCTGATAGAGTGTGTCGCCTGCAAAATCACCTGTAAATGGCCTGCCGGTTCTGTTTGCACCTCGCAGTCCCGGTGCAAGTCCTAAAATAAGAATTTCAGCATTAATACTGCCAAAAGAAGGCACTGGGGCATTATGCCAGTTTGGATTATCTTGTCTTGATTTATCCAAGAATGCTACGAGTCTTGGGCAGTTGCTGCAAGAAACAGGCGCAACATAATCAAGTTTTGGGTTTAAATGCATGTGCATCTCTTTTACTAATTACAATTTCTATTTTGTATCAACACAACTTAACACCGTCCCTAAAATAACGATAGATATATGATTTCAAAGCTAAAATAGACTAGAAATACATAAATTTTATTGAATGTGAATTATCACGCATATTTGTTGGACTAGCTGCCAGAAAAAGAATAAAAAATAATAGTGCTGACACACACATTTATTTCTGAGCTGAGGTTATATGAATAAGATACTTGTAGGGATTGGCGGTAATCTTATCCCAGAGGGATATTCATCACTTCAGGATGGATTAGATGCCGCTATAGAGATGTTGGAGAAGTATGGGATTAGGGAGGTTCACTGCTCTTCATGGTATGAGACAAGTCCCGTGCCAAAATCAGACCAACCGTTATTTAGAAATGCCGTTTTCTCAGCTGTTACGGATGCAAACCCTCTGCAATTACTAGAGCGTTTAAACGATATAGAAGCTAGAATTGGGCGTGTGAGAACCACACGGAATGCGGCAAGGGTATTGGATTTAGATATATTAGATTTTAATGCCCAGTTAGTTGATTTAGAGAATCTGACTATCCCTCATCCAAGGATGCATCTGCGGGCATTTGTGCTAATACCGTTGCAAGAAATCAGAGCGGATTATATTCACCCCGTTACAAAAAAGCCGATAATTTCACTGATTAATGACTTGCCAGATGAGCAGGAAATATCAAGATTGCTAGGCTAAAATAAAAAGATAAAGGGGATGGTAATTCAAGAAAAAAACTGGTCCTTTAGGATGTAAACATTATCTTGTAAATTTGCAGTTTTTATGCTATAATTCGCACTCAGATTTAGCCCTAATCGCAAGAGAGACACAAATATGGCACGAGTTACCGTAGAAGATTGTATTGAAAAAATCCCTAATCGGTTTGAATTAGTTCTTACAGCAGGTCAGCGCGCGCGTGCTATTCAAAAAGGTGAGAATCTTACAATCGATCGTGACAATGATAAAAATCCAGTTGTTGCCTTGCGCGAAATTGCAGCAGAAACAATTGATAAAGATAGAATACAGGATACTATCGTAAGAGGCCTTCAGAGATTGAATGAGCGAGAAGAAGAAATCGTATCTGATGAGGCTTCTGACGAGGCCCGAAACGAGATGGATGCGTTGGCATCGCAATATGAGGCCGATTTATATGGCGAGCAATCTGGAATGCAGGTTGGTCATTCTGATGACATTGACTCAACAGGGTTTCAGGATGTGGATATAAATCTGTTAAATAATGACGATTAAACAAAAAGACGATTAGACGAAAAGACGATTGAACTGAAAACGGACATATAAGCGCTCTTGGAGTATTAAATTGGCAGTTTCTGCTGTAGCGGCAAATGAACCACTTGATGATGCGTTTAGCGACCTTCTAAACCGAATAAGATCGTATAATCCTTTTGTAGACCTAGATAGACTCAAATCTGCTTATGAACTTGGCAAAAAAGCGCATTCAGGGCAGTTTAGAGCTTCTGGAGAGCCTTATTTTTCCCATCCAATAGCAGTTGGTCACCTACTCGCAGATATGCATCTTGATACAGATACTATTATAACCGCATTACTTCATGACACAGTAGAAGATTGTGACGTTACACTTCAGGATATTTCTGCTCAATTTGGTGATGAATTATCCAGTCTAGTAGACGGCGTTACAAAATTAAGCAGAATAGAAAACCAGTCTCCAGATACCCGCCAAGCTGAAAATTTTCGCAAATTAATGGTTGCTCTTAGCCAAGATATCAGAGTGTTACTGGTGAAATTGGCTGATAGAACGCACAATATGCAAACGATTAATTCGATTGGCCGGCTTGAGAAAAAAGAACGTATCGCACGAGAAACAATTGAAATTTTTGCTCCGCTGGCGGAACGTCTCGGCATTACTCAATTTCAAACCGAATTAGAAGACACCTCTTTTAACATCCTATATCCTGAGATGCGCGAATCTATTCAAAACCGACTTGAATTTCTAGCAGCTGAATCGGAAAATATCATTCCGCGAATTTGTCAGGAATTACAGTCTTTAATTTCTGATGCAGGCATAGAATGTCAGGTTTCTGGACGGCGTAAATCTGCCTATTCAATTTGGCGTAAAATGCAGCATCGCCAAATGTCGATGGATCAATTAGCAGATATTATGGCATTTAGGATTATTGTTCCTACAATATCTCACTGTTATTCAGCGCTCGGAATGGTGCATACCCATTACCCGATGGTGATGGGAAGGATGAAGGATTACATTTCAACGCCGAAACGAAATGGATACAGATCTATCCATACAGGTGTTATTGGTCCTCTTAACAGACGTATCGAAATACAAATCAGAACAGCAGAAATGCATGATTTGGCAGAAAGAGGCATTGCGGCGCATTGGGATTACAAAACAGGGCGATCTGAAAAGTCTGAAGGCTCATTTGGGTGGGTTCAGGAACTCATAAGTCTAATCGATATGAATAGCGGCGCTGATGAATTTTTAGAAAATACAAAAATGGATATGTATGCTGACCAAGTTTTTTGCTTCACCCCTCGCGGTGATTTAATTGGTCTTCCTGCAGGTGCAACAGCTGTTGATTTTGCCTTTGCGGTTCATTCTAAAGTTGGACGTCATTGTTGCGGTGTTGAAATCAACGGTAAAATCAGACAATTAGCCTCAGAGTTGAATAATGGCGACCAAGTATTAATCAAAACAGATCCCGACGCCAAGCCAAAAGCGGAATGGGAAGAGTTTGTGGCAACTGGAAGAGCGCGCTCTGCTATTAGACGCTTTGTTCGCGAAGAGCATCTTGCCGAATTTAGCCGCGTTGGAAGAGCTCTTTTGGAAAAGGAGTATCGGTTTCATCAGGCGGCATTAAAAGAAACAGCTTTAAATGCGTCTTTAAGCTCTTTTAAAGTTTCACGAACCGAAGAGCTATTTGCCCTCATTGCAGAGGGTAAGATATCTGTGTCCGAGGTGATGAACAGGCTAAATCCAGAGCTGGAAAAAACACAAAAATCAGGCCAAAACCGACGTAAAGAAATAAAAAGTAAGAATAAAGAAGGCTCAGATACATTTAATATAACTGGAATGAATCCTGGGATGGCTCTGCATGTTGCTAATTGCTGCCATCCTGTACCAGGTGATAAAATTATAGGAATTTTAACAACTGGAAAAGGACTTACAATTCATTTCAGGGAATGTATGACTCTTAATAAATATACCGATGTGCCAGAATTATGGGTGAAGGTTGACTGGAAGCGTAATGATAAAAAACGGTTTGCTGGCAGAATACAAGTAACGCTTTTGAATGAGGCAGGCGCTCTTGCGGCACTTACTACCATAATCGCACAGCAAGCTGGTAATATTTCCTATATGCAAATCAGCAAGAGAACTTCTGATTTCTTTACGCTTCTTCTTGATGTGGACGTTGCTAATTTGTCACAATTAAAGTCTATCATTGCGGTGGTCCGGACGAACCAATATGTTGAATCCGTAGAACGCGTAATGATTTAAAAAGAAGTTGTGATGAGATTGTATAATGTTGTTTAAACGCAGAGAACCCTTATCGGTTTTTAACAGATTATTGCAATTTATTCGTCCGAAAACAGGTTATTCGCGGGCATTAGAATATCTCAAAAAGCGCTTTTACCGCATGACAGAATCACATTATTCCATGGCAATGGGGTTTACCTGTGGGGCTATGCTAAGCTTCACCCCGTTTGTTGGGTTTCATTTTATAATCGCTGGTTTTGTTGCTTATCTTATTAATGCGAGTATTTTTATGGCTGCTTTAGGCACGCTTGTAGGCAATCCTTGGACGTTTCCGTTAATGTGGTGGGCTAGTCTGAAAGTTGGCAACTGGGCGCTTGGATATGTCCAACCAACAAATCTGGACACAACGGTGGAGATGAACTCGATTGTATCTGACATTTACTCGATAATGATACCATGGATTGTGGGGTCTTTTTTGATTTCACTTGTGTTTGGACCTCCGATTTATTTTATCATGTATTGGTCAATGAAAAAACTTCGCGAGCGTTTTAGGAAAAAACATAATCAAAAAATGAAACCTTCTTGAAACGCGCTAATAGCCGTCTGCTAATTAGAAGTGCTATTGGCAAAATGAATGTCAGTATATAGATAAGGCTAACCATAATCAGGAGCGCTCGAATGAGAAATATAAGACTAGGTGTAAATATCGACCACGTAGCGACATTGCGAAATGCGCGCCGAGGCACCCACCCAGATCCAATGCGTGCTGTAAAAATGGTAGCGGATGCAGGCGCAGATGGCGTTACCATTCACTTAAGAGAGGATAGACGTCATATTAGAGATCAAGACGCTGAAACCATCATTAAACATTCCACACTGCCTGTTAATCTTGAAATGGCGGCTAATGGTGAAATGGTCAATATCGCATGCTCTTTGAGGCCAAATGCGGTGTGTATTGTTCCTGAAAATCGCGCAGAAGTTACAACTGAGGGCGGATTATTGGTGGCAGGCCAGGAAAACAAACTAACGCCATTTATTCAGCAACTAAAAGATAATAATATAAGAGTGTCGCTATTTATTGACCCCCGCGAGAAAGAAATAGAAGCTGCTGGAGATGTTGGTGCAGATATTGTTGAATTCCACACAGGAGGCTATTGTGAAGCATCATTGCTCAATAGAGATAAAAAATTAAACGATTTAATAGCCGCAGCTAAGCGCGCAGATAAGTTAGGTATTGAAGTTCATGCAGGTCATGGACTAAGCTTTGATAATGTTGCGCCAATTGCTGCAATCGCTGAAATAAAAGAGCTAAATATAGGCCACTTTATGATTGGTGAAGCTGTCTTCTCTGGTCTTGAGAATGTCATAAAGGAAATGCATCACATTATAAGAGAAGCAAGTAAGTAATGATAATGCGAGATATAATATGATTGTAGGAATTGGCACAGACTTATGCGATATCCGGCGAATTGAACAGGCGCGTAGTCGTTTTCCTTTAAATTTTGATAAAAAAATTCTCACCTACCGTGAGCGGGAAGAATTAAGCGCGAGATCTGAAAAAAACGCATATGTTGCAAAGCGCTTTGCGGCTAAAGAAGCCCTTTATAAAGCGTTTCATTTTTCCGATCAAAATAGTCTAGGCTGGCAGCAAGCTGAGATTTTAAATCAGGGAAAAAAAGGGGCTCCTATTGTTCATCTGTACGGAAATTGTCTAAGCAAATTCAACCAGCAGTTGGCAGTCGGGCAAACAGGTGCTATTCATCTTTCTTTAACAGACGAATATCCGTATGTTATGGCTTATGTGATATTGGAAATAATATCAAAATCCTAAATTCAATTTGACTAAACAGGCGACTAAAGATGAAGAAAGCAAACTAATGGCTAAACAAAAACCAGACTTTAAGGCATCACAGATCGAATCTGGTAAAAAGAATTCTGGCATTGGCGAGACTATCAAGACCATACTTATTGCAGGTGTGATAGCGTTGAGCTTTCGCTCGCTGGTAGCAGAGCCATTTAATATTCCCTCTGGCTCTATGATTCCAACTTTATTGGTAGGGGATTATTTATTCGTTTCTAAATACGCCTATGGCTATTCTAAATATTCCTTTCCTTTTGCAGCTGTTCCCATCAAAAACAGAGTATTATCAGGTGTTCCAGAGCGAGGGGATGTTGTTGTCTTCCGATTGCCGTCAGACGTATCTATTGATTATATCAAGCGTGTTGTTGGTCTACCAGGTGATAGAATACAGGTTGTTGGCGGGATTTTGCATATTAACGGAAAACAGGTCTCACGAAGGCAAATTGGTGAAAATGATATATCAAATGGCATTACTAAAATGCGTGCTGTTCTGTATGAAGAGACATTCCCAGATGGGCATAAACACGTAATCCAAGAATTAAGAGATGACCTAAATTTTGATAATACGCCTGTATTTAACGTGCCAGATGGGCATTTGTTTATGATGGGTGATAATAGAGATAATTCTCGTGATAGCAGAAGTAAGGCGGTTGGTTTTGTGCCTATGCAAAATTTAATTGGTCGCGCAGAATTTATGTTCTTTAGTCATAATAACTCATCAAGCCTATTTGAAATTTGGAAGTGGCCATTTGCCATCCGATATGACCGAATTGGTAAGGGTATTTATTAATGAGTGAGAGTTCGCTCGAGAAATTACAATCCGCATTAGGGCATCAGTTTAACAGCATTTCTTTATTACGGCAGGCACTTGCGCATCGGAGTGTGTTTTCAGCTGAGCTGTCTTATGAACGGCTTGAGTTCTTGGGAGATAGAGTGCTTGGACTTATTCTCGCAAAGCATCTTTTCCTTGAATTTGACCATGATGACCAAGGTAAGCTTACAAAACGATTTCATGCACAAGCACAGCAATCAAAATTATACGAAATTGCTCTTAAAATAGAGCTGCAAAACCACATCATAGCAGAAAAAGGAACAGAGCTTGCAATCCAGCCCTCAATAATGGCAGATGTGGTAGAATCTATCATCGCCGCTCTTTATCTTGATTCTGGATTAGAAGTAGCCGAGCGGTTTATATTGAGCTATTGGAATTGGCAAGGCGATGTTCCGCAAGATATACTCCATAATCCAAAATCAGCACTTCAAGAATGGTCAGAAGCCCAAGGATTAGGGTTGCCATCATATGAGCTTATGCAGAAAACTGGGCCAGACCATCAGGCACGCTTCACAACAAAAGTGACGATAGAGGGATTTCAACCATCAACAGGTTCTGGCGCATCGAAAAAACTATCAGAGCAGGACGCGGCAAGACAATTTATGGATTTTTTATCCAAACAGAGTATTTAGTATCACAATGACAACAGATCTTCAAACACCATCAAACCTTACAACCAGAGCTGGATTTGCGGCACTGATTGGGGCGCCCAATGCAGGAAAATCAACGTTAATGAATTATATCGTTGGTGCAAAAGTATCTATTGTAACCCCGAAAGTACAGACCACCCGCTCTCGAATACGCGGCATCGCTATGTCTGGGGAGTCACAGATTATATTTGTTGACACGCCTGGAATTTTTAAACCAAAACGCAGATTAGATCGCGCAATGGTGCACGCAGCATGGCAAGGAACGGACGAGGCAGATGTAACCTTGTTGCTTCATGATAGTGCCCGCACCAGTCTTGATGAAGAAACCGAAGCAATAATCAAACAGATCATAAAAATAAAAGAGGAGTTTCCACATCGCAAATTTGCCCTCATTCTAAATAAGATCGACCTTACCAAGCCTGAGAATTTATTGGGAAGAGCATCACAGCTCACACAAATGTTAGAATTTGAAAAAATATTCATGATATCTGCTGAAAAAGGAAAAGGGGTGAAAGATTTGGTCAAATGGCTTGCAGAGCAGATGCCACAAAGCCCGTTTTTGTTCGACCCTGAGGATTTATCTGACTTGCCACAACGCCAGTTAGCCGCTGAAATATTGCGAGAGAAGCTATTCATGAATTTACATCAAGAGCTGCCGTATCAGCTTACTGTTGAAACAGATAGCTGGCAGGAAAAAGACGATGGCAGTGCAGAAATTCATGCAAGCATTTATGTGGCAAGAGAGGGTCATCGTGGAATTGTTCTTGGAAAAAAGGGCCAGTCAATGAGGCGTATTGGCCAGTCTGCCAGATTAGAACTTGAAGCAATGTTTGAGCGTAGGATCCATTTATTTACCCATGTCAAATATCGTAAAGACTGGATGAATGATCCTGACAGATATCGTAATTGGGACCTTGAATTTGATGCCTGACTGGCAGGATGAAGGCATTATTCTAAGTAATAAGCCATATGCTGAACTACATAGTGTTACCACAATTTTGACCAAATCTCATGGCCGCCATGCAGGGTTAGTGCAGGCTGGCCAATCTAGTAAAAAGCGCTCAATGCTGCAACCTGGCTCGCTTGTTGATGCTCAGTGGCGGGCAAGATTGGATGAACAGCTTGGCACATTTAAGCTAGAACTTGCAAAAAATTATTCTGCATTAATGATAGATACTCCGTTGCGCCTTTCTGCATTATCAAGTATGTGCAGCTTGTTAGAAACTAGTTTGCCAGAGCGTGAACCACAACCCGCTTTATGGCAGGCGACAACGGCTCTGCTGCAAATAGTATCATTAAGCAAAGAGGATAATGAATGGCTTAATTTCTTTGTTAAATGGGAGTTGGGCTTGCTTCAGGAATTAGGCTTTGCCCTAAAGCTAGAGACGTGCGGTGTTACGGGCACAAGCGAGGAGCTTGCTTATGTGAGCCCTAAATCTGGAAGTGCCATTAGCAAACCAGCTGCTGGTATATATGCGGACAGGTTGCTGGTTTTGCCTATGTGCCTTGGTGGGCATGTAAAGATAGATAATGAGCTTGCGGCCGGAATTAAAATCACAGGTCATTTTTTGCAGAAAAATATATATAATCCTGTAGATAAACAACTGCCCTCCGCCAGACAGAGATTGGCAAATATGGTAGAATCGTCAAATTGGTAACCCTACATATTGTATTCTAATTAAGATGACGTTATCAAGGATGCATGGTTGATTTTAATAACACACTTACAGATGTAGAAGATGCATTTGCCGCAACAGATTTTGCATCTGCATTATCGGAGCGCTATTTAGCCTATGCGTTATCTACAATTACGTCTCGTTCTCTGCCAGATGTACGAGATGGGCTAAAGCCAGTGCATCGCAGATTATTATTCGCGATGAGACAGTTAAAACTAGACCCCGATCAGTCATTTAAAAAATCTGCACGTGTTGTTGGCGATGTAATTGGTAAATATCACCCACACGGCGATAGCGCGATTTATGATGCGATGGTAAGGCTGGCTCAGGACTTTGCAATGAGATACCCGTTGGTTGATGGGCAGGGTAATTTTGGCAATATTGACGGCGATAATGCAGCTGCGATGCGATATACAGAAGCACGCCTTACCCAAGTCTCAAGACTGCTTCTTGCCGGTATAGATGAGAATGCAGTTGATTTCAGGCAAACCTATGACGGTGAGTCTGAGGAGCCTGTTTTATTGCCAGCTGGTTTTCCAAATTTACTGGCAAATGGGGCTCAAGGTATCGCGGTTGGTATGGCTACCAGTATCCCGCCTCATAACGTTATCGAACTTGTTGATGCCGCCAAGCACCTGATTAAACATCCAGGCGCCTCAGTCGAGACAATGATGAATTTTGTAAAAGGGCCAGATTTTCCGACTGGCGGTGTATTGGTTGAAGCTGAGGCATCAATATTATCTGCTTATCAAACAGGAAAAGGAAGCTTTCGGCTACGCGCAAATTATGTGGTTGAGAGAGAAAAGAACGGCATTTGGCGATTGATCGTAACTGAAATTCCCTATCAGATACAAAAATCACGACTAATCGAGAAGCTCGCAGATGCATTGCAGCAGAAAAAACTGCCTATGCTGTCTGATATTCGCGACGAATCAGCAGAAGATGTGCGTATTTTGTTAGAGCCGAAATCTCGCAGATTATCGCCAGAAATAGTAATGGAAAGCCTGTTTCAGGTAACAGACCTAGAGGTTAGAATACCGCTAAACCTTAATGTATTGGATACTGATAATAAGCCTAATGTTTTAAGTTTAAAACAGGCATTACAGCAATGGCTAGATCATAGAAAAAACGTCCTCTTACGCAGAACACAGTTCAGGCTAGATGCAATCGCACGGCGGCTTGAGGTTGTAGCTGGCTATTTGGTTGTTTTTCTAAATCTAGATGAAGTGATTGAAATCATAAGGGAGGATGAGCATCCCCGTGATGCGCTTATGTCACGGTTTTCACTTACTGAATTTCAGGCAAACACAGTTCTTGATATGCGGCTTCGCTCTCTCAGGCGGCTAGAAGAAGAAGGCTTGAAGAGTGAGCAAGGGGCCTTAAAGCAAGAACAAGACGAGTTGCACAACCTTCAAAGTAACGAGGAATATCAGTGGCAGAAAATATCAGGTGAGTTAAGCGATTTGAAATCTGATTTTGCTAAGAGCGATGCACGCAAGACACAGATCGGCGTTGCACCACAAATCGATTTTGACCCAACAGAAATGCTGGTTGAGCGTGAGCCGTTAACGATTATTTGCTCTGAGAAAGGCTGGATTAGAGCGATGAAAGGGCATCTTGATTTAGCATCTGAGTATAAATTTAAAGAAGGGGACGGCCCAAAATTTATCCTGCATGCAGAGACCACAGATAAATTACTAATATTAAATGATAGAGGCCGTTTTTATACGATTGGATGTGATGCACTGCCGAAAGGTCGTGGTTTTGGCGAGCCATTAAACCTCATTATTGATATGGCGGCGGAAAATACGCCTGTTGCACTGTTAAAAGCAGATACAGAGCAGCTTTTGCTTGTATCAAGCAAGGGATATGGCCTGCGCGTTCAAACCTCTAATGTGATTGCCCAAACCAAGAATGGGAAACAGATATTAAACCTTAATCAAGATGAGAAAGCCCAGATATGCCTTCCTGTGAATGCGGATATGGTTGCAAGCGTTGGAAAAAACAGAAAGCTGCTTATTTTTCCGGTTTCTGAAATTCCTGAAATTAATAAAGGCAAGGGCGTTATTCTACAGCGTTTTAAAGAGGGGGATTTAGCGGACCTTACATTGTTTGATAGTAAGAGCGGTCTTAACTGGCAAACCAATGGTGATAGAACCCGCCATTTAACAGATTATACAATGTGGGTTGGAAAGCGTGGTAGTGCGGGCAAGCTTCCCCCAAACGGTTTTCCAAGACCAGCAAGATTTACCTAAAAAAACAGGTTTTTTTTATTCTGTGTTTATTCTGGATCTATTCTGTATCCACCCATTTGCCATTTAGATATAGCTGGTAGGGGGTAAAGCGCGCCTTATAGGCCATTTTAGGGCTGTTTTTCACAAGATAACCAAGATAAAGCCATTTTTTGGAAAGGTGTTTGGTTAATATAATACTGTCTAAAATCAGAAAAGTTCCAAGTGATTGCTTCGCATGATTTGGATTGAAAAAACTATATACAGCACTTAAGCCGTCTCTTTGACTATCCATCAACATACAAGCGATAAGCGCATTATTTTCATCGCGATATTTTACCATGAATGTATCAATTGGTGAGTTATGGATCATTGAATGAAAATCGCTAAATGACATTGTGGCCATCTGGCCATCATTATGTCGTGAATTCAGATAGCTTTTGAATAGCTCATATGCTTCTTCATCTGCCTTATTATCAAGGCGTGATTTTTGTAAATGGCTGTTTTTCGCGATAATACGTTTTATATTTTTGGATAGCGAAAAATTATGCGCATCTACCCGAATAGGAATACAAGCGTTGCAACTGCCGCAAACTGGACGATATACCCAGTTTTCAACACGTCGAAACCCGCTTTCGGCTAGCTGATCATGTAACTGAGGTGCCTCTGAAATATCAGCTGCAAGTCGTTGTTCTGCTCTATTCTCAAGATACGCACATTCATGACTTCGCGTAATTCGAAGATTAAGTGGTTTATGATTAAAATTTATTTTTGTCTGATCCATTCTTTAGATTTATCTGTCAGTTTTGGTAATATGCAAAATAGTTTTTTCCCAAAACTCTGAACTTTTTCATAAACCAACATGAACAGGGGCAAACTAAGCAGTTAATGGCTTTGGAATTGCTCATCAAGCAGGTGAACTTCAAACCCAATGCTTTTAAGTGTTGATATAATATCATGGGGATGGGTAGACCCTCTTGTTTCTATTACGACATCTAATTTAGCAAGCTTAGCCGGGACGTTATAAAATAATCTTTGGTGGTATACTTCTATGATATTGCCGTGATGCTGACTGATAGAATGGGCAATTTTAGCAAGCATTCCAGGCTCGTCACTAATGCCAATGCGTATTCTAACAAGTCTTCCATCTGATATTAATGTTCGGTTCAAGATAGTGCCTAACAGACGAGAATCGATATTTCCGCCACATACAACAATACCAACGCGTTTATTGCGAAATCGCTTCTGGAAGGCATAAATAGCCGCAAGACCAGCAGCGCCTGCACCCTCACTGATAGTTCTTTGATGTTCAATCAAGGCGCCAATGGCCCATTCAATCTGGCGCTCATTTACTAGAATAATATCATCAACAAGTTCGGCTACGATAGGACGGCTCAAAACCCCAGGGGTTTTAACGGCAATTCCCTCAGCTAGAGTATCCCCTCCTGATTGCGGCGATAAACCTGCAAGGGAGCGGCTCATGGATGGGTATAGCGCGCTCTCAACACCAATTATTTTAATATCTGGATTGAGCGATTTAGCCGCAATACTAATACCAGAAATCAGCCCGCCACCTCCTATAGGTACGATAAGATAATCAAGGTCTGGATTAGACTCCATCATCTCAAGTCCGATGGTACCCTGACCAGAGATAATATTTAAATCATCATATGGATGAATGAGACGATACCCATGAGTATCAATGAGCTGGTCGACTGTTTTTTTTGCTTCATCTAATGTTCTGCCAGTTAGCACCACTTCTGCGCCATATGCCTTTGTTTTTGAGATTTTTGTAAAGGGTGTTTGTTCTGGCATTATGATTGTTGCCTTAATGTTTTCCTGCTGTGAGCGAAAAGCCAATGCTTGAGCATGATTGCCAGCAGACATTGAAATCACGCCTACTTTTTTATCTTCATCCTTCAGAGCTTTTAGCGCAAGAAAGGCGCCTCTGGATTTAAACGAGGAGGTATATTGCAAATTCTCTAATTTTAAATGCACACTGGCGCCAAGCAAGTTGGATAATGAGGGCGCAAAAATAGTCGGGGTTGGCAAAATGTGAGCTCTGAGATGCTCAGCAGATTGTCTAAGACTATTTAGGTTAATGCCATGAAAGTCTGGCTTGGATTTAGTCATACCCACCCCCACATTATGTTATAATAACCAAAGTGAACGGGATACCATAAACACATTATATCCGATGTGCGACTATTTGAATGCTATTTGCGATAGGCGTTTACTAAATCTGTTTAGGGTTTAATTTTTTCGCGATTAGGGGCGCAAAATACGTTAAAATTGCAGAGGCGCCAGCTCTTTTAATTCCAAGGATGGACTCAAAAATAGCAGCATCTTCAGAAAGCCAACTCTTTTCAATCGCTGCCATCAACATGCTATATTCACCTGAAACCTGATAGGCAAAGCACGGAACATTAAAATTATCACTTACATGTTTAATGATATCCAGATAGGGCATTGCTGGCTTAACCATCACAATATCTGCACCCTCGCTTATATCTAGCGTTACTTCAGAAAGGGCTTCTCTTGAATTTCTTGGATCCATTTGATAGGTGGATTTGCCGCTACTTCCCGATAAATTGCCAGCCCCAACAGCGTCTCGAAAAGGGCCGTAGAATGCAGATGCATATTTTGCTGCATAAGATAAAATAATCATATCAGGGAAACCATTTTCTTCTAATGCATCTCGAATTTGGCCAATTCTGCCATCCATCATATCTGACGGAGCAATAATATCACAGCCTGCCTCTGCTAGAATGAGCGCTTGTTTAACAAGGCGTTCATTTGTCAGGTCGTTCAGTATAATATCATTCTGTATTATCCCATCGTGACCATGGTTTGTGTAAGGATCAAGAGCAACATCACAAATAATAATAAGATCTGGGAATTGGTTTTTTACCTCTCTGACACATCGGCAAATAAGGGTATCACGATGTAGAGCATCACTGCCCTCAGCATCTTTTTTGTCAGCCTCAAGCTTTGGGAACAGAGCTATCATTTGTATCCCTAGCGTAACTGCAAGACCACATTGCACCAGAATTTGGTCTATAGAATACCGATTAACGCCTGGCATTGATGATATTGCTTGTATCTGATTTTTACCCTCAATTACAAATAAGGGCCAGATAAGGTCTGTTGGAGCAAGATTGGTTTCAGCAATAATATCCCGAATTGCGTTTGTGCGGCGAAGCCTTCGTAATCTGGTTGCTGGAAAATTTCTGGTTGTCATTTATAAGAATCCGGTAGTTTGTATCTCTATAGTTTGTGGACGGAGTATGCCTCAATCCAAGGTAGCTTGGGAATAGCGGAATGGAAGACAAAAAACTACAATAAACTTAATTTCCAGCAAAATCACGTCTGGTAAAAAAACATGGTATATGAGACATTCTTATCGTCTTAGGATATCGGCTAATTTTCATAAAACTAGGAATAATATTGGATTTACAATGTCAGTTCATTTTTTAAAAAGCGGTAATGCTGGAATTATTACACTTGATAGACCAGATGCACTGCATGCACTCAGCATAGAAATGGTTCAACAAATGACAGCACGCCTTTTAGAATGGCAAGAAGACCATGAGGTCGGTCATATCATTATATCTGCTACAGGGCAGAGGGCATTTTGTTCTGGCGGTGATGTAAGACAAGCCGTTTCATATGTACAAGCAGATCCAACGGGTTTTTCCGCAGAGCCTTATTTTCGGGCGGAATATAGCCTTGATACGGTTGTTGCCACCTATTCAAAACCAATTATATCACTTGTGAATGGGGTGGTTATGGGGGGTGGGTTAGGGCTATGTCGCAACGGCGCCATAATGATTGTGAGTGAAACAATCAAATGCGCTATGCCAGAAACGGCAATTGGATTATTCCCTGACGTAGGCGCAAGTCTGTTTCTAAGAGCGCCTGGTATTGCTATTGGATTGATGCTTGGTATGACGGGACAAATTATTGGGGCTGGTGATGCTATTGCTTGGCAAATTGCAGATAAATGCGTGCCTTTTGATAGGTTTGATGAATTGCAGGATAAATTATGTGGATGTGATAGTAACATTTCCTCACTTGAAGAGTTGATCTCAGAATTTGAGGTTTCTGGACCTGACCCTATTTTGGCACAACAAGAAACATTAATAAATAGTCTATTTCAGGGGACTGTTGCGCAAATAGTGGAACGCGTTGCAGCAAGTGCAGATGAGATAGAGCAAGCACAAAGCTGGCATCACGCTTTGACTACACGTTGTCCAGCGTCTATTTTCGTTATTCACCGACTTCTTGCTAAGATGCCGCCCTCTGATAGCGTGTCAGAAGCATTGCAATTGGATTTTCAGATTGCCTGTCGAATGATGCGCCGGTCTGATTTCTCAGAAGGCGTGAGAGCTGTCTTAATTGATAAAGACAACGCACCGAGCTGGTCTCCGAATAATATTTCTTCCATAACTGAAAATGAAATAGATACGATTTTTGAATTTGACTCATCTCTTCGTTTGAATAAAACAGGATAAAATCAGCATTATTAAGCGAGCATTTTTTAATCTTTTTCGGCCAATCAATTATCAGAGACAAACATGAAACTTTCCAACTATTTTCTACCTGTGCTTAAAGAAAACCCCAAAGAGGCACAGATTGTATCTCATCGTCTGATGCTTCGTGCTGGTATGATACAGCAATCTAGTGCGGGTATTTATTCATGGCTGCCGCTCGGCTTGAAAGTGCTTAGCAAGATAGAACAAATAGTTCGCGAGGAGCAGGATAATGCAGGCGCATTGGAAATAAAGATGCCTACAATACAACCTGCTGAAATCTGGCAGGAATCTGGACGCTATGATGATTACGGTCTAGAAATGCTACGTGTTAAAGACAGGCATGAAAGAGATATGCTGTATGGTCCCACAAATGAGGAGCAAGTCACTGATATTTGTCGCTCGCATGTAAAAAGCTATCGCGCACTGCCTCTTAATTTATACCATATTCAATGGAAGTTCAGAGATGAAGTAAGACCAAGATTTGGGGTGATGAGGGGGCGCGAATTTTTAATGAAGGATGCCTATTCGTTTGATTTAACACCAGAAGATGCCAGGGTGGCATATAATAAGATGTTTGTATCCTACCTTAAAACATTTGCAAGAATGGAGCTTACTGCAATTCCGATGGAAGCAGATACAGGTCCAATTGGCGGGGATATGAGCCATGAATTTATCATTCTTGCAGACACAGGTGAATCTGGGGTGTTTTTTCACAAGGACTGGCTGAAAACTGATCTTATTACCAACATTGATTATTCGGCAGACTTAGAACCTGTTATTCATAAATTTACAGAGCTATATGCCAGAACAGATGAAAAACACGAACCAGATAATTGTCCGATAAAGCCAGAAGATTTGGTGGAGAAAAGAGGCATTGAGGTTGGTCATATATTCTATTTTGGAACAAAATATTCCAAAGCAATGGCCGCATCTGTTTCAGGCACAGATGGCAAGCCTGTTGATTTACATATGGGCTCTTATGGAATAGGGGTTTCAAGACTGGTTGGCGGGATTATCGAAGCCAGTCATGATGAAAAAGGAATAATCTGGCCAGAGGCAGTTGCCCCATTTAAGATTGCTATCGTTAATTTGAAACCTGGAAATGTGGCAACAGACGAATTGAGCGAAACACTCTATCAAGCAGGGCTATCAAACGGACATGATTGTTTATATGATGATAGCAAAGATAGTGCAGGAGCTAAGCTTGCAACCATGGATTTAATCGGTATTCCTTGGCAAATAGTGGTAGGGCCAAGGGGGCTTGAGCGAAATAGTGTTGAGCTAAAACACCGAAAATCGGGAAGCGTTGCTGAAATCACACCTGAAATGGCCCATGATTTTATGTCGGGCCAAGGACGTTTGAGTATGCCAGAAGCAGATATATCAGAGAAAGATATACCAGATGCAAACTAGCAAAAAAGAAAGTTAGAAACCAATGTTCACTCCTCTTGAAAGATTATTGGCATTTCGATATTTGCGCTCTCGCAGGTCAGAGGGTTTTATTTCTGTAATTGCTTGGTTCTCGTTTGCAGGTATTACGCTTGGGGTGGCAACCTTAATTATTGTGATGTCTGTTATGAACGGTTTCAGAGCAGAATTAGTCAATCGTATATTGGGACTTAACGGACATCTTGGGATATCAAGCACGCTGGCAAATGGCATTGATGATTATGAGACCCTAACCAGTTATATCGCGCAAAACCCAAATATAATGGCAGCAACGCCGCAAATTGAATCACAAGTATTAGTGTCTGCAAACAATGTTACGATAGGAGCGGTTGTGCGAGGGGTGATCTGGTCAGATTTGGCAATTAGAGCGCCTTTATGGGACAGCATAACAGATGAAATTATTACTCGTTTCAGAGACGATAAAGCGATACTTATTGGCAAGACTATGGCGCGCAATTTAAACCTTGCACAAGGCGATAGCATTACTCTGCTGGCTCCAAAAGGAAGGAGCACTGCTTTTGGCTCAATTCCCACAAGGCAGAGTTTTATAATTGGCGGGATATTTGATGTTGGCATGCATGAATATGATTCAAGCTTTGTTTTTATGCCGCTTCCTGCCGCGCAAAAATTCTTCTCTATGCCAGATAGGGTTAGCGGAATTGAGCTTTATATTAATGATCCAGATGATGCGCCTATCGTGAAGGCGGAAATGACAAGAATACTGCCAGAAAAAACAGCTGTTTTTGATTGGATGGACCGGAATAGAAATTTTTTAAATGCGCTACAGGTTGAACGAAATGTAATGTTTTTAATCCTTACTCTAATTATTCTAGTGGCTGCTTTTAATATTATCTCATCAATGATTATGCTGGTGCGCTCAAAAAATGCAGATATTGCGGTGCTAAGGACGATGGGATTAGGAAGAACAAGTTTGCTTAAAATATTTTTACTCACAGGCACCTCAATTGGGATAATAGGTACGATAGTAGGAAGCCTTTTGGGGCTTTTATTTTGCTGGAACATAGAGGGTATAAAATCTTTTATTGAAAATCTAACAGGCTCTGAATTATTCTCAGCTGAAATTTATTTCTTATCAAAATTACCAGCTGTGGTCGAACCAACAGAGGTCGGAGTGGTTATAGTGATGACATTAACCTTAAGTCTTCTGGCCTCACTATATCCAGCTTGGAGGGCGTGTGCCATCGCGCCTGCTGAGGTGCTTCGCTATGAGTAGTTTTCCGCTAGAGCTAAGCCGAATAAGTAGACGCTTTAAACAGGGGGATGCGTATCTTCATGTGTTAGAAGCGGTTAGTCTCTCGCTCACCCCTGGCAAGCTTACGGTGCTGGTTGGGCCTTCTGGTTCAGGTAAATCCACATTGTTGAATATTGCAGGCTTGCTGGAGAGTCCCAATAGCGGTGAAGTCTGGATTAATGGAAAAAACGTAACGAAATTATCTGAAACGCACCGTACTGCCTTTAGACGCAAAAATATTGGATTTATATTTCAAGTACATCGTCTATTGCCTGAATTTAATGCGTTGGAAAATATAGTAATACCACAAATGATTAATGGTCTTGTTAGAAGTAGCGCTGAAAATAGAGCTATCCAGCTTTTAAAAATGGTTAATCTTGAAAATAGAAAATTGCATAGGCCAGGTCAGTTATCTGGAGGAGAGCAGCAACGTGTTTCTATTGCTCGTGCGTTATCGAATGCACCTGCTATATTGCTTGCGGATGAGCCGACAGGAAATCTTGATCCCGCCACTGCCTCTGATGTGTTTGGGTATCTCAAACAGATTGTTTACGCAAGTAACACAGCAGCACTCATTGTAACCCATAATATGAAAATTGCAGCCGAAATGGACGAGATGCTAGAGATGCGAAACGGCGAAATCGTAAAAGTGATGGGGTGATGGTATCAAAATTTGTCCATTTGCGGGTTCACACTGCCTATTCATTATCTGAATCAACCCTTGGTATTTCTAAATTAGCAGAATTAGCTCAGAATGATGGCCAGCCAGCTATGGCAATTACAGACAGCCAGAATTTATTTGGGGGCTATGAATTTTCCAAGACTATGGCGCAGTCAGGTATCCAGCCTATCATTGGGGCTTCCATTTTTCTTAATGATGAAAATGGTGATGGAGAGGTCGCTTTATTAGCTCAGAGCGAGATTGGGTATAAAAATCTAAGCAAGCTTATGTCTGATGCTTGGATGCGATGTGACGGCTCGGAAAAACCCAAAATTAAGGTGGGTGAGTTTCTCACATTATCCGAGGGTCTGATACTTTTAACAGGTGGTCCAAAAGACGGATTTATTTCTAGGGTGGTGCTGCAATCACCAGCGATCGCGTTGGCAAGGCTACACATGCTATCTGATAATTTGCAGGGGCGTGTTTATGTAGAATTGCAAAGACATGGATTACAGCTTGAATATGATATTGAAGAGAAATTATTAGAGTTTGCTGACCAGTTAACGCTTCCTTTAATAGCAACAAATGATTGCCATTTCGAAAATGACGAAATGTTTGTTCCACAAAAAATTCTTACCTGTATTGCAACCAATCAGCGGCTTGCTAGCATGACGACCTATAATCAGTCTGCTCATCATCGATTTAAAAATGCTGATGAAATGGCAGCGTTATTTGTAGATATACCAGAGGCAATCTCAAATAGCCTTCTTATCGCAAAGCGTTGCGCCTTTATGATACAAGAAAGAGAGCCTATTCTGCCTGAATATAGGGATCCAGAATGTCGCACCCCAGAACAGGTGTTGCGTAATCAGGCTGAACAAGGTTTAACCCAACGCATAGATTCGCTTGAGAGCGCAGGTAAATTAGAATTTGATAAGCAAGATTATATTGAGCGATTAAATTATGAATTATCGGTTATCATTGAGATGGGTTTTACAGGTTATTTTCTTATTGTCTCTGATTTTATCAATTGGGCAAATGATAATAATATTCCTGTTGGGCCGGGGCGAGGTTCTGGCGCTGGTTCGGTTGTGGCATGGGCGCTGCGAATTACGGGATTAGACCCATTAAAATGGGGATTGCTTTTTGAGCGCTTTTTGAATCCTGAGAGAATATCAATGCCAGATTTTGATATTGATTTCTGCCAAGATAGAAGAGATGAGGTAATTCAATATGTTCAGGAAAGATATGGCAAAGACAAGGTGGCGCAAATCATTACCTTTGGAAAATTGCAGGCGCGTGCTGCATTAAGAGATGTTGGAAGAGTTCTAGATATGCCGTATGGGCAAGTCGATAGAATTGCTAAATTAATACCAAATAATCCAGCAAAGCCGACAACGATTGCGCAAGCTCTGGATACGCAAGACGAGCTAGCAACGATTTACAAGCAAGATGAGCAAGTAGCAACATTAGTACAAACCGCAATGAAGCTTGAAGGAATGTATCGACATGCCTCTACTCACGCAGCAGGTTTGGTGATCGGGGATAGACCGTTGCCAGAGCTGGTTCCTATTTATCGTGATCCGCGCTCCGAGCTACCTGTAACACAGTTTAACATGAAATATGTTGAGCAGGTAGGGTTGGTGAAGTTTGATTTTCTCGGCCTTAAAACACTTACCGTTATTCAAAAAGCACTTGCTCTCATTAAAGAGAGTGGCATATCCATTGATCTTGAGAACCTGCCTTTAAATGATAAAACCACATTCAGAATTCTGGCAGAGGGGGATACAGTAGGCGTCTTCCAGCTTGAATCATCTGGTATGAGAGAGGTATTAAGAGGGCTAAAGCCTGATAGGTTTGAGGATATTATTGCGGTTGTTGCACTCTACCGTCCAGGCCCGATGGATAATATTCCAACCTATATAAGCAGGAAGCATGGGCGCGAGCCAGTTATCTATATGCATGATAAGTTAGAGCCGATACTCTCTGAGACTTATGGCATTATGATTTATCAGGAACAGGTTCTGCAAGCAGCGCGTGATTTGGGCGGCTATACACTTGGCAAGGCTGATATACTTCGCCGTGCGATGGGTAAAAAAATACAGTCCGAAATGGACGAACAGCAAGCAAAATTTGTGGAAGGTGCGGCCAATAACGATATTGATAATATATTAGCAGCTCAAATATTTGAGCAAATATCCGCGTTTGCAGGCTATGGATTTAATAAATCACATGCAGCAGCATATGCATTAATTTCCTATCAAACAGCGTATCTTAAAGCGAATTACCCAGTTCAGTTCATGGCTGCTTTGATGGCGTTGGATGCCGGTAATATTGAAAAACTTGCTGTCTTTAAGCAAGATTGCGTAACCCAGAAGATACAGGTTCTTGCGCCAGATATTAATCTCTCACAAGCGAGTTTTTCTGTTGAAAAACAAGAGAATGGCGGACTTGCGGTTCGCTATGCGCTTGGTGCAATTAAAAATGTGGGTGAAGAGGCGATGCGGCATTTATGCAATGCGCGTGCTTCTCTTGGTGGGTTTAAATCAGTAGATGAGTTTGCACATCACTTGCCACGAGAAGTTGCAAATAAAAGGCAATTAGAAAATTTGGTTAATGCAGGTGTCTTTGACAGCTTGCATTCGTGCCGAAAACAGGTTTTCGAAGCCATTGATATGATTTTAAGTACTTCTAACCTAATCAGAAGGGAGTCTAGCTCACAACAGGAAAATTTGTTTGCGGGCGGATCTCATGAGCCTGAATATGCAGCCATTAGATTTACGAGCAGTCCGGAATGGAGTCAGACAGAAAAAATGTCGCGTGAGTTTGAAGCATTAGGCTTGCATTTAAGCGCGCACCCCCTTGATCAATATGCCTATCAGCTCTCCAAATTGAAAATTGTATCCTCCGCGCTACTAGATAGCGCATTAGCGGATGGGGTGGGGCGGCGAATATATATGGCAGGCCAACTGACTTCTGTGCAAGAACGTGTGTCACAAAAAGGAAATAGGTTTGCATTCCTTCAATTTACAGATCAATCCGGAATATTCGAGATGACCTGTTTTTCTGAATTGCTGGCAAGTAGCAGAGAAAAGCTTCAAGAGGGGAATGTGCTTATTATCCGTGCTGAAGCAAAAGTAGAAAATGGAGTACCTCGTCTTCTTGCGCAGCGTATAGACCGTGTTGAAGATAAAATAGCATCAGCACATAGTGGTATCGGTATTTGGGTAGAAACAGATGAGTGCTTGCAAGACATAAAATCTATTCTTAGTGAGGATGGTGCAGGCAGGGCTGAGGTAGAAATTTATATAAAAGACAGAGCGTCTCGGATAAAAATATCGCTACCGCATCATTTCCAGCTTTCAGGAGAATGCAGGGAGAAATTAAAAACCGTACCTGGTATATTGCAAATTCAAGATATCATGGAAATTGCGTAAGCTTTTAGCATTATTATCATTTGCATTTCGGTGCGAGAAAGCGTATATAGCGCGTAATAAAATTCACACATGAAGACTGCCTGTTGGCAAATTCCAACATTACAGGCTTTCCGGTGAGAGATTTTTCTCTTTCACACTTCATGGAGGTTTAACCGGAGAACAGGAGGATTAACATGGCTCTCCCTACTTTTACAATGCGTCAACTGCTTGAGGCTGGCGTGCATTTCGGACATCATACTCGCAGATGGGATCCAAGAATGGGCCCGTTTATTTTTGGCGAGCGTAATAATGTTCATATTTTAGATTTACAACAAACCGTCCCGCTATTGCATCAAGCGATTAAAGCGCTGAGAGATACAACCGCAAAAGGGGGCAGAGTATTATTTGTTGGCACGAAAAGAGTGGCATCAGAAAAAATTGCAGAAACCGCGCGAGAATGTGGTCAATATTTCGTTAACCACCGCTGGCTTGGAGGGATGATTACTAACTGGGCGACAGTAACACAGTCTATCCGCCGTTTGCGTGAGCTGGAAAAACAACTTGAGAGTGAAGAAATTCAGCAGCTTACTAAAAAGGAAGTGCTACAGCTAACGCGTGAGCGTGATAAGCTTGAATTAACCTTAGGCGGCATTAAGGATATGGGCGGTTTGCCTGATATGTTGTTTATTCTTGATACTAACAAAGAAGATATTGCCGTTGCAGAAGCCAATAAGCTTGGCATCCCCGTTGTAGCCGTGGTTGATAGTAACGCCAGTCCATTGGGAATAGATTTTCCAATACCTGGTAATGATGATGCCAAGCGTGCGATATCCTTATATTGTGAACTTGCACGAGATTCAATTTTAGATGGATTACAGCAAGAAATGGTTGCAAGTGGACATGATATTGGCGCCGCAACTGAGGCTCCAGCTGAGCAATTAGCAGAAGAGACACCGCAACAAGATATACCAGCCAGCGCGGCCACAGATGCGCCTGCTGCAGAAACCGAACTTGATACACAAACTACAGATGCATCAAAGCCTGCTAGTGATGAGGCTGCTTCTGCATAGATAAAAGATAATTGTAAACATGATATAAACAAATTGAATTGTCTAAGCTGGAAGACAGCTTAGATATTTCTTAAATATAAGATGAATGAAGGATAATAAAGATGGCTGTTACTGCTGCACTAGTTAAGCAACTGCGTGAGACATCAGGTGCTGGAATGATGGATTGTAAAAAGGCTTTGGAAGAAACCAATGGGGATATCGATGCAGCGATTGACTGGCTTCGAACCAAGGGACTTGCAACCGCTGCAAAAAAATCGGGTCGAGTAGCCTCCGAAGGGCTTGTTGCAATCGATGTAGCAGGCACTTCTGCTGCGATGATTGAATTAAATGCTGAAACAGATTTTGTGTCCAGAAATGACGATTTTCAGTCGCTTGCTCTGAATTTGGCAAAGCTTGCGAATGATGCCGCTGACATTGCATCGCTTAATGATCTTGCCTTCCCGAATACTCAAAGAACGGTTGCAGAAGAAATCACTCATAATATCGCGACTATTGGCGAGAATATGATGCTGCGCCGAATGAAGAATATAAAAGTAGATAAGGGCAGCGTCGTCTCCTACATCCATAACGCAACTGCGGATGGAATGGGTCGTATTGGGGTTTTGGTTGCACTCGAATCTGAGGCAGATGCACAGACGCTAGAAAGTCTTGGAAAACAGATTGCAATGCATGTAGCTGCCACAAAACCAGCATCTCTTTCAGTGGAATCACTTGACCCAGCCATGGTTCAGCGAGAGCGCGATGTGCTTATTGAACAGGCTAAAGAATCTGGTAAGCCACAGGAAATAGCAGAAAAGATGGTCGAAGGTAGGCTTCGTAAATACTATCAAGAAGTGGTATTATTAGAACAGACATTTGTTATTGACGGCGAAAGCAAAGTTGCCGACGTTATAAAGAAGGTGGCAAGTGATTGCGGAAGTGATATTACATTAAAAGAATTTAGCTTATTTGTTCTTGGTGATGGTGTTGAAAAAGAAGAAACTGATTTTGCAGCAGAGGTTGCCGCCCAATTAAATAAGTAAACTCGTGATTTAACATATGGTTTGATACGCTCAATGTCGGAATTCAAGTATAAACGTGTATTGTTAAAGATATCAGGGGAATCCCTGATGGGCGGTGAGGAGTATGGTATAGATACTGCTATGGTAAGCAGGGTTGCCGGCGAAATCAGCGATGTAGTATCCCAAGGTATTGAGGTTTGTCTTGTTATTGGGGGCGGAAATATCTTTAGGGGTATTTCTGCTTCGGCAGCTGGAATGGAACGCGCTACTGGTGATTATATGGGTATGCTTGCTACCGTGATGAATGCGCTTGCTATGCAAAATGCTCTGGAACAGTTACATATTCAAACGCGTGTTCAATCTGCATTACCCATAAGTGCTGTTTGTGAGCCCTATATCAGAAGGCGTGCAATGCGTCATATGGAAAAGGGGCGCGTGGTTATATTTGCGGCTGGCACTGGAAACCCGTTTTTTACAACAGATACAGCAGCTGCGTTGCGCGCATCTGAGATGAATTGTAACGTCTTAATGAAGGGAACCCGCGTGGATGGTGTATATTCAGCAGACCCTGAAAAAGATCCAGACGCGCTTCGATATGACAGATTAAGTTATCTTGAAGTTCTATCGAAGGACTTGAAAGTTATGGATGCGACTGCAATCTCGCTAGCGCGTGAAAATAACATACCTATCTTGGTGTTTTCCGTAACACAAACGGGTGGGTTTGATAAAGTGTTAAGGCATCAAGATGCGTTCACACTTGTTTCAGATGATGAGTGAGGGAGAGGAATTAAAATGGCTGAATTAGATATGGAAGATGTTAAGCGCCGGATGGATGGTGCCTTATCAAACCTAAGTACAGAATTTTCTGGCTTGCGTGCTGGCAGAGCGTCAGTTGCAATGTTAGATCCCGTAAGTGTAGACGCGTATGGGTCTAAAATGCCTCTTAGTCAATTAAGTAATATTTCGGTTCCTGAATCTCGTTTATTGTCGGTTTCAGTATGGGATGCAACGCTTGTCAGCTCCGTTGAAAAAGCAATCCGCGAGTCAGATCTTGGTCTTAACCCTCAGGTAGAAGGGGCAGTTATCCGTGTTCCTGTTCCCGAATTATCAGAGGATAGGCGCAAGGATATGGTAAAAGTAGCCAGCCGATATGCCGAGGCAGCGCGGGTATCTGTTCGTAATGTAAGGCGTGATGCGATTGAGACAATTCGTAAAGATGAAAAAGCAGGTGTGATTTCTGAAGATGAGCGCCATAATTATGAAGCAGATGTTCAAAAAGTAACTGACGGTTTCGTTGGCAAAATCGATGAGATGCTGACGAAGAAAGAAACCGACATAACACAAATATGACAGTTGCTTAATTAGGACTTTTTTTTCGGATATGCAGCATTTAGCTATCATAATGGATGGAAATAGACGCTGGGCGCACGAAAATGCGCTTGCTATCGTATCTGGTCATGATAAAGGCGCGCAGACGCTCTCCGAAATTGGCCGTGAAGTAGCTAGACTTAAAATTCCGTTTCTTACCGTATTTGCCTTTTCGGCCGAAAATTGGCGGCGTTCTAAAGCAGAGGTAAACGCACTTTTTGGATTAATGAGGCGCTATTTGAAACAGGAAATGCCAAATTTGATGTCAGAAAATATCAAATTAAGAATCATTGGAGATGTCACCCCATTTCCAGAGGATTTGCAATCGCTTTTCACAACTGCCGAAACCCAAACTGAACATAATGGTTCCATGACTCTCACCATTGCGGTGAATTATGGGGGGCTTCAGGACATTGTAAATGCTGCCTCTAAATTTGATGAAGAAAATCCAGACTTATTTTTAGATGAAGTTCTAGAGAGGTTTAAATCCAAGTTAATGACTTCTTTTTTGCCTCCCGTTGATATGTTGATACGCACTGGCAAAGAGAAACGAATTTCTAATTTCTTGATTTGGGATTGCGCCTATGCGGAATTATATTTCTCAGATAGCTACTGGCCAGATTTTGATCTACCTCAACTACAGAGCGCTATCAAAGATTGGAATTCACGTGTCAGGCGGTTTGGTGGAAGTGTAAATGAGAAAACGACTGAAATTAGCGAACAGCCAGCCCCAACAGAAATAAAGAGCGAAAAAAATAGTTAATGAGAGATAAGCTTCCTGATATTAGTCGACGTATGACGGGCATGACGTTACTGTTGCCCCTGTTAGCTATTTTTTTTGCTGGAAAACCATTCTCTCAAATCATCGTTTTTTTGTGTGGGATTGTAATGGTTTTTGAATATTGTTTTCTTATTACCAAGAATTCAGCCTCAAGATTTGCGTTAATCGGATTAATCTGTTGTTTTGGATTAACCACACTTTTTTCGGTCGAGCCGCTGTACCAATTACTCTACCTCGTCTTGACAGCTATCATTCTTTTTCGGTTTTTCCCCTACCAAACGAGCGCGATGGGACTGATACTAGCATTGCTGCTATATAGCATCGGAAAATTATGGCATTTCCCATTTTTCCAAGAGGTGATGGCCTATATTATCGTAACAGTTATTTCAGTTGATATTGGCGCTTATATAGTTGGTCGCTTTTTAGGGGGGGCAAAGCTTATGCCAGTAGTTAGCCCCGCTAAAACAATTTCAGGTGCTATTGGGGGCCTTGTTGGCGGATTAGTCGCAGGGTTGGGCATGTGTTATTTTCTTAATATTGCAATAACACAAGAACTTGTTTTTCTGACCTTGGCCGTTGCGGTATTAGCTCAAGCTGGCGATATTACGGAATCTTTTTTTAAGAGATCTGTCAATGCCAAGGATAGTGCTAAAATAATACCAGGGCATGGCGGATTTATGGATAGGTTCGATGGCTATTTATATGTTATCCCATTATTTGCCCTGTCACCCGCCCAAGGATTATTTTTTCAATGAAAAAATTAGTTACTGTGCTGGGAGCAACTGGCTCTGTGGGGGCGAGCACCCTACAAATTGTAAGAGAAAACCCCGATAAATTTCAGATAATTGGTATTACTGCACACTCAAATGTGTCCTTGTTGGCAAAATTGGCTATTGAATTTAGGCCTAAATTTGTTGTGTTATCTGATTTGACCTTGGTGTCTGATTTAGAAACGCGATTAGCCCACCTTGAAATTGAAATTCTCATCGGAGAAGAGGGACTTGATTTTCTGGCCTCACAAAAAACAGATATTCTTGTGGCGGCTATTTCTGGGTTTGCAGGCTTCAAACCTATCTTTAAAGCCATAACCGTTGGGACAGACATTGCTATTGCTAATAAAGAGGCTCTTGTGGCAGGTGGGCATTTGCTTATGCCGCTTGCTAAGGAAAAAGAGGTTAATATTCTGCCTATAGATTCTGAGCATAATGCTATTTATCAATGTATGATGGGTCATCATTGGGGCGATGTTGAACATATAACATTAACGGCTTCTGGTGGGCCATTTTTGGCTATGACAAGAGAAGAGATGCATGATATTGCGCCAGCTAAAGCGTTAAAGCATCCGACTTGGAATATGGGCGCAAAAATAAGCATTGATAGCGCTACAATGATGAATAAAGGGCTGGAATCTATCGAAGCAGCTTGGCTTTTTGGTATAGGACGCGAGAAGGTGTCAGCCGTTATTCATCCACAATCTATCATTCATGGTTTCGTAACGTTTAAGGATGAGACTATTATTTCTCATATGGCACCAGCTGATATGAAAGTGCCCATATCACATGCATTAGGCTGGCCTGAACGATTAAAAATCCAGACAGAAAAACTCGATTTAACAAAGATTTCTGGCTTGGAATTTATGGAAATAAACCATGAGCAATTCCCCTGTTATAACTTAGCGCATCAATTAATTGGCGAGGAGCCATGCTATGCGGCCGCGCTAAATGCCGCAAACGAGATAGCGGTAAGCCTATATTTAGAGAATAAATTAGCATTTGGTGATATCTATTCATTATGCACCAAAACCGTAAATATGATAGAGATTAGAAGTCTGGATGACTATCAGTCTGTTATTGACTATGATAGTTTTGCACGCGATATTGCCCGCTCTATTGTGTTATCATTATAACACAAATCTATTTTCACTATTGAGTTAAAGATTTTATATGCCTTCTTTCGGATTTTTTGAAATAATCTTGTCTTTTATTCTGGTTTTAACGCCTATCGTTTTTATTCATGAGTTAGGTCATTTTTGGGTAGCCAGAAAAACGGGCGTTATCGTAGATGTCTTTTCCATAGGATTTGGCAAAGAGATATTTGGGTGGAATGACCGGCATGGCACTAGGTGGCGCTTTGCATGGATTCCCCTTGGCGGATATGTCAAAATGAGGGGAGATGAAAATGCCGCAAGCGGGGCTTCTGATGAGGCAAAAAACACACCTAATAGTTTTGCAGGCGCCTCTCTATTCTCCAGAATTGCTATTGTTGCAGCAGGACCAATTGCTAATTTTATCTTAGCTTTTATTTTGTTTATTGGTCTTTATATGGGCGCTGGAAAATTATTTGTTCCGCCGATAATTGATGAGGTTTTACCTGGGAGTGCAGCAGAGCGTGCTGGCCTACAAGCCAATGATTTGGTGCTGAAAATCAATCAAAACCGCGTTTCAGATTTTAATGATTTTAGAGTATTTATATTCGAATCCCCTGATAAGCCTATCGAGATGATGATTGACAGGTCTGGTATGATTATTGATGTAACAGCGGTTCCAGATTCGATATATCTTGAAAAGCTTGATATTTATGCAGGGCAGCTTGGAATCCGCTCTCCTGCGGGTGAGTTCAGACGCCTTGGAATATCAGAAGCAATAAGCGAGTCTGCTCTGGAATGCTGGTCAATCACTGTTGGGATGGTAAGGGGAATTTCAAGGCTTATTACGGGTAATGCACAGATGGGCGAGATCGGAGGCCCTGTTCGAATTGCTCAATTCTCCAGAGATGCGGCTTTGCAAGGTGTAACAAGCCTAGTTTTTTTCATTGCTTTGATATCTATAAATCTTGGATTGGTAAATCTGCTCCCGATACCGGCGCTTGATGGGGGACATCTTACTTTTTTTATAATTGAGGCAATCATAGGCAAGCCGCTCCCTATAGCGTGGCAAAATATTCTCATGCGAGGCGGAATAGCATTTTTGCTATCTTTAATGCTGTTTGTTACGATTTATGATATCATAAGAGGCGTATTCACCTAAATATCATCACAAGATACGAAAAGTGGACTGTTTTGTGCAAGATTGATTTGGCAAAATGTATTTTGAGAAGGATTTTTTTTATTATGACTGGATTTAAACAGCTTTTATCAAAAAGTGGCATTCTTTCAATAATTCTCTTAATTTGCTTGATGATGGGCTCGCAAGCATTCGCTCAGAAAATCACTGATATCTCTGTAAGCGGCAATCAGCGCGTTTCTGAAGGAACAATTAGGTCCTATCTTCCGGTTGACATTGGCGACGATATATCAACATCTGCATTAGACAGCGCCATAGACAGATTATTCGCTACGAGCTTATTTAGTGATGTTGATATTTCAAATGAAAATGGTCTGATAAAAATATTTGTCACTGAAAACCCGATCATTAATCGAGTTACAGTGGAAGGAAATGATGTTTTAGAGACTAATATATTAATTGCTCAGCTCGGTATTCAACCAAGGCGCGTTTATACAAAAAAAGTCGCTATTGATGGAATGCAGAAGTTACTTCAAATCTATGAGTTATCTGGGCGGTACGGAGCATCAGTGGAACCTGTTATTATAAAGTTGGATAATAATCGAGTTGACCTCGTCTTTGAGGTAGATGAAGGTCCGTTGATTAAAATTAGCTCTATCCAGTTTGAAGGGAATGCGCGTTTTTCGGATCGAAAGTTAAAACAAGTTATTGCCAGTAGAGAAAAACGATGGTGGGCGTTTCTGACGGCGTCAGACAAATATGATGAAAACAGGCTTAATTATGACATTCGCTTGCTTCGTCAATTTTATCAAGCAAGAGGATATGCTGATATTAATGTCAAAAGGGCCCGCGGAGGATTGCTTCCAGATAGATCTGGTTTTGCTATTTCGTTTATATTGGAAGAGGGGGCTATATACCACTTCGATAAGATAAATGTTTTGTCTGAAATTGAGGGTGTGAGCGGGGATGTGCTTCTGCCTGAAATTACGATTGAAAATGGTGAGCGTTACGATATTCGAAAGTTAGAAGAAAGCCTACTTGCAGTCACAAACAAGCTAGGTGACTTAGGCTATGCATTCGTAAATGTAACGCCTGATGTTGTCACAAATTCTGAAAATGCAACGTTAGATGTTAGCATTATAATTGATCAGGCCCGAAAAAATTATGTAGAGCGCATTGAAATTATTGATAACTCCCGAACAGCTGATTTTGTTGTCAGAAGAGAGATGCAGCTGGTGGAGGGAGATGCTTATAATCAGGTAAAACTTCAAAAATCTATTAGAAATATCCGAAATCTTGGCTTCTTTAGCGATGTTTTTGTTAAGTCCCGACCAGGCACCAGTTCTGATCAGACGATTATTGAGATAGATGTAGAAGAACAGTCTACGGGGAGTCTTAGTTTTGGTGTAGGTTACTCTAGTATTGATAAATCATCTGTGTCGCTCGGAATTGATGAGAAAAACTTTTTAGGTACTGGAAGAGCAGTGAGTTTTGGCGCCAAGGTATCAAACTCCAAGTCGAATTTTAATTTATCTCTCACGGAACCCTTCTTTCTGAATAGAAACCTGTCTGCATCAACCAATATTTTCCAGAATAAAACAGAAGGCACGTCTGTTACGGTTGATAAGCGAGGTGTTGGGTTTGGACTTGGGTTTAGGGCTGCCAATGATATTTATCACCGTTTAGCTTATAATCTGATTGAGAGTAAAACGGACGAGACTTCTTCCTCTTCTTCTTCGTCAACAGGTGAGAACGGCGAAAAACTCCTTAGCTCTGCTGTTAGTTACAGGCTAGGAATTGAAAAGCGTGATAACAGATTCGATCCATCTGATGGGTATTTTGCCGAAATTTCTGAGACATTCTCTGGAATTGGCGGAGATGTAACCTATCTGCAAACGGTTTTGCGAGGTGCGTATTATAAACCCATTTCGTTTGAGAGGTTTGTTCTTGGGGCACGCTTGGAAACAGGCCATGTATCTGGACTTGGTGACGATGTAACGCAGTCTAACCGCTTCTTACTTGGTGGTAATAAAGTACGTGGATTTGATGGCAGCGGCATTGGTCCACGGGATTCATCAAGCGATGGTGCGGTCGGCGGCAATCAATATTATGCAGGAAGCTTCGATGTAATCTCAAATGCGGGCTTAAATCCTGATTTAGGAATGCGTTGGACGCTGTTTGCAGATTATGGTTCTGCATGGGGCACTGATTTTCCAACAGGTGTCGATGGTGCTGAAGATGACAGCATGAGACAATCAATCGGTTTTGGTATATTATGGGATACGGCAATTGGGCCCTTATCATTTTACTGGGCTGATCCAATTTCAAAACAACCCTATGATGATTTAAGAGAGTTCCAATTTACAATTGGCACGAGGCTATAAACGTCATAAACTGCATTTGATGAAACAACGGAAAGGAATTTATTGGATATGATAAATATTCAATCTCGCTTTTTGAACGTTATACTGGGCGCTATTTGTTTTTTTTCCCTATCAACCTTTAGTGTGTATGCGCAAGAAAACGCCGCCTCAGAGATTCAAGATAGTTTTAAGCTTGAAAGAATTGCTGTTGTAAATATCGATGAAGTTTTGAGAGACGCAAAGGCCACTGAGCGCGTGCGCGCATTGCTAGATGAAAAGCGGGAAGAGTTTCAAAATGACTTTGCTACGCGTGAAGCCAGCCTGCTACAGATAGAAAAAGATTTGCAATCAAAAAGAACCCTTTTGTCTGAAGAAGCATATAGAGCGGAGGTGGCTCAGTTTCAAAATGAGGTAGCCTCAATTCAGAAAGAGATTCAGTTTAAACGTCAGGCAATTGATAAGGCATTTCAAGAAGCTCAAGACGAGATAAGAGCTCTGGCGGCTGAGATTGTTGCAGAAATTGCCGGCAGTCAAAAATTAGATGTTGTGATTAATAAGAGTTCAGCTTTGGTGTTTAGGCAGGATTTAGATATCACTGAAGCTGTAATTACCCAGCTTAACGAGCGTACGAAAAACGCTCGATTAGAAATACAAGAAGAGTAACTTTGTGACGATTGACCGTAGTTTTTTTCCAGAACCAGAACCTGTATCAGTCGCTAGAATAATAGAATTAGGCAACTGTTTTCTGCGCAAAGGTAGTCCTGATTTTACGGTTAAAGATGTTGGGGCATTAGACCAAGCAGCATCAGAGTTTTTAGTTTTTGCAATTAATAAGCAACTAATACAAGAGCTTAAATCTGCGCATGGATATGCATTGATTTGCACGCATGAATTGTTAGAAGAATTTGGAGAGACTATTTTATCTGGTGCCGAGGTAATTTTGGTATCACAAAATCCAAGATATTTGTTCGCCCAAGCCTGCTCCATTATCTATCCAGAACAGGGAACTAATTCGGGTAGTATCCATCCAACAGCGCAGATAGATAAAAACGCAAATATTGCACAAGACGTAACCATCGGGCCGTTTTGTTGCATAGCTGCTGGTGTGGCTATTGGCAGGGGTAGCAGTCTTGGCGCTGGGGTTAACTGTGCTCCATCTGTAAAAATCGGAGAAGATTGTCAAATCGATGACTATGTAACGCTTGAGAAGACAATTATTGATGGCGGCTCATCAGTAGGGCAACATTCTGTTATTGGAAAAGCAGGGTTTGGGTTTGAGTCACATGAAAACGATATTCAAAAGATTCCCCATCTTGGGCGTGTGATTATTGGACGCAGAACAAGTATTGGCGCGCATTGTTGTATTGATAGAGGAACCATTCAGGATACACGCATTGAAGATTTGGTTATGATTGATAATATGGTTCATATTGCCCATAATGTACAGATTGGTAGGAAGTCAATTATATTAGCTCAGGCTGGGATAGCTGGCAGTAGCATTATAGGCGAAAATTGTATTATTGGTGGTCAGGCAGGTATAGCAGACCATGTGAAAATTGTATCAGGTACTGTTATTTTATCTCGCTCTGGCGTAACAAAATCTATAACTACAGCAGATGTATATGCAGGTTTTCCGGCAATAATTGCCAAGAATTACTGGCGAGAGCAGGCACAACTTCGCCGATTAGCCAAACCTAAAAAAAAGATGAAGGATAAAATTATGTCTGAAATATTCGAAATGGATTATCGTGATATAGAAGCTGCAATACCACATCGTCCCCCGTTTCTTCTTATCGACAAGGTTACAGATATTGTGGTTGGGCAATCTGCTGTTGGGATAAAGGCGGTAAGTGGAGGGGAGCCTTATTTTGCAGGTCATTTTCCAGGTAATCCTGTTATGCCAGGGGTGTTGATTATAGAGGCCTTTGCGCAGGTCGCTAGCTGTATGTTTGTGCGTGCCATGCCTGGTGAAACAGAAGGGAAGTTATTTTTCTTAACAACTGTAGATAAGGCAAAGTTTAGAAACCCTGTTCGACCAGGAGATATGCTATATCTGAAAATTGAAAGGACAGGTGGCAAAGGGCCATTGCAAAAATTCAAAGGGGTAGCCGAAGTTAACGGGGTCAAAATGGCTGAGGCAGAATTATCCGCGATGGTTGTATCAGCAAGTCAATAATCTTATAAAATAAGTTAATCATTAAATAGGACGTATAATGTCGCCAGCTATCCACCCAACCGCAATTATTGATAAAAAAGCCCAGATTGGAAACAATGTAAAAATTGGGGCTTATTGTGTAATTGGTGAAGATGTAATCTTACATGATGATGTGTGTTTACACTCCCATGTTGTGGTTGAAGGGCCAACAGCGATAGGAAGAAAAACTCAGATTTTTCAATTTTCAGTGATAGGGACACCTGCTCAGCATAATTTATTTAAAGGAGAGCCTGCATCTTTGGTAATTGGAGAGGGCAATATTATTCGTGAAAAAGTTTCTATTCATCGTGGTACAAAAATTGGTGGAATGAAAACAGTTATTGGAAATAATAATTTTATTCTTGCTGATTGTCATGTTGCCCATGATTGTAAACTTGGAAGCAATAATATCTTAGCAAATGGAGTTGCCTTGGGAGGGCATGTTACATTAGGCAATAATTGTTATATGGGCGCTTATTCTGCGGTGCAACAATTTGTAAGAATTGGCGATATAGCTATGATAGGCGCTATGGCTAAAGTAACTGAGGATATTATTCCTTATTCAATAGCAGATGGAATGCCATGCAGATTACGGCGCGTAAATACAATTGGTCTTGAGAGGCAGAAAATTTCTAAAGCTGAGATATCGGAAATCAGAGCTGTATATAAAAGGGTATTTAATCAAGGTGGTGATTTTGGATCGAGATTAATAGAGGCTAGAAAAATAGTAACCAATACTGAGAGCCCTGCTTGGAATATGTTGGAATTCATCAGTATGAGAGATAAGCGCCCTATTTGCATGCAGAACAAAGCCAAAGATATTGTAACGGAAGCGTAAATGTCAGAGGTAGCCAAATTATCTCGCAAATATGGCCTGATTTGTGGTGCAGGAAGGGAGCCTCTAACAATAGCAAAAATACTATCTAAGCAGCATGTTTCTGTTTTTATTATTAAGCTATATGGAGAGGCAGATGCAGATTACAGCGAGTTTGAACATATAGAATTAAAAATTGGTCAGTTGGAGAAAATTTCTAAATATCTAGCAGATGCGGGCTGTACGGAAATTGTATTATCAGGGAAAATTAGAAATCTGTCGCTTTTCAAAATCAATCCTGATTTTTCCGCGTTAAAAATATTAGCGCAACACATTAAATTAGGAGATAATGTTCTGTTAGAATCTGTTTCAAAATTTTTTGAAGAAGAGGGGTTTATTGTTGTTCCTCAAGATAAAATAAGACCAAGAGAGTGTCTTCCAGCGGGCTATGTCTTGGGGTCGATACCAGAGGGCAGAATAGCAGATGATATCCAAATCGGGATTAGCTATTTGGCGCAATCAAGCCAGTTTGACATAGGGCAGGCGGTAATTGTTCAGTCTGGTAGATTTATTGCCATTGAAGCGACAGAAGGCACGGACGCGATGATAAAAAGGGCATCTGGAATGATAAATCCGGATAATTCACCTGCAATTTTCATTAAAATGGCAAAACTGAATCAATCTTTGGAACTCGATTTACCAGTTTTTGGCCTTGAAACAATAAAAATATTGCAGGCAAGTGATATTAAAATCGCATGTTTGCACGCCGAAAACTGCAAACTTTCAGTTGGCTTAAATGACATTGAATCTGCTGCAATGCAAGCAGGGATTAGCCTATATGCTGTAGATTATGAGGGGTAATTGCTTTTACATTCTTGCCGGGGATACATCTGCAGATTTGCTAGCTGGACACCTAATGCGTGCAGTTCACTCAGATATAAATAAGCCGATAAATTGGATTGGTATTGGCGGCGAGCAGATGCAACAGCAAGGTCTTGAAACCAGCATTCCAATGTCGAGTTTGTCTGTGATTGGAATCCTTGATGCTGTTACTTCCTATAACCGCCTATTGAAAATAGCAAAAGAACAGATTGCTCAGATAATGGTGGCGCGGCCAAAGGCAATTTTTACAATTGATACTAAACAATTTGCGCTAAAATTTGCGATGCTTCTGCGCGTTGAAATGGACAAAGCAGGATGGCACGTCCCAATTATCCAGCTCGTCGCTCCCACTGTGTGGGCATGGGGGCCATGGCGAGCCAGAAAATTTGAGACTGCGTTTGATAAAATTCTATGCCTATTCCCGTTTGAGCCATCTTATTTTAATCCAGAGAAAACAGATGCCGTTTTTGTAGGGCACCCTTATGGGTATCTGTCTATTCAATCTGAAGCGTTAGATGATAATAGCAAGAAGCGCTCAAACTTAATCGGGCTATTATCAGGTAGCAGAACAAGGGAAATTGCAGATAACCTTCCCGATATTTTAAATGCAGCAGAGTTGTTCTCAGCCCGATTTCCGGAATGCCAGTTTATTTTGCCGACGACATCTAATCTTGAAAAAGATGTTCGCCGTCACCTTAAAAACCACCAATTGAACGCAGAGATTGTTGTAGGCGTAGATGCTTTTGATAATTGTTTATTAGACATAACGGCAGCAATTTGCGTCTCTGGTACAGCTACGTTGCAACTTGGCTTACACGCCATCCCCGCCGTAACCTGCTATAAAACAAATCCTATAAATTTTATGCTAACGAAGTCTTTGACTAAGCTAAAAGACCCAATCCTACCTAATATCCTATTGCAAACAGAGATATATTCTTGCTTTCTTCAGTCGAAACAAACACCGGATAATCTTTCATCTGCATTGGTTCAGATTTATGATGATATCTCTTCGCAGCAACACAAAATGATACAACACGCACAAAGATTGCATCATATCCTTGTTGGTTGCGAAGATAATTTCGAGAATGCCCTTGCAAAGGCTATAAATATCACAGAGTTAGTGTGAACCTATTTTCTATCAGTCATGGACGGAAAAGAGCGCATTTCTGGGCCTGTATAAAGCTGTCTTGGCCTTCCAATGCGTTGCATCGGGTCTTCTATCATTTCTTTCCATTGTGAAATCCAGCCAACTGTTCTGGCAACGGCAAAAAGAACGGTAAACATAGATGTCGGGAACCCCATCGCCTTTAGAATAATACCAGAATAGAAATCAACATTAGGGTATAGTTTCTTATCAATAAAATATTGATCATTAAGGGCTATATTTTCTAATTCCATAGCTAGCTCTAAAAGCGGATCATCAATGCCAAGTTTGTTTAATACATCATGGCAGGACTGTCTCATTACCTTAGCGCGTGGGTCAAAATTTTTGTAAACCCTATGACCAAACCCGAATAAGCGGAATGGATCATCCTTGTCACGAGCGCGGTTTACATATTCTGCAATATTCGACTTATCCCCAATTTCCTGAAGCATATTAAGAACAGCTTCATTTGCGCCACCATGAGCAGGACCCCATAAAGAGGCAATACCAGCTGCGATACAGGCAAACGGATTAGCACCAGAAGAACCAGCAAGCCGTACCGTAGATGTAGATGCATTTTGCTCATGGTCTGCATGTAAGATTAATATTTTATCCATAGCGTCTGCTATAATAGGATCTGGAATGTAATCTTCTGCTGGGACAGAGAAACACATTTGAAGGAAATTCTCAGAATAACTCAGCTCATTCTTTGGATAATTAAATGGTTGGCCAATTGAATATTTATAAGCCATCGCGGCGAGAGTAGGCATTTTTGCGATAAGCCTGCGAGATGCGATCATCCGTTGATGCGGGTCTTGAATATCTGTTGAATCATGATAGAACGCAGATAGCGCGCCTGTTACACCGCATAATATTGCCATTGGGTGCGCATCCCTGCGAAATCCCCTGAAAAAAGTAGATATTTGTTCATGCACCATCGTGTGATGGGTTATTGCATTTACGAACTCATCTTTTTCAGTTCCGTTTGGTAACTCTCCATTTAAAAGAAGATACGCAACTTCTAAGAAATCCGATTTTTCTGCAAGGTCTTCAATAGAATAGCCGCGATGAAGAAGAACGCCCTCATCACCATCGATATAGGTAAGCCCAGATATACAAGAGCCTGTTGCACCGTATCCAGGGTCAAAGGTAAATTTATTGGCTGCTCCGTAAAGTCCGCGTACGTCAATAACATCTGGGCCAATGGTTCCCTTCATCACCGGGAGTTTAATGGATTCGCCCGTTAAATCATCTGTCAATGTCATGGTATGATTGTCATGCTGCAACTTATTCATTTTTTTCCCCAGTTCAAATATGACTGCTTTTTAGATTAGCCAATTTACAGTATTTTATAATATTGATATTTTGAGCCTATTATATCCACAATAGCACTCTAATTGCAAATCTGATCAATGCGATATTTCACCTCGTCGAAACCCAAAGAGTGTATAAGATCAAATAGTGCCGGCGCAGATTTATTTCCAGTTAATACAATTCTAAGCGGGATTCCTAAATCTTTCATTTTTAGGCCTTTTTCCGCAAGCCAGCTATTCATAAAACTTTGAAAGGCGTCAGCATCCAAAGGCGTCTTATCAACAATATCACAAAAAGATTTTAAGATAGCGCAACTATCATCTGTGATTAATGCCTTAACGTCACTGTCAATTTCAGGTGCGCCGTCATATATTAAATAATCAATCTGAGATGAAAGCTCGCTAATAATAGAAGCTCTCTTAGTTAGATGTGGGTGAAGTTTATTAAATCTTGCCTCAAACGCGCTGCTTATGGGTTTGTTTGGTTTTTGATGATGGTGACTTAAAATTTGCTCATACAGATTTGCTGCGCTCTGTTTATTTAACCAATATGCATTTACCGAAATTAATTTCTGCATATCAAATCTTGCAGGCGATTTTCCGATTGAGCGCCCATCAAACCAGGATATAGCCTGCGTTAAAGAAAAATATTCATCGTCACCATGAGACCAGCCGAGCCTTGCTAGATAATTATTCATTGCATCTGAATAAATCCCCATATTCTTATAGGCATCAACGCCGGTAGCACCATGGCGCTTTGACAGCTTGGACCCATCTGTTCCATGTATAAGCGGAATATGCCCAAAAATGGGAGGCTTCCAGTTTAAGGCATTATAAATTTTAGTTTGCCGAATTGCATTATTGAGATGATCATCTCCTCTAATAATATGAGTGATGCCCATATCATAATCATCTACAACTACGGCAAGCATGTAAGTGGGAGTCTCATCACTTCGCATTAGCACCAAATCATCAAGCTGTTTGTTTGCAACGCTAACTTTGCCCTGGACCAGATCATCAATAATAGTGTCGTTTTCATCTGGCATTCGAAGACGTAAAACAGGTTTTTGATTTTTATCGCCATTATAGCTAGGCACTCTCCATGGGGAGCGAAATGGCGTTCCGTCCTGTTTATTTTCTGCACGCAATGTCTCAATTTCTGCTGGTGACAGATAACAATAATAAGCAGCACCAGATGCCGCTAGCTCATTGGCAACTTGCTTATGTCGGTTTATATTATGAGATTGATAAATGGCAGGCTCATCGCCTTCAAGGCCAAGCCAGTTTAAGCCCTCAAAAATAGCTTCGATTGCATCCTCTGTTGAGCGCTGTTTATCTGTATCTTCAATTCTAAGCAGATAGCGGCCACCATAATGTTTGGCAAATAAGTAATTAAAAAGAGCCGTACGAGCACCCCCAATATGTAAATATCCTGTAGGAGAAGGTGCAAATCGAGTAATGACCGTCATTCTTTATTAATCCTTATTTGCTTAGTATTCTTGCAGATGAATTATTCTAGGCGGCCTTATAGCATGAGAAATAATATAAGGGCAGACATGATTCCACAAAGATCTCGTTTTGTCTGGCTTGTGGGGTGTTTTATCGCAGGCATTCTACTCATAGATATTATGCCATTTAGACTACCCACAGCGATATATTTGGTGCTAGTTTTGGGGGTGATACTGCTTATCTGTGATGTTTTGATATTTAATCAGAGTGGCTTTTATTATTACAGCAAATTGGTGCTATTATTTTTTCTGTTAGGGTTATCTGTATCTGGTTTGCACTTAAATCTGAATAATACGCCGATTTTAAATTCAGTCTATACAGGCACCGTAACAGCTCAGATAGGTTTGATTGAGAAATATGATCACAATAGAATCCGTCTTACAGTTACCCCAACCATTAGCGATACTGACGCAAATCTTCAAGCACTACGTAAATTGCGTATTTGGTCCTATGATAGGCATGATTTTAATACAGGGGATATCGTTAGGATTTATGGCAGGTTTTTCCCGTTATCACCGCCAAGTTTTGCAGGGCAGCCAGATTATTCCCGGCATATGTGGCTAGATGGCATAGGGGCAACAGGCATTGCTTATGAATTGCGTGTCGTGAAACCAGTAAGTAATGAGGGGCGTTTCTATTCTCAAATTTTATTAAGACTTGAAGATTACAGACATTCGCTTTCTGATAGAATGAGAAAGCAACTTGGAGGGTTTGACCCAGCCATATCTGGCATCTCATCGGCATTGTTGGTCGGTATGAAAAAAATCATTCCGCGGGAAACTCATTTCAACAGTCTGGCATTGCCCATTTGCTAGCAATTTCTGGTTTGCATATGGGGTTTTTCTGTTTTGGAATTTATGGTGTATGCCGTTACCTAATGTCTTGTTTTCCTAACATATCCCAGCGCTATCCTATTCACAAATCAGCCGCATTTTTATCCATACTATCAGCTAGTTTCTATCTTGTTATTTCAGGCGCACCTACAAGTGCTGTTAGAGCGTGGATGATGGCAAGCGCTGTGATGATTGCTGTAATTTTGGATGCAAGAATTCTTACCGTCCGTAACTTAGCAATCGTTTTGGTTGTTATGTTACTGATTAATCCAGCAAATATTTTTTCTATTTCGTTTCAATTATCAGCGATTGCAACCTTCTTTATAATTGGTTTGTTCGAGGCGCTAAAGCCATATGCCTTAAAACGGCAATTCCTGTCAACGATATGGCAAACTATGATAGCCTCCATCGCGGCATCTATTGCAACCCTTCCATTTATTGCATGGTATTTTCAGATTATTACTCCATGGGGGGTTATTGCTAACTTAGTTGCTGTTCCGTTTACGGGCTTTGTTATCATGCCTGTTGGTATTATATATTTGTTTTTGGTTATTATTGGTCTTGGCGATCTATTGGCACCGTTATTCGGTGCTTGTTTAAACATTCTCTTGCAATTAGCTGTGTTTTTTGAGGGGCTTCCCTTGTCAGGTTTCTGGGTTAAGTCTCCGCCCTCGCTTAGTTTAGTTCTAGTTCCCGTGGCAGGTTTATTATTTTTCTGTGTTAACAGACTATATCGCAGTTATGGTTTGATAGTTAGTCTAGCATTTTTAATTATCTGGGCTGTAGAACCTATACCCTCCTTCCTAACTTTAAAATCTGGAAATAAAATCATCATTTCTCTTAATGATGGCAGAGGAAGAACGGTTATTAATCAGCAGGTAAAAGGATTTTTAAAAAGCAGAATTAAGGCATCCATTGGGGCGCATGATTATCAGATTTGTGACACCGAGCGATGCAAGCAGAGCAGAGCTGATGCAAGTGAGAAATTATATATATGTTTTTCCGGCACGAATATTGTTGCTCAAATAGTAAATGAAATGCTGATGAAGTTAGACGATAATAAAGCTCAAGAAACAAACTATTATGATAGATGTACCTTAGTGCCTGAATTAGCGGAGCAAGGCTCACTAACAGGGGTGCTTTTACCTAATCAAATAATGCATTTTAAATCAAATCAAACAAGATATGGTTTTAAGCCGTGGCGTGTGGATTAGGCGTGGTTAGCGATATTTACGAATTAATCCACTAAGCTTTCCTTGAATCCGTACCTGATTATTTGTAAAATAACGTGTTTCATATTGTGGGTTAGCAGCTTCAAGTGCGACACGTCCTGATTCGCGTTTAAACTTTTTTAATGTGGCCTCATGCCCGTCAACTAACGCCACTACAATATCTCCATTTAAGGCCTGCTCCGTTTTTCGGATTATAACCGTATCACCATCGTGAATGCCAGCATCTATCATTGAGTCGCCAACAATTTCAAGGGCATAATGCTCTCCTGATTCTATCATGCTGGAGGGAATAGATAAAAATGATGACGGATCAGAAATAGCTTCGATGGGGGTGCCAGCTGCAATTCTGCCAAGCATCGGAAGTTCAATCTGAGACGAGGTTTGAAACGGTGCATGGATAATATTAGTATCTGTTTTCTGATTTGTTTCTAGAGCTGTATTCTCATTTCTAATAATTTCTATAGCTCTTGCCCGGTTTGCAAGGCGCCTGATAAATCCGCGCTCTTCAAGCCCGCTTATTAAGCGGTGAATCCCCGACTTGGACGCAAGACCAATAGCCTGCCTCATTTCATCAAATGAAGGGGACGCTTGATGTTCATGTTCATAATCTTGCAGAAAATTTAATAATTCACGTTGTTTAATGGTTAACATAACCAGCCTCGCTATCTGTTCTTTTTTTGTTCTATCACACAAAAAGAGAACAAATCAAGAATATTTAAAATAAAGCAGGAAAATTTAGAATAGGAACAGGCGCGCCCGCTTCTATCCTTGGCGAATGAGCTGGGCGCTGTATTAGGCAATCAGCACTTGCTAAGGTTGCTAGCATGGAAGAATCTTGCGTGCTGGCGGCGCTCACCTGCTTATTTCCTTCATCATCTACTAAGAGCTTTGCTCGCAAATATTCTTCCCGTCTGTCATTTTCCGGAAGGTTGTTTGTGGTAAGGGCAGATGAAAAAACAAGGGTTGGGTCTTGGCTTAGAAATTGTTTGATAATGGGCTCCAGAAATAATACCGAACAAACCCCAGCTGATACAGGGTTTCCAGGCAATCCCAGAAACGGTATGTTTTTATAGTGCCCGAACATTAAAGGCTTTCCAGGGCGCATAGCTATCTTCCAGAAATAAAGCTCCGAGTTAGCACTTTTATTAATATCCTTGGCAATATAGTCATGGTCACCAACCGAGGCACCGCCTGTTGTAATAATCAAATCAAGATCTGGATATTTCTCTAGATGTTCGATTAAGGCGCCTGATTTATCTGGCAGGATGCCAAGATCAACAGCGATACCGCCACATGCCCTAATTAAGGCACAAAGCAGTAAATTATTAGAATTAACCAATTGACCTGTCTGTGGTTTCTCGCCCGGAGGCACCAGCTCATCACCACTTGTTAGCACGCCTATTTTAGGTTGCTTTATAACAGGCACTTCGTGATAGCCAGCAAGTGCAATTAAGGCGCATTCTCGTGCGGTAAGCTTGCTTGATTTGGAGATAATTTTCTCGCCCGCTGAAAAGTCTAAACCAGAAGCGCGAATATATTGTCCCAATCTTGGTCGCTCATTTATTTCTATTCCATCTTGGGATATTTTTGTGTCTTCTTGAAGAATTATGGTATCACACCCATCTGGAATAACAGCGCCTGTAAAAATACGAACCAGCTGTCCTGATAGTAACGGTTTGTTATAAATATGGCCTGCAGATGATATGCCGACTTGCGGAAGTGTGACAGGAACATCCACAATATCTGAAATTCGTGCGGCATACCCATCCATTGAAGATACCGCCTCAGCTGGATGAGATAATAAAGCAGTTAAGTCTTGTGCTATAATTCTATTATGAGCCTGTTCAATAGAACATTTTTCAGAAGATAAAGAAGATATGTTTTTTAACATATTTTCTCGTGCCTCAGAAACAGGTAGCAGAGGATTATTCTGCATCGAGCGTTCCAGATTTTCCGCCAGACTTATGCGTTAATCGAATATCGCCAATACGCATTTTTTTATCGGCTGACTTACACATATCATAGATAGTTAGAGCCGCCACACTTACCGCAGTTAGGGCTTCCATTTCAATTCCCGTCTTTCCAGAAACAGAACATTCTGCTGTAATCTCAATGGCATCTAATTCATTATTAATTTCAAAAGAAAGGTCTGTATGGTCTAACCCTAACGGATGACATAGCGGGATGAGATTAGCAGTTTGCTTTGCCCCTAGCACTCCTGCAATTTGTGCAACGCTTAAAACGTCCCCCTTAGCAAAATCCTTATTTTTAAGTTTGTCTATTGTTGATTTGGCCATAAATATGCGCCCCTTGGCAATAGCAACCCGCTTGGTTACCGCTTTGCTACCCACATCCACCATATGAGGCTGACCTGCTTGATTAAAATGAGTGAATTCATCACTCATATCATGCATCCATTTCAAGCGGGTTGGAGAGAATGAACTTGGTTGCCTGCATCACATCCTCATGCCGCATTAGAGACTCCCCAATTAAGAAGCATCTCGCACCAGCCTGCGCCATTTTGTGTAAATCATCAGGGACAAATAATCCTGATTCAGCAACTGCAATTTTTGTTTTTGGCAGTTTTGGAAGCATCGCAAGCCCAACATCAAGCGAGATATCCATTGTTTTTAAGTTTCGATTATTTATTCCCATCAGAGGCGATGATAAACGCATTGCACGCTCTAATTCAGCTTCATCATGAATTTCAACAAGAACATCCATGCCGTGCGAAATTGCAACCGCTTCTAATTCGTTTGCTTGTGCATCACTAAGAGATGCCATAATTAACAATATACAATCCGCACCAAGGGCTCTTGATTCTATAATTTGAATGGGATCAATCATAAAATCTTTTCGAAGCACAGGAAGATTTGTGGCTGCTCTTGCTAGTTGCAGGTTTTTATTGCTTCCTTGAAACCATGTCTCATCTGTTAGAACCGATAAGCAAGTAGCACCTCCAGCCTCATATTGTTTTGCCAGATGTTCAGGGTCAAAATCAGCTCTAATAAGGCCCTTCGAAGGAGATGCTTTCTTAAGCTCAGCAATCAGGCCATATCCTTTTTGCGATGCAATTTCTAAGGCATTTTTAAAACCACGAGGCGCATCAGCCAGTGCCGCGTTTTCTTCTAATTGCGCGACGGAGATGAGCTGTTTGAGCTTGGCAATTTCTTCTATTTTTTTTGTGTTTATGGTATCCAGAATATTGGTCATTTATAGATCACACCAAGCTATGAATTGGTTATGGTAACAAGTTGGTCCAATGCACCTTTGGCGGCACCTGAATCAATTGCAGCTTCGGCACGCTTAAATGCATCCCCAAGCTGTTTTTCATTTTTTGTGGCAACTAAGGCTGTTGCCGCATTGATACATGCAATATCCCGATATGCGCCTAATTCACCATCCAGTAATGCGCGCAATTTTCCAGCATTAAAGGTAGCATCGCCGCCTTTTATCGCATCAAGAGGCGCATTTGATACCCCGAAATCTGACGGATTAATTACAAATTCTGAAATTTTACCTGAATCAAGGGCATAAACACTCGTAGGGCCAGATAGTGAAACCTCATCAAGTCCGCCATCACCATGAACGATAAACGCATGCTTAGTGCCAAGAAGTTTAAGGGCTTCTGCAAAAGGGCGACCCCATTTTGCATCATAAACGCCTATCAGCGCTTTATCAACAAAGGCAGGGTTTGATAAAGGGCCAAGAAGGTTAAAGATTGTTCTAACTCCAAGCTCGATGCGTGTCGGACCCACAAAGCGAAGGGCAGGGTGGTGCCTTGGAGCCATCAGAAACCCAATCCCTGCGCGTGTTATGGCATGTTCAATTTGCGTAAAATCACATTCCAGATTAATACCTAATTCGCTTAATATATCCGCAGCACCGCTCTTGGACGATACCGCCTTGTTACCGTGTTTTGCAACCGGAACGCCGCAACCAGCAACGATTATAGCAGCAGCAGTCGAGATATTTAAGCTATTCGCGCCATCGCCGCCGGTACCAACAATATCGATTGAAGTATTAGGGGCTTTGATAGAATGTGCATTGGCACGCATCTGAGAAGCGCCAGCTGCGATATCAGATGCAGTCTCTCCTCTCATTTTAAGGGCAATCATAAAGCTTGCAATTTGTGCAATTGTAGCATCACCGCTCATCAATATGGAAAAAGCTGTTTGCATTTCTTCAAATGAAAGCATTTCTCCATTACAAAGCCGAGTAATAAGCGGTTTTAGAGTGTTAGACATGAATTTGTTCTGGAAATCGAATATCCAGCCTTAGGGTTTGTTGTTCAAGATTATGAATTAGAGAATCTGTAATGTTGTTTTTTCCTGTTTTTCTAAGAAAATGAGCAAGTATTCGATATCCACCAACCGATGCGATAGATTCTGGATGAAATTGTACACCCATACAAGGATAGCTTTTATGCTGAAGTCCCATGATTACACCTTCAAATTGTCCCGCAGATGTTTGGGCAAATTGTCCCGCAGATGTTTGGGCGATTATCTCTAGCTCGTCTGGAAGGTCTTCGCGATTTACGATTAGTGAATGATATCTTGTTACCGGAAATGATTGCTCCAGACCCTCAAACATCCCAATATTCTGATGTTTAATATAAGATAATTTTCCATGAACTGGCGGCGATAATAAACGAAGCGAGCCGCCAAATGCCGTTGCAATAGCTTGGTGTCCCAGACACACCCCCAGAATGGGGATGGTGGGGGCGGCTTTAATAATTAAATCCTCACAGATGCCAGCTTGAGCAGGCCTTCCAGGCCCTGGCGAAATAACAATGCCCGAAGGCCCCATTTCTAGGATCTCTGATACTGAAAATGCATCATTCCGGATAGTTTTAACATCCGCGCCTAGGTCAGACAGAAAGTGCCATAAATTCCATGTGAAGCTATCATAATTGTCGATTAGAATAATCATGGAAGGGTATGGCCTTGCTTTTTTGGTACAGATTTTAGGCATATTTCAGTATAAAACACTTATACGCAATTTGGCTTGTACAGGTCAAATCTCTTTTTATCCCTTTAAAAATAAGGTATTATAATACCCTATATCTAATCTACTGAATTATATGTAGAAATATGAGTGTTGGTGAACATAAAATGATTGACTATTAAGGTGTTTTTTATTTATAACGCATTAAATTTTATTATTAGGTTTGGAGTTTCTTATGCCTTTGCCGAGAACATATGTGGCAACGCCCGCTGATATCGAAAAAAAGTGGGTTTTAATCGATGCTAATGAAATCGTACTAGGAAGGCTTGCTTCTATTATAGCAATGCGTCTTCGTGGTAAACATAAAGCAAGTTATACACCTAACATGGATTGCGGTGATCATGTGATCGTAATCAATGCTGAAAAAGTTAAGCTTACTGGAAATAAACGCACCCAGAAAACCTTTTATTGGCATACAGGATATCCTGGCGGGATAAAATCACGCACTGCGGATAAAATCCTAGATGGCAGATTTCCGGAGCGATTGCTTTCAAAAGCTGTAGAACGAATGGTGCCTCGTGGTCCTTTAGGGCGCAAGGTGATGAAGCATTTGCATCTTTATGCAGGTGATACGCATCCACATGAGGCACAACAGCCAGAGTTTCTGGATGTAGCAGCATTAAATTCAAAGAATAAGAGGTAGGTATGTCAGAAGAAGTAACTGTAGAAGAAAATGAAGCAGCAGGGTTAGCTGGCTTATCTGCTTTGCAAGATGGAGCCGCTCAGGCAGAAACGCACATATCTGTTGCTGAGCCCAAAATCGACGAGTTAGGCAGGGCGTATGCAACTGGCAGGCGTAAAAATGCTTCTGCACGTGTATGGGTAAAACGTGGTTCTGGAAACATTGTGGTTAATGGTAAAATTCTGCCTGAATATTTTGCCCGTCCTGTTTTGCAAATGCTGCTTGTTCAGCCGTTTCAGGCCGCAAGCCGTGAAGGTGAGTTTGATGTATTCGCTACTGTTAAAGGTGGCGGTTTGTCAGGGCAGGCCGGTGCTGTGCGTCATGGCATAAGCAGAGCCCTTGTTAATTTTGAGCCTGGCCTTCGCCCGCGTCTAAAAGCGGGTGGGTTTCTTACCCGTGACCCTCGTGTGGTCGAGCGTAAAAAATATGGAAGAGCCAAAGCGCGTCGCTCATTCCAGTTCTCAAAGCGTTAAGCTGGATACTTCAAAATATCTCTATATTATAGAGGGCTGTGCGAAATATCAGCCCTTTTTTTATCTAAATCTTATATTGAAATTGATCGCAAATATTAATGCTAGAATACTAAGGTATCTGCTCAATCAAACTGAGAAATGGGGGCGAACTGTACGTACCAGAGCATTTCAAAGAAAATGATATTGAAAAGATTAAGGCTATTGTTGAGCAGTTTCCGCTTGCTACGTGTGTTGCAAGCATTGGAGATGATTTTGAAGCCAACCATTTCCCAATGATTTGGCGTGATGATAGACTGATTGGACATATAGCATTTGCAAATAGGATGCATGAAAATTTAAAGGATGGATGCAAGGCGCTATTTATTTTTAAAGCAGAAAACTCTTACATTTCGCCTAATTGGTATCCAACTAAACCGCAACACCATAAGCACGTACCAACTTGGAATTATCAAGTAGTTCATATGCACGGTGAATTGTATTTTAAACATAGTCAAAAGGAAAAAATTGCTGCCGTTGGATTGCTTACACAACTGCATGAAAAGCGTGTAAATGGGGATGGCGCTTGGAAAATGCGAGATACTCCATAAGATTATATGAATATAATGCTTGATGGCATTGTTGGCATCGAATTTCATATTAAAAAATTGGAAGCCAAATCAAAATTAAGCCAAAATGATGAAAAAATCGACTATACTGCTGTGATGAACAAGATGGAAGAGATGCAGTTTTTTGGTATGAATAAGAGAATGAAAAGCATAGCAGAGAAGTAGCATTTTTGTTGTTTTATGTTAATTTATTGATAAATATTACCTAAATAAGGTTCCGAATAGCCAAGCGTTAAGCTGGATACTTCAAAATATCTCTATATTATAGAGGGCTGTGCGAAATCACAGCCCTTTTTTTTATTGTGGTACTTTATAAGCACGCTCATATTGTGGTGGTACTTCTATTGGCTGTTGCAATGCAACCGATGCATCCCAACCCCATCTTGGGTTTGCAAGGAAGGCGCGCGCAAGAGCGACCATATCAGCCTCCCCATTAAGGATAATATCATTTGCTTGCTCTGCTGTTGTGATTAGTCCAACAGCACGAACAGGAATGGAGACAACATCTTTAATCCCTTTTGCAAGATGCACCTGATAGTTTGGTCCAACTGGAATTTTTAGCCCTGTGGTGATACCGCCACTTGAAATACACAGATAATCTGCGCCATGAGCCTCAAAACTTTTTGCGACATTTTTTGCATCTTCAACTGAAAGCCCATCATCGCGCCAATCTGTGCCAGTAAGCCGTAAACCAAGCGCTATGTCAGATGGCACTACCTTGCGTACTTCATCAAATATTTCTAGTGGAAATTTTAATCTATTATCCAAAGAGCCGCCAAATTCATCCTCTCGTTGGTTTGAGATAGGCGAGATAAATTCATGTATCAGATAACCATGTGCGCCATGAAGCTCTATCGCAGAAAATCCCAGTCTAACAGCGCGTTTTGCAGCATTAACGAAATTCTGCTTTATGTTCTGCATCTCGTCTGCGTCCAATGCTTCTGGAATAGGAGCGCCTTGTGTAAAAGGAAGAGCAGAAGGGGCTGAGGTTATCCAAGCATCTTCTTCTTTAGATAAGGCTCTCCCGCCTTGCCATGGGACATGATGAGAGGCTTTACGCCCAGCATGTCCAAGCTGAATGGCAAATTTTAAATCATTCGTCGCAACAGACCGAGCGGCATTTAATACCCGTCTCATTGCGTTTTCATTCTGGTCTGAATATAACCCGACACAATGATGCGTAATTCGCCCGCGTCTCTCAGTTGCTGTGGCCTCAACCACGAACATACCAGCACCGCTCATTGCCATCTGCATTGCATGTTGCAAATGCCAATCATTCATACTGCCATCATCAGCAGAATATTGGCACATCGGAGATATAACGATGCGATTAGAAAGCGTTACTGGACCAATTGATAAAGGCGAAAAAAGCATTATAAAATCCTTGTTATGAGCGAAAGTAATTTTTCAGGTTGCTGAATTTGCGGGCAATGACCACTATCCGCTATTTGATGATAGTTTGCTTGGTTTATTTGATCGTACAACTCATTCGACATTGAGGGCGGTGTTGTCTCATCCTGCATCCCAGCTATAACATCAACGGCACATGTGATTTGATGTGCTTGTGATAGATAGTCAAGCTTTGATAATGCTTCACATGCTTTTGCGAATTGTTCTGGATCTGCTGATAATAACTTTGTTTTGCGTTCTGATATAATTTCTGGATTAGCGTGCCGAAAATCATCTGGGAACATGCGGCTCATTGCTATATCAAGTACCGCATTTATGCCATCACTTCGTACTTTCTGCGACATTCCCTGCAATGGAATTTTTCGCTCTTCTGGAAAAGCCGCGCCGCTATTGGCTATGACAAGATGCGATACAAGCTCTGGATGCCTTAAACATAATCCAACCGATACAAAACCGCCAAACCCGTTAGAAAAAACAGATACAGGTTTATTTCCATCTTTTGTGATATTAAGAGATTGAAACAATGCTGCTGTCCAGTCTGCGTAATCATCGATAGTGCTGCACTCTCCAGTTGAGCCACCATAACCTGGAAAATGAAATCTTGTTACGTGAAATGATTCTGCTAATTTATCAATAATACCATCATACACCGAACAATCAGCTAGCAATGTGTGAAAGAGTACAAGAGTAGGGGCATCTATAGCGCCTCTGGTTTCGTAAATGGCACGCCCTTTTTGTGTTTGTATTTGCTGCATCTCTCACCTCCCTTAAAACATTCAGATAAAAAACATTCATCTATTACATATATTATTTTACAATTTTTAGCCCTATATCTTAGCTCGTTACTAAGAGCCTGCGTTGGATGATAGCAGTGGAATGAAAATAGTTCTAGTATAGATTATCGATATTCTTGCTTTAGCCGCTTTTATTCTCTAAACTTCTCAAACTATATCTAAAGAGGTAGCCTGCCTCTTATTCATATTATAAATCACCAGATAATGGAGTTTTCAATGAAGCCAGTTTTGTTTAGTTTTTGGCGTTCTCTAGCCGCATGGCGTGTGCGTATCGCTCTTAACTTAAAAAAGATAGACTATGATTTATCTGTTGTGAACTTGCTTGAGGGGGAACAATTCAAGGATAGTTTTACAAACCACAACCCAGAACATTCAGTTCCGGTGCTTCAGCTTGATAGCGATAGTTTTGCGCAATCGCTTGCTATTATAGAATATCTAGATGAGCGCTATGATGGAAAACCGCTTTTGCCATCTGACTCCATGGACCGATATTTATGTAGAAGGTTTAGTTTAATAAGTGCGGCAGATTCGCACCCCGTAATTGTTCCAAGAGTGCGCCGTCTATTGGCAGGCGAATACGGATTTAACGAGAGCCAAGTTACTGATTTTTGTGCCTATTTCATGAGGCGCGGCTGTGAGGCGATGGAGAAATTATTATCACATGACGAGTATCTATCCTATCAGAAAACAGGGCCTTATGTTCTTGGTGGTACGATATCTATGGCTGACTTATGTCTTATCCCACATATCCAAGGTGCTCGAAATTTTGGGGTTGATGTATCTGTTTATGAAAGATTGATATCTATTGAAACTGCTTTATGTGAGCTTGGGGAAGTAGAACAAGCCCATCCGAAATATCATCCTGGCTTTGTAAAGCCGCAATAGGGTTGGTTTTAAAACAGGTACTTGCAAAAGTTTTGCGACAAGAATTGCTATAGAATTTTAGGAGAAAAAAATGGAATTAGAAAACAGATTTATCGTCCCTCTTGGCAGGCCTGATGCGATGAAAGTTCTGACAGATGTTCCAAGGATCGCTCCATGCATTCCAGGGGCAAGCCTAACTGGGGAAGAAGATGGCCTATATAGCGGTCAGGCAAATGTAAGGCTAGGTCCGGTGGCCTTAAGCTTTGCAGGTACAGCCTCCATTACATCGATTGATAATGATGCTCATACAGCGCAGGTTAAGGCGCAAGGATCTGATAAAAAAGGCCGCGGTCAAGCAGAGGCAATAATGACCTTTGCGCTTGAAGAAGCCGAAAATGGTCAAACAGAAGTGATTGTTCGAACAGATGTATTGCTGTCTGGGTCAATTGCTCAATATGGCAGAGCAAGCGGGCTAATAAATGTGGTTGCAGGGCAAATCGTCTCTCAATTTTCTGAAAACCTAAAAACAGATATTTTAGAAAAACAAGGTGATGAGGTTGAGCAAGGCGCTTCTGTAGATTTAGAAACAAAAACCAACGAGCAAGAAACGCCAACAGATAATTCTGGCAAGCAAGCCTCCACCAACGCCCCTAAAAACGAATTAAATGTTTTTGCATTGCTGATTGCTATTGTGAAAAGTTGGTTTACCAAATCCAAATAGGAATAAAGGCTTATCTTTAAACTAAATTTACCTCTTCTGCGCCTTGCAACTTATTCCTGCTACAGTTAAAACCGTACAGGTAAATATCTTGGAAGGGTTGTAATTTTATGTCACAAATTCGGATTGGAATTGCTGGGCTTGGCGTGGTTGGAGCTGAAACAGCACGACACATTATATCCTCGCAGGATATTCTCTGCCGTAGAGCAGGTAAAAACCTTAAGATTATTGCGGTTAGCGCAAGAGATGATACTAAGGATCGCGGGTTCCCGCTAGATGATATCCTATTCTATACAGACCCGCTGAAACTGTTAGATCATGATGATATAGACGTCATTATAGAGCTAATCGGAGGTGAGGGAGGCGTTGCACTTAGCTTGTGCCAGAAAGCCTTGCAAGCTGGAAAGCACGTTATTACAGCCAATAAAGCAATGATTGCGCATCATGGGTTTTCCTTATCCAAACTGGCAGAAGATAATAATGTCACGCTTCAGTTTGAAGCTGCGGTCGCTGGCGGCATTCCGGCAATTAAAATATTGCGAGAGGGTCTTGCTGGAAACCAGATAGAAACAGTGGCAGGTATATTAAACGGAACCTGTAATTATATATTGTCAGAGATGACATCCTCTAATAGTGCATTTCCAGACGTCTTAAAAGAAGCACAACATAAAGGTTTTGCAGAAGCAGATCCAAGTTTTGATATTGATGGGGTAGATGCTGCCCATAAATTAGCAATCTTATCTGCCATTGCCTTTGAGCAAAAAATTGAATTCTCCAGTCTTTCTATCTCAGGTATAAGAGATGTTTCTGACATTGATATAAACTATGCAGGAAAGCTCGGATATTGTTTGAAGCTTCTTGGTATAGCGCAACGCGGCGGGCCAGCTGAGGTTACGATGGCGCTTATTTCTGATGATGAGCAGCTTGCATTAGTAAATGGCGCTCTCAATGCGGTGAGTTATAGGGGCGCGCCTGTTCAATCCTCAATCTGTATTGGCCCAGGCGCTGGTGCGGGGCCAACTTCTTCTGCAGTACTTGCAGACTTAATAGATATTTCAAGAGGGCTTGCAAATTACGCATATGGAAGTCCCGTAGATTTGCTATCAGAGCAAAAATTAGCATCTCAAACTTCTAAAGAGCAATGTTATTACTTGCGAATTGCTGTGACAGATAAGCCTGGAGTGTTATCACAGATTTCAGCAGTGCTGAGGGATCATGGGCTGTCCATAGCTTCAATGATACAAAATGGTCAGTCAGAAGACGGCCCTGTATTCTTGGTATTAACAACTCATAAATGTGCAAAAATCGATATTGAACAGGCCGCTGAGGTAATAGGGAATACCGATCATGTACTAGATTCGCCGATGGTTATACCTATCTTTGACAAAGGTTTTTTTAGCTAAGAATGATAGATGTTTCCGCCTCATCATCTGATAACCTTATAAATGTTCACTCTTCATTATCAGGTGCAAAATGGGTATCCCAGCCATCAGACTTTAAAGATGATGTGGTTAGACGTCAGTCATTGCGACTACAGGAAACACATGGTCTGCATCCTGCAATGTGTATTTATCTGGCCAGAAAAGGCGTTTTTTCTGACGAGGTTGACACCTATCTTGATCCAAAATTAAAGATGTTATTGCCAGAGCCATTTTCATTTAAAGGCATGGAAGAGGCAACGCAAAGACTGGTTCATGCAGTTGAACAGCACGAGAAAATTGGAATTTTTGGTGACTATGACGTTGATGGTGCGTGCTCTGCTGCTCTGTTTCACAAGGTTTTAACGTCTCTTGGCTGTAATGTTGAGATTCATATTCCAGATAGATTTATAGAAGGTTATGGGCCAAATATTAAGGCATTACAGAAGCTTAAAGATAATAATGCATCACTTATATTAACAGTTGATTGTGGTATAATGGCACATGAACCCCTAAAAGCAGCTAGTGAGGGCGGGTTAGATATCATCGTAATTGATCATCATCTAGCAGGACCAAATTTGCCGAATGCGATAGCGGTGGTAAATCCAAATCGTCTTGATGATGAGAGTGGGTTTGGATTTTTATGCGCAGCAGGTGTTTGTTTTATTACATGCGTTGCATTGCTTCGCGCATTGCGCCAATCAGGACATACAGAATTGCCTGATTTGCTATCCTTTCTGGATCTTGTTGGGCTTGCCACATTATGTGATGTTGTTCCCATAGAAAGTCTGAATAGAGCGTTTATCAGGCAAGGGCTTGTTGTGATGCGTAATCGGCGGAATACAGGTCTTGCCGCATTGGCAGATGTTGCTGGGTTGGATAAGGTGGTTGGCGAGTATGAATGCGGATTTGTTCTTGGCCCTCGAATTAACGCGGCTGGCAGAATGGGTAAATCTGATATAGGTGTGAAATTATTGCTCGAATCAGATCACGAAATTTCTGTTTCATTAGCCATAAAGTTAGACGAGTTAAATAAACAAAGACGGTCTATCGAGCAAGACATTACGGTTCATGCAACTCAACAAGCCGAATCTCAATTAGAAGAAAATCCCGATCTTCTTGTGCTTGTGATTGCGGATAAAAGCTATAATGAGGGTGTGTTGGGCATTGTAGCAGGCAGATTGAAGGAGCAATTTGCAAGGCCTGTATTTGTACTTGGAGTATCACCTGACAATATCGCAAAAGGCTCTGGCAGAAGCATTCCATCGATTGCGCTTGGAAGCCTCGTTCTAGCGGCACGTCAAAGTGGTATCTTGCTTACAGGCGGCGGACATGACATGGCTGCCGGCGCCAGCCTTCATGTCGATAAGCTAGAAGAATTTAGAGCATTTCTGGCACAAAAAATATCAGCTCATATCGCCGTACTCCCGCAAAGAGAATTTGAAGTTACCGCCACCATTTCAGTTGCAGGTTGCACATCTGATTTAGTTAGTACGATTGAGAGTTGTGGTCCTTTTGGTTCTGGTCAACCAGAGCCCAAGTTACTGCTTACGCATATTTCGGTTAGCCAAGTAAAATGGGTAGGTGCAACAAAATCTCACTTTACCGCATTGTTGGATGATGGAACCTCACGGCCTCTTAAATCGATTATGTTTAATGTTGCCGGCACCAAAATAGGTAATACACTTAAGTCAGTAAATGAGTTGGGTCCTTTGAAAGTACTTGGAAAACTTAAGCGTGATGAATGGCGCGGGGGAAAATCAGTTCAGTTTTTAATAGAAGATATCGCACGGCAGTTTGAATAGGGATAAAACGCTACTCATATTCTATTATAATCATAACTGAGCAATTATTAAAAAACTTGCTAAAAAATAAGTTGATTTATCACCATAATAGAATTACACAAAGCACACTGTGATTGCTACGTCCCGTTCGTCTAGGGGTCTAGGACACCGCCCTTTCACGGCGGCAACAGGGGTTCGAATCCCCTACGGGATGCCACAGTTTTTATCAGTATTATCAATGTTTTATTGTGTATCTGAAAATTCTGTTCGAAATTTTTTTTGTTAATGCATATAAAAATGCGTACAAGTTAGATGTGTTAATGGGCACACAAACTACTTTACTCTTTTAAAATAACTGTTTTTATCGTTGAATATGAGAACATAATTAAGCTAATTTTTTTTGGCCAGAGTTTTAAGTTTCTAGAGTTTTAAGGTTTCAGAGTTTTAAATTTCCAGAGTTTTAAATTTAAGGAAATGAGCAATGTTAGATTTTATCTTTTCTTTTTTTAGTTTTAGTTTAAGTTTGAGTGGTGTGATTTGATCACTTCTAATCTTGTTTGGTTTAATAATACTGAGGCTTGGCATACAAATCGTGCCTCAGTCTGATGTGTTTGTAACAGAAAGATTAGGTAAATATTCTCGAACATTGAATGCTGGTTTATCTGTAATAATCCCATTTTTAGATAGGGTTGCGCACCGCGTAAGTATTCTAGAACGGCAATTAGATGAACAAAGAATCTCTGTAATCACAAAAGATAATGTTGAAGTTGTTCTGGAAACAAGGGTGTTTTGGAGGATTGTTGATGCCTCTAGAACGGTATACAGAATTAGAGATATTGATCAGGCATTAAGAACCGCTTCTGCTTCTATAGTAAGGTCAGCTGCTGGGAAACTAGAACTTGATGATCTTCAATCCAGCAGAGAGGCAATGAATGAGGAAATAGCAAAAAACTTGCATAATGCAGCCGAAGTTTGGGGGATTGATATAACAAGGACAGAAATTACCGACATAGAGGTTGATGAAGCTACAAAAGAAGCACAACGCCAGCAATTAAATGCAGAGCGAAAACGTCGTGCTACCATAGCGGAGGCAGAGGGTGATAAAAGATCTATCGAATTAAAGGCTGAGGCTGAGTTGTTTAGAGCTCAGAAAGAAGCAGATGCCGTAAAATTGACGGCAGATGCAGATGCATATGCCATAAAAGTTAAAGCAGAAGCGGATGCAGAACAAACAACGTTACTTGCAACAGCGATTTCAAAAAATGGTATGCCTGCTATTGAATTTGAAATTTCAAAAAGACAAGTTGAGGCTATCTCAGAATTAGCATCGTCTAGCAATTCTAAAACGCTTATCCTACCATCGAATATTACAGAAGCAATAGGTGGGTTAACGACTATTTTAAAGACAATTAAATAAAAAACAGCAAGTTAGGAATAGGATGTGGAGATTTTACAGCTTGGTTACTGGTTTTATTTTGCGCAAGTCTGGCTTGCAATAGGGTTACTGTTCATAATCTTAGAAATAACAGATGGGAGCGCTATTTTTTTTCTACCCTTGGGATTAGCCGGTTTTATTTTGGGGCTTATATTATTCCTTGTTGAGAATGATTTTCTGCAAGCGAGCTTAGTTCCAGATAAATGGTATTGGATTGTGGCTTCTTGGATAATTTTATCGGTAATAATTGCATTTATTATTTCAATGGTACAAAAGAAAGCAAAAGACGATAGCGATATAAATCAATATTAAGGCGGCTTGCACATATCGTTACTAAAAATATAAAGATTTTTGGGGTATTAGCTGTTATTTTCAAAAATATCTTATAGCATTTGGCTGTAATGTTTGCTTGGTTGTTCCCTGTAATCAGAATGAATCTGTGCATAAAAGATTACAGACACACTTAAATTAGCATATGCGAGCTGTCTTGAAAAAAAGACGTTCTTGTTATTTTTTATATACAGCCCGCAGAAAAATATTCTTTATATTTTTTATTCTAATATCAGATTTGTTATGGAAACGAATTTTAAGGCCACTCTCACAAAGTAATATTATATCTCCAGTATCCTGCGCTTTAAGGCGATAATGCTTAATTCCTTCAAGGTTGATTGGTGACAGACAAACATATTCTCTACCAGTAGATTTATCAAATAAACGGGAATTTGTATTTGCTGAATCATCGTAAGTATCGGTCATAATACCTCCTTGTACTAAGAGGCCTTTTTTTAATGTGGGCTAGTGACCGACCACCTAAATAATCATTCCCAATTATTAATTGGCAGTCAATAAATTTAATTTAGTATGTTGTTTTACGCAACATACAATCAGCTTGATTAATGGTGTTAATTAAATTTTTAAAAAAAGTGCTAAGGCTCAAGAAGAAAATGAAAATCCCATTGGGGGATGGCATATCTGTGGCGTCCAACCGCTTAGCCATATTTTTAACTGGGTTCGTATTTTGTTTAACCGTAAAATGGATGCCTATAAGAGCTCTTTTATCTCAACTAGAAGAGTTGCGATTATGGGGAGGCGAATAATCAATCTCAGGCCCGATTGGAATAATTCCTGTGGGGTTGATGGTTTTGTGGCTTGCATAATAGTGGTTTTTTATACGCTCCATATTCACCGTTTCCGAAATTCCTGGCTGGTGATACAAATCCAACATATATGAATGCAGATAGGGGTAGTCTGCAATTCTTTTTAAATTACATTTAAAATGCCCAACATATACGGGATCAAATCTGATAAGGGTTGTGAATAGCCGCCAATCAGCTTCTGTAATTATGTTTCCTGTTAGATATTGATTGGTGCTTAATTTATTTTCCAACCAATCAAGAGTTCCAAATAATGCTAACACAGCCTCTGAATAAGCGCTTTGTGTTGTTGCAAAACCAGCTTTATAAACGCCGTTATTTACGCAGTCATAAATTCTTTTATTAAGCTCATCTATTTTAATGCGATGTAATTTTGGATAATAATCATGCTCATTCGCCCCAACATCATTAAAAGCTGAATTAAACATTCGTATTATTTCAGACGATTCATTGGAAATAATTGTTTGTGTTTTTTTATCCCAGAGAACAGGAACCGTTACTCTTCCCGAATAATGATTATCTGCCTTGGTATATATCTGATGCAAGAAATCCGCATTATTAATAGAATCACTAAGAGATGGGTCCGCATTATCAAACACCCATCCATCGTCGCCCATAAGCCAATGAACAACTGAGAGTGATACTATTTCACGCAAGCCCTTTAAATTTCTGTAGATAAGTGCTCTGTGAGCCCAGGGGCAGGCAAGTGAAACATAAAGGTGATATCGGTTTTTCTCTGCTTTAAATCCGCCAATGCCTGTAGGGCCAGGACTGCCGTCAGTTGTAATCCAATTACGAAAAGAGGAGGGCTTGCGAACAAACACTCCCTTTGTTTTTTTGGTATCGTACCAACTCTCAATCCAGTTTCCATTTTGTAGTAATCCCATCATTTGCCCTTCTGAATGTGCATTTTTTTTGCTATTCATTATGTAATAGCGCGTTTTAAACTTACTCTCACCGACATTGAAATACTGGTATTGAACTTGAATCTTTGGATTAACTCGTACGCTAAAGGCATTAACGGTTTCGAACAAAAACAATGTTCTCAGGATTCTTGTGTTTAAACGTAAAGACCAGACAACATAATCAGGATCTGTTGCAATAATGGCTTCGCGTGTTTTTCAGTTTTATTCAAGTCAAAATAATAGCGGCCAAATCATTATTAACATCTATTTTTGTACGTTCTTGTTATTCAATATTGATAATCATTATCACTTATATTATATTGATAATCATTATCACTTATATTATAGGAATACTTAAAAAATTTTTTTTGTAATTAGAAAAAGATAATTAGAGAAAAAAGTAGAAAAGTTGGAGAAAAATTATGGTTAGGGTTTTGTGCTGCTTTTTTGGGGCTATGATTTTGTATAGCAATATGGTTTTCGCAGAAACCATCGGGATATATACGCACAGGCAGCCCTTTTTGCTTGCCCCTATTTTAAAGGCCTATACTGAGAAGACTGGTATTGAATTTCAGACAGTTTATGCTCCCCAAGGCCTTGCAACCAGAATTCAGACAGAGGGCGAGAACACAAAGGCTGACATTGTGTTAACAGTTGATATTAGCCGCATAAAAGAGTTGGCAGATACAGACCTGCTAGCACCTCTTCAGTCTAAGATTATACAAAATAATGTTCCAGCTCATCTTCGCGATGCAAGCGATAAATGGACCGCATTATCGCTGCGCGCACGAATAATTGCTGTATCAAAAGAGCGCGTTGGAAAAGAAGCAATAACCACGATAGAAGAGCTTGCATTACCAAAATGGAAAGGCAAGGTTTGTTCGCGAAAAGGAAGCCATGTGTATAATCGCGCGCTATTAGCTTCTCTAATAGCTCACAATGGTGCTGAAGAAGCAAAAAAATGGGTAAATGGGTTTGTTGATAATCTTGCAAGGCGTCCTCAGGGAAATGATCGTGCACAAGCAAAGGCAATATTTACAGGCCAGTGTGATGTTGTATTAATGAATACTTACTATTTTGGAAAAATGAAGTTTTCTAAAGAACAGCCAGAACAAAAAGAGTGGGCGGATTCCATGGAAATTGCCTTTTTTAATCAAGAAGGTCGTGGACAGCACATGAATATTTCTGCTGCGGGTATTCTGAAAGGATCGAAGAAAAAGCAACTTGCAAGAGAATTTTTAGAATGGCTGACCTCTAAAGAAGCCCAGCTTATCTACACAGAGGTAAATTTTGAATATCCGGTAAATCCTGATTCTGATTCCAGTGAGGAGGTTGCGTCTTGGGGGTCGTTTAAAATGGATGATTTACCAATGAGTATTATTGCAGATGAAAGCCCGCTGGCCCAACGCATCATCAACGAGACTGGTTGGTAGCCAGATTTATTTTTAGCCAAACCACTAATCACTACTTGAAGAGATGCATAAGAGCTATTAATATGCGCGTGTGTTATTCACTCGTCTATTTAGTTTGGGGAAAAAAATGGGCTCTACAATTGGATTATATCTAGTCATCGGATTTATTTTATTCCTTGTTATAGGAATTTGGGCATTTGGAAAATTATCAGTTGACCCTGAATAAGGTTGCTTAATAGTTTCACCGACTAATTGAAATAGCTACTCTATCAACGCGGTGTATTTTCTGCTGGGATAAGCTGTGATGCTGCCTCAAATGCTAGCAACACGCATGTTATTCTGTTTTTGATTTTTTTCACAGGCTCAAAGCATAAAGAAGCGCTGTCTGGTGCAGGTTGATTTCTTAAAAGATAGTCAGACATGTCATCTTTTAACCTGTTC
>JADHOL010000011.1 GCA_016779005.1 Alphaproteobacteria bacterium
GCCAAGCAATCGAACCGCCCCATGATTTGCATTTATTATAACGGATTGATGGTCGATTTGTAATAAGGCATCATCCATCATTCTGCCAAAAAGGGAGAACATATCTGCACGAGTTGCCATGTTGGAATGGTCTATTTTTTCGTCACTAATTACACTCATAATGGGAACATTCAATAGCTTGTTTTCGAACACTTACTAATCATAGCCTACTTTGCTAATTCTATTAACCGAATATTTGCATTAATTTAACAAGCTGTTTTTATCATGCCTGTTGCTAGCTAGATAGGACTGTATTTAGCAGATGCGAAAATCAGCACATTATGAATGTCCATTAGAATGAGGGTTGGTTGGCCAAATGCTGGATATGCCTGCTGGTTTTGCCTGGTTATATTAGCGGTAACACTCAACATTATAGGAGCCAGTATAGCCAGTGCTACTCCAAGTGATATAAATGGGTAAACCAGTATGGTTGTTAACCACGATTTTGCCGCCAGCACCTGACCCTTCTACGAATTTACCCTTATCCTTAGTGCCATCCGCAAAGGCGGCTGGAAGCATAAAGATTAAGCCGAATAAAAATATGTTTGGGTTTAAGTGCGAAGAACTTGAAAGAAGAATTAATGGGTATGTTTTTAGCGGCATTTATGAGGTTCAATTATAATTATTCGCGCTTCCTTATGAGTGAATTGTCCTCTAACCTGCAGCAATGAGAATTTCCATTTTTCGTCATCTTTATGCTAGTGCCCCTTTAATGCTTATTCTTGCAACATTAGGGTGGGGCAGTAATACCATTGCGGGCAGATTAGCAGTAGGCGAGGTTAGTCCTATGATGCTGATTTTTCTCAGATGGGGTTTTGTGGTTTTGCTAATTGCAGCAATCAGTGGCCGGGCAATGATGGCGGAATGGGGCATTATTAGAAAAAAGGTAAAATGGATATTTTTAATGGGTGGATGTGGCTTAAGTCTGTTCAATGCGCTTTTTTATATGGCAGCTCATTCAACAAGTGCTATTAACCTTGGCATTATTCAAAGCATTATGCCAGCGATGATTCTAGTGGGCTCGTTTTTTCTATTTGGTTCAAGAATAAACAAGATACAAATGGCGGGTGTTGCATTAACGTTTGTTGGTTGCATTGTTGTTATAACCAAAGGGTCTATTGATTATGTGTTGCTTTTGACGTTTAGCAGCGGTGATTTACTAATGCTGGTAGCGTGTTTATTTTATGCTGGATACTCACTTGGCCTAAAAAATAGGCCAGACGTATCTGGCATTGTTATGATGGGTTATTTTTCAATTGCAGCATTTATAATGACGATACCCCTGGTTATAATAGAGCTGCTTATAGTTGGCCTGCGAGCACCAACTCAGCAAGGATGGGGCATTATACTTTATATTGCTATTATGCCGTCATTTTTATCGCAGATATTTTTTATGAGAGGTGTTGATCTGGTAGGGCCTAGTTCAGCAGGTCTTTATGCTAATCTGGTTCCCATTTTTTCTGCATTTCTGGCGGCTGTTATCCTAAATGAATCATTTAGCATGTATCATTTTTTTGCTATGAGTATTGTTTTTGCAGGAATTGCGATATTTGAATTTCAAAAACGATTACATGCATAGTTTCTTCGATTTAAGAGAGTAATAAAAAGCAGATTAAATATAGGTGTAACAATGGCTCATCTAGACCGAATGCGAGCTGAAAAATTAATGTGTGAAATTGGAATAGAGGCGTTAATTCTTCTCTCTCCTGAGAGTTTCTCATATGCGACAGGCGCACAAGCAGGAGTTGCAACTATGTGGCGCAGATCAGGCGCTGTAGCGGTATTAGTACCGCGTGACCCTGATTTGCCTGAAACGGCTATTGTGAGTGATTTGTTCGCACGGAACTTCAGAGAAGTTAGCCATATTACCGATGTACGAGAAAGCCCCATTTGGGTTGAAACTGTAAATCTAGAGGCTGAGGATGAAACAGTTTCTGCTTCAAGTCAGGTAGCATCTGCATGGCGTAAGAGTGCTCGTGCTGAAGATTTTTATCGCCCGGCTATATTTGATCCTGCAATTTGTTATCAGCATCTGATTGATGCTATTTCACAGCAGGGAATCACCCATAATAATATTGGATTTGAAGCCTCAGCAATCTCAGTTTCTGATTATCAAATAATGAGTGATATTTTTTCAGAAATTAAACTAATTGATGCTAGCAGAATAATAGATAAGCTTAAGATGGTGAAAACTGCTCAAGAAATTGTGCATTTAAGACAGGCAGTTGAAATTGCAGAAAGCGGAATAATAGCAGTTAGAGAGGCGATTGATATTCATATCACGAAAGACGAACTCACTGAAGTCTGGAGGCAAGCTATTGCTAACCATCCGATGAGTAGCAGGCTATCAGGCTCGTGGGAGTATATTTCTGTCGGTAATAATCCTTGGGGCGGTAATGCTGCTATAACAGAAGGTGATTTAATAAAGGTTGATGTTGGCTGTCTAGTTCAAGGATACACATCTGATAGCGCGCGCACATTTGTGTTTGGCAAACCAGATGATACAAAACTAGAGATTTATAGTGCGTTATTGTCCGGATTTATGGCAGGCATTGAGCTTTTGCAGCCAGGAGTTCCGCTAAATGAGGTCTATCATTCAACCTTGGGGGCCATTCGTAAATGCGGTTTTTCCGAATATATAAGAGGACATTTTGGACATGGTCTTGGTGCTGGATTGGGCAGTGAGCAATGGCCCTTTATTTCAGCAGATGAAGAAACCAAGCTTCAGCCAGGAATGGTGATGGCGTTAGAGTGTCCTTGGTATATTGACGGTCTTGGCGGCATGATTATTGAAAACCAGTTCCTTGTTACTGATAATGGACATGAGATGATGAACACATTGCCACTTGGCCTGGAAGAAATAATCAAAACAACGATTACCAGATAACAAAGTGATTTATTAGTAACAGTACTAATTATTTTTTTTGAATGATAAAACTGGTTATTAAAAGATAAAATCCAAAAATTACATAAGCTTTGATGGCAGAAAAAGGGCAATTTGTGGAATTGCAGTTAATAGCATTATTCCAACTAATAGAATTAACCAATAGGGCATAGTTGCCATAGCGACTTCCCCTAATGTCACTTTTTCTTTTGCAACAGATACCAGCACTGATAAATTCAACCCTACTGGAGGGGTCACTTGCCCAATTTCAATCATTATTGTGATGATAACACCCAGCCAAATTGGGTCATATCCAAGCCCGACCATCAAAGGCACTAATATAGGAAGTGTCATGATCATCAATGATAGTCCATCAAAGAAACATCCCAAAACGAGATATACCAATATAACTGCAAATAATACGGCTAATGGTCCTAAATCTGCCGCCCGAACGGTCTCAAGAATAATCTGTGGGATTCCAAGCAAGCTTACCGCCTGGGCAAGAATAGTCGCGCCAATAACCACAAACATAATCGATGCATAGAGTAACGTGCCAGAATATATGGCCTGAACCAGTTTTTTGGGTGTTAAGGAGCCCCAGAATTTGCCTAATATAATCGTTGCTATTACCCCAACACCAGCAGCTTCTGTAGGTGTTGCGATGCCGAACGAAATGCTACCCATTATCGCAATAACGACGATTAAAAAAGGCCAAATTGCAACAATATTTTTTATAATAAGCGTTATCTTTAGCTGTGATTCACTGCGTGGCGCCAATAATGGATTTATCCTACACCTTAAATAAATATAAATCATAAACATAGATGCCAAAATGATACCAGGTAGGATACCTGCTAGAAATAATCTTCCAATTGATGTTTCTGTGAGAGCCCCATAAATTAATAAAGAAAGACTTGGCGGTATTAAAAGACCGAGCGTTCCTCCCCCTGCAAGCGAGCCAACAACCATTTGCCTATCATAGCCCCGCTCTGTCATTTCAGGATATGCAACAGAGCCAACAGCAGCAGCAGTGGAGAGGCTAGAGCCGCTTACTGCGCCAAATAATGTGCATACAGCAATATTTGTATGTAAAAGACCACCTGATATGTTTTGGAATAAAGGCGATAGGGCTAAATATATTTTTTTGCTTATTTCACTTCGAAGCATTATCTCACCAAGGATAATAAATAGCGGTATGGCGCTAAGTGTGAAGGAATTAAGTACATTCCAAACCGCGTCAACAGCAACAAAAGTGATTCCGCCAGCAACAAAATGAAGCAACAATAATCCTGTAAGGCCAAGCGCTGCACCAAGTGCTAATCCAGAGCCCGCAAATAAAGATAACCCGCTGATAAGTACACTCCAGAAGAATATCATTCAGCTACCTTCAAACTATCTGAAACGCATCTTATAATAAAAGCAATAATGGTAAGGAGCATTGATAGAGGTAAAATAGACATCCATGGATACATAATTAAGCGGCCAACTTCCGTTTTTATCTGTCTGTCATACGCAAATTCAAGCCATGGAATACAAAGTAAAATAAACCATGCGCAAAAGACTACTCCAAAGAGAGAAGCAAGCCCTGCAACCCACGGCTTTATTTTATCTGGCAGTGATGAAATCAGAATTAGAACCCTCACATGTTTTGAATGCAGTGTTACTAACGGCAACGCAAGAAAGAATGCAGATGTCATTAGTAATCCAACAAGTTCTTCTGTAAACCTAAATGGGGTATAGGTTAAATAACGCATAGTAACGCTACCCCCGATAAGGATAATAATCATTACGCTAGCAATAGTCGCAAGAACGGCCATGAAATAAAACATGGGAGTAACAAACACTTCAGTTCTTCTGCTTAACAAGCAGAGTGTGCTGTGACGTGTTTGCGCTCCCAATATTTTAGCTCCTGAACAAAAATATTCTATATGGGTTTAACGACCAAGAACATCTAAAATGCGCTGGCGATATTCAGGTGCCTTGCCTCCAGCATCTTCTGCCATTGATTTCCACGTGTCAGAGGCAGCTATTAGAAATGCGTTTCTATCTTCATCTGAGAATTCGTTTAGAAACTCAATTCCTTGCTCTGAAAGCTTTTGCCTTGCTGCATTTTCCTTCTCTTCAGCTTGCGAATATTCGTTTGTGCGTGCCCAGACTCGTTCTGCCGCAGTTGTAACTGCACTTCTTTCTGAATCGTCTAGGCCATTCCATGCTCCTTCGGATACGCCTAATACGTAAGGAACACCAGCTACAGGGTATAGATATGATGCGTATTTTGTTACTTCCTGTAATGAAATTGTATGCGCAAATAGAGCTGGATATACGGCGCAATCAACAACACCTGTTTGCAAGGCCACATACAAATCATTTTGACCAACAATCTGAGCAGAAACGCCTAATTTTGTGAAGGTTTCAACTTGGTCATTGCTCCAAACTCTTAATTTTCTGGTTTTAAGATCTGCTAAAGTCCTCACTGGCTTCTCTCGGCAGAAAATTGATGCCTTTAAGATTGGTAGCGCCATAAATCCGGCAGGAACAATATCAAGTTCACCTAAAACTTCTTTGTAAATTTCCTGTATTTCAGGAAGTGCAGTTATTAATTCATCTGAACTTCCAACAGAACCTTGGACCATCACCGCATTTAACGCAGGTACATCGCGCCCTAGATAATTAGCCCAAACAAGACCCATCTCAACAGCACCTTTTGGCAGCCATCGCGCTACATCATTGTCTTTTAGATTTAATGAACCACCGTGAAAGACATCAATTTTCAAGCTTCCACCTGTTAAATCGGCAACATCGGCTGCAAAAGTTTCAAGCTGTTTGGATTCACCGCGGCCTTCTGGCAAACCGTTATTAAATTTCCATTCGGCACTATACGCAGAAGTAGCAATAATACAAAGCCCTACAATAGTCACCACCGAAGTATAAAGTGATTTAAACAATTTAATTCTCCATCAATATAATGTATTTCTAGGAGTATAGTGTTCTCTTTTTTAGATTCATACATTTTATCGCCACCGAGAAAAAATTTACTAATAAAAGTATGTTATAAGACAATATTTGCATTATTTGCATTTTTCTTAAAAAAGTGTGGCATCCCCTTTAGGCGGTGAGGCTGAAAAATATTCTAAATTCATTTAGTCTGCTTGATTACAGTTTTCGATACATCTAAAAATAGTATGTATTTATTTTTGCCTAATTATTACGGCAAAAAAATGGTTCCTAAAACAAAACATCAAACATGATGAACAAATCAAAATTGGTGCAACGGGTTAAGTTATAAATCTTAGTTCTGGTTTTATTAGTTGAATTCACAACTAAAAATATAAATTATTTGTCTATTAATGTTTGAGATGAAGTGAGTGAAAAGAGGTGTTTACATTTAATTGAACTATTGGTCTATTTCAGGAAAATGCTTTTTAGCAATCCAGTTGATCAAATTAACCTCATGCTTTTCATGCAAAGATACATAGGTAAAAATCATGTTAGTTACATTCGTTACAAGTTCTTTTGGGTAGGGAAGATAGTTCAACTCCTCCCTGCCAAAAGAGGGGTTAGCCGTACCAAGCTGCCAATTCGTCTCAATTCTAGTATTAACCAATTTTAGAGACGGGCCGCCAGTTTTAGAATCTAATTCATTTGGAAAACCAGACAGTGTAAGAAACGCCATTTTATCATTTGACTGGCTAAACCCATCAATAAACTCAGTTGTTAAAAGAAGGATATCCTTTTTGATGTCACTTTCAGACATGTGAGAATGTAAAAATCCGTCATGCATATGGATATTTCTCAACATGTATAATATTCCTATCTCACAGAGCCATTATTTGACCATCTGTCTCCTTCAAATTCTCCGGCAAGAATTTCAACAGGTTTATCAATATGTTTACGATGTTTACCAAGACTGCCAGACATAGTCATCGACCCTAATACTTCTACGATAACCCTTGTCGCCATAAGGGCTGTTATTTCCGATTGATCGTACGGTGGTGATACCTCAACTAATTCCATGCCGCATATCCCTTCTGCTGCGACGCCCGCAACAAGCTGCAATGCTTCTCGTGGAAGGAAGCCACCAGGTTCTGGCCAACCAGTTCCAGGCACAAAACCACAGTCTATACTGTCAATATCGAAAGACATATATACCATGTCGGTATCTTTCCACGCTAACTCCAATGCCATTTCTATTGTCTTATCAATTCCTAATTTTTCAACGTCACTCATTGTTAAAATATTAGTGTTGCGCTCTCGTGCTACTTCTACCGCTTCTCTTGGCACTTGCCATCCGCCGATGCCGACCTGTACTAAATTTTCAGGTCTAACATTTTCAAGATTGGTTGCATGGAACCATGGTGTTGTATGCATTCTCTCATCTAAATCTTTTTCTTGAATATCAGCGTGCCGATCAAAATGAATGATGCCTATTCTTTTGGAGGTGCACTCCGCAATCCCTCTTACTGTCGGAAATCCAATAGAATGATCCCCGCCTAAAATAACAGGTAATGAGCCACTAGAGAAAACATGAGAACACGCACGAGAAATTTGATCGAAAGTCTTCTCTATGTTAGCAGGGATTGTGAAAATATCGCCTGCATCGCACAAAGACATCTGCTCTCGTAAATCAACGCCCATTTCGTAATTATAAGGCGTATATAATGCAGATATTTTTCGAATTCCTTGAGGCCCAAACCTGGTTCCTGGCCGGTAAGTTGTCCCGCCGTCAAATGGTGCCCCTAATATCGTGGCGTCATAGTTTTTAACATCTTTCACATTTTCTGCATAAGGCGCTTTCAAAAACGTATTTATTCCAGCGAAGTGAGGAAGCTCTCCGCGCGAGAATGTGGGTATTGAGCGGTCCTCAATACTGTCAGCGCCTGTTAGCCCCATCTTTAGCGCCCATGATTTTTCCTCGTTTAGTCTATCTTTTGGAATATTTTTCTCATCTCGTGCCGCTTTCCATCCTTGAAGCTCATCTAGATTAGGATGATGGAATCTCTTCTCTCTTTTATTTTTAAAATGCAAAACCTGTTCGATGGTAGCAGATGACATTTAATTTTCCTTCTAAAAAACATACTAACTGAAACAGTAACATACACTCCTTATGTATGATGATGTTTTTATTGCATCACTCTGACATAAATTTAGCACATGACTGTAGATAAAAAAAAAGCTACAGTAATCATCTATAATGTCAACAGTCAACATATTACGTATGAATAAAAAAGCCACACCGATAGAATCAGATGAACTTTGCGCGAAAAGTGCCGTAGATTTAGTTACGCTTATCAAAAAGAGAGAGATTAGTTGCGTCGATTTGATGGAAAGCTGCATTCAAAGATACGAAAAAGTAAATGGGGCGATTAACGCGGTTATAGAAACAAATTTTGAAAACGCATTATCCGTAAGCAAAGATGTTGACAAAAATTTTGAGCAAAGAATAGCAAACGAGCGTTTTCTTCCCATACCCATTGGGATCAAAGACTTAAATGATGTTGCGGGGATGAAGACCACTTATGGCTCTCCTCTCTTCCAGAATAATAAGGTTGAAAATGACGATGATGTCGTTGCTCATTTAAAAGATGCATCAGCAATGATTTTTGGAAAAACCAATGTGCCTGAACATGGTTTTGGTGCAACAACAACAAACCCATTACAAGGCAGTACTGGAAATCCATTTAATCCCTTACTTAGCGCGGGTGCTTCAACCGGCGGAGGTGCTGCCGCCGTTGCATCTGGAATAGTACCACTTGCAACAGGTTCTGATTTTGCAGGGTCACTTAGAACGCCCGCCAGCTTTTGCGGAATAACTGGAGTGAGACCATCTAACGGTATTGTGGGAACTGGCAGGCGCTCAAACATTTGGTCTCCGTTCGATGTTGAAGGACCAATGGCAAAAACCGCTGCAGACTGCAAGCTTCTGCTCGGTCATATGGCAAAATCGCATCCCTTAGACCCATTTTCGAAATCGCAGTCTGTTGAGCTACTTCAACCAGCCGAAGAAATTGACTTAAAAAAGCTAAAGGTTGCGGTATCACATGATCTTGGTTTTGCGATTATGTCAAAATCCTACAAGCATACATTTTACGCGAAAATAAAAAAATTTAGTCCCTTATTTGCACTTACTAAAACAGCGCATATGGATCTCTCAGCCGCCTATAAAACGTTTATGACTTTGCGGAGCATCGGATTTCTGGGTGATTTTGGGCTTATGGAAAAAGAATTTGGGGACGAATTAGGCGACGTAATCATAAAAGAGCTCGAACTTGCAAGGAAGTTATCTTCGCAGAATATTGCTAATGCCTTTTTAGAACACAGTAGCATTGTGCGCCAAAGTGATGCTTTTTTTGATGAGTTTGATTTGTTAATTACACCTGCTGCGTCAGTGTCACCATTTGAACATGAGCTTGAATATCCATCAAATATCGATGATGTGGTTTATGAAGGCTATCTCGACTGGGAAGCAATTAGTTGGGGCATCACGCTAACACAATGTCCAGCAGTAGTTATCAATTGCGGTATGGATGAATTCGGCATGCCATTCGGTATTCAGATTGTCGCCAAGCAGAATAGAGACGCATTCTTGCTTGATGCGGCTCATTCTATTGAAAAAGCATTTTTGGGAAGTGAGGAATTATCCAGACCAATCCCAAATTTAGAAAAGTTGGTTGCTATGAAAGCGTTGACTTTAAATTAAATAGAAAAGGAGAAGAAAATGTTAAGAATATTATGTGTTGGTCTTATAGCCATTCTGTTGCCATTTAAAATGGTGGCAGCTGATACGCTTAGTGATATAAAAGCTAGTGGTAAGCTAGTGTTTGGTCTTGAGGCTGGTTATAAACCATTCGAATTTCTGGACGAAAATAACAACCTAGTAGGATATGATATCGATGTTGGAACCCAAATCAGTAAACGCCTTGGTGGTCTTGAGCCAACACCGAAAGACACAAATTGGTCAACTGTTATTCAATCACTATATAATGGCGATTTTAATCTGATTTTGGGTGGTATGACAGCCACTGAAGAGAGATATAAGCGGGTTAACTTTTCATATCCATACATGGATGCAAGTTCGGGATTGTTGGTTATGAAGGATTCAGGAATTACGTCTCCCGCGATGCTTGGCGGAAAAGTTGTATCAGCTGGAGCCGGCACACCACAAATTAATCAGCTTGCACTTGCCGCAAAAGAAAACGGTATAACTTATGACGGTGAAGTCAAAACTTATGATAAAGATGAAGTGGCATATGCAGCAATGCGTTCTGGTCGTCTTGATGCTTATGCATCAACACTTGTAAGCCTCCTCGCTTTTGCGCAAACAAGTGATGATTTTACTGTTATTCCATTTACCTCTAACATGTGGAAAGCGGAATATACATCAATGGCGTTTCGTAAGGAAGACGAGTCATTTAGGTCTGCAGTCAATCAGATTATAGTAGATATGAAGGCAGATGGCACGTTGGCATCATTGCAAGAAAAATGGTTTGGTCAGTCTTTTGTTGATTTACTGCCAGATGAGGCACCAACTTGGTAAGCTGCTGCTCATAAGTGGAATCATATTATGGATTTCATTTTTATCATAGACCAAATGCCCCGGCTTTTGCCGGGGCTAATGCTTACTATAGAATTAAGCTTGGTCGGGTTCTTTATAGCCACAGTTATAGGTGTGCCTTTTGGCATTCTACGAGCTTATAACATTCCGTTTTTAGTATCTATAATAATTGATTTTTATGTGTTTGTAGTCAGAGGTACGCCAATCCTTGTCCAAATATATGCTGCTTATTTTTTGCTGCCAGTCTTTGGTCTTAAAATATCTCCATTCTGGATAGGCATTGTGGTTTTGTCTTTTAATAGCGCTGGCTATCAGATTGAAATTGCAAGAGCCGCAATTCTGTCTATGGATGATGGACAGTATGAAGGCGCTTTTGCTCTTGGGCTTGGAAAATTTCATACACTCTTTTTCGTGATACTTCCTCAGGCAGTTTTAAGAATGTTGCCCCCAATGGCTAATGAGATGTCCAATCTCATTAAAGCATCGTCTGTTTTATCTGTAATTACAGTTTTTGAACTTCATAAGGCCGCGAATGCCATCATTTCCGATAGTTTTAAATTTCTTGAAATGTTATTTGCTCAGGCAGTATTATATGTCGCCTTTGTTGTTGCTATGACACAATTATCTATTTATCTGGAAAGAAGAATTGGCACTAGTCTCCAGATTAAAAATCTGTCTCAACGCTGATTATAGGAACCAAGGGATAGAAAATGACTTTAGATTTAGCGTTTATGTACCAGATATTGCCAGATATGCTAGCTGCATTTTGGCTAACTATAAAAATCAGCTTGATTACAGTGATTGCATCAGTGATTATAGGTATTTTCCTTACTGCGTTTCGTATGATGGGCAGTAGAATATCTCGTTATCTTATTATTGCGTTTGTCGAGTTTACCAGAGGTGCACCTCCTTTAGTTCATATATCAATTATTTACTTTTTGTTTCCAGAATTTGGAATTGTCTTTAACGAATTTTGGACAGGTGTTGTCGCTCTCTCTCTTATTGGTGCTGGCTATTCAGTTGAAATTTTCAGAGGCGCTATTGATTCAATTGGTGCATCGCAGGTAGATGCATCAAGGGCAATTGGACTGTCGCGCATTCAAACATTCAGGTTAGTGTTAATTCCTCAGGCTCTAAGGTTAAGTCTTCCGCCGCTAACCAACGAATTAGCAAATGTTATTAAAGCTTCTTCATTGCTATCCGTAATTTCGGTAAATGAGCTAACAAAAGTTGCAAATGACCTCATTTTTGTTCATTTTGTTGTCATTGAAGTACTAATCGAGCTTACTTGTCTTTATCTTTTGATAGTTGGATTTTTAATGTTTTTGTCGAAATATATGGAAGCAAAATTCAAATATTGAAATGTAGTAATGATACCAATGGAACAAACGAAAATTTCTGAATTATCCAACTTGCTAAAGGTTGCAAGCCACTATGATGCCACCGTATCAAGCACAACCTTATGCTTATGTGTGAAATCTGGAAGTAGCTCTGATCCACTGGAGAAAAACGGTCTAGCCCATTTATTAGAACATACTTTATTTGGGGCATATTCGCAGACCCATCGCTCTGATATTTATTCTGGAATTGCAAATCAGGAATTCGCGCTCACGGCATTCACCGAGTTAGAGAATACATGCTTTGTTATTAATTTCATAAATCGAGACAAGCTTCAGGCATGTGTGGATGTATTATGGAATATTTTTTCTGGAATATGGTTATCAAAACAAGGCTTGATTGATGCTAAATCTGATATCTGCAGAGAAATAGATACATTATCGCAAGATAAGGATGAAACACTATTTGACTCACTTAATGCGATTTGTTTCCCTAAACAGTCGTATGGACGACCTATCGTAGGTTCTTTTAAGACTTTATCAGAGTTACAAATCGAAGATTTACAAGATTTTCTAAAACAAGAATACGTCGCCGCAAATACGTTAATTTGCATGGTAGGTAATATAGAGCATCAACAGCTTGTTGATTGTGTCGATAATAAATTTGCGACCCTTCCATTCTTAAGCAAGTGCTTGGTGGGTGCGCCGCAATGGGGAGGCGGCATTAAAAAGGTGGGGCAAAAAGACAATCAAACAAGGGTAGCTATTAGCCTTGCTTTTAAGGCTAGTGGTGCGCGGGATTATTATTTGTTTTGGCTTGCATCCTATATATTAACAGCCGAAACAATAACTGGGTTTCAGGGCGCTTTGAATCTGAATTCCTCTGATCGTCATGATTTGTATATCTATCCTGAATTTTTATCAAACCTTGGTAGGATGAATTTTTATTTCAGGGTACAGTCTTCGAATGGTGTGGCTGTAATAGATAAAATTCGGCATCAGCTTCGCAGCAATACAAAAACCAAATTAACAAAACTTATTGCGCAATTAAAGCAGCCAGATATTAAACAGTTCTTGCAATTCATTGAATTAAAAAATAGTAAGTTGGAGCATCTTACAATGTGCTTGAGCCATTATCAATTATTGCCAAGTGATGTTCCTTTGCCTCACTCACATATCGAGATGCAGGATAGTCTTATTTCAATTTTAGAAAGTTTGTACACGCCAGATCTAGAAGCTATCGCGTATACCGCTTAGGTATCAGACAGCATTGATGGAACTATCAGGGATAGAGTTTAATGTCAGAATTTGATAAGAATATTGGGTTTCTGTGGCCATGCGATGGCTTGAATGATCAGGAATACTGGCATTTTCTTCCTGATAATATCGGATGGCTTACAGCAAGGTATGACGCTGGTACGCAAACAGAGACGTTAACGCATCATAATTTGGAGCAATATGCCTCTCTTGAAACATTGAGAAGGGCCGCAAGTATTTTTAAATCTGTTAAGCTTGATGCGGTAGCTTGCGGTGATCATGCAGCTAGTTTTATTCTTGGAAAAAAACACGAAGAATTTTTGATTGAGAAACTGCAAGAATTTGCGGAATGTCCAGTAACGTTTCCTAGTAGGTCAATCGTTAAATTAGCCCAAAAATACAATCTTGAAAATATATTGCTGATTTCGCCCTACACAAAAACTATAACCGAAAACTGTGTGAATTATCTCTTGGAATATGAGATTAATACGCTGTCCTCTTTATCGCTTGATGCAAACGATGAGATACGCATAAATACTTTTTCTCCAATAATCTTATTGGAGAAAATTGTTGAATTTGTGCAACTGAGCGCACAGACACCAGATGCGGTAGTAATAGCGGGAGGTGGGCTATCATTTTCTTCACAAATTGCCAAACTTGAGATGCTCATCAACCTGCCTGTGTTGACAGCCGTTGGTGCTCTTGTAAAAGATGCCGTTGAATTAACAGGTAATCGATATAATAAAAATGGGTTAGGCAGATTATTCACGATGCCTGTAACATCTGATCTGAAAAATATTAGAGATAGGCTATCATCTGGAACCAAGAATTTCTCGCTAATGGAGACCCCTCCGATCTTCAGAGATGGTGTAGGCTCTGTATTGGTAGATGAAACTGGCAAATCCTATTTAGATTTTGCTTCTGGGTCAGGCACTACTGCTCTAGGCCATGGTCATAAGGCGTTATTAAGGTCAGTTCGAGAACAGCTTCAAACAGGCATTTTTCATATTGGCCCACATTTTAATACAAGTACTCAGGCAGCACTTTATTCTGAATTAAGTACTATTCTGCCTGCTGAGTTATGCAGGTTTCACCCGTCAATCAGCGGGTCTGAAGCAACAGAAATAGCAATCAAATCTGCTATGCATTTTACTGGAGCTAAGAAATTTGTTGGGTTTACGGGCGGGTATCACGGCCGCACCCTCGGCGCACTTGCTGTTTCAGGCGAGAAGGGCAAAAATATTTCTCTTGGACCATTTTATCCAGATACTAAAATTATTGAGTTTCCAACTAATGGTGACGACCTGACGGCTAGCCTATCTGAATTAGTAAATGAGCCATTATCAGGTGTGATAATAGAACCTATTCAGGCAACGGCAGGTTTAAAATTCGTAAGTAAGCAATCACTCCAAGAGCTAAGAGAATTCGCTAATAGGAAAAAAATTCCGTTAATCTTTGATGAGACTTTTACGGGATTTGGGCGCACAGGCAAGATATTTGCCTTTGAGCATTATGACATTGTCCCTGATATGATTATTTTTGGCAAAGCATTATCTGTAGGCTTCCCCGCTGGTCTTGTGGTGTCCAATGAAGAGATATTAACTCATTGGGAGAAAGGAACACAATCATCTACATTTCAACTTAATCCAGTTGCGGCTGCGGCTTCGTTGTTTTTTGTCGACCAAATTAAAAATGGGGATATTCTTGCAAACATAAATAACAACGCTATTAAGTTCGATACAAGGCTAAGTGAAATTAAAAACTTATCTGGGGTAGTTGATGTAAGAGGAATTGGAGGCATTTTTGTGGTGGAGTTTGCATCTGCTGAGATAAACAAAAGAGTCCGCCAGCTTGCACTGAGTGAGGGTCTTATCACATGGGAGTGCGGTGAATTTGGAGAATGTTTGGGTCTCGTGCCACCACTAAACATTGATGTGCTGATGGTCGAGAAAGGATGTGAAATTATTGTAAAAACGATTAATGAAATCTGTCTTTAATAATTGTTGCGAGCTTGCTTAAGTTATCGGATAGTAATTCACGAGAAATATTTATAGGTGGTATTAGCATTACACACTCACCACTTAAACCCCCGCCATAGGTTAAAATATTAGCTTTTTCAATCGCCAACTTTTGTATATCATTTGCAGTCAGTGCATTTTCGAATGTAATTGCACATTGAGCGCCAACAAAACGAATTTGCCCAACGTTTTTATCTTCCTTGAGGCTCTGTGCCAGCCTTAAAAAACAGGGTTCTATCACATTGTTAACATGGTCAATAAGACTGGATTCCTCTATTTCCTGCAGCGTAGCTGATGCGGCAGCACAGGCAAGAGGATTTCCTTGGAATGTTGATGTGTGAGCTCCAGCCTTCCATTGCTTTAATAAATCTCCTTTTGCAATTACTGCAGAAAGCGGAAGGGATGCAGATAATCCCTTTCCAATCACGATAAGGTCAGGTTTAATATCAGAATACTGAAAAGAAAATTTCTTTCCAGACCTGCCTAATCCAGACCAGATTTCATCTACTATAAGCAAGCATCCATAACTGTCTGCAAGCTTGCGAATTTCATTTAGAAATTCTGGGATCGGGCCCCAAACACCAGATACGCCCTGAATAGGTTCAACTAATAATCCAGCAATTGGCTCACCTTCTCTCTTAAAATGTTCAAAAAGCATGGCGCAATGCTGCAAACAGTTTTGGACTTGTGATGAGTCTCGAGGGTAGGGTGAAAATGAAACAAAATCGCCTATTTTCCCGATAAACGGAAGTCTGATATTTTTAGAATGTGTAACACTTAATGCGCCTAATGTACGACCGTGATAAGCTCCTTCAAACGCGATAAATCGGTTTTTTCCCGTAATAAAACGAGTGAGCTTAATAGCAGTTTCAATAGCTTCGGACCCAGAATTAGACAAATGAATTGATATATTTTGCATTCCTGCGTAGTGACTAAGTTGGTCATAAAGTGCTGCTCTAAACGGCGATATAAGACGTGTACCAGTATGAAGAATGCCGCTATCAAGCGCATTTTTTATGGCATTTATTTGGGCTGGATGATTATGTCCAAGGTTAGATGTTGCAGAACCGCAAACAAGGTCTAGATACGGCTCGTCATCTTGCGTATATAACCAAGGCCCATCTCCTCTTACAAATACTGGCGGTGTATCCGATAATTTGAAAGTATTTACAGCTGTACTTTCAAATGTTTTGGTAATTGATAGATTATCTACGGGTTTAATCATTAATTATATGAAGCTCATTTTGCGTTAAGTTGATGTAAACATGTTCTGACAAATCTGGCAAAACGTACTTTCTGGGAACATCTATGTCCAACAGTAACCCATTTTCGAATTCCACAGTTATAAGGTTACTTGTTCCTTTTGTAAGAATATCAAGAACTTTCGCTTTTAACTGATTTTTAGATGTTATTTGTTGCTCAGCAATTTCTAAAAATTCTGGTCTGATGACGGCTCTAGCAGTTTTTGAATCTGGCATAATTGTAGTTTTAAAGTGTAAATTAGTGTGCTCTAGCAGTAATTTTTCTGTTTCCTTTTTACTTTTATTTATGGGCCAAAGGGCACATTTACCAAAGAAATTTGCTACAAATTCAGAAGTTGGTTTATCATAAAGTTCATTTGGTGTTCCGATTTGTTCTATCTGACCATCTTTGAGAATTGCAATTCGGTCGCTTAGTGCCATGGCTTCTTCTTGATCATGTGTAACACAAATAAAAGTAGTTCCGATCAGCCTATGTATCTTTCGCAGCTCTTCTCGCAGCCTGATCCGCAGATTAGCATCTAACGCGCTTAACGGCTCATCAAGGAGAAGTATTTTTGGATTGGTTATTAGCGCCCTTGCTAGCGCAACCCTTTGTCTTTGTCCCCCTGATAATTCTGACGGAAATCGATTTTGAGTATTAGAGAGTTGCATTGTCTCGAGCCATTTGGCAGCCTGCTTTTCTCGCTCTGTCTTGCCAATGCCCCTCATACGTAAACCGTAGGACACATTCTCTATTATTGACATATGAGGAAACAGTGCATAATCCTGAAACATTATCGAAATATCCCGTTTCGTTGGATTTAGATTCGTAATATCAACACCTTCTAGTTGGACAACTCCACTAGTAACATTTTCTAATCCAGCGATAATTCTTAAAATGGTTGTTTTTCCGCAACCAGATGGTCCAAGGAGAGTTAAAAATTCTCCATTTTCTATTTCGAGCGAAACATCATTTACAGCTAGGGTTTTTCCAAAAATTTTAGTAATCTTTTGTAATTTTATAGACATTTTTGACTTACCGTGTAATTTCAATTAGATTTTTGTAAAAATACTCTTTCTGATGGTCGAGGCTCATGCTCCTACCCAAGCTTCCAACAACAATTTCTGATTATATTTTCACTGATCTTAGGGAAAATATTATTGATGGCACTCTCAAGCCAAACCAAACTCTTCGAGAAGAAGAGATAAGTATTCGCTTCGGCTCCTCTAGAGGCCCCATCCGTGAGTCTCTCAGATTGTTGTTGCAAACAGGTTTGGTCGTGCATCAACCTAGAAAAGGGTTTAAAGTCAGAGATTACACACCCAAACAGATTAGACAAATTTATACGCTTAGAGCTAATCTCGAAGGACTTGTTATCATAGAGTTTGAAGGCAAGGACCTTCTCAACCTGATTGCCACGCTCAAGGAATCCAACCAAAGAATGGAGGCTTCTTTTAAGAGAAATGATATTTATAAGTATTTTCAGGAAAACATTTTTTTTCATCAAATGATAATTGATTTTGCGGATAATGACATTCTGAAAAAAACAATAGCCCTTGTAAATGAAGTTTCTCTTCCAGTCCGATATCAGCTCATGCATCATTCTCTTCCTTCTCGCAGGTCTCTTACCTATCATGAACAAATTGTAAGTTTTATTGACCAAGGTAATTTGTCTGAAGCCAGAATACTTACTGAAAAGCATGTTCTTGAAAATATCGAAAAGGCTTCTCAAGTCTATACATAAATTTATCCTCAACTAATGGGCTATTGCAGTAAGGGCTACCTCAATAATGGTATCCTCACCAATATCTGAAACTTCAACCAAATTCCTTGTTGGAGGTTTATCTCCAAACACTTCTAAAAATGCTTGATTCACCGCATCTTTTTGAGACAAATCAGTCATATATACAACTGCCAGTAAAACATCTCCAACATCGGAGCCTGCTTCGTTGAGAATAGTAATGCCATGCTTGAGGGACAGGCGAGCCTGATTGAGGGCGCCATCTACAATTTTCTGGCTTGTCATGTCTCTTGGCATCTGACCACCAACAAATACTAATCCTCCCCCTTTGGTACCTTGCGATACTGGAGATGTAGAAGCAGGCGCTTTATTTGTTTTAATAATTTCTATCATTTGCCTTTCCCTATTTTCATGAAAACACTTCCTTTACATTGATTGTTGTTGTGAACTCTCTCAGTCCCCAGATACCGCCTTCTCTTCCTATTCCTGCTTGTCCGAAGCCTCCGGTTGGCGCATGGGCACCTTGAATGCCGGTATCATTCAATCCGATAGAACCATAATTCAATCCGTATATAAATTCCTTTAAATAGTGCGAGTCACTCGAATAGGCATATAATGCCAAGGGCTGTTTGTTTGAGCGAATTATTTCACGAAGCTTTTCTCTGTCTTCGAAAATACAAATACCTAATAACGGCGCAAATATCTCATACTCCAAGAATATGTTTGGCTCACTAATCAGATAGGCAGCAGGGTCATACAGGAAGCCTGCCTCTTTTGTACGATTTTCAGAGCCTGCTACACAAATTGCGCCTGACTTAATTAATTTCTCTTCAAATGTATAGAGAGCTTCTAATGCTTTTTTTGTGCGAACGGGACCCATTTTAGCATCAGCAACGCTATCAGTTGCACTCGCCTTTATCTTGGAAAACGCATCCGCAATTTTTTGGATTGTATCATCAGCCACCTGTTTTTCTACAAACAGGATATTCTGAGCGGAACAGGCTTGTCCTGCCGCCTTTATTTTTCGCACGACAAGGTCATCAACTGCTTTATTGACGTCGGCATCTGAGAAAATAACAAAAGGATTTATACCGCCAAGCTCACCCACAAAGGGTTTTAGATTTCTTCCTGCATTCGTTGAAAGTAATATCCCAACTTCCGTTGAACCTGTGAAACTAATCGTTCCAATTTCATCAGCGGCCATAAGTTGCTGTATCAGATTTTTATCATCTGTTCGAAGAAAGCTCAAAATATGATCGAGCTTATCCTGTTTTAAAATGTCTTCAAATTTGGTTGCTGTTTTTATTCCAAGCTCGGGCGGTTTGATAATTGCGCCAGCACCAGAGCCAATACAGTTGGCTATTTTGCGCGTAATACCCGCAAGCGGGTCGTTAAATGGAGTAATCAGCAACCCAACACCTCTTGGGACAATGTTTACATTACGATTAGATTCTATCTGCTCGGTTAGCTCTAAAGAGGAGACAGCGTCCGCCATATAGGTCAAAAACGACTTGGAATAATCAATTTCAGATTTTGCCTCGGTCTGTGTTTTCCCGACCTCTCTTACAATTAATGCTTCAAAGTCTTCACGATGTTTTTCAATCAAATTTGAGATGGATAATAATATAGAGCTTCGTGACGATGCCTCTTTTAATTCATAAAATGACTTTTTATGAACGGTATCAAGTAATGCTTGTAACTCAGCCGGTGTTGTCTGGCTCCACTTATCAAAAGGAGCTCCGGTGTTAGGGGATATACAGTCTATTTGGTTATTATTTGCCATTTAAAACTTCATCTAATTTATTGAATACGATTTCTAGCTCAGATAATGGACGGGCAAAGCATAGCCGGAAATGCTCTTTATAGTTATTTCCGAAAATATGACCTCCTAATAATAGAATCTCTCTGCATGCCGCTTTTTCTTCTAAAGCTGAATAATTATATGTCTTTGGAAAATAATAAAAGGAACCTGATTGCTCAACAAAATCCCATTTTTGAGCTGTAATGAATTTTCTGGTCGCTTCTTTTTGTTTGCTTAATGATGGTATTACTAAATTATTTTGTACCGCGTTTAACGCCATTATTTGTGCTGGTGCAGGAGCAGAGCTTAGAAGTGTTTGATGTATATTGGTGAAATTCTCAGCATACGCTTCAGGAACAAGCGTTGCGGATACTCTAGCGCCTTGCAATAAGAAGTTTTTCGAGAATGAATCCACCACGAACAGCTTTTCTGAATTACGGCAGTGTGATGCAGACCATTTATCTTCATCAAAGATAATCCTAGAGAAACTTTGATCAATAATAATATAAAACCCAGATTTTTCTGCTAATTCAATAAGGCCAGTAAGAAATAAGCTATCATAAATCACTCCAGATGGATTATTTGGATTGCTGAATATAATAACTTTAAATTGGTTTTGCTGATATAATTGCTGAATTATATCCAATTCCATTTCAAACTTGTTTGAAAATAGAGTTGGCATCTCAATTGGTTTGCAATCTGCTATTGAGCAAATATCAAAATAGCTAGGCCATGTTGGAGAAGGAAGAACCACTTTATCTCCGGGAATAGTTATGGTTTTCAAAATTGCAAATAAAGCTGCCTTCGCGCCAGCAGCGATAATAACTTCATGTTTGGATTGGTCCCAATTATTGAATAGAGCTGTCTTTGTATATTCTATTAGCTCAGGCATGCCAGCAGGCGGAGTTAACCTGCCCCAGGATGGATCTGTCTGAAGAACATCATCATAGCTTGGAAGATTGGGTGTAGATAAAGACCATAATATTTTATTCTGGTTTTTTGCAGCCTTAATTTTCTCGCCAATTTCTAACGTAGGTGATCTTCGTAATTTCATGTCAGACTATTTCTTTCATTGGGTTCAGTGTTTGTTCAATTCTGCTTGCTTAAACAGCAAGATGAATTGTGCAATAAGGCCTAAAGTCACCGAAAAAATAAAAACAGCTGTTCCAACGGCATTTATTTTGGGCTCAAAGCCAGTTACCAGAGAGGTCCATATTCTTATTGGTAGAGTAATTTCAAAGTTAGTTAGAAAATAGGCGATTACAAATTCATCAAACGAAAAAGTAAAAGTAAGTAATAATGTTGCGAAAAGAGACGGCGCACAAATAGGAGCAAGAATAAGTACAATTGATTTTAACCTACTTGAACCTAGAGAAATTGAGGCTTCTTCCATGGATTTGGGTATCTTATCTATTCTATTTTTTAAATTAATAACCGCTAGCGGTAACACATATAAGGTTTGCCCTAATAGTACTAGCCAAAGGGCGGGTTGAATTCCAACAGATACAATTTGAAGACGCATTCCAATTCCGATAAGGATCATCGGAATAACTAATGGGCAAACAACAATTCCAAATAACAAAGCATGTGCGGGGATCTTTGCTTTACTAAAAGCATAAGCAGCTAAAAACCCTAAAATGGTCGCAAAAACGCTTGCAAGGGAAGCCATCATAAGGCTTGTGAAAAAGCTATTTATAAAACTACTATCCGCAATTAAATTCACATACCACTCGAAGGTGGGTTCTCTAAACGGAAGTGTTTGATACTTCCCACTGTTAAAGGAAAAAACAATCATTACGATAATTGGTAAATAGATTACTATAAGTGCCAAACAGAAGAAGGCGGAAAGTAAGGAAAACATGAATTTGCTAACAATTAAATTATTCATACAGCTGTTCTGTTTCTCTTTGCAAGGCCGTATATAATTAGTGGAAGCCCACATAACATAACTGTTATTGCTAAAACAACTGCAATAGTAGCTGCCTGTGAAAGGTCATAAGTTCCTTTCAAAATGGATAGCATTATCTGAGCAAGTACAGGCTTTAGCCCGCCACCTAACAAAGTTGGCACTGCATAGTCCCCAACGCACACAATGAAGGTTAGAAAAATACCGGCAAGCCATCCGGGAAGTCCGAGTGGGAATATGATATCCTTGAAAATATGAAAAGGCTTTGCGCCCAGCGTGGATGCCGCCTCTATTAGTTTATCATCAATTGAGACAAGCGCTCCATACAACGTAAATGTGGTCAGCATCGAGCCAAACAGAGCAAGTCCGAAGATAGATGCATTCATGGTGTAGAGAATACCAAGAGTTACCGAAAAACCTGTTATTAGTTCAATAAACCACGTAACAACACCATTATCAGATAAGACAAGTTGCCACGAGAAAGCGCGTATAGTGAAACTCGTCCAGAAAGGGGCAAGAATTGCCAGAAGGAATAAAGGGCGCCATTTTTTGTGCACGCAAAATACGATAAAATAGGCAAGTGGCCACGCAACTAAACTCGCGATTAGGGTAGCGGATGATGCAAGGATAAGACTGCGATGAAGAGCTTGGGTTAAGTGAGGGGTCGCAAAAAATAGTTTGAAATTGTCAAATCCAAAGCCTGTCTCTGTTGTCAGGCTTAATATAACCATATTCAGCGTGGGAAGTAGAAAAAACAATAAGCAAAGAGACAACGCAGGCAACAAAAAAGGCCATGGATTTATGGTATTTGAAGAGGCGCTCATATCAGTTACCAATTTATGATAACAGCTCTCATTGGAGCTCCATCAATACAATTCATCTTAAGCGGGACGGCTGCTAGGAAAATATTTTCCTTCTTTACTTCACCTAGGTCTTTTAGGTCTTCTATAAAGGGAATTCCGGCTTGAAATATTTTATGATGAATTTCAAATTCGTGATTATAAACATGGCGTCCAGGCATTTCTCGCGCAATATAATCCTGTGGGAAATCCAGACAGATGGCATCGGGTTTTTTCGATATCAGCCAATCGGCTGCAGAAGCATCAATGTTTGGTGCATGAGTATGCCAACGGGTAGATTTGTATCCAAGGCGGTTTGTTAAGTCACTTCTCAGAATTATACGCTGATTTTGCTTTATATTTCCGCCACAGCGTCTCTCCAATAAATCAGCTGTAACAGGTGAGGGCAATTCTATATCAGAAATATCAATTATAGTTGCATCACCTAAGAATAAATCTAATCCCATATTCGGAAGGTCTTGAATTGTTGGCCCGTCCTGTTCCATGTGTCGAGGAGCGTCACAATGGGTAAACGCATGTCCCGATTGAATATATTGTGTTTGGTCAAGAAAGCCATCTGGACTTTGTGATTTATCTCTCCATATTTCCATTCGCCAACGCCAATGGTTCAATAGGGGCGTGGAGACGTCATAAATAGAAGGTGTGTCTGATGGCCATTTAGTTAGCGCGACTGGTCTTGTTGGAGAGGTAGTCATCCCCTCACCTTTAATGGGAAGGCAAAGGAGAAATACCTCAGAGCCAATTTTGTCAACATTACATAAATTTTCAGTTACTATCAATCCTGCTGAATGCGCCCTATCACGGAATTCTGAATTAGGATTATTAATGGCCTGAGTAAAATCAACTCTTCTGCTCGTAAAACTATCACATGAAAAATCAACACAGATATGAACAACTCCGCGTTCGGCTGCGATCTCAGCAATTGCGGGGGCAAGTTTAGGGACTTGCGTGAAATATTCTCGTCGCCTCATAGGTATAGCGTCGGCATGACCTGTTTTTAGAATTATTATTTTTGGTAACGATCCCAAACCGATTTTATCTGTAAAATCTCCAGCCGCAATAAACCCGGTTTTAGCGCTTTGAGTCAGGTCGATTACCCAAGCTATACTTGCAAAATTTTCTATTTGAAAATCGTCTAATGTTGGCTTGTCTTTGAAGTGCCAGCCTGGTGCGCTAGCATAGGTAAATCCTTTTCCAGCCCATCTAAATCCAAACTCTTGGAATTCATCTCCATCGTCATAAGATTGAGATACAAGTGGGAAGCTATCCCAAAACCAGTGAGGCTCAATTGTTTGCGCTAGGCTGATATATTTCATTTTTTTTCCTCAAAATTGATGGCTACCAAATGTAGCCATCAATTTTATTGACTTATGCGTTTTTAAACTGCTCCCAAGAAGCCATCCATTCATCACGATTATCTGGACTCTTTCTTGGCGAAAGGTTGGACATGAATATCTCGTCAAATTTTTCAATATTAGAAAGATTTAACAGTTCTCTTTTGTCGTTTGGTAACATAACAGCTGCTTTTTTATTTGGAACCATGCTGTAATACGTTTTTGCAATTGCAAGCTTCGACTGGAAAGCTGGGCCTGTTACATATTGCAAGAATTTAACTGCATTTTCTTTGTTAGGGGTCGTTGCGGAAACACAAACCGCCTGATCCCACGTTACACCACCTTGTTCCGGAACAAGTGCTTTGAATGGCAGGCCATCATCATACATTCCAGCTTGAACCCACTCACCAGCAATTGCTAAATCATAGGATCCACCTGCCATTGCCTGAATAACCTGACTTGTATTACCAACCAGCCCTACTTGTGGTCGTAACTTAGTAAGAGTGTCATTTAAATCCGAAAATGCAGCAGCGTCTAAGTCATACGGATTTGGGTTACCATTATATTTTGATAGGCATCCCATATTTGGCAAAAACCAGTCAAATAAGGCAACCCTTCCTTTTACAGAAGGGTCGAAAAGAATGTCATAAGATGAGACGTCCGATTCCGAGAATTTTTTATGGTTATATGTGATACCATAATACCCAAACCTATTTACGATGGCGTAAAGCTTTCCAGTTTTCCATACAGGAGGCCATTTAGCGATTATGTCAAAGTAGTCGTCCAAAGGGAAATCTGCAGGGTTTAATTCCGCTATTATTCCATCTTCTATTGCTTTTGGTATGTAAGCACTAGTAGGGGTGATAACGTCAAAAGTCCCGGGAGATGAAGTTTCCATCAAGGCAATCATTTCCTCGTCTGAGCCATCATGAATTTTCAGGTTTACTGTTATACCAGTTTTTTCTTCAAATTCCGTTAACATTCCAGGCTCTTCATATCCTCCGAATGCTAACACATTTACAGAAGTAGAAGCGCTGGCAATTTTAGAAATGAAAGGAGCCGAAAGGCTAACCACACCAATGGCGGCACCATGAGCTATGAATTTTCTTCTAGTACCACCTAATTGTGAATTAGGGTTAATTAAAACATTCTTGTATTTAGGATTATCGTTGTTCATTAGTGTCTCCATAAAACTTAGTTAAGTTTTGTCAATTGTTGACAATATTTATGATAGTAGCATTTTTTTGTAATCACAAACGTTATTTTCGCATCACGCTGCAAACTAAAACGCACTATGTTCAAACTATTTTTATTGCTGAAACTTTATAGACTTATTTTTAATTTTTGGGCCCGCTTTTTTCGCATCAGCTGCTAAAAACCAACATAAAAAAAGGGGGGAAAGCCAGAATAATTTTCTTATTGATCGAGTTTTAAAAGCATGTCATGATTGCTAATACGAATTACTAATACGTATAACCAATGAGGATTTGGTGTAATGGGGTTTAATAATGCCACTCAAAAAGATGTAGCAACGAAGGCTGGTGTATCTCAAGCTACTGTTTCTAACGCATTAAATCCGTCTTCAGCGCTAAATATTCCGTCTCAGACAATAGAGCGGATCAAAAAAGTTGCTCAGGAGCTTAATTATAAGCCAAATCGCTTTGCCAAAGCATTACGAACAAACCGCACACAAACTCTTGCCTGCATTATTCCTGATATTACGAACCCATTTTATCCAGCCCTTGTAAAAGGTGTGCAACGCGCATGCGAAGCTGCTGATTATGATGTGGTAACGCTGAATACCGATGGAAGTAAAAATAGAGAATTGCATTATATAGAGCTTGCCAAGCAAGGTAGGTATGATGGACTGGTAGGGGTGTTTTTCAATCTTAGTTCATCTCATTTTGAAGAATTGGCTGAACTGAATATACCGGTAGTGAGGCTTGAATCAAGCGCAAGAGCCCAAGCGCAGCAATTCTTTGACAGTCTATATGTTGACGATGATTCTGCATTTGAAGAGATAACCCAACTTCTTATTGATAAAGGTCACACAGACATCTGTATGATTTCAGGAAAAGGTGGGCCACAACATCTTCGTGTTTCAGGATATAAAAAGGCACTTGCTGATGCTGGTATTAAGCCATTCGTCCAATTAGAAGAAGAGTTTAATGAAAATGGCGGTGAAATGGCGCTTCAAAAACTCTTATCAAAAAGACACGTTCCTTCCGCAATTGTTGCCGCTAATGATTTGATGGCAATTGGATGTATGAGAGTTATAAAAAAACTTGGATTGTCTATTCCAGATCAAATCGCAGTCACTGGTTTTGATAATATACCAGCTGCAGAATTGGTCACACCAGCACTTACCACGATTGATAGGTTCCAAGAAGATAGCGCAGTAAAAGCTACAAAACTAATTATTGGACGTCTTAATAAACAAGTAATTGGACATGGGCAGACAATAAAACAGCCGTATAGGATTATTCGGCGAAATTCGGCGTAAAAAAACAAAGGGAGGAAAAATTGAAAGTTATTTCAAAGAGTATTTTTTACGGTATCATTACCACATCATTTCTTTTTTCAACATCAGCGGTTGCGAAAACGCAAATCTCTTGGTGGAATTATTCTAATGAGGGAAGTGGTTTAAACGCAGCATTAACGCAATATATACAAGATGGTTTTAATTCATCTCAGGATGAGATTGAATTACAGATAATTTTTAAAGAAGGCGAGTATAACGAGACAACGAGGACAGCACTGCTAGCGGGCGTAGGCCCTGACTTAGTAAGTTCTTCTGGTGCTACTTATGTCGCAAAATATGTAGAAGGTGGCTTCCTTAAATCTTTGGAAGGATATGCTGAAAAATTCGGCTGGAGTGATAAAATCTTACCATGGGCTTATAACACAGGTGTATTTAGAGATGAGCTTTACTCATTACCTAAAAACTATGAAAGCATGTTATATTTCTACAATAAAACATTGTTTGAAGAAAATGGATGGTCACTTCCGACTAATCTTGCTGAATATGAATCTCTAGCAGCTGAGATACAAGAGCAAGGTTTATATCCGTTTGCTTATGGCTCTTCTGGCTGGCCAATGACACATGAGCATCTTGCAGGCAACTATTTAAATACTGTAGCTGGCCCTGATAACGTTTATAAGGCAATGGTTGGTGAGAAAGAATGGACGGACCCAGAGTTTGTAGAATCTTTAGAACTGCTTAAAAAGCATATGCTTGCTGGCTACTGGTCTGGAAGCCTTGAGAATTACTATGCTGTTGGGTGGGATGATTTCTCGGCTCAATTCCAAAACAGAGAGGCTGCAATGCTTCAAATTGGTTCATGGGGTTTTGAAATAGCAACAGGTCTCGATGATAAGTCAGATGATTGGGGATGGGCACCACTTCCTATCCTAACTGAGGAAGGCGGAGAGCCTAACTATCAGCTTTCAGTTGGTGGAACATTATCAATAAACGCTGCAAGTAAGAACCCCGATGCGGCAGCTGAAGTCCTTAACTGGATTTTAAGTAACAAAGACACTATTATTGAACTTACCAAAAGCCGAAATTTTGGTGAATGGCTAATGCCTCTTTATTATGAGGAAGCTGACTTTGCAGGTGATATTGAACCAAAGTTGCGTGATTATCTCGTAGACTTTTCTGAAAGAACAGGTAACGGCAACTATGGGTATACAACATGGACCTACTATCCGCCAGAAGCTGGAACTCATATCTGGAAGGATATGGAAGTAGTTTGGGCTGGTGATATTTCAGTTGAAGAATTTCTGGGCGAACAGCAAAAGCTCTGGGAAAAAGCAAGAAAGAATAACGAACTCTTGCCGATAGCAGCGAGATAAAAACTATTGGAAGAATGGAGCCGTTCTGCGGCTCCATTTATCGTTCTTATGAAAAACTTATCGAATAAAGAAATGACAAGCTGGATTTTTCTGGCGCCTGTATTGTTTATACATTTGCTTGTGGTGGCTATTCCGTCATTATCAAGCCTTGCCCTATGTTTTACGGATTGGAATGGGTTCGGTAAAATTAATTTTGTTGGCTTTGAGAATTTCTTGGAATTATTTGATGATCGTGTGTTTAAAAAAGCTGTCACTCATAATTTAATCTGGACTGGTTTATTCCTAACAGTGCCCATTGCTTTGGCGCTTCTAGCCGCTTTTTTGCTAACAGGGGTAAAACGATTTCAGATGTTTTACAGATTTGTTTTCTTTTTCCCTTATATTTTGGCAAGCATCGTTAATTGTCTAATTTGGAAATATCTATTTCATCCCATTCATGGATTAGCTGCTTTTTTTAAAGATATAGGGTGGGAGTCGTTAGCAACATCGCCGCTAACCACCAAGGAGACTTCTTTATATGCAGTTGCATTTGTAGATGGTTGGCATTTTTGGGGTTTCCTTGTCGTAATTTATATAACAGCTATGTATCAAGTTGATGAAAGTTTGTATGAAGCTGCGGATATTGAAGGTGCCTCAAAATGGCAAACATTTCGATATGTCACATTTCCATCAATCAGACCGATGTTTTTGTTTTCTTTTCTGATAATTATCATCTGGTCTGTCCCTGCCTTTGATTATGTTTATATTCTCACTTCTGGGGGGCCTGCCTACAGCTCTGAAGTCGTTGCTAATTTTATGTATTTTGAAGCTTTTAGAAATATGAATGTTGGGTATGCCTCTGCTGTTGGGGCATTGATGTTTGTTTATGTGTTCACTATTTTGGGGTTTTTTTGGACGCTAAGAAAATTAGGCTGGGAGATATAAATAATGCGTATCTCTGAAAATAAGCTGAGAGGCGCTGTTAGTAATCACATTATTTTAATGGTTCTGGCACTGACCATCATTCTGCCTATAATGGTGCTGGTGTTTAACTCAATTAAGCCAGATGAGGAATTCGGCATAAATCCGCTTGGCTTTCCTGAAAAAGTTAGAGTGATGAATTACTATGATGCATTTGTAATTGGAAATTATGCGCAGGTAATGATGAATTCGCTGTTGCTTGTAACAGGAACATTAATCATGTGTCTTACATTCTCGAGCATGGCTGCATTTAGTTTGGCTGTTTTAAACCCAAATGGAAAAGCTACTATCTTGATAGGCATTTATCTTCTAGTTGGTCTTAGTATTCCAGCCCAATTATTTATACTCCCATTATTTATAATCTGGAAAAATCTCCATCTAAATAACACCTTTATTGGACTTATACTTATTTACAGTGCGCTGAATGCTCCATTTGCTGTTTTTTTGATTAGAAGCTATATGGTTCAACTTCCGCGAGAGTTATTTGAAGCAGCGATTGTGGAAGGGGCATCCACCTTTCAGTTATTCACACGCGTTGCTTTGCCCTTGTCTTGGCCTGTTTTCCTGACAACTGGGCTTGTTGTAAGTCTAGCAGTTTGGAATGAGTTTTTATTTGCTGTGACATTTATTCACAATGAAGAGTTCAAGCCAATTTCAACAATTTTATATTCTTTTCAGAATCGAAGAGAAGAAAATTATGCATTAATAAGTGCCGCCTCCATAATGATGGCGGCACCACTAGCAATACTTTTTATTTTGTTTCAAAGAAATTTTATAGCTGGTTTAACGAGTGGCGGAACCAAGGGGTAGTTATGGAACTTGATAGTATTTATCACGAAAAAGTATATGCAGGTGTGCTTGGCAAGATAATAGGCGTCTATCTTGGTAGACCATTCGAACAATGGACATATGATATTATTATGCAAAGAATCGGCGAGGTGCATTACTATGTAAATGACAAGCTGAACAAGCCTTTGATTGTAACCGATGATGACATTACAGGAACCTTCACCTTTTTAAGAGCTTTGAAGGATTATGAATCTGACCGTGATATTGAGGCAAAGCAAATTGGCCAGACTTGGCTAAACTATATTGTTGAGAAAGAGACGATATTATGGTGGGGCGGTGTTGGGGAGTCATCAGAGCATACAGCTTATCAAAATCTAAAGAACGGTATTTTTGCCCCCCAGAGTGGTTCTATCGCACAAAATGGGAAAGTGGTTGCAGAGCAAATAGGTGCGCAAATCTTTATCGATGGATGGGCAATGGTTTGTCCAGGTGACCCGGAAAAGGCAGCGGTGCTTGCTGGAAAAGCGGCGAGCGTTAGTCATGATGGCGAAGCAGTGTATGGCGCAAAGATTGTTGCTGCTCTGGAATCCTATGCATTTGTGGAGACCGATATATCAAAACTATTATCAGTCGCTAAAACCCTTATTCCGCAGGATTCTAGTATTTTCAGACTGATAAGTGATATTGAAGAATGGCATTCATCAGAAAAAGATTGGAAGAAAACAAGGCAGAGTATTGAAAACCGATACGGGTATCAGCACTATCCTGGTGGGTGTCATATCATTCCAAATCACGCATTGATTATTCTTTCTTTGTTATATGGTGAGGGTGATTTTGATAAAACAATGAATATTGTAAATACGGCTGGATGGGATACAGATTGCAATTCTGGGAATGTTGGCTGTCTTATTGGTATTAGAAACGGTTTAAAGAGTTTTGATAGTGGAACGGATTGGCGGGGCCCGGTTAGTGACATCATGTATTGTCCAACCGCTGATGGCTCGCAGACAATTACAGATGCTCTGACGGAATCTTATAAAATTATTAAGATTGCGAACCAAATTAGAGGAATAGAATTTCAACCACCAAAAAATGGTGCACGCTATAACTTTGAGATGTCTGGTTCTGTTCAAGGGTGGAGGGGAGTTATTTTAAATCAAATATCTAATAGCTCATTTCTAGAGATAACTAACGTCGAAGGGCATAGTAACGCTGGAAGCCGTTCACTTAAAATAAGGTGTAATCTGGCACCAACTGAAAGTGGAAAAATATTTACGAACTCTTTTTTCCCGCAGGAATTAAAACAGCTATCAGGTGAGGCAAAAAAAACATTTTTTAGTTATAACTTTTTATGTTGCCCCCAAATCTATTCAGGCCAACTAATTTCTTCTGAAGTAACAGCAGATATAAACAACAAGCAGCCAAGCTCATTCCGATTTTTTGTGAATGCCTATTCCAAAAGTGATGAACTTACAACATACGGTGCAGAAATTATCACAATCAAACCTGGTGAAACTCAGAAGATAGACTGGCAGGTGGAAGTTCCAGACTCGTTCCCCATAACTGAAATAGGCTTAGAGGTCATCTCTGCTAAAAATCAAACAGATGGCATATTATATCTTGATTATGTCAACATATCAGGAAAACCTGTTACAAAATTCCATAGACCAGACCATGTTAATCCGCTTGCGCGAGGGAAAGTGCCAGATAGGAAAGCGGCAGTCATGTGGCGAAAAAGCTGGATTAAAGCATGTGATCATTGGACAGATAGATCCTGGGAGCCAGCTTTCAAAATAAGTAATAATTTTGGTAGGGGTTTAATACTCACAGGGTCATCTGAATGGTCAGATTATACCGTTTCATCAGATGTGAAATTTTACCTTGGTAAGTCAGGGGGAATTGTAGCAAGAGTGCAAGGATTACAGAGATATTATGCGTTGGAGTTAACAGCTAAAGGAATATTAAGGCTTGTGAAAGTGCTCGATGGCGTCACAATATTACGCGAGATACAAGAAACATTTGAGCTCAACAAAGCCTACGAGCTAGAGTTAGCCGTTAATGGTAGCGTAATCACGGGCAAAATGAATTCAAAGTCTATTCTCGAGTATGATGATAAAAATAGCCCTCTCTTATCAGGGGCAATTGGACTTGTTGTTGAAGCGGGAACTCTATTTACGGAAATGATAGAAATTACTTAGATTATCATCCCAAAATATTTAAATACTCAATTTAATGAGCTGAGACAATCTGTCCATCAGAATTAAAAATATGGCACTTTTCAGGGTCAAATCCGACCTCGACCTCATCGCCGACAGTGATGTTGCTCTCTGCATTGGTTTCCGCAATGAGCGGTTCACCCTCTTTATCAATATATAGAAAAGTACTAGAGCCGAGCCTTTCAACAATAATAACTTTACCTTTCCAGCTTTTGAACTTACCAGAATTCACCCAAAGGTCTTCTGGTCGAATGCCTAGTCGAATATCATCTCCGATATTAATGTTATCAGGAGACCCGTTCATAGCAAGGTTAACCGATTTCATTAAACCAACTTCAAAACCTTGTTTAGATTTTTTGGAGACTTTAGAATCAATGAGATTCATTTTTGGAGAACCTATAAATCCGCCAACAAACTCATTGGCTGGTTTTTTATACAGACTAATCGGTGGCCCGATTTGGGAAACCTCTCCTTTATCTAAAACTACTATTTCATCAGCCATCGTCATTGCTTCAGTTTGATCATGTGTTACATAAACCATTGTCGCACCAATTTGATCATGGAGCCTTGCTATTTCAACCCGCATTTGTACTCGAAGTGACGCATCCAAATTAGAAAGTGGCTCGTCGAATAAAAAAACCTTTGGCTGTCTAATTATTGCACGCCCGATGGCTACCCTCTGTTTTTGACCACCAGATAATTGTTTTGGTTTTCTTTTAAGTAATTCTTCTATCTGCAGTATTCTTGCAGTTTCAAAAACACGCTCTTTAATCTCATCCTTTGGTCTTTTTTCAATTGTAAGACCGAAAGCAATGTTTTCAAAAACAGTCATATGGGGAAATAGCGCATACGATTGAAATACCATCGCAACGCTTCGATGTTTGGGCGCAAGCTCATTAACAACTAGTCCATCAATAGACACTGTACCATTATTGATATCTTCTAATCCGGCAATCATTCTTAGAAGCGTAGACTTCCCACATCCACTAGGTCCAACAAGGACTGAAAAAGAGCCGCTTTTTATATCAAGTGTTACATCCTTTATAATGTGTTTATCATCAAACCATTTGTTAACTTTATCTAACTTAATACTGGCCATTACCCGTGTGCCCCGAAGCGTTATGTAACCATTTAACAGTACAGTTTTAGAGCTGTTAACTCAAGAAAATAATGTAATTACTAAACATTTTAACACACTGAAAAATCTGATAAAAACAAAAAAATATGAGCGTTGGTTTTATCGAATAATTAGCTTAAAGCACTGGTTTGAAAAAAATAGGAATAGATTAGAAAACGATCATCTTTAGACACACAAAATTTTCATAGCTGAATAGAATAGTAAGCTGGCCTGCGTAGCCTCTAATCGGCCATTAAAACATCATCGTACAATGCGATAGTCGCTTGCCCATATTAGGGAGTTAAAACAGGTGAGCTACCTTCATTATTCAGCTGCAACATCTAATCCCAAGAATCCGCCTGATTGCCGATCCCAATAACCGGCATATATTCCATTAAGTTTAAGAAGAGAGCTGTGCGTTCCTTGTTCGATTATTTGTCCTTCATCCATCACAATAATTCGGTCCATATGCGCAATTGTCGAAAGCCGATGTGCAATTGCAAATACTGTTTTGCCAACCATAATATGCATCAGTGCGCTCTGTATTACACTCTCAACTTCGCTGTCTAACGCACTTGTAGCCTCATCTAGAACCAAAATTGGAGCATCTTTTATTATGGCACGTGCAAGTGCTATACGTTGGCGTTGCCCGCCTGAAAGTTTGACACCTCGCTCTCCAAGATAGGCATCAAATCCTTTGCGTCCCTGATTATCTACAAGCTCCTTGATAAACTCAAACGCGCCTGCGTTTTTCGAGGCTTCAATCATATCCTGCTCAGTCGCATCTGCTCTGCCGTAAATGATATTATCGCGTGCCGTTCTGTTGAACATGGATGTCTCTTGCGAGACAACACTAATGTGACTTCTCAAACTCTCTTGAGTGACATCTCGCACATTTTGATTATCAATTAGTACATCGCCCTTTTCAGTATCATAAAGACGCAACAGCAACGCAATTAAGGTGGATTTACCTGCACCTGATGCGCCAACAACCCCCAGCTTTTCACCTTGTTTAATAGAAAGTGAAACCTCTTTTAATCCGCCTTTCTTTTGCCCATACGCAAATGTCACATTACTAAACTGAACATCACCATTTTGTACGAGAAGCTTTTTGGCGTTTTTGCTATCACTCATATCATGAGGAACTGCTAGTGTTCTCATGGCATCTTCAACTTCACCAAGATTTGTATATATCGCCATAAGTGAAAAACTCACCCATCCTGCCATCATCATCAGGCGCATTGCAACTGAGCCAGATGCCACAACCTCGCCCGGAGTGGCAGAGCCGTTTGTCCACAGAAATATCGTAAACAAAGTGACAGCTACAAAAATAGAGCTGGCATAGACCAAAATGCATGTTCTAAACCAAACAATCTCGTTACCATAGATAATAAGCGCTTTTCTTAGGTTTGCAAATGCACCGATGGCAGCTCTATCCTCGTGCTTTGAATTCGCAAAAAGCTTAACAAGATTTATGTTACTCACCGTATCAACAATCTGACCTGTTGCTTCTGCCTGAGCATTAGCTCTTTTAGATGAGGTAATTTTGATTCGGGGCATAAAAAACGCCATCATCGCGTAAAATCCAGCAAACCATATGACCACGATTAAGCCTGCCCGCCAATCAATCAGACTGATTATCCAGAAGGAGGTAGCAACCGATGCTAATGCGAAGAGAACCGTATGTATTAATTCTACAACTACGTCCGTTAGCGAGCGCGAAGCTTGTATTTCTTTTTGGGCTATTCTGCCTGCAAAATCATTATCAAAGTAACTTTTTGAATGTCCAAGGGTCCATCGATGTATGCGGATAGATATTGAGCTGCGAATATTTGGACTGATAACAATGGATTGCATATAGTTTGAGAAAAAGAAAAAAATTGGCCTGATAAAAAACAGAAAGCCCACAGCAGCCAGAAGCAAAAACCCTTTTTCCGCAAATAAAGATTGTGGAGATGATTCCAAAATTAAATCAATAACATACCCTATCAACGCAGCTGTAAACGTCTCAACAACGCCAGATAGAATGCTTGCAATCGCGGCCAGTGTTAATGCCGCATAGGTCCCAGTTAAGCACCATCTGATAAAGGCAAATAATGTATGAGGAGGAGGGGTTTTCACCTCTTGTTCAGGTGAAATCCAATTTATAGGATGCGTTATCATTTAAAGTAATACTACCACCCAATTACATAAATGAGGGAAAATGCCCGTACCATCTGTTAAATTATACGCAACGCGGCAGGTTATGGATGCATAAAAAGGCTTGAAAATTAAGTTTATTGGTTAATGTAACATACTGAATTACGTTAATTTTTCAAATTTATGTTTGATTTTGAATTCTGTTATTCTTCCGTATCAAATTTATAGCTTGGTAGCGTTGCAAGGCTATCTTTGAGTGCTTTTCCCCATTCGTTAGAGATCATGTTAAAATAGGGATCTTTAGAGTGTATTTTTATTACATGTGCAGATTCAAGGCTATCTTTTTTATATATGTGTATGTCCAGTGGCGGCCCGACTGACAAATTTGCTTTAATAGTTGAATCAAATGACACCATTAGTAATTTTATAGCATCTTCGAACGACATATTAGGCTCGAACCCTCTTATTAGAATGGGGCGGCCATATTTCGTTTCGCCAATCTGAAAAAATGGATTTTCTTCTGAAACTTCGATGAAATTTCCTTCTGGATATATTAGATATAATCGCTGCCTGCCGCCTTTTATCTGTCCCCCTAAAATAAAGGTTGCCGAAAATGCGCGCTCTCCCATTTGTTGACCTTTGGTTGTTACATCAATAATTTGTGCAAGTGTTTCACTAATGGTTTTGGCAACCTGAAACATGGTGGGTGCTTGCAAGATAGATGGCGAGCGCTCATCTTGCACTTTAGTCTGTTCTGATAATGTGCTTATTACAGCCTGACTTGTGGCAAGGTTTCCAGCGGTGGCAAGAAAAATTTGCCGCTCTCCTTCTATCCCCCAACTAAAGGTTTTTGGGTATTGAGAGATATTATCAAGTCCGCCATTTGTAAGAGTGTCAGACATAAATATCATTCCATCTGACAGCTTTAAAGCTACACAATAAGACATATAAACATCCTTTAAATTATTGTTGACTAATCGCAATTTGTGTTGAAATTGTCTCTTCGCCGGTTCCCTGTCTTACGCCTGACAATGGAATGACATCACGATAATCAAATCCCGTTGCAAGTTTGATATATCTCTCATCAGGGGAAATTCCGTTGGAGATGTCGAATCCTACCCAGCCTATCGCATCTAAATAAACTTCTGCCCATGCATGACTTGCTTCTTGGATTATAGTTTCATCCATCATTAAATATCCGCTTACATAACGCGCACTATAACCAAGCAAACGAGATACGCTCAGAAACGCATGTACATGGTCCTGACAAACGCCTGCTCCCAATTCTAATGCTTTTTCTGCTGTTGTGGATGTAGTTGTTTTCCCCTTTAGGTAAGCGATATTCGCTCTGATAAGAGATGATAATTGATGAAGAAGTGTAAGCTCATCAAACCCCTCTTTCTTTTGAAGGCGTTTTATCTGATCCCTAATTTTTTTTACTCTTGTCCCTGGCTTGGATAGAATAGTTGGTCTGTTAAACAAAATAAGTGGTATTGGGCTTTGATGCTTGCCAATAATTCCGTTAGTATCATTAACTTCTACATTTCCAACGGATGAGATAATAATTTTATTTGAGCCTACATCATTCTTACACAAATGAATGTGATTGCCGTGATAATCTTGTGTTTCAAGCTCTATTTCGCACCCCTCTACTATTATATCCCAATTCAGAATCCTCTGATGCGTAATAGATAGCGGTGTTAAATGTAATCTTTGAATTACGGAACGCGGTGTTTCTTCAAATTCGAAGATAGTTTGATGTTTGATTGAGTAATGCATGGTCAATTTAGATTAAAGTCGTGGGTTATTTGCTGACTTATTGAATTGTTTTTATATAACAGATTTGATATCAACCCTCTTAAGTCAATGTTGTTTATATCTATTTTAGCATTTTGTCTTAATTCAGTGTAAAAATCATCTGCTATTTCCAGTGACTTATACTGTCCTCTATAAAGCTCGGTTAAATCTGTTAAGTTTGTTTTTATTTCCTTGGAGCAAAATAAAATCGAGCGTGGCATTCTTTTATCAAAAATCAGAAAGTCAGCAATTTCGCCCGGGTTTAATCGCCCAGTTTTGAGCCAATTAAAAGAGCGCCAAGCCGAAAGCGAGCGCAATATAATCTCCCATTGTGCCTTATCTTCTCGCTCTCCTATTATAGAGGCAGTTGGTAATAGCATGTGATATTTAGCATCAATTGCTCTTGCTGTATTATCGGCACGCTCGATAAATGTGCCAAGGCGTAGGAAGTTGAATATATCATTGTGAAGCATCGAGCCATATAGGGCGCCACGGAACATTGAGCTACCTTTAACAATATCCTCTAATAATGACGGAAGGTTCTGAATGCTGACCTGACGTTTCAATGAGGCATCACAATTCATCCAGCATTCATTTAGGGATTGCCATACTTCTTGGGTAAGATAAGTTCTAACCGAACGGCCATTCTGTCTTGCCGCAGTCATTAAAACAGCAATACTATTGGGGTTATTTTCATCCCGAAGTAGAAAGTTGATGACATTAGACATGGATTTGATTTCATAAAAACTATCAAATATGTCGGCATATCCGCTCGCAACGACAATTGAGCTCCATTCTTCTTGGTCTTCATCTTTGTTAGATAATGCGTGGTGGAGTGTTGCTTGAATACGCCTTGCATTATTCTCACTTCTTTCAAGATAGCGCGCCATCCAGAATAAATTATTTCCGTGCCTTCCAAGCATTTAGGTCTCCAGCACCCATGTGTCTTTTGTTCCGCCACCTTGACTTGAATTCACAACCAGAGACCCTTTTTTTAGGGCAACGCGGGTAAGACCGCCAGCCGTAACTTTGATCCCGTCAGGTGATACAAGCACAAAGGGTCTGAGATCCACATGACGCGGCGCGAGGCCAGCTTTGGTTAATATTGGCACAGTTGATAAAGATAAGGTTGGCTGAGCAACGTAATTATCAGGATTACTTAGAAGCTTTCGCTTAAAGGACGCTATTTCGCGGGCGCTGGCGGTTGGGCCTATCAACATGCCATAGCCTCCAGAGCCGTGAACTTCTTTTACAACTAGGTCGCTCAAATTTTCAACAACATAGGAGAGATTAGATTTCTCAGAGCAGCGCCAAGTTGGAATATTTTTCAATATCGCCTTTTCACCGAGATAAAAATTTATAATTTCAGGAATATAGGAATAAATGGCTTTATCATCTGCTATTCCAGCACCCGGTGCATTGGCAATCATTATTTGCCCATCTCGGTAAGCATCAAATATGCCAGGGGAGCCTAAAACGCTGTCAGGGTTAAAGGATAAGGGATCTAGAAATGCATCATCTACCCTGCGATAAATCACATCTACCGTTTGCGTGCCTGCCGTCGTGCGGATAATCATCTTGCCATTTTCTAGCTCTAGATCAGATCCTTGAATTAATTCAACGCCCATTTCATCAGCCAAAAACGAATGTTCATAATAGGCAGAATTATGAATGCCAGGGGTGAGAATTGCGATAGTAGGATTTGTGCTTAATCTACTTGCTGACTTTGTCAAACAATCAAAAAGCTGTTTTGGGTAATCTCTGATTGGTTTAACTTTGTGATTTGCAAATAATTCGGGAAACATATGTTGCATTGTTGCGCGATTTTCAATCATATAGGATACACCTGAAGGCACTCTTGCATTATCCTCTAAAACGAAGAAATCATGCTCAGCTGTTCTAACAATATCTATTCCAACCACATGAGTATAAATATTGCCTGGTGGCTTAAATCCACACATCTGAGGCAGAAAAGCACGATTATTATTGATTAATTCTGATGGGATAATACCAGCCTTTACGATTTCCTGTTTATTATAAACATCGCTTAGAAATGCATTAATCGCTGTAACCCGCTGGATGATGCCCTTTTCAAGTCGGCGCCATTCTTCTTCTAAAATAATTCTTGGTATGATATCAAACGGAATTAAGCGTTCTTGCTCATCTTTGTTGCCATATACGTTAAAGGTGATTCCAATTCGCCGAAAAATTTTTTCTGCCACCGCGGATTTTTGTAATAATTGTCTGTGGTCTTGTTCAGACAGCCAAGAAGATAAATTTTTGTAAGGGTCTCTTGGAAGGTCTCCCTTGCCGCTCATCATCTCATCAAACATAAACTATTCCGCATTTTTTCGTATGTGTGGTCAGTTAGAAGAAATAAACACATCACATAAAGTGCTAAAATTAACGAAACCTAGTGCAAAAAATGCATCAATGGTATCATATAACCTAATATTTAGTTTGGTATTATGCACTAACTTTTTAAGAATCACTCATTTGTGCGGCTCTGAAAGAGCATTATTTAGCGCTAAATGCGTAATCGGTGCCACTCTAACCGAGTATCTATTTTCGTAAAATGGTAAATGTAACATCTCCTGTAACCTGAGGTGTGGAGGTTGCATAAGTTGGGCCAAATAAATGGCGTGCGCTCTCAATAAAGCGGGCGCGATTAGCGTAGTATATTTGGTTTCTGATATGACTTTGTTTATCGCAAAGCAGGTTGAGCGTAATACCATATCGGCTAAATTGCCATGATAGATGCAGGTTATCGAATATGTACTCTTCCCAGAGTTTGGTTTTGTCTATATGACATAAATTAAAGGTTCCAGAAAACAAACTAAAATCCACCATTTGCCTTGGCTTTCTGCCAATTGAAAACAGTTTTTTCTCGTTGGGAAAGTGCTGTTTGCACGCTTTAATCATCGCGCTATTTATATCGACGCCAGTATATAATAGGTGCTGATATTTTGGAGTTGCTTTTATAAAATCATATAAGGCACCATAGCCGCATCCCACATCAGCAATGATTGTATTTTGATGTGGGGAAGCGTGCCCAACCTGTTGCAAAAGAGAATCAAACCTCGCAAATTGTGCAGATTTATTGCGCCAAAAAACGCCCTCTGCAACATTGCCACGCTGATTTAATCGTGCTTGGTAGGCCGCATTTAGACTATGTTCGAGGGCAAGGTGAGTTAGTCGGCGAAACATTCCTTTATACCTCTTTTAAACATATTATTGAGGATATGTTATTATCTAATTCGCGGTAGGCGAAGCACAAAATAGCCAATCTTCTATGACGTTAAACAATTATGATAAACAATAAAAATTAACCTTATATAATAGATGATAATCGTGCCAGAAAAACTAAAATAGTAAAAAAATCTCCTGTATTATTCCAAGAAATAGTCGAATATAACCGACTAAATTGATCCCAGCATTTTGTTAGATGAGGATAACACCTCCAAATTTTGCGGTATTTTCTACAATGCGGATGATTTTTCTGTCCTCAAGCAAGAGCAGTGCATTAAATGCATCGCAGCTAGTTATATTTAGCAGTATTCGGTCTCACCACTTTTTGTTTGAAATAAACTGTATTTTTGTAGTCGCAAAAATAAAACTCCCTAACAAGCTCTAACAAAGAAAGTGAGAATATAATGAAAAATATAATTGTAGCTAGTGCAATTATGTGCTCGGTCGCAAGCCAAGCGTTTGCGGATATTAAAGTGGGTATTTTGCATTCCTTATCAGGCTCCATGGCGATATCTGAGACAACATTGAAAGATACGATGTTGATGTTAATTGAAGAACAGAATGCGAAAGGCGGATTGCTAGGCGAAAAGCTCGTACCTGTTGTAGTCGACCCTGCATCTGATTGGCCGCTATTTGCAGAAAAGGCGCGCGAATTATTAACAGTGTCTGACGTTGACGTAATGTTTGGATGCTGGACGTCTGTTTCTAGAAAGTCGGTTTTGCCCGTTATTGAAGAATTAAACGGATTGCTTTTCTATCCGGTTCAATATGAAGGAGAAGAAAGCTCCAAAAATGTATTCTACACAGGAGCAGCACCAAACCAACAGGCCATTCCTGCAACGGACTATTTTCTGGACGAGCTTGGCGTTGAGAAATTTGCACTGTTGGGTACAGACTATGTTTATCCAAGGACGACAAACAAAATTCTTGAGCAATATTTGAAAGATAAAGGAATTTCAGAATCCGATATTTTTGTAAATTACACACCGTTTGCACATTCAGATTGGTCAAAGATCGTGGCTGACGTGGTGGCTCTTGGCGCAGATGGCAAAAAAGTGGGTGTTATTTCAACCATCAATGGCGATGCCAATGTCGGTTTCTATAAAGAGTTAGCAGCTGCTGGTGTATCTGCAGATGACATCCCAGTTGTTGCATTTTCGGTCGGTGAAGAAGAGCTGTCTGGATTAGACACAACAAACCTTGTCGGCCATTTAGCAGCATGGAACTATTTCCAATCGGCAGAATCAGACTTGAATGAAGAATTCATTGCGTCTTTCAAGGCAAAAATGGGTGATGAGCGCGTAACAAACGACCCAATGGAAGCGCATTATATTGGATTTAACATGTGGGTTCAGGCAGTTGAGAAGGCAGGAACTACTGACGTTGATGCAGTAAGAGAGTCAATGTACGGCCTTACAGCACCAAATTTAACAGGCGGTGTGGCAGAAATGCTTCCAAACCATCACCTATCAAAGCCGGTTCTTATTGGCGAAATCCAAGCAGATGGTCAATTTGATATAATCAGCCAAACCGAAGAAGTGCCTGGCGATGCATGGACAGATTTTTTACCTGAGTCAGCAGTTCTAATGTCGGATTGGAAAGATATTGGATGCGGTATGTATAATACGGAGACAAGTACTTGTATTCAGATGAAATCCATCTACTGATTTTTCGTAACCATTACCCAAATCCGTAAAGATATTTTACATAGATAGTCGGAGACATCAGATAATGCAATGTCTCCGACAGGATTATAAACCATGATAAGATTGCTCTTCTCTTTTTTGCTCGTCTTGAGCGTTTTAACAGCACCTCAACGGGCAATTGCTTCCTCCGAATTTATTGAGATTTTAAACAAAAATGTAGCTCTAATTCAAAAAAGCTCCTCAAAAACAGTTGCCCCGGTATTGGCAGAAATTCAAAGTTACGGTACTAGGATTGCGGCTGATTTCCTAAAAGATTGGAAAAATAAAGAGCTGTTTTTCATTAAGGAGTCTTCGAGAATTATTCGGGTGGATTCAACTGGAAAAAATGAAGATGGCAAAAAAATAGTAACTATCTCTGACGCTGTTACAAATGAGAAGCTAGGAACACGCCTCTCTAAAGACGTAAAGCAGATAAAGCCTAATAGCGGTGTGCGCGCTAAAATAGCAAGTGCGCTGGTCCCAGTTTTGCTGGCAAGTGAGAATATACAAGACAGACAAGAAGGTCTTGATACGTTAAGCAGAGATATCAAATCGTCACATCTGGAGCCGCTGAAAAATGCAATAGCCGCTGAACGCAACGAGGATCTTAAAACACGAATGGAGCAGGCCTATATCTATGCTTCGATTACCCATGGCGAAAATGAAGATGAAATTGAAAATGCGATATTTAGCCTGCGCGATAATTTATCGCTTGAAGCAAGGGCAGCATTAAACCCCTTATTATCGAGTAGGGTGGAGGTCGGCAAGCAGACAGATAACAGTGTTAATATTGCTAGAATTATTATACCAGACGTAACTGTGAAAAACGCAGATGGTAGTGCTGGTAGACGGCATTTTCTCTCATCTGAAAAGCCTGAACTAACCCTTTTATCAGCCTATCAGATGTTAGTTGATGCAGGATATGCAAAACCATTAATCACGCCTCATATGCGTGATGAGAGCCTTACCAGCCATATTATAGATGGCAGGGTTGGAGAATTCGAGGTAGTTGAGCTGAATACAAAAGAGGCACGAGATATGGCTTATACCTTCCTTGCCAGTGAGAAAAATCTGCCAGCTTTAATAAGTGCTCAAACTATTGAGTTGGCTGTTGCGGGCCATGTTTTTTACGCTGTGTATGATAATCCATCGAAGCGGATTACCAATGCAGCAAGCGAGGTTTTATCTGTTATTAACGGCAAGGTGTTAATATTTAAATTGCTAGATCTTGCGCTTGATGGGCTAAGTCTTGCCTCTATTTATTTTTTAGCGGCAATTGGTCTTGCCATTACATTTGGCGTGATGCGGGTTATTAATATGGCGCATGGCGAATTTATTATGATGGGAGCCTATACCGGATACGTAATACAGCTGCTTATCCCCAGCTACACAGTTTCTATTTTATTGGCGATACCAGCGGCATTTTGTGTGACATTTTTTGCAGGCGTATTATTGGAGAGAGTGGTTATACGACATTTATATAAGCGCCCGCTTGAAACATTATTAGCGACATTTGGGATAAGCATTGCCCTTCAGCAGATTGCCAAGAATATTTTTGGAACACAAGCAAGGCCGCTAACCTCACCCTCATGGCTTGATGGGGCTTTTGTTGTTAATGATGTATTAGCGATAAGCAACATAAGAATAGCCATTTTTGTTTTAGGTTTGTTATTTTTAGGTCTTTTATTATATGTGATGACACGCACGCGGTTTGGCCTAGAAACACGGGCTGTAACCCAAAACCCTGCAATGGCTGCAAGCATGGGCATAAATCCTGAGCGCATAAATATGCTCACATTTGGATTTGGCTCTGGCATTGCTGGAATTGCCGGCGTTGCGATAGGCTTATTCTCTAAGGTTACTTCTGAGCTTGGATCTGATTATATCGTGCAGAGTTTCATGACGGTGGTTGTCGGCGGTGTTGGAAATATCTGGGGGACGCTTGCAGGAGCAGCAATGATAGGCTCATTGCAGAAGGGCATAGAATGGTTCAACCCTTCCAATACCCTAGCGGCTCAGACCTATATGATCATATTTATTATTTTGTTTATTCAATTTAAGCCAAGAGGGATTTTTGCCCTTAAAGGCAGAGCAGCAGAGGATTGAGAAAATGGAAAATACGCTATTTACTAAATTCCTAATCAGAAACCCCTCTGTTCTTATATTTCTTGGATTGCTTGCTATGTTTACAATCCTCGTAGTGGTTCTTGCAGAAGGGTTTGGCATCGGGATTATTTCAACAAGCTTTGTTAAAACACTTGGTAAAACCATGTGTTTATGCATTGTTGCAATTGCCATGGATTTAGTCTGGGGATATTGTGGCATATTATCTCTTGGCCATTTCGCGTTTTTTGCCCTTGGCGGCTACATGATAGGAATGTGGCTTATGTTCGCAAGAACAAAGCTAATTGTTCTGGAAGCCGCCCAAAATATCGCACTGCCTTTAACGAATACGGAAATTAGTGAAGCAGTTGGAATACAGATATTCGGGGTTGTCGGCGGTGCTGAAATACCCTTTATTTGGGCGCTTGCAGATAATTTTTGGCTGCAAGTATCGATGGTGGTCATTATCCCTGGTATGTTAGCTCTGATATTTGGCTGGCTTGCTTTTCGCTCCAGAGTTAATGGCGTATATTTATCAATTTTGACACAGGCAATGACACTCGCGCTGGCATTGTATTTATTCCAGAATGATAGCGGTTTGAGAGGCAATAATGGTCTGTCAGGATTGCAAAATCTCCCTGGTATGGATGATATATCCCAAGCTTATATCTCTATCTGGTTTTTTATAGCGAGTGCTTTTGCACTGGGGATTATCTATTTACTGAGTTATCTTTTTGTGTCTAGCAAACTAGGTAATATCATACGTGGCATCCGCGATCATGAAGCGCGAATACGCTTTCTTGGCTATGATGTAGAAAGCTATAAGCTGTTTGTATTTACCCTGACAGCGGTTATAGCTGCAGCGGCAGGCGCTCTTTACTACCCGCAGGCAGGCATTATCAATCCAGCTGAGCTAGCACCGATTGCGTCTATCTATCTTGCGGTTTGGGTTGCTATTGGTGGGCGCGGACGATTATATGGTGCGGTCATTGGTGCTGCTTTTGTATCGCTGCTTTCTAGTTATCTTACCGGGGGTCAGGCACCTGATATAAATCTTGGTTTTACCGTTCTTAAATGGACCGAGTGGTGGCTTGTTTTTCTTGGGTTTAGTTTTGTGGCCGTCACCTTATATGCCCCAAAGGGTATTGGCGGCATGATAGATCTTTTTTCATCAAAAGAGGGTAAGTGAGCATGAATTTACTTCACGTTGATAATATCACTGTTTCCTTCGATGGCTTTAAAGCCGTCAATGCGCTGAGCTTTGAAATCGAAACAACAGAATTAAGGGCAATAATAGGTCCAAACGGCGCTGGTAAAACCACGTTCATGGATATTGTGACTGGCAAAACCCGGCCTGATTCAGGTGATGTGCGGTGGGGCGTTAACGGCGTGTCATTATTGCGCAAGTCCGAAGCACAGATTGCCGAGCTGGGAATTGGCAGAAAATTTCAAAAACCAACCGTTTTTGAAACCCAGACAGTGTATGACAATTTGCTAATGGCGCTTAGTAATAACAGAAACCCTTTTTCAGTGTTGGTTTATAAGCAAAATTCGAAAGATGATGAGAAAATTCAGAATATCGCAACTCAGATAAACTTAAATGAAAAAATGGATATCCTTGCAGGAGAGCTAAGTCACGGACAAAAACAATGGCTTGAAATCGGGATGCTATTGGCACAGAACCCCAAATTGCTGTTAATTGACGAGCCTGCTGCAGGCATGACTGCACCAGATAGAGCATTAACTGTACGCTTGCTAAGAGAGCTTGCCCTTAGTCGTGCTGTTGTTGTGGTAGAGCATGATATGGAGTTTATCCGGCAGCTAGAATGCCGTGTTACTGTGTTACATGAAGGCGCAGTACTAGCGGAGGGGCAAATAGATTTTGTTACCCAAAATCAAGAAGTGATTGAAGTATATCTGGGGCGATGAAAATGCTAAAGACAACGGACATAACCCTGCATTACGGCTCATCTCAGATATTATATGGTGTCTCTATTGAGGCTCAGATTGGTCAAATAACCTGTATTATGGGCTCTAACGGGGTTGGAAAGACATCTCTTTTAAGAGTTCTTTCAGGAACGCATGCTTCTTCTAGCGGGATTTACCGTTTGGGCGATAAAGAAGTGACCAATAGCAGGGCAGATATTTTGGCTAAATCAGGTGTGGCCTATGTTCCCCAAGGGCGATTTATTTTCCCCATGTTGACGGTTCGCGAAAACTTGGAAACAGGATTTGCTTGTCTGAAAGCAAATGAGAATATGATACCAGATGATATTTATACGCTATTTCCTGTTTTAAAAACGATGCTTGATAGACGAGGAGGCGACTTGTCAGGGGGCCAGCAGCAGCAGCTAGCAATTGCACGCGCTTTAATTACAAAACCGCGATTGCTTTTGCTAGATGAGCCAACAGAGGGTATTCAGCCTAATATTATAACTCAGATTGGTGAGGTTATCTCGCATCTCAAATCTCAGCAAACTATGGCGATTGTGCTTGTAGAGCAATATTTCGATTTTGCGTTTGGACTAGCGGATCAGATATATGCAATGATGCGCGGTGAGATAGTGTATGAAGGGCAAAAAACAAAGATAAGCAAAGCTAAGCTTCGCAAATCTGTTGGCGTGTAAATTACAAGTAGTAAGCACTAAAACCTAGAGACACCCTGAATTTTGAGGATGAACGCATTCACGAGAGCGTAATAAGGTACGTCAAAAAGTTTAACACTTTATTAGTGAAACGAATATTTTAAATATCTTATAAATCTGTTATCTTTTCTTATCTAAAAACATAAAGTGGGGAGCGTTAAAATGATACCTGAGAGAACCTTCGAGGTGATAACAGCTGGATTTGGTCATATTGGTTCTGCATCTAATAATAAAATCCCAACACATACGGATAGCTTGGGTGCATCTATGAATCCAGACAAGGATGAGGTTACTTTTTTTGTTCGGGAATCTTTATCGCAGCAAGTGCTAGCGAACTTAAAAGAAAATGGAAGAGCGACTGTTTTTACTGGTGTTGCCTCACATGAAGCATATCAGTTTAAAGGGCATTTTTTAGAAGCAAGAGAGCTAACCGGAGAGGAGCAGCAAGCATCTAGTAAAAATAGAACCTATTTTATAGAGGTGATGAGCGAGATGGGGTTGCCAAGGCCAGCTGTCGAGAGACTATTTGGGGTTGCTCCCGATATAGGTATTACGATTAAAATCGAAGAAATTTTTGTGCAAACACCAGGGCCGGATGCAGGCTCTAAATTGCCATTTTAGAGGGTAGTGACATGATACAAGAAGAACATTTGCCAGCCATGCAAGGCATGTTTCCAAGCACTTTTTCAACCTGTTCTAACGAGGGTGAGCCCAATACAACTGTAATTTCTCAAGTATGGTATGTAGATGAAGAGCATGTTGCGCTGTCTTTTCAGTTTTTTAGCAAAACAAGAAAAAATATTGCTGAAAACCCGTTTGGTTACGTATCGATCACAAACCCAATGACTATGGATATGTATGGATTAGAAATAGAATTTGTGCGTTCTGAAACAGATGGTGATTTATTTGATGATATGGATATGAAATTACAAGCAATTGCTTCTATGTCAGGAATGGAAGACATATTCGAACTGAAAGCAGCAGATATTTACAAGGTTCATAAGATAATGAATATTCCTGTTTAGTGAGATGAAACAAATTTCATTTAAATGCAACTTACGCGCAATAATCCTTGAATAGTGATATGAACTCCACAAAAGAAGATAATGTCGAGAATAACGAGCAGGAGAGTCTTCTTGATAGAAAAATTAGGGAAGTGGAACTGATTAAAGAAGTTTCAACACAAGTTAATAAAACGCTTGATATAAATCTGATTGCTAACACTATGCTTGCTCTGATGGATGAGCATTTCGGGTTCAAGCATTCGATGATACTCATTTTGGATGATACAAAAGAACATCTAAATGTATTAGCAACATATGGTTATGATAAGGATGGTGTCGGCGCGAAGGTTAAAGTTGGTATCGGGGTTATTGGGATGGTAGCCAAACGCAAGAAACTAATGCGAATGGCGAATATGCGCATGCAAATGAGTTATATGCAGGCGGTAAAAAAAGAAGTCGTTAAATCAAATAATGAAAAAATAAAAGAAACAGTCACATTGCCTGGATTAGAGAATGTGGAGTCTCAGGTGGCTATTCCGATGCAGCTAGATGATGAGTTGGTTGGGGTTTTTTCGGTTGAGAGCGAAGAGCTAAATGTCTTTGATAAAGAAGATGAATTAATAATAACAATATTAGCAAATCAAACGGCAAGCGCGCTTCAGCATGCCAACCTTTATAAGCTAGAACAAGAACGACTAGCAGAGTTAAATACTGCTCATACTGAATTAGCAGATTTAAACCTCAACCTTGAGAAAAAAGTAGAGGAAAGAACTGCAGAACTAGTGGAGCTTTCTAAAAAACTGGCTAAATATTTCTCCCCGCAGGTTTATGACTCAATCTTTTCAGGCAAGCTAGACGTTACTATTAAAACACAGCGAAAACAATTAACAATATTCTTCTCAGACCTGCAGGGATTTACAGAATTAACAGAACGTTTAGAGCCGGAGGTTCTAACAGAGTTGCTAACAAATTATTTAACGGAGATGTCAAAGATTGCCACTAAATGGGGGGGAACGATTGATAAGTTTATCGGAGATGCAATGCTGGTATTCTTTGGTGACCCATCTAGTAATGGGTCTAAAGAGGATGCGAAAAATTGCGTGGCAATGGCTGACGAAATGCTTGAAAAACTTAATGAGATTCGCAAAGACTGGCTTGACCGTGGGGTCTCCAAAACATTAAATGCGCGTATGGGCGTGCATTCTGCTGTTTGCACAGTAGGAAATTTTGGTTCACAAGATAGGCTCGACTATACCGTGATCGGCAATGGTGTTAATCTTGCGTCAAGATTAGAGTCAAACTCCGAGGCAAACAAAATTCTTATTTCAGAAGATACATATTTACTAGTAAATGAAGAATTCGAATGCAAAGAAAGAGATACTATTTCAGTAAAAGGGTTTTCATATCCAGTGAAAACATATGAAATTATTGGCAAAAGGTCATCAATAGTCGCGGTTAATCAGCCAATTCATGAAGAAATGCCTGGTTTTTCATTTAACTATAATCCATCAGAATTATCAGACAGTGATAGGGCCATAAAGTTAATGTCAGATGTGCTTAAACGTCTTGAAAAGCAAAAAAAATTTAATAAATCGTAAATAATTTAATTGATGTTGTTCGCTATCACGTTAGGTTTTTTTTAAATCATTTTTTAAAAATTAATGACAAAAAAAGAATATTAAGATATTGAAAAAAGCCTGATGTCATACAAATGTTATATTTAGAAAATAAATTATCGTTTTAACTTGTTAAACGAAAATTGATGTCTGGTATTAACGAAAAGATAGACGGATTAATCGAAGAACGTGCTGGTTGGATTTTTCGACGCAATATATTTTGTATAACTGCAAAATATCTATTATTGTATCTTTTAAATTATAAAAATACAATTAAATTGGCTCGTGAGTTTGAGCACCGGTCTGCTGATGAAATCTTTAGTCATATGGAAGACTTTGTATCAAAAAAGGTTCATGTACAAGGTTTTGAAAATCTACCCCAGTCAGGCGCAGCGCTGATTGTGTGCAATCACCCAACTGGGATTGCTGATGGGCTGATTATAAATAAGTTAGTTAGAGAGAAACGACAAGATAGCTATTTTCTCGCCAATAAGGATATCTTGCGTGTTCTACCCCAATTAGAAGAAATGATTGCACCGGTTGAATGGCGCAGCGATAAACGCACTAGATCTGATAGCAGGGATACATTGAAATTTATTAGAAAAGCGTCTAATGAAAATCGCATTGGTATAATTTTTCCATCTGGTCGTTTGGCAAAAAGAAAAGGATTTGTTCTCAAAGAGAGGCCATGGATGTCATCAGCGGCTATAATCGCTAAAAAATATAACCTTCCAGTGATACCTATACATATCAAAGCACGTAATTCTTTTTTGTTTTATTTGTTTGACGCCATCCACCCTACTTTGCGGGACGTTACTTTGTTCTATGAAACATTAAATAAAAGTCAGTTTCGTTTTAGAGTCAGAATAGGAAAACCTATTTCACCTGACCGACTGGACGAAGATCCCCAAAATGCAATCGACGAGCTAATGGTTGCTGTTGCAGCGCTTGACCCTCAGAACGTGAATGTTCCCATAGGGGCTGATAACAAGACAGCCGGTCGAAAATTTGGTCTTGCATTTTCGATTGATTATTAATTTGATGTTACATTTAGTTTATTGCGGCTGATTTAACAATTTGATGTAAGGCCCCTTTTATCTCATCTGAGAATTGTATGGTCTCATAAAAGGATGCCCATCCTTGTTTTTCTTCGGCGAGTTGTGCTTCCATCTTATCACGGCAAAACTCAATTGATTTTAAAAGCCTTATAGCGCCATCCTCTACATATTTGCCTCCTTTAAAAGAACCGTCTAATGCGAATATTAATCCTGCAAGTATTTCTGGATTTGGGCTGATAAAACAAGACGAAAAAGGCCAGATATGTTGTATGATGTCTGATTGTTTTGCGGGCAGAATATCGGTATATCGACTGAACAATAATAATCGTTCAATATCTCCTATTGCCTTGCTATCTGCTGCATGCTTGATGGAGCGTCCAGCAAAGGCTGCCTTATCATGGCGCATTATTAGCCCTGCTGCGTGTAGATGTGATAAGTAGCCCTCAAACCCAAACGCAGAAAGTGCAAATGCCTGGTCCTCTGCGCGGCTTATAAAACCAGGTGTAAAGGGATGCCATTTATAAAGGGCATCAACGCAAATGCCTGTGGTGCCACCTGTTACATGAACACGTTGGTAATTATGGTGCATCTGTGCGATTTCAGTTTCTGTAGAAATGGCTTGCGGCCATTGTGAGCAAAAAATGCTTTTTGATGAAATTGGAGATAGCAGTGTTTTGGTATCAGGTCTTGCTATATCAGGAATAAATTCATCAGCATCCGAGTCTGCCTCATTTACAAGCCCGCCTGCAATCATACCTAGTTCAACTGGAACACCATTAGAATCTAGTGCGCTGCCTCCCCAATATGGATTGCAAAGAAGTTGAAGCGCCGTTTTACCATATTTTTTCAAAAGAACTGGTTGGTCAAAAACCTGGTCAAGGTCAATCTTGAATGTAAAATAGGTTTCTGGATTCACCGCGCTATGCCAGACCGCCAATATTGCTTTTAAGAAGCTATAATGTCGTCCATAAGAGCCATTTACACCAAACGCTCTTGCTGCTTTTTTATCA
>JADHOL010000012.1 GCA_016779005.1 Alphaproteobacteria bacterium
CCTCACGCCAATCGCCATTTAAATAATAGGCACCTTTGCCTTGGAGTACGTAAAGTCCATGCTCCATCACATGTGTTTCAGCAAATGGGATAACACCTCCAGGCTGAAAAGTTACAATATTTACATGCATATCATGGCTAATATCAAATGGGTTGACGAACCGACTGGTTTGCCATGCCCCATCTGTATCTGGCATAGAGACAGGTGTGACAGCCTTGTCTGATGTGATAAAAGGCAGCGGCCTGTCAATCCCACTAACATCGAGATATCGCTTTCTAATCCAGTGAAAAACAGCTTTTTCAGCGCTGTTATTATGTAACCGCCAGTCAAGCCCAGCTGGCAAATATGCATATCCGCCAGTCTCTAAACTATGGGATTTGCCGTCATATTCCAGCTCTATTGAGCCATCGACAATAAATAATACATGCTCAGCGGCACTATCATCATCTGGTCTGTCTGACCCTCCTGCTGCTGATACTTCCATAATATAATGCGAAAAAGTCTCCGAAAATCCGGTAAGGGGGCGTGCGATTACCCATAGCCGCGTATTCTGCCAGAAAGGCAGAAAACTTGTCACAATATCGGTCATCACTTCGCGCGGGATAAAGGCATATGCGTTCGTAAAGATGGCACGATCTGCAAATCGTTCTGTTTGAGGTGGAAGGCCTGCTTCAGGCAAGGCATAGGTATAATTTGATTTAAGAATTGTCACGTTAATCCTCTGAGGCTTATGTAGCTTTTAATCTTCAAATTAACATAGAAATCTTTTCAAGTGCGATTTTTTCAATTTGACGACAATTCTCAGCAAATTCAGTCATATAATCAGATTCTAATCGCTCTCGCAGATTTTGAAGCACATCACAATTATTAGCATCTGTTTCTGATAATGTATATTTAAAACCGAATTTCGCAGAAAATTGCTCGTCCAGAGTGCGCGCGATATCTTTGTTTTGCTCTGAAATAAGTTTTTCAAAAATCATAGGCTTTTGATGCCCGCCGCTATGCGCCTCAACCAACTTCTTTCGCGTCTCATAGCGTGCACTTCTGAATATTCGGCATAATGCATTATGAAGTCCAATTGCCGTATTATGTGATGGCCCAAGCTCTAAATTATAGGCCCCCTCAGCAATCCATCGGCCATTTTCAAATATTTCTGAGAATTTCTCGATAAAATCTTGCTCTGATAGACTGGTTACTCTGCTTTGCCATGCGGACATATCAAACGGATAGTTAGTATGCCAGTAATCAGAAATATCTATCCTGCGAGGATACCAAACATCACTGAAGCCTTGAATGTAGGATAGAAATTTAATGAGTGATTCGATGCGCCCTGGTCTGCCGATTAATCTGCAATGCAAGCCGATCGAAAGCATTTTTGGTTTTCCGTTTGTGCCCTCACGATACAGACTATCAAAACTATCTTTTAAATAAGCAAAAAACTGATCCCCAGAATTAAACCCTTGGACATTTGCAAATCGCATATCGTTTGCATCCAATGTGTAGGGGATTATAAGATGTGGCTTATCCCTATAAATATGCCAGTAAGGCAGATCATCTGCATAGGAATCAGATATATAGTCTAGCGAGCCTTGTTTGCACACAAGATCAACAGAATTCATCGAAGCTCGTCCAGTATACCATCCTTTAGGGGGCTCACCCGTAACAGACATATGAAGCTCGATAGCTTTTTTAATCAGGGTCTCTTCCTCGTGCGGGCTAAGGTCTTTATGCTCAATCCATTTATAGCCATGGCTGGCAATCTCCCAATTCGCAGATTGCATGGCATGCACCTGCTCTGGGCTACGGGCAAGGGCTGTTGCCACCGCATATACTGTTATTGGAATAGCGTGCTGGGTGAATAGCTCATATATTCTCCAGAATCCGGCTCTTGCGCCATATTCATAAATACTCTCCATATTCCAATGGCGCTGATTTGGCCATGGAACCGCCCCTACAATTTCAGATAAAAACCCCTCTGATTGTGAATCGCCATGCAATAGGCAATTCTCCCCGCCTTCTTCATAATTAAGAACAAACTGCACTGCAATTTTTGCGTCATTAGGCCATTTAATTTGTTCTGGCTGACAAAATTTACCGCTTAGGTCACGAGGATATCTGTTTGGGCTCATTTCTTTTCTTCCAATCTTGCCTCATTATCATAACACAAGGATGCCAGTCAGATTAAGTGAATAGTAATTATAACGAATTTTGCATAATAAAGAATTATTAACGACACTTCTGATAGTTAGCGAATGATTTGCCTGTATCTACCCTAAATTGAAATAACACGAGCCCATTGGTTTTTACCCGATTTTAGCGCTATTAATAGGTTTTCTAGTGATGCAAAAAAGTTTGCATGGTAATGTAAAAAAACGCCTTTCTACTATCACAGTGTGATGCTACCACCTGTTATCAGATCGGGGTATATGACGTAAATGAAGTAGAAGAGATTGGCCGGCTTGGGATGGACGGAATAAGACCACAGACTGTGATGCAACGCGCAAACGGGCAGATAAAATTCGGCCTTAATGGGTCACGGGTAACAAGGCTCTATCAGTCTGGCAGCAGTAAAATATTACTTCCTAAAACATATGGCGCTATGCGAGAGGCGGTTTTGCTTAATACAGCTGGCGGTGTTACTGGCGGTGATATAGTTGATATAAGCATAGAGGCATCTGATTGCAGATTAGTTGCCACTAGCCAAACAGCAGAGCGTTTATATAAAAGTTCCATGCATCCAGCTAAGATCTCTATTGATTTAAACCTTGATAAAGCCGCAACTTTGCACTGGCTTCCCCAAGAAACAATAATTTTTCAGGGTGCTGCGGTAGATAGAACCATCAATCTGAATATGTCAGCAGATAGTAGTTGCCTTATCGCGGAAACAATAATTCTTGGGCGCCAAGCAATGGGTGAGAAGATTGAAAAATGCTACTTCACGGATAATTGGAGATTATATAAAGACGGTACCCTGTTTCATGCAGAATCACTGCGAATAAGCGATGATGTTGAAGCGTTAATAAACGCAAATGCAGGCATAAATGGCGCTAGAATGATATCCACCATTATCTGTGTGGGCGCAAATACAGAGTATTTAAAGCCCATTATTGAGAACAACCTAGCTTCGGAAAATTCAATCTGTGCAGCAACTTATCTTAACGAGAAGCTGATAGTCAGGCTTGTTAGTAATTATAGTGCCGGGGGAAGAACAGATTTAAATAAGATTCTATGTGCTCTAAGAGGGCACCCAATGCCAAGAGTGTGGCAGACATAGTAAGTCGGATATAATTAGCAAGGAGAATAAACGTGAAACTCAGTCCAAGAGAAAAAGACAAATTGCTCATTTCCACGGCAGCAATGGTGGCTCGAAACCGAAAAGACAGAGGGGTAAAACTAAATTATCCAGAAGCTATCGCGCTTATTACGGATTATGTCGTTGAAGGCGCGCGTGATGGTCGCACTGTGGCAGATTTAATGGAAGCAGGTGCAAATGTTATAACCTGTGATGATTGTATGGACGGAATTGCAGAGATGATACATGATGTTCAAGTTGAGGCCACATTTCCAGATGGAACAAAATTGGTCACTGTCCATCACCCCATACGATAAAGGAGAAGTTGCGATGATACCAGGCGAGGTAATAACCAAGGATGATGACATCTTACTGAATGCAGACCGAAAGGCCATTCGAGTGCTAGTTGCTAATTCAGGTGACAGGCCCATACAAGTTGGAAGTCACTATCATTTTTATGAAGCGAATTCTGCATTGGTTTTTGACAGGGCTGAAACTCGTGGCATGAGACTTGATATAGCAGCTGGAACCGCTGTCAGGTTTGAGCCTGGACAAGAGCGAGAAATTCAGCTTGTGCCTTTGGGCGGTAGGCGGGCTGTTTTCGGGTTTAATCAAAAAATCATGGGGGCGTTATAATGCCAGTCTCACTATCAAGAAAAATTTATGCAGATATGTATGGCCCGACAACAGGCGATAAGGTTCGGCTTGCCGATACGCAGCTATTCATCGAAGTTGAGCAGGATTTAACCACCTATGGAGATGAAGTAAAATTTGGTGGTGGTAAGGTTATTCGTGATGGCATGGGGCAATCGCAGGTATCAAGAGCTGATGGAGCTGTGGATACTGTTATTACCAATGCCTTGATTGTGGATGTTAACGGAATTTACAAAGCTGATATAGGGCTAAAAGATGGCTTGATTCATGCCATTGGCAAAGCAGGAAATCCAGATACACAGCAAGCGGTGGATATCATTATTGGTCCATCAACTGAAGCTATAGCAGGAGAGGGGCATATTATAACAGCGGGCGGTTTTGACAGCCATATTCATTTTATTTGCCCGCAACAGATTGATGATGCGTTGCATTCCGGTCTTACCACAATGCTGGGAGGCGGGACAGGCCCTGCACATGGAACGCTTGCCACCACCTGCACACCTGGTGCATGGCATATTTCAAGAATGCTTCAGTCAGCAGATAGTTTTGCAATGAATTTAGCGTTTGCAGGGAAAGGTAATGCAGCGCTGCCTATGCCGCTTGAAGAGCAAATAAATGCTGGAGCCTGTGCATTGAAACTGCATGAGGATTGGGGAACTACGCCTGCCGCGATTGATAATTGTCTGTCGGTGGCAGACGCAATGGATATACAGGTAATGATCCACACAGATACGCTTAATGAAAGTGGGTTTGTTGAGAATACGGTCGCCGCGATGAAAGGGCGCACAATCCATGCGTTTCACACAGAAGGCGCAGGCGGCGGTCATGCGCCTGACATTATCAAAGTGTGTGGCGAGAGGCACGTTATTCCCTCTTCAACAAATCCTACACGACCCTATACAGTCAATACGCTTGAAGAACATCTTGATATGTTGATGGTTTGCCATCATCTCGACAGGTCCATTCCAGAAGATGTAGCGTTTGCTGAAAGCAGAATTAGAAAAGAGACCATAGCAGCAGAAGATATCCTTCATGATATGGGGGCATTTTCTATTATTGCATCTGATAGCCAAGCTATGGGCAGGGTTGGAGAAGTTATTATACGTACCTGGCAAACCGCTCATAAAATGAAAGTGCAACGTGGCAGGCTTGCTAATGAAACAGGAGATAATGATAATCTAAGGGTGAAGAGATATATCGCCAAATATACTATTAACCCTGCAATTTGCCATGGAATTTCTGAACATATTGGTAGTATTGCGGTTGGCAAGCGTGCCGATTTGGTTATGTGGAATCCTGCTTTTTTCGGTGTTAAGCCAGAAATGGTGCTTCTTGGGGGAAGTATTGCTGTTGCTCAAATGGGAGATCCCAACGCATCTATCCCAACACCTCAGCCAGTATTTACACGTCCAATGTTCGCATCATTCGGGCGTTCTGTTGAGCAGTCGGCTATTTGTTTTGTGAGTAAAGCTGCGCAGGATAATAATATTGGCTCGGAACTAGGATTAGCAAAACAAACCCGCGCCGTGCAAAATACCAGATCTATTTCCAAAGAAGATATGGTTATGAATAATTATATGCCTGAAATAGAGGTGCATCCTGAAACCTATGAGGTGCGTGCCGATGGAGAGCTTCTGACCTGTGAGCCAGCACAAGAATTACCGATGGCACAACGTTATTTTCTGTTCTAATCAGAAAAAAGGGGAATATAATTATGCATATTTCACAACAAATCGAAGCTAATATCAAAGCGCAGAATGTAGCTGATACGATAACATTGGATTATGAAGCACGGTTTCTGAGGCGTAAGCGTCTGGTATCAGATAGCGGAGAGGCCTTCCTTGTAGAACTGCCAGAAACACGTTCTTTATCTGCAACAGACGGGTTTGTGCTTGATGATGGGCGTATCATAGCGATACATCCAAAGCCTGAACCAATAATGAAAGTAACAGATGCCAATCTTGCCCGCATAGCATGGCATATTGGAAATAGGCATACACCATGTCAGATAAAAACAGATTATTTGCTTATTCAGCAAGATCACGTTCTAGAGCATATGCTGCGATTATTAGGGGCTCAAATTGAAAAAATAGAGGCACCTTTTACCCCAGAGGGCGGTGCGTATGGCCATGGCAGAACCCATAGTCACGAACACAATCACGAACACAATCACGAACACAATCACGAACACAATCACGAACACAATCATGAACCCAGTCATGAATATAGTGACGAAACTAGTAAATCAGAGCTGCTTATCAAGCACGCTTATGATCACTGAAATACAATAATGAATTCGTATCATAATGACATAATGGTTCTTCAGGCTTGGTTTTCACCTGCTTTTCCAACAGGTGCTTTTAGCTATTCTCACGGTCTTGAAGCTGCAATTCAGCATGGCTTGGTTTCAGATAAAGATACTTTAACCCAGTGGATAAGCTGCCTTCTTACTAGTGGTTCTGGTTGGAATGATGGTTTGTTTTTGAAAGCGGCCTATAAGGGCATAAGTGATGTAAATAGCTTATGTCTTGCTTTATGTTCAAGCAAAGAGAGATATCAGGAAACAATTGAGTTGGGTAAGTCTTTCAGCCGTGCTGTTAATGGCAGCTATGGCGCCGAGTTAGCGCAGGGTCTTGCTTATCCTATTGCTGTAGGCATGGCCGCTAGAAGAAGAAACATAGATATTAAGCTTACAACTCAGAGCTATTTGCAGGCCTTTGCTGCTAGTCTTATTTCAGTTGGTGTTCGTATTATCCCGATCGGTCAACAGGCTGGACAGGATTGTCTTGTAACGCTGTGTAGAATAATAGAGCAGGTAAATAATAAGTTGGATGTAGCAGGGCTTGAACAGCTTGGAAGTGCTTCATTTATGTCAGAAATCATGTCTATGATGCATGAAAAATCAAATCCTAGGATATATAGAACATGACAAGAGATAGATTAAAATTCGGCCCGCTTAGAGTTGGTATTGGCGGGCCGGTTGGTGCTGGCAAGACCAGTATGACAGAGGCATTATGCAACATACTTGCATCAGATGTGTCTATGGCTGTCATTACCAATGATATATATACCAGAGAAGATGCTGATTATCTTGTTCGCGCTCAGGCATTATCTTCTGATAGAATTTGCGGTGTTGAAACTGGTGGATGCCCCCATACCGCTATTCGCGAGGATGCATCTGTTAATCTAGCTGCAATTGATGAGCTAAAAAACCGTATACCAGATTTAGAATTGATACTTCTTGAATCAGGCGGAGATAATCTAGCAGCGACATTTAGCCCAGAGCTGGTAGATCTTACAATCTATGTAATAGATGTTTGTATGGGCGCCGACATACCGCGCAAAAAAGGGCCTGCATTAATGAAATCAGATATGCTTGTTGTCAATAAAATTGAGCTTGCAGAATATGTTGATGTGGATATTGAGCAGATGCGTGAGGATACTAAACAGAATAGGGGGGCGCTTCCGTTTATTTTTGGCTCCATGAAAAAAGGGGTTGGCGTTCCACAACTTGCTGAATTTCTAAGGGTTCAGGGCGGATTAGTCTAAAAGTGTCCCCCCCTGTAACCGGGTATATATTCCAACCTAGCAAAAATAGGTTTGAAAAAAAAACTTTGTGATTAATAGTTGTTTCACTTAATTGTTGTAAATAGGATTTCACATTTATGATAATGGTTTTACGCATGCTATATCAAGGCTCTTTGCCAACATGAACTGTTACAGCGTCCATGATTGGCGGCCTCCAACAAACATAAATAGCTCATTTACCCTGATACTCTAGCAAAGGAGGACATAATGACTGAATTATTTCAGGATAATGAAATGGATATGATTCACATTAAATGGTCAGATAATTCTGACAGCTCATATCCGTTTCTGTGGCTTCGTGAAAATGACCCTGCTGGGTTTCATAAAGATACAAATGAGCGAATGACGGACTTAACGTCAATACCGCTTGATATCACCCTAACAAAAGCATTTATCAAAGATGATGTTCTGATGTTAAATTGGAGTGATGGTACGAATTCCACGAGATATAATCTGGACTGGTTGTATCATCACAAGCCAGGCAAAAGAGCATCTGACCCTGCGGCTATTAAAAAAAGATGTTGGCGTGGCGGTATGGGCACAGACAAACTACCAACCGCAAAAGCCAAGGAGTTGCTTGAGGATGATGATGCATTAGCGACATGGCTTGAAAATACGCAAAGTTTTGGATTGTCGTTAGTCACGGGACTAGATGCAAGACATGATGCTGGTATGGAGGTGGCAAAGCGAATAGGGTTTCTTCGCGAAACGAACTTTGGCACTACCTTTCAGGTGCAATCAAAACCTAATCCGAATAATTTGGCCTATACTGCAGTTGCCTTGCCGACACATACCGACCTTCCCAATCAAGAACTTCCCCCTGGGTTTCAGTTTTTACATTGTCTTGCGAATGAAGCAGAAGGCGGCGGGTCAACCTTTGCAGACGGCTTGGCAATATCAACAGATTTGCGTGCCAACGATATCGAGGCTTTTAACATGTTATCCTCTGTATCAATTCCATTTAGATTTTATGATGAAAATACGGATATCAGAAGCAGAAAACATGTAATTACGCTTGATCTAGATGGCAAGATTAACGAGATTTGTTTTAATGCTCATATTGCTGACTTTCTGGATATAGATCCAAAACTCATGAAGTCCTATTATAGGGCTTATAGCAAGTTTATGAAGATGACGAGAAGCAATGCTTATCTCACTAGTCTGCGATTAGCAGCTGGGGAAATGGTGGTGTTTGATAATCGCCGAATTCTGCATGGAAGAGATGCGTTTGACCCGGAAACTGGATTTAGACATCTTCAGGGTTGTTATGTGGATAGGGGTGAGTTTGAAAGCAGGTTGCGTGTTTTAAAACGGCGTTCTGGAGACGCCTAAGAAAGCAAATTTTGGGTTCGCTATTTTGATTTGTAATTTATTCATCTAGATAGAGACGAATGGTTTGTTCTATTCCATTCTCACAAATGCTTTTTAGCCAGCGCTCAAAAGCAGATGCAAAGCTATCCTCATTTATAAGATTTCCGTATATGTGTTCCATCTCCAGCCATTTTTTTGGATTATGACGCGCTGCTTTGGCATGTTCATGCAAATATGACCAGTCAGGATCGTTTGCTTCTATGATGGTTCCATCTTCCCTGGTACCTTCACACATGCGTGCCCATGCTGCTTCAACTAAGGCAAGTCCGTTTAACGAGCCTCCATTGCGCAGATTATCATAAATAGAGGGAAGAATAAAACCAGGGTGCCTCGAGCTGCCATCAAAGGATACTCTTCTCACAGTATCCATAACTGATTTATTAGCAAACCTGCTACTAATAAGCTGTAAATAGTCTAGCGTAGATAAATCTGGTAAATCACTAACATTCGGCAAGATTTCTTCTTGTTCAACTTTGCTGAAAAACTGTCTTATTAGCGGGTTAGCCATTGCATCGTAAATTGTGGATAAGCTAAGAATTTCAGCCGTATTTGCCAGTATCTGATGCCCGCCATTTAGAATTCGAATTTTCTGGGTTTCATATTGATATACCTTATCGGAGAAAGTAGCGCCGACTAATTCTAAATCTGGCCTTCCAGCACAGAAATTATCCTCTATAACCCATTGCCGAAAATTCTCATGCGTTACGGGTACGGCATCATTTACACCAATGGATTGAACCAGCTCTTTCTCTGCCGCGCCTGTTGCAGGAACAATACAATCAACCATTGAGTTTGGAAAAGAACAATTAGCATCAATCCATTCCGCTAATTCAGGGTTACTTAACGTTGCTAGACCCAAAATCGAAGCATGCAATACAGTTCCATTTTCCTGCAGGTTATCACAGCAAAGACCTGTAAAAGGACCATACCCATTCTGTCTTCTGATTTTTAATGCGGCAATGATTGCGCCAAAAACAGTTCGCGGTGTATCTGGATTTTGAGAGTCATGAATAATATCAGGATGTGTTGAATCTAATTTCTTTGAAATAGGATCCTGATAATAACCCCCTTCTGTAATAGTCATAGATACAATTTTGATTTGTGGGTTTGCCATGATTTGAATAAGGGATTTATTATCCTCATCAATGGGAACATAATCTATCATTGCCCCCACTATTTCTGCATGGTTATCCCCATTTGGATCTAGCTCTATTAATGTTGTAAGAAAATCTTGGGATAACAGCTTATCTCTCATCTTAGAATCTTGCTTGCGAACGCTACCGCCTATGATGGACCAATTATTAGCCAGTCCTCTCTCAAGCAAGCGATGAATATACCAAGATAAATGAGCACGATGAAAATTGCCAACACCAATATGAACGATACCAGCATTAAGTTTGCTTCTATCATAATTTGGAACATTTATATGCGATGGTAAATCATATAAGGTAGCGTTGTTCAGCTCTAAAAGATTAATCTTAGATTCGATATTTTCCGTTAATTCATCCATTGTCCACCATCAACATTATAGGTTTGTGCAACAATATAATCGGCTTCACTGGTAGCAAGAAAAATAGCCATTCCTGTTAGATCTTCTGGCTTTCCCATTCTGCCAAAGGGCACCATCTGGCCAATTTCGGTTTTTTTCTGACCAATTTCTTTGTTTTCATATTTAGCAAATAGTTTATCTACATTATCCCAATGCTCACCATCCACTACCCCAGGGGATATTGCATTTACGTTTATTTTATGCTGTATCAGATTTAGCCCAGCCGATTGGGTAAGAGAAATTACAGCTGCTTTGCTTGCGCAATATGTAGCGACTAAGGGCTCTCCTCTTCTGCCTGCCTGACTTGCCATATTGATGATTTTACCAGGCCGTTTATTTTCAATCATATGGGCTGCAACTGCCTGTAGTGTAAATAATGTTCCAGATACGTTGATATCAAATACCTGCTTATAATCATCACGGGTGATTTCAGTGATAGGGGCAGCGCTAAATATGGCGGCATTATTTATTAGAATATCAATATATTTAAATTGATGTGTTACTTGCTCGATGGCATTATCTATACTTGCCTGACTGGCAACGTCCATTTCTATGGCAATCGAATTTTCGCCTAATCTATCGGCCAATAAATTTGCATCATCAATATTAATATCACCAATAGCCACTTTTGCACCTTCTTCTATAAAGGCACGTGCGAAATGACTGCCAATTCCTCTAGCAGCTCCCGTAATAAGCGCAACTTTCCCGTCAAGTCTGCCCATGAGACCTCAACCCGCCATGAGACCTCAACCCGTTTGCATCAAACTTATGTAACTGGTCTGTATCTGGCGTGATATATAATTTCTCGCCATATTCAACTGATAGGGCACTATCTGCACGCACGGTGATGGCTTGCTCGAAATGCGCGCAATGTAAATGCAAAAAAGTGTCTGAGCCAAGTCTCTCTGTTACGCCGACCTTGCCTTCCCATAAACCAGATTCTTTTTCGATAGTGAAATGTTCTGGGCGAATGCCAATAGTGTGCGCACCCAATTTTTCTGCTTCGCCTCCAGATAAAAGGTTCATTTTTGGCGAACCAATAAAGCTCGCAACAAACGTATTTTTTGGGTTGTGGTATAAATCAAGAGGAGAGCCAACTTGCTCAATCACGCCAGCTTGAAGAACCACTATTTTGTCAGCCAGCGTCATTGCCTCTACCTGGTCATGTGTCACATATATCATCGTCGAGCCTAGGCGCTGGTGAAGTTCACTGATTTCTAATCTCATTCCCACACGCAAAGCGGCATCTAAATTTGATAATGGTTCATCAAACAAAAACGCTGTTGGCTCTCTTACGATGGCTCTGCCAATAGCAACACGTTGTCTTTGCCCGCCTGAGAGTTGTCCTGGACGTCGTTCTAGATAATCTGTGAGATTTAGTGCTTTTGCGGCTTCCTGAACACGCCGAGCCCGCTCATTCTTATCAAGACCTGCCATTCTAAGCGGAAAATCAATATTTTTTCGGACTGTCATGTGAGGGTAGAGAGCATAGGATTGAAAAACCATTGCAAGCCCGCGATCAGAAGGGGCGAGTTGGGTTGTATCTTTCCCGTTAATAAGAATGTGTCCTGACGTTACATCTTCCAATCCTGCGATAAGTCGAAGCAAGGTGGATTTTCCGCACCCGGACGGCCCAACGAAAACAACAAATTCCCCATCGTTTATCTGCAAATCTAAGGGTTTAATGACCTCAATATCCCCGAAATGCTTTGCTACTTGTTTTAATTCAATTTGTCTCATTTGATTTACCTATTTAACGGCGCCAAAGGTAAGACCTCTGACGAGCTGTTTTTGACTAAACCATCCCATTATTAAAATAGGGGTAATAGCCATTACCGATGCGGCGCTTAATTTGGCGAAGAATAATCCCTCTGGACTTGAATAGCTTGCAATAAACGCTGTTAGCGGTGCTGCTTTTGCGGCGGTTAAATTAAGTGTCCAGAACGCCTCATTCCAAGCAAGAATAATATTAAGAAGTAGCGTTGAGGCAATCCCCGGCACCGCCATGGGAGTAAGTATATATAGAATTTCTGAGGTTAGACTTGCGCCATCCATTCTTGCCGCTTCCAAAATTTCAGCTGGTATTTCTCTGAAATATGTATAAAGCATCCAGATAATAATTGGCAGGTTCATGAGCATTAATATAACCACCAGTCCTGTCCTACTATCTAAAATGCCAAGTTCAATAAATATCAGATAAATAGGGTAGAGAACGCCTACCGCAGGAAGCATCTTTGTTGAGAGCATCCACATCAAAATACCTCTGGTACGTTTTGATGGGACGAACGCCATTGACCATGCTGCAGGCACGCCAATTATAATACCGAGTACCGTTGAGCCAAGAGCAATTATTACCGAGTTTGTGAAATGTTTTAAGTAATCTGATCTTTCTTGAACAATCGAATAACTCTCTAACGTCCAAGCACTTGTTAATACCTCTATCGGAGTTCGAATTGCATCCCCCTCGGTTTTGAATGAGAGAACCAGAATCCAGAAAATTGGGAAGAAAATAATAATAGCCAATGTCCAAGAAAGGGCAGTATTTAAAATTTTTCTCTGTGCTGTAACCGTTCTTGCCATGAGCTAAACCCTAATTGTCCAAATTTTTGCCAACAATTCTCATTAAGAAAATCGCGACTATATTAGCCAAAATAATGGCATATACTCCGCCAGCAGAACCAAGCCCTACATTTTGGCTTTCTAGCACTCGTTGGAATATAAGATAGGTAAGTGTTTTTGTTCCAAAAGCGCCAGCCGTCGTAACAAAAATTTCTGCAAAAATGGATAGCAGGAATATGGTTTGAATTAGAATTACAACCGTGATTGCGCGTGCTAGATGTGGCAGGATGATAAAGAAAAAACGTCCAATCGGCTTCGCACCATCCATTTCAGCTGCTTCGAGTTGTTCAGAGTCAAGCGACTGAATTGCGGTAAGCAGAATCAAGGTAGCAAATGGTAACCATTGCCAGCTTATTATCGTAATAAGAGAGGCAAGGGATGCATGGCTTAACCATTGTATGGGCTCAGCGCCAACCGCCCGCCAAAGATGCGCAAGGAAACCATTTGTTGGATCCATAAACATATTTTTCCAAATCAATCCAGATACGGTGGGCATGATGAAAAACGGCGCTATGATCATAATACGCACAATACCCTGTCCCCAGATGGGCTGATCTAAGAGTAATGCGATTAAAATACCTAATATGACTGTAATAAGTAAAACACTGCCGACGATAAATATCGTGGTGCCAACCGCTGGCCAAAATGAGCTGGAGGACAAGAAGCGTGAATAATTTTCAAACCCCACCCATCCAAGGTCACCGCCGCGAAGTGGCAAGTATTTTTTAAAAGAAAAATAGACAGTCATAGAAAGCGGAATGAGCATCCAGACAAGTAAGGCAAAAACCGCTGGAGCGACCATTATTCGAGCAAGAGATCTTGAGTGCTTGGTAGACACGTTACAGGTTCCTATCGAGCAAGAATAAATGAAGTGCTTTCATATGAATTGAGAATCCAAGGGGGGTAATAGGGAGAATATCCCCCCTTGGCATTAAGGTTTGCTTAGCGGTAGCCAGCAGCTTCCATTGCATCATTTGTCAGGGCTTGAGCCTTGGCAAGTGCTTCTGCAATTGACTGTTGACCTGCATATGCTGCAGAGAATTCCTGACTTACGTCAGTTGCTATGCCAGCAAACTCTGGGATTGCAGCAAATTGGACACCAACATATGGACTTTCATCTACAGTGGAGTTGTTTGGATCTGCAGTTAAGATTGACTCCAAAGTCTTCTTAGCGAAAGGAATATCCTTGTAGTTTGCATTTTCATACAGAGATGTTCTTGCGCCAGGAGGTACATTTGCCCAACCTTCGTTTGCAGCTACAAGCTCAATATATCCATTTGAGGTTGCCCATTCGATAAACTGCTTTGCAGCTTCTTCTTTTTGAGTTCCTGCTGGAATTGCAAGAGCCCACGCCCAAAGCCAGTTTGAGCGAACGCCCATTCCGTTATCTGGTGCAAGCGCAAAGCCTACGCTGTCTGCTACAGTTGAGTCCTTAGGATTTGTTACGAAAGAAGCAGCAACGGTTGCATCAATCCACATTCCACATTTACCTTGTTGGAATAAAGAAAGATTCTCATTGAATCCGTTAGTTGCAAAACCAGCTGGGCCTGCATCTGACATCATATTATAGTAGAAGTTCAATGTATCTGACCATTCGCGTGTATCGAACTGTGCATTCCAGTTTTCATCAAACCAGCGTGCGCCAAATGAATTTGACATAGCCGTAATGAATGCACCGCCTTCACCCCAGCCAGCTTTTCCGCGAAGACAAATGCCGTTAATATCATTATCACGGTCTGTCATTTCACGTGCTGCTTTGGCAATGAATGACCAAGAAGGCGCGTCTGGCATAGAAAGACCAGCTTTTTCCATTAGGTCTGTTCTATACATAATCATGGAGCTTTCGCCGTAAAATGGTGCCGCAAATAAGGTTCCATCATAGCTCAAGCCGCCTGCCATTGCTGGTAGGATATCATCAGCATCATAGCCTTCACTTAAGTCATCAAGTGGCACTAACCAGCCATTTTTGCCCCAGATTGGTGTTTCATACATGCCGATAGTCATAATATCAAAGGCACCGCCTTTGGTTGTGATATCGGTTGTTACGCGCTGGCGAAGTACGTTCTCTTCAAGCGTAACCCATTCTACGGTATGGCCCGTTTTTGCAGTAAAATCGTCGGTTAGACCCTGCATACGGATCATGTCACCATTATTAACAGTAGCTATCGTTAAAGTATCGGCACTTGCCAAACTTGTAGATAATAATGTTACGGACGCAGCCGCAACAACAAGTTTTTTTAGTTGCATTTCATTCCTCCTAAAAATTGCATTTAAAGAGGAACAGAAAACTTAACTCGCGTCAATAAAAAATTTACGCGCGTAAAAAATATCAGTTTATTAAGGTGAAACTATTTTCTTGATTAGGCAGAATCCCGCATAATAAGCCGCGCGGCGAATAGTTTCTCTTCTCTGATATTAAAGCGTCCACCTGCTTCTATTAGTTTAAAAAGAGTGTCTACGCTTTGGCTTGCCACTGATTCGTAATCATGTGCCGCGGTGGTAAGAGAGGGGCACGTAAACTTTGAATAAGGATGGTCGTCATGTGATGCTACTCTTAGCTCACTATCCTTTTCTCTGCCGACACGAATACCAAGCTCATAGCATGCTGATAGAAGCCCGATGGCTAACCGGTCATTACTGCATAATATCGTATCGGTTGGCAATGCGTCTTGCTTTAGGATTTTTAAGGCACCTGCATGACCAATTTCTTCAAACTCCCATCCACTTCCCTCTATCTGAACCATATGTGGTTCAAGCCCGAGCTGTTTCATCATGGCTAGATAGGCATTTCGCCGTTTATTTGCATTTGGGTTAGCAGGATCACTCATTTCAAAGAATGTTGGAGTGCTTCCTGTTCGGCTTAAATATTCAACTGTTTGTGAGACAAAGCTAAAATTATCTGAGCCAATAAAGGCTTCTCCCATGCCTTCAATATTACTATCGAACAAGATAGTTGGAACATCTCTGCAGAATTCTTCGATATGCCTTTTGTCAGACGCTCTTCCAAGTGGAGCAAGCAAAACGCCTGCGGGTCTTAATGAGCGCAGCGTATCCAAAATTGTTTTTTCAATTTCTGTATCGCCATGGGCAGAAAACAGAGATGGCGTGAATCCAAAATCCAAAACACGTCGCTCAAGAAAACGAGCTATTTCTGCAAAAAAGGGATCTGCTAAATAGGGAACAATAATACCTATATTTTTTGTCAGCTTACGGTTTTGATTAATTGCATAAATATTAGGGCGATATTTATACTTCTTTAGCGCTTCCTCAATCTTAAGTCTTGTAGTTGGTCTTACGCTATCTGCATCATTAAAATATTTGGAAATTGTAGGACGGGAAATACCGACAATACTAGCAAATTCATCCATATTTTTTATATCATCTACATCCATTTTCGTTTAGTCCCAGTTCACGAAAAAACTTCATCGGTTAGGCTCCTTATTATAAAGCATTAAATTTTACGCGTGTAAAGATTGGTGTAAAGTTTTATGTAAATATGTACGCTATATTATTGGTTATAGAAGCTGATTTGTTCGCATGGACAATGTTCATCTGGGTAATGATACATTAAAAAAACGATTTCAGTATAAAGACAGCGGCTTATCTCAGATGCCATCCCTTTTAAGGGCGGTCTTTTTTGCCTTATTCCAATATTTAAAAAAACGCTTAAACTCAAAGCTGTCATCAATCTGGCTAAAGCTCGGTTGATACACAAACTCAAGTTCAAACTGTTTGGAGATATCTTTAAATATATTCTGAATTGGAAGGTCAGCTGTAAACGAAGTGATGATTTTTGTGGGTGCTATCGTCTTTATCACATCGCTTGTTGTTCCATAAATAATTTCAACTGGCATGGAACATAATGTCTCATATATAAAAACAAGTCGTTTTAAAGAATAGCCTCTCTGTTTGTAGTAAGCATCATCCCATATAAAGATAGCTTTCGTCTCAGCGTTAATTCTAGAAAAAATAGTGTGATTACTGCCAAGCGCCTTATCATGAATATAAAGTAATTGCATCGCTAGAATTCTGTCTTATATGGGAATAATCTTTGTGTGAGCACGTCATAGCTAAAATTTAGGGGTTGATTATTTTCAGCTGACGTATCCACTTGACCTGAAAAATACGTATCAACATTTTCCAAATTAAAAATATAGGGCTTATTGCTGAAGGTGCTAGCTACCCATTGCCAGGAAAAGTTATTGCTGGCTTCATCCCCATCTAGGAGATGTTGTAGGAACCAATTTGCGCCTGCTTGCCATTTTATGCGCCTGAAGTGAACAATATAGCTTGCGACGTACATTCGTGCATGATTATGCAAATAGCCTGTATTGAGTAACTGCTCAATGAATGAATTTATACAAGACAGATCTGTTTTTGCGTTGAATATGTCTTCTGGTAAATCTTCAGAATAATCTGAGCTATAAAACCCCGTTTTATATTCTTCTACATCGCTCCATACCCATTCAGGATATCGAAGCGCCATTCGCTGCCAGAAATCACGCCATCCTAATTCCTGAATAAATTTTTCTATCTGCTTTGTTTCTGAATTTGACTTAAGGGCATGGTTTCGGACTTCATTTAAGCTAATAATTCCGTGATGGATATAGGCAGATAGGTGTGTCACCCTGCCATTTCCAAAATTACGAGTTCTTCCATATTCGATGGGATCAATTTGGTCTAATGTTTCGTAGGCTTGTTGTGTGCCGCCAGCTATGTGCGATGCATCACCTTCTGCCCAATCAGATAATGTTTTTACATACTCAATAAGAGAGGTTCTGTCTTTGAAATTTTTATTTAGTTGTTTCATCATTCGCTTCCTGTCGACCTTTAGTTAGCGTGTTTTGGAATCTTAACCAGTGGGACAGTGAAATTTTATATTCAGAAATAACCCGAAATGAATACAGATTTTGTATCAGCGAACTATATAGAAAAGCGCAAACAGAAATCATTTTAAGTAGGGTACAGCAGATGATAAATGTCGTTTGGTTTAAACGAGATTTGCGTGTTCATGATAATGAGGCACTTGTAAGAGCCGCAAAGACGGGTCGCGTATTGCCGCTCTATATCTATGAGCCTTCTCTTTGGCGGCAGGAGGAGATGAGTTGCCGGCAACATGACTTTTTAAAGGTGTCTTTAGAGGAATTAAACAGCGCACTTCACGAACTTGGTTGCAAACTGATTATTAAAACTGGTGATGCGATAGATATTCTGCGCGATTTGCATGTGAGATATGGAATTAGCCACGTTTATTCTCATCAAGAAACTTGGAATGGGTGGACTTATCAGCGTGATATAAAAGTAGCAAGATGGCTTAAATCTCAAGATATTAAATGGTTTGAAGTAAATCAAAATGGCGTAATACGAGGGTTGAAGGACAGGAATGGCTGGGCAAAAAAATGGCAAACACAAATGGCAGCCCCACAGTTTTTAGCGCCTAAAGGGATTGAGTCTATAGGCGAGCCTTCTGATGCAATAGAGGTTCATCCTAATCGTTCCAATAACCCGGCAGAGATACTACTGAAAGGCGGGCGCAAAGAAGGCATTGGTTTGTTAAATAGCTTTTTAAATAATAGAGGCGAGTATTATACAAAAAAGATGTCCTCTCCGCTCACTGCTTATGATAGCTGCTCATTATTATCTGCACATCTTGCTTTTGGAACCTTATCTATAGCTGAGGTATTTCAGGCAGCTGAAAATCGAAAAATAGAAATTCAAACTCTGAAAAAATCGGAAAGAAGTAAATGGCCAAGCGCCTTAAATTCCTTCCTTGGTCGTCTTAGGTGGCATTGTCATTTTATTCAAAAGCTGGAAGATGAGCCGCGTATAGAATTTGAAAATATGCATCCAGCCTATAATAGCTTGCGCTGTGATACTTTTAACGAGGATCATTTTGCGGCTTGGAAAACAGGTAATACGGGCTATCCAATGATTGATGCGTGCATGAGAGCTTTAATCCAAACAGGCTGGCTTAATTTTAGAATGCGGGCAATGTTAGTAAGTTTTTCGAGCTATCATCTTTGGCTACATTGGAGGCGCCCTGCGATATATCTGGGCTCCTTATTTGTAGATTTCGAGCCTGGAATTCACTTTAGTCAAATGCAGATGCAATCTGGCACTACTGGGATAAACAGCATTCGTATATATAACCCAGTTAAACAAAGTTATGACCATGACCCTGATGGTGTGTTTATTAGAAAATGGGTGCCTGAGCTTGCTCACCTCAACAACTCAGAAATTCATGAACCATGGCGTGCGAATATAAATACACGCTATCCTGCACAAATTATAAAAGAGCAAATCGCACGAAAAAAGGCGGCAGATAGTGTATATGGACTGCGCCAGAATAATGCGCACCATCACTCAAAGTCACAAGAGATTGCAAAAAAGCATGGAAGTAGAAAATCAGGTTTAAGAACCATGCAATTTAACAAACAAAAAAAGCAGCCTCTGTTTGATCCAAATCAATTAAAACTGCCATTCTAAGGCCTATTAATCTCTAACATTGCTATCTGTTGAAAATAGTTAATTTAATATTTCGCTAAGGTTTTTGGTGTGATATTATTAACAAATGTTTAACAAATCTCCAAAACGTTTTGAATGGTCAGATGGTTTTACAGTAGCTATGCAAGAAGCATTTGAAGCTGATGGGTTTCTGGTTATTGACGGATTTGCATCACCAGATAGCTGCGATAAGCTACGTGCGCAATCCAAAACATTAATAGATGGGTTTGATGCCAATGCACATAGTGTTGCCTTTTCTGCAACTGGGCAAACGCATGCTGCGTCTGACTATTTTACAAATTCTGCGACCGAGATATCATTCTTTCTAGAGGAAGAGGCTGTAGATGATGCAGGAAACTTATTAAAACAGAAACAAAGAGCAGTGAATAAAATAGGTCATGCGTTGCATGAACTTGACCCCGTTTTTGCTGATTTTTCCTATAGCAGCGATATAAAAGCTCTCGCCAAAGGCGCTGGGCTAGAAAAACCGTCAATGGTGCAATCAATGGTTATTTGCAAGCAGCCTTACATAGGAGGCGAGGTAAATACGCATCAAGACTCTACGTTTTTATTCACCGAGCCTGAAACTTGTGTGGGTTTCTGGATAGCTCTTGAGGACGCAACCGTGGAAAACGGATGTATGTGGGCAGCGGCAGGAGGCCACCATTCCTCACTTAGGCATCGTTTTAGAAATAATGGGCAGAAAATGGAGATGATAACCTTGGATGAAACGCCAATGCCACATTGTGATACAGCGCTTCCGGCACCCAAAGGAACACTTGTTGTTTTGCATGGTCGCCTGCCGCATCATTCGGCGCCCAACCGCTCAGCAGTATCGCGATATGCATATGCGATGCATTTGATTGATGAGACAGCAGAATATCTAAAAGATAACTGGCTACAGCGCCCAAAAGCATTTGGAGGCAGACAGCTTTAAGTACACTTTTTCAGCTCAATGGCTATTTGTGCGGCAAGTTTAGCATTGTTTTTTACCAATGAGATATTGGTTTTAACGCTTCTGCCTTCTGAAGCAAGACGAATATAATCCAGAATAAATGGGGTAATTTCCTTCCCCGTGACTTTCTGGGTTTTTGTTTCATTCAAGGCGTCTTCTATCCAAGCGCGAACTTGCAACTCTGGGATTTCATCCGCATCTGAGACAGGGTTTGTAACCAATGCTCCCCCAGCAAGTGGAAACCCCCATTTAAGATTCAAAAATGACGCTATTTCAGAAGCAGTTTGATAGGGAAGAATTCCATATATCCCAGAGTTTCGAGACCAAAATGCAGGTAATTCTGTCGTTCTATAACCAAGAACAGGCACGCCATTTGTTTCCAGATATTCCATCGTCAGATTAAGATCCAAAATTGCTTTTGGTCCCGCACATACTACGCACACATTTGTCTTAACCAATTCCTGCAAATCTGCTGAAATATCAAAACTTGTCTGAGCGCCGCGATGCACGCCCCCGATACCACCCGTGGCAAAAATCTGAATATTAGATTTTGCTGCAATAATCATTGTTGCTGCGACGGTTGTAGCACCATGACCGCGTGTTTGAATAATATTTGGTAAATCACGCCTGCTTATCTTTTCGACCTGTGATTTAGGGTCTGCCAGAATTTCTAGATCTTCTGTTTCTAAACCAACTTTTATACAGCCATTTATAATTGCAATTGTCGCAGGAACAGCGCCTTGTTTGCGCACTTCTTCTTCTAATGCTATCGCGGTCTTATGATTTTCTGGAAAGGGTAGGCCATGCGAGATGATGGTCGATTCCAATGCGACAATGGGTTTTTTGTCCTGAATAGCCTGTTGAACTTCAAGGTTTGTTGTTATATCAATCATATTAAATTTTGCCTAACGCCGCGATTTCAGGGTTTACAGGCCCGTTAAATCTAAGCGCTGTTTCGGCCGCCTTAAGTGCAAATAAAGATGCTTGGTAACTATTTTCACCTCTGCTAATAGCATATAAAAAACCAGAAAATAAAGCATCCCCTGCACCAGAGCTATAGCTTTTTGCAAGTTTTGGGGCAGAAAAATGCTTAAATTCGCTGCCGCTCGCCACTATAAAACCAGCATCTGAGTTTGATATGAGGGCAGTGCCAACGCCTGTTTTCATTAATTTCTGGGACACTTCTTCTAAGGATTCTATGGATTCTACAGATTCTATGGATTCTGGGGCGTTTGTGGAATCTAGGGATAGGTTGTTTCCTGCCGAAACAAGAATGCGAGCCTCTGCCAGGTTACATTTTAGATAGTCAATTTTTGATAAATGAGGAATAAAGCGCCTCGCTTTTGCGGTAGATACGCTATCAGACGCGATAACAGAATTATTGCCATATATTTGAAAAAAATCATCTAGAACTTCTTCACTCAGATTGCCATCTAAGATTATTAAATCGGCAGTTGTAATCGCGTTTGCTATCGTATGGGTATTTAAAAAATTCTTGGGCAAGCGCGCGGCAAGCCCCATATTATTTACAGCTGAAATAAGCTCGCCTTGTTTATTGTGAATTGCCAAATATAAATCGCTGTTGCTGCTAGGTGTCCGCATGGAAAGGCTGATTGATGCGCCAGAAGATGTTAGCGAGCGCTCTAACATTATTGCAAAATCATCCCCGCCAAAATGACCAATAAACTCTATTTCTGCGCCAAGATGCGCTAAGTTCTCTGCTATGTTTCTTCCGACACCGCCAGCATGAATACTAATATGCCCAGGATTAGAGTCAGCAGGTGCTTCTTGTTCTACCGCAATTTGCCCATAAAGGTCAGCATTTGCACCACCAATAACGATAATTTTAGCGCTCATTCTAAAAATGTAATTCCTCTTTTGGGGTTATCCAATCACATACTTCACTATTCCATTAAATACTAGGATTATCCAATTTTTTGCTATCCCCAGACCTTACATCATATGAATAGAAAGGATTTTTTTTATTCATTCCAGAAGTGAGTATTTTCCAGAAGTCAGTATTTTATTGTGGTTTTGATAGTTAACGATGTATTAATATATAGCAATAGATAGAGGCGGGTGTGAGATGAGTGAAGATAAGGTATTTAGAAAAATCGCTGTGATTTTTGTTACTGATGTTGTAAATTTCTCAACGCTTATGGAATCAAACGAAGAGCTAACCTTAAAAAATTTAAAGGCATGCCGGCAAATTTTGGACAATCTTTTCAAAGAGCATAGCGGAAGAATCTTCAATACAGCAGGGGATTCTGTATTGGCTGAATTTCATAGTGCCGTCTCATCTGTGATTTGTGCAAGCGAGTTTCAGAAATTAATTTCTCAGCGCAATGAGTCTGTTTCACCATTAGAGCAGCTTACCTTTAGAATCGGTATTAATATGGGTGATGTGGTTGTAGAAGGCACCAATTTATATGGGGAAGGCGTAAATGTAGCTGCCCGCCTTGAAGCTTTGTGCAAACCAGGAGGTGTTTGCCTTTCTAATAATGTGCATGATTTTGTTAAGCAGAAAGTAGAATTAAGTTTTTTAGATTTGGGCTCGCAGCAAGTTAAAAATACCATTGTAAGAGCATTTGAAGTGGCAGGCAGCGACGGTGCCGCTGTAAGCGCTCCTTCTGTTAGTGCAAATAATGAGCCAGAAACAGAGGCAAGCAAACCACCAACAATCGCGGTACTTCCCTTTTTGAATCTCAGTAATGATCCTGAGCAAGATTATTTTGCGGATGGTATATCAGAGGACATCATTTCCAACCTTTCATCCTGGAGAACATTTCCGGTAATTTCCCGAAATTCGAGCTTTAGCTATCGAAGTACAGACAAAAAATCATCTGAAATCGCAGCTGAATTAGATGCCAGATATATGGTTGAGGGGAGTGTGCGAAAAGGCGGAAACAAAGTAAGAGTCACTGTGAGTTTGCTTGATGCGGTTGAAAATAAGCAAATTTGGTCGCAAAGATGGGATAGATTGCTAGATGATATTTTCGAGGTTCAGGACGAAATATCACAATCGGTTGCTAGTATCATCGCGCCAGCATTAAAAACGCAGGAGCAAAAGCGTCTCTCTACCAAAAAAACGTCAAATTTCAGTGCATGGGACTTATACCTAAAAGCGCTTGGCGTTTATAACGACAGAGAGATATTCCAAGCATTTTCCGAAGAGCGAGAAGGCGGGGATATGGTGCTTGATTTCTGTGATAAGGCTATAGAACTTGACCCCGAATTTTGTGACCCGTTTGTTCTGAAATGCCGTGTTTTGGTCGGGCGAATTTTCAGCCATGAATATCGCGATGAGCGCACACAGAATGAAAAAGATTTTCATCATTATTCTCAAAAAGCCTATGAATTGGATGGCAGTAATCCAGAGGCGCTTGTTATGTATAGTAGGTCCTTTAATATAAAAAGGGATCTTGTGATGAGAAACGAATATGCAAAAAAAGCACTTGAGGCAAATCCTAGTCACCCAGATACGAATTACGACTATGGTTTATCCCTGTGTAATGATAAAAAATTCGAAGAAGCGCTCACATATATTAATAAGGCCATTGAGATGGATCCTGCCAATAAAGATAGGTTTGAGGGGTTTCTTCCTCTTTTATTCATGGCGATGCGGGATCTTGAAAATTCGCTGAAATGGTTATTATTAATGAATGAGCAGAGTGCGCATAGTCGCTATTTAGGCTGGCTTGCCTGCACCTATGCTCATCGTGATGAGATGGAGAACGCAGAAGAACATTTAGAAAAGTTCTTACAAGAGCGCCCAGAAATAAAAACACTATCAGATTATCGCAGCGTTGCCCCTGCAATTGCAGAAGATTTTATTATTGAGGGGCTGAGAAAAGCAGGTATGCCCGAATAATCTGTAGCGTGTGTATAAGAAGAAGCATCCTTGTTCTTATTCTACCAAATTTAGATCTTTTTATGGCTGAAAATTAAGGCTTACGTCCCCGATTCCAGGAATTGTAACCGAAAACGCACTCCCATTTGACGGGTGCGGCGGAATAACAGATCCAAGAAGCACAATATCTCCTTTAAGAATACCTCGCCCTAATGCTGATGCAACTCTGTTACATTCAATCAAGCCATCGGTAATATGCCCAATTTTTGATTCAATATCTGTGGCAGGATCCCATGTCTCATCCCCTTGACGAATATGAATTTCAAGCCCGGAAGCACCACCAGACCATCCGCTATTTGTAGATGGCAACATTACCCAACCTCTTTGGAAAATATTATCAGATAAAATCGTCTCAGCATCGCTTGGCGGCGTATGAAAATCGACTAATTCAATTGCAGGAACCAAGCTATCTACACAATCCATTATTTGTTCTTTTGTAGCATTTTCAGGAATGTCTGATGCGATGTGAGCTGCAATTTCAGCCTCTAAACAGGGTTTTGTCATCTCACTAACATCTGTTGTTGTACCAGATTCAAGCTCGCCTGCATCAAACAAGCCCCCAATAAGCGGCTTTGAAGTATTTAATGCTTTGAGCGCCGCAGGAGAGCCAAACCCAAGTTTCCAGCCAATTTGTTTTTGACCTGCTTGCGTGCGAGACAATAATGCGGTTTCAATAATTTTTAACTGTGCTTCATTGGTCATTTGTTGGTCTCCCCCATAGCCAGCTTCCATTATACTGGGTTATATATAAGACAGATAATACTTACAATAACCAGAAAAAATAGTCTATGTCAGAACGCTATCATAAATTATCTATTGCGATATGGTTTTAATAGTGACGTTTTAAGGATTATCAAACGCTAAATTATATTATGAGTTCATAGCCAAAAATGATTAAAAATGAGTTAGCGGTTTAAGCGTCACTCTTATCATATCGCACCAACGCTCTGTATACGTCGCTCATTTGAATGTGACCTATAATCTCTTGCTCTTGCGTCACAGCAAATATGCCGTCAGTTGCGCCGTCTGCTTGGGTAATTAATTGCTCAAGAGAAGCATTGCCATCAATGTTATCTGTAACCTTCTTTGCAGATTTTGTCTTATCCATGATAGAGGCTACTCTTAAAACCCGTGCCCGGTTTATGTCACTTACAAATTCCTCAATATAAGGGTCGGTAGGATTTAAGATAATTTCTTGTGGGTTTCCTTGTTGCACAACAAATCCGTCTTTCAGAACCACAAGATGATCCGCAATTTTCAAAGCTTCATCCAAATCATGGGTAATAAAGATAATTGTTTTCTTTAAATCCTTCTGCAAGTCTAATAATAAATCTTGCATAGAAGTTCTAATAAGCGGGTCTAATGCGGAAAAAGCCTCATCCATCAGCATAATGTCTGCATTCGACGTAAGCGCTCTTGCAATGCCAACTCGTTGCTGCATACCGCCAGATAATTGATGGGGATAAGAATCCTCAAATCCGTTAAGTTCCACGCGTGATAGCCAATTTCTGGCTTCTTTCTCAGCTTTGACTTTATCCTCATTGCGAACCATCGGGGCAAGTATTGAATTTTCTAAAACGGTTCGGTGTGGTAATAAAGCAAATTTATGAAATACCATCGACATGCGTGTTTGACGTAGTTTTCGAAGCCCAATCGCATCCAGTTCGAAAATATTATTACCGTCCAGTAGAACCTCGCCAGCGGTAGGTTCAATTAAACGGTTAATATGTCTGATAAGGGTTGATTTTCCGGAACCTGAAAGTCCCATGATAACCGTAATTTTTCCAGAAAGCATATCAACATTGATATTATTCAAACCAATTACATGGCCTGTCTTGCTCTGTATTTCGGCTTTGTCTATCCCATCATAAAGCATCGGTAATATAGAGGACGGATCATTCCCGAAAATCTTGAATAAATTTCGAATTGAAATAGCAATATCTGCGGAGCTATCTGATGTCATTCTGGCACCCTAATTCTTATAGCTTGTATTAATACGAGCAAGTGCTGACTTTGAAACAAGGTCGAGAATAATGGCTAGCAGCACGATACCAATACCAGCCATGAAACCAACCCCAAGTCGTAAATTATTGATACCATCTAGAACTAACGTGCCAAGGCCTGGCGCTGAAACAAGAGATGCAATGACAACCATAGCAAGGCTCATCATAATGGTCTGATTAACGCCAGCCATAATATTAGGAAGAGCAAGTGGAATTTGCACATCAAAAAGCAGCTTTCGCTTGGTCATTCCATACGCATTTGCGGCTTCTATTACATCTTTATCGACAAGCCTGATGCCCAAATCTGTTAATCTAATAACAGGCACAATAGCATATAGGATAATTGCCAGACCATATAGTTTTGGTTCTGTTATTTTAAATAGAAAAATTAGCGGAATAAGATAAACAAATGTAGGCAATGTTTGAAGCATATCTAAAACTGGGACAAGCATCCGCAGAAAGAGGTTACTACGCGCCATTAAAATACCAATTGGAACGCCTATAATAACGCATAATATCGTGCAGACAAATATGATTGCCAGAGTTTGCATCGCATAAATATAATGATCGGTTGCAAGATAAAACAGAATGCAAATAAGAACAAAGCTGGTGACTTTCCACGATTTAGCACTCCATTGCGTAACAACAATAAAGATAGGTAATAATATCCACCAAGGGATATTGGTAAATGCATAAAGTGCTCATTCCAATAACCAAGATAATGGCTGGGTGAGAGGGTCTAAAACCATTCTTAATGCAGGACGCAAGAATAAAAAGCCATCCTCAAGTGATGCTGTTAAATCTCTGGATTGCGGAATAGCACTACACGCTTTATGCAGATTATCAAGAGATGGGAACGGGATTTCCCACCAAGATTGCGTCTGATTTTTGAGGCTATTCAGGTTTAGAAGAGTCTGCTTTTCCCCGGTGCTGCACCATTCGGACAAGCCAACCACACTAAAAAATTTTTCAAAAGCTACAATTCTGCTTTCCTATTAACCCCAGACTTCAGGTAACCCCAGACTTCAGGTAACCCCAGACTTCAGGTAACCCCAGACTTCCGGTAAACCCAGACTTTAGGGTAGTACCTATGCTTTTATGCGGGGCATTTGACTTAATTAAGACCACCATAATAAGAGGTCTTATTCTGGTGGTGATGGTTGTTTTATTATAATAGTTTATTCAATTTAGCCTTTGCATCCTCATTGACCCAACTTAGTATAACATCTTTATGATTGGTAAGGACCCATGCTGCTGCTTCACCAGCAGAAGCATTGTTTGCTTCCTTCCAAGCGAGCATTTTGCTAATAATATCATTGGGAAAGCTCATATTCTGAATGAATTTGAATACTTCAGGCTCTCGTTTTGCCAAGTCTGCTGTTACTGCGTTTAATACAGGTGCTGATGGAAATCCTGATGGAGCAAGCTTATCTTCAGGTGAATCAGGGCTTTGATTAATCGCATGCTGAACAGGGTCAACATCGCCAATATCTACCCGCGTCATTTCATACTTGCCAAGTACCGCTGTTGGTCCCCAATAATAGCCAAACCAAGGCTCGTTATCAGCAAAGGCAGCTGCAATAGATGCCCCAAGGTTAGCACCAGATCCATGGTCAAATACTTCAATTCCATTAGCTTCTAGCTGATACACAACTTTTAAATTATCATTAACAATCCTGCATCCCCATCCAACGGGACAATTGTGAAAACGTGACCCAACAAGTTCTGGATTTGCAAGTACGCCGTCTATTATTTTCAGCTCAGGGTGCTTTTCGGCAAGACTTGTTGGAATCCACCAACCTTCTTCACCGCCATTTGCAAACACATTCGAGGCAGTTATTACTTTTCCAGAAGCTTCCAACTCATCATAAATGGTAGCTGAATTCTTCCACACTTCAGGTACGATATCAGGTTGGCCATTTTCTGCTAGTGATGTCACCGCAGGTACAGTATCTGTTGGCACAACCAAAACAGAGCATCCATAACCTTGCTCTAGAACAAAAGTGGCAACAGCTGTGATCGCCTCACCAGATGCCCAACCCATTGCCCCAATGCTAACATCGCCACACTCTGCTTTTGCGGCTGTTACAGAAATACCCATACTCAGCGTGCTGATAACAGCACCAAATATTAGTTTTTTCATAGTGTCTCCCCCATCTCACTTGAGAAATTATCTAGCTTGATAAATTTTTAGTGACATCCGTCACTTTGAATAAAGGTTAACATGGACTAGTTAATGATTTATGTACAACTCAGCAAAAAATTGGGCAGCAAAAAATTGGGCAGCAAAAAATTGGGTCTGCAAAAAACAGGCAACAAAGATGTAAAAGCTGAGCGGAGTGCTTAATGGCACGATATGCTGCCAGCAATGATGTCTGTTAGAATCATTGTCTGAAGCAGCAAATTGGAGCATTAAAAAGAATTATTTATTATGTTAGATATTCTATTTATCTTAAGATAATTATTCAAAATATCTAGATTTTCTGACCATTATTAGCGTGTCATCTAAGGCAGCATTAAAGCGTGATATCATTAGTTTAATTTCAGACTCAGTTATGATAAGCGGCGGGCAGAACGCGATGGTATCCCCAATAGCGCGGATAATTAAGCCATGCTCTTCTGCTCTGTCAGCGCAGTATTTACCAACGCCATATTTAGGATCAAACGCTTTTTTTGTATCCTTGTTAGCTACAAGTTCAACGCCTGCTAATAATCCTTTGCCGCGCACCTCACCGACTAATGGGTGTGAGGCTAGCAAATGTAATCCCCCTAAAAATATAGGCTCCATATGGGTAACATGCTCAACAATATTTTCATCTTCATAAATACGTAGTGTCTCGCTTGCCACTTTTGCAGAAACGGGATGACCAGAATAAGTGAAGGTAAGGCCAAACACACCTACTTCACTACTTTCATCTGATATTGCGCTAAAAACACGCTCATTTATCATTAAGGCTGATATCGGCAAATAGGCACTAGATAAACCCTTTGCGCATACAATCATATCAGGTTCAAGCTTCATGGTGGTAGTTCCAAACATATTTCCAGTCCTACCAAACGCGGTGATTACTTCATCTGCCACAAGCAAAATATCGTATTTTTTTAAGATGGTTTGAATCTTATCATAATAGCTATCAGGTGGCACGATTACACCGCCAGATCCCATGATGGGTTCTGTAAAAAAGGCCGCAATTGTATCTGGGCCTTCATGCTGGATAAGCTTTTCTAATTCATCAGCAAGACGGCTTGTAAAGGCATCTTCGCTCTCATCTTGATGTGCATTGCGATAATAATGAGGGGGCGTTATATGCAAGAAACCCTCTAGGGGCAAACCAAAAGAGGCATGATTATAATGCATGCCTGATAAGCTAGCAGAAGCAATTGTGTTGCCATGATAAGCGCGCAAATGTGATATCATTTTGCGTTTTTTTGGTTGTTTTTGGTTATTCCAATAATACCAGACAATACGGGCAGCACTGTCATTTCCCTCTGATCCTGAGTTTGAGAACCAAATTTTTGACATTGGCACAGGGGCAATTTCCAGCAACTTTTCTGCTAGCTCTATTACTGGCTGATGGCTTTTATGATTTGTTAAGTGATAATAGGGTAGATGGCTCATCTGCTCTGTTGCAGCTTTCACAAGCCGTTCCTGTCCGTAGCCAAGTGACAGACACCAAAGCCCTGACATTCCCTCAATGTATGTTTTACCATGAATATCGGTAACCCAGATGCCATCGCCCTCTTTGATTACTAACGGGCCTTTTTCCAAATGCGCTTTAAGGTTGGTAAGCGGATGCACAATAGATGCGGTATCTCTTGCTTCATATGAATTTGGATGAGTGCGTTGGTCGGTCATATTTTTTTATACTCTTAAATGGTATTGCCTAAATGCTATCGCTAATTAATAGCTGGGTCTTTTTGACTATAGCCCGCCAGAAGCAAAAAGAAACCAGACATTATTTTCAGCCCAGATATTCCTTTCGACAAAGATACATTATTTTGTGAGAATTCTTTTTTTTATTTTGGTTTTTATGGCACCCTTACAACCATTACATAGGAGAATATAGTGTTTAGCAAAAATGAGTATAGTACCAAAATGAGTATATGATATGAAAAAACAGCCTAATATTCTGTTTATAATGGCAGACGACCATGCCTCAAAAGCGATTAGCAGCTATGGGGGCGGAATTAATCATACGCCAAATATCGATCGCATTGCGAATGAAGGAATGCGATTTGATCACTGCTATGTTACGAATTCAATCTGTACGCCAAGTCGTGCGGCAATTCTAACGGGAACCTATAATCACGTAAATGCCGTAACGACACTCGAAACCCCGATGAATAACCGTCTGCCAAATGTTGCCAAACATTTAAAAACAGGGGGATACCAGACAGCAATTATTGGTAAATGGCACCTTGGGGAGGGAAGTGCATATGAGCCGACAGGATTTGATTTCTGGTCAGTTCTACCAGGCCAAGGGGATTATTTTGATCCCTTATTCATCGAGATGGGTGAAGAGATTGTTGAGGCGGGATACGTAACAGACATTATCACTGATAAGTCGATTGATTGGCTATCACAGGCAGATAAACAAAAACCCTTTTTCTTAATGTGTCATCACAAAGCCCCTCATAGAGAATGGGAGCCGCATCCAAAAAATAGGTCATTATTTGCGGATGATGTTGTTGTGCCGTCAACTTTTGATGATGATTATAAGAACCGTGCCCGCGCCGCAGCTGAGGCAAAAATGAGAATAAAGGATGATTTAACCTATGATGATTTGGGTTTGGTCCAACCAGAAGGCGGTGCTGAAATAGGCGAGAAAAGCAGACCATTTAGCAGTAAAAGAAAAATACCAAATCCAGACGATATATCAGCATTGTGCCTGATAGATAAAGATACAGGAGAGAACTTTAAATTTAACTCAAAAGAGGACTTAAGTCAGTTTAAATATCAGCGGTATATTAAGCGATATTTGCGCACTATTGCATCCATAGATGAGAGTGTTGGAAGAATGCTTGATTTTCTGGATACTCATAATTTAACAAAAGATACGCTTGTTATATATACCTCTGACCAAGGGTTTTTCTTGGGAGAGCATGGATGGTTTGATAAACGATTTATGTATGAGGAGTCGCTTCAGATGCCGTTTCTTGCAAAATTTCCAAGCGAAGTTCCAGCAGGAAGCATTTGCTCGCAGATTGCGTGTAATGTGGATTTTGCGCCTACATTTCTTGATTTTGCAGGTCTTACAATTCCAAGCTATATGCAAGGTGAGAGTCTAAGGCCATTACTGAACCAAGCAGATATTCAAAATTGGCAGCAGGTGGCTTATCACCGATATTGGATGCACCGCGATCCAGACCATAACGCTTATTCGCATTATGGCATCCGTACTCAAAAATATAAATTAATCTATTGGTATAATGAGGGATTTAATCTGCCTGGTACAAACCATGGAGGAGAGGATAAAGAATGGGAGTTATTTGATTGTGAGAAGGACCCGCTGGAGTTATTTAATGTCTTTAACGATCCGAATTATCGCCAAATTATGGTACAATTAACCCAAATTTTAGAGGAAAAAATGCGGGAAATAGGTGATGAACCTGCGCATTAATCTCATCAGGAGGCTCTTTAGCCCTTATTATAGCCATCAGAACGTAAGGCCATTCCTGCTGATTTAATCGTTTTATTGAATAAGAGCGGAGGACCATTCGTCAAGGAAACGTTGTCTTTTAAGTCTGTCGAGATACACCAGAAGACCTGTATCAAGTCTAATTGGTTTGTAATGCGGGTTATCTGTTAGCACATCACTTCTAAGAGAAAGCATATCTGTTTCCTGTTCTATAAAATTTTGTCCAACATCATTTAGAAGAAAGGTCAGAAAATCATTTGCTGAGGCTGTGTTAGGGACATTGCGCGGTATAAATACAGTTCGCAGCAACATATGAGTATAGTCCTGAAAGTAAATTACGCGCAGGTTTTTCTGAAGTCTTGAGCGTTTTTCAGCGTAAGAGCCAATAATATTATAGGCTAGAAGAAACTCTCCTTGATTGACAGCATCAAGCATAGCCCCAGAGCAACATGATAAATGCGGAGCAAGCCCGCCCATTACTTCTGCTAACCGCCAGAAACTATTGGATTGACGAGCATCTTGTGTTGCAAATAAAAAACCAGCACCTGAGCTTGTTACATCATAGGTGACGATTTTCCTGCTGAAATTCGCCTGATTTGCTCTGAGAAATGATACCAGCTCTCTTCTTGTATTTGGCAAATCCCCCTCATTGAAGTGAGATGCTGATACAACCATTCCAATAGGCTCCAACGAGAATCCATATAGTTTATTTTGCCAATGGCTCCAATCTGGCAGGTTAACTCTCTCAAGGAAGCTAACAGGTTTAGCAAAACCGTCATTAACCAGCTTCATTTGTAGATCCATGGCAGAAGACATAATCAGATGAAAATCATGTTCAGCATTGCGTACAGCCCGGTAAATATCAGATGAAGATGCCGTGGAATAGGTTATTGAAACTGCGGGGTTAAGGGCTGAATATGCGCGAAGCACGGGGGCAAAAACATCAATATCTGTAGAAGATAAAATTCGTAAATCAGATACTGCTTTTGCCGCGCCATAGGAATGATTTGTCTCTATGGTTAAGGCGACTGCAAGGTTTATATGCAATATGATTAGTAAGGTACTAATAAGGTAGCGCACACGATATCTCCTTTTGTTTTTCTTATATCAATAGAAGCCCCAATAGCGCTTACGGCCTCCATCACTATGCTTAGCCCTAACCCAGAGCCTATAATTTCGCCTGTTTGCTCACCTCGTTTGAATTTTTTATATAGCTGTTTTTGATCCAAAAACGGAGCAGAGGAATATTGGTTCTTAATAGTAAGCTGAAAATTATGTTTTGTTTTTTTGAATTCTATTATTATCGTTGTTTCGCTAAGCGCATATTTCAGCGCATTATCAAGCAGATTTCGCACCGCGGTTTCAAATAGGGTTCTATCAAGATTAATAGTTTGTGTTGGGCTTACATCGGTTGAAAATGTCAAATCAAGGTCTCTTAAGTCTGCGGCTAGTTTGAACTGCGTGACGATTTCGGATATTGCGTGCAGGATTGAAAATTCCTCTGTTTCAGGGCGCTCAGCGCGGTAAAGTACCATCGCATGATCTAATAGCTGACTAGCGGAGCGGTTGGTCTGGTCAACAGATTTAATAATAGTTCTGAGGCGCTCTCTATTCTCAGGTGTTTTTGATTTTCTCAAGGCTAGTTCGCTCTCTGATTTTACAACAGATAGAGGCGTTCTGATATGATGGGCGGCCTCTGCTATGAATGTTTCTGTCTGGCGTAATGTAGAGCGAAACCGGCTTATGAATTCATTTAAGGACTGGGCAAGAGGCTTTAACTCTGTTGGCACATCTGACGAGACTTTTCTTAGATTATTTGGGCCACGCATTTTTACATCTGTTGCAAAAAGATAGATAGGTTTGATTGTAAGATTGGCTGTTAAGAAGGCAAACAAAATGGCGATCATAAAGAAAAAGAGGGTGATTAGAATCAAATTTGACGAAATTTTAGTGGCAATAGATTTCTGAAAATTCTGACTTTGCGCAATAATGATCCGAAGCTCATGGCGTTTATCCATTGCGAAAACAATATTTTCTGTTGCCGCTATTCGAAGCCTCTCTCCCTTATGTTCTACATTGCTAAATTCTGGCTCTTGGATATTTCCAAATTTGTGCGGCATCGGAAAATCTGAATATCCTGTTAGGAATTGACCATTATCATCAATGCGATAGAAAATTCTATCCTCGCCTACAGCGCCAAGCAGCGAGAATGTATCATAGGGCAAGTCTACGCTAACTGAATTCTCTACCACATAAATTTTGTCAATTACCGACTGAATAGCAGCGGTAAGCAAACCATCTTGTGTTGCTGTTATCGCTTGTAATACCACGATACGCGTGATGAGAAAAAGGCATAATGATATCGCAAAGGCTACACAGCCAAGTTGAATTAGCAGTCTATTTCTAATAGAAAGATTTAATTTTTTATTCATCTTTTACCAGCCGGTAGCCTATGCCCCGAACAGTCTCGATAGTAACATTGCTGCCCACAAGTTTCTTTCTTAATCTGCCTACATATACTTCGATAGCATTTTCGGTAACTTCATCAGATATCAGAAAAAGCCTGTCTGTTAGCTGTTCTTTGGAGAATAGAATTTCTGGTGAATTACAGAAAATCTCCAGTAATCGTAATTCACGATTTCTAAGTGGAGTTTTTTCCTGTGCGAATTCGATCATGGCAGAAAGAGGGTATAGGATAATATTCCCATAACTAAGTGCTTGTTGATCCTGACCGCTATGCCGCCTTAGAACAGCTCTGCATCTTGCTTCTAATTCAACAAATTCAAATGGTTTGATGATATAATCATCTGCGCCTATATCGAGCAAGTCTACGCGGTCTGAAATCTCAGAACGGGCAGTCATTACAATAACAGGAATATTCTTGTTGCGCGCTCTAACAGAACGTAGAAAGTCTCTGCCGTCGCCGTCAGGTAGCATTATATCCAATAAAATAATGTCAAAATGCGTGACTGAAATATAGTGAGATGCTGTGGCAAGATCATAAGCACATTCCACATGGTTATTTTCTAGTTCTAGAAATAAACGCAAGGATTTTGCGAGCTCTTGTGAATCCTCTATAATTAAAACTTTCAAAACGCTTCTTCCATGTCAGATTGATGTCAGGTTACTTTGATTAGGTGACAAGGTAAAGTTTTCATCAAAAATAAAAAATGAATGATATGGAGGATACTAAATGAACCTAATTTCTAAAGTTGCATTTGCAACAATTTTCACAGCAGGACTAGTTGGTCAAACTATGGCAGCTGAATGTATTGCCCCTGCTAATCCAGGCGGCGGATGGGATTTCACCTGCCGTTCAATTACCAAGATCATGAGTGACATTGACGCCTATGATGGCTCTATTCAGGTAACGAATATGGCTGGCGGCGGCGGCGGCCTTGCTTTTACCCATGTTGTGAATGAGCGTAATTCAGATGATGACCTTATCATCGCAGCTTCTACGGCAACTGCTACCAGACTTGCCCAGAATGCCTATTCAGGAATGACATCTGATCAGGTTCGCTTTCTTGGCGCAATTGGCGCTGACCCTGGGGTAATTGTGGTTGCAAAAGATTCACCCTATCAAAATCTAAATGATCTGCTTGATGCGGTGATAGCAGACCCGTCAAAGCATGCCTTTGCAGGAGGCTCTGCGGCTGGTGGTTTTGATCATCTAAAAGTTCTAATGGCTCTAAAGCGTAAAGGTTTTACAGATATTAAGAAGGTAAAATATATTGGCGTAGACGGTGATGCAGATGCTATCACACAAACCGTTGGTGGTTTTACAGCTGCAATGACAGGTGATATCTCAGGTGTGGTTGGATTTATTAAATCTGGTGATGTTCGGGTTCTTGCGTCATTCACAGATGAGCGTATTCCGGGGTTTGAATCAATTCCAACTGCCAAAGAACAGGGAATTGATGTAGTAGCCGTAAACTGGAGAGGATTATACACTCCAAAAGGAGCTTCTGAGGCTTCTTATGAAAAGTGGACTGAGGCGTTAAGGCAGGTTGGTGCTTCCCAAGAATGGGCAGATGCAATGATGGCTAATGGACTTGCGCCTTTCAACAAAGTTGGTCCTGACTTTCAGAATTATGTAGATGGCGTAATTGCTGAAGTTCGTGAAATGTCTGTTGAACTTGGTGTTATGAAATAATGTCTGACCGAATTACCGGTTTACTAACAATCTGTGTAGCACTCGCTTTTTTTGCGAGTGCAACACAATTAGAATTACCGTTTTTTTCCGATCCTTTAGGCCCAAAAGCATTTCCAATGGCTGTTTCTGGTGTGGCAATAATAGCAGGTATAATGATGCTTGTACGGCCAGACCAAGAACCTGAATGGCCTGTTTTATCAACATTTATCAAGTTATTTATAACAACTTTGATTTTGGTTATTTACGCCTACAGCCTGAAGCCTCTTGGTTTCATAATACCAACGGCGCTGGCATCGGCTGCAATATCCTATCAAATCAAACCAGATTTATGGAAATCTATGATAATTGGCGGCAGCTTATCCGTTGTTTTGTTTTTGATATTTAAATTTGGACTTGGATTGGGTTTGTACGCCTTTCCAAAATCCTTCTAGGGGTAAGTTTATATGGAACTTTTAGCGAATTTAGCTCTGGGGTTTTCAGTTGCATTAAGTCCGAACACATTAATGCTAGCTGTTATTGGTTGCATATTAGGAACCGTAATCGGGGCATTGCCTGGCCTTGGCCCTTCTAACGGAGTGGCTATATTAATCCCGCTTTCATTCTCGCTTGGCCTTGATGCAACAGCGGCTCTTGTTCTAATGACATCGGTCTATTATGGGGCAATGTATGGCGGGCGAATATCCTCTATTCTATTAAATATTCCAGGGGACGAGCCGGCAATGATGACAACTCTTGATGGGTATCCAATGGCTAAAAAAGGTCAGGCTGGAAACGCATTAGTGCTATCTGGGGTTGCATCTTTTGTAGGTGCTTTTCTAGCCACAATTGGTTTGATGTTACTGGCACCGATTTTAGCAAGAGTGGCATTTCTATTCGGACCTGCTGAATATTTCGCGCTTTACTTACTTGCTTTTTGCACATTAGGGGGGCTTGGCTCAAAAAATCAAACCAAGGCCGCACTTTCTGTTTGTTTGGGTCTAGGCATTGCTATGATAGGTGTTGATAAATCAACGGGTATGACGCGCTTTACAGGGGATAATCTGCATTTATATGATGGGATTGATTTTCTGGTTGCAATCGTTGGATTATTTGCTGTTTCTGAAGTGTTTATCTTCATTGAAAGTCATGGTAAAAATTCATCCATCGGGGTCAAATTGGAAAAGGTAACGATTCCTTTTAGAATGATTTTTGAGACTCGATGGACAATGCTGAGGAGCAGTATCATTGGCTTTGTAGCAGGTGTTTTACCTGGGGCAGGTGCCTCTCTTGGTAGCTTTCTTGCCTATATGTCCGAGAAATCACTTGCAAAAGAAAAAGATAAATTTGGCACAGGTGAGCCAAAGGGTATTGCGGCTCCTGAAGCTGGAAATAATTCTGCTGCTGGTGGGGCGTTGGTTCCGATGCTTACACTTGGGGTGCCTGGCTCTGGAACAACAGCTGTTCTTCTTGCTTTATTGATGACGTTAAATATCACGCCAGGGCCTTTGCTATTTACTGAGAGGCCAGAAGTTGTGTGGGGTCTTATTGCCTCATTGCTTATTGCAAATTTTGTATTATTGGTTCTTAACGTGCCAATGGTAAAAATCTTCAGCCGCGTTTTACAGGTTCCTGCTGCAATTTTGCTACCTGGGGTTACCATGATTTCCTTTGTTGGAATATATTCCTTGTCTGGAAGTTATTTTGATTTGTTATTGATGATATTATTTGGAGTTGCAGGATTTTTCTTGCGAAAAATGGATATTCCAACAGTTCCTGTTATTCTAGGGATTCTACTCGGAGGCCATATGGAAGTCAGCCTTAGGCGTGCTATGGTTTTATCAGATGGTGATTGGACATATTTATTTGCCTCTCCAATCTCAATTGGCCTCTGGGTTGCTGCATTCCTTGGTTTTATTGCCCCTATCTTTTTAAGACGGTTTCTTACAATATCTAAACCTCAATAAATAACCAGATAAATAACCAGATAAATAACCAGATAAATAACCAGATAAATAACCAGATAAATAACCAGATGAATAACCAGATAGATAAATGACAAAATCAACCAAAATTTTAGTACCTTCTGGCGTTCTTGGATTAGGGTTTAGCGAGGATGCGCTTATTCAGGGTCTCAAACGCCAGCCAGATATTATTTCCATAGATGGCGGTTCTACTGATAGTGGTCCATTTTATCTTGGTATGGGGGTATCAAAATATTCTCTTGAGGTATGTGAGGCTGAATGGCATCTGCTCATGCAGGCGCGCCATGATAATAAAATCCCGCTTGTCATAGGAAGTTGTGGAACCTGCGGGGTTAATGCTGGCGTAGATATGATGTTTGACATGACGGTTAGAATAGCCAAGAAGCTTGGCCATTCTGTTAAAATTGCGAGAATTTATTGTGAGCGTGAGAGATCAGAATTTCAAATTGCGCTGAGTGAAAATAGAATTAAACCGCTAGAGCCAGCACCTCAGATAACGCAAGATAGCCTTTCTAAGATAACCCATATTGTATCCTCAGCTGGGGTTGAGCCTATTCAGAAAGCAATTGAAGCAGGCGCTGATGTTATACTTGTAGGCAGAGCTACTGATACAGCCCTTATAGCGGCATTACCCTTATTAAATAACGCTCATAAAGGGGCGAGTTGGCATGCTGCAAAAATTGCTGAATGCGGTGCTTTTTGTTCAACCAATCCATCCTCTGGAGTGATATTTGTAGAAGTGGATGAAACTGGTTTTACGGTTGAAGCTATGGCGCAGAATGCTTTATGTACGCCTGAAACCGTCGCTGCCCATATGCTTTATGAAAATGCTGATCCCTTTATTTTGTTGGAGCCTGGTGGTCATCTTGATGTAACAGATGCCACATACACAGCACTAGATGCGCGACGGGTGCGCGTAGAAGGCTCGCAGTGGCATTCATCAGACACTTATACCGTTAAACTGGAAGCTGCTAAATTATCTGGATATCAGACTACGCTTCTTACCATCGTGCGAGAGCCAAACTATGTTGCACACATAGATGACTGGATAGAAAAATTATCTAGAATATGTAATACAAAAATAAAACAATCTATGACGAATTCTAAATCAACACATTCCATTGATTTCAGAGTAATAGGTAAAAATGCGGTATTGGGAGAATTGGAGTTTTCAGAAAGTCTGGCACCTGAATTAGGTGTGCTGGTTATTGTAACAGCAGATAGTCAGGGCGAGGCAGATGATATCGCAATGCTGATAAATCCTTATTTACTTCATTTGCCATTATCAGAAGATGAGCCTATTCCAACCACTGCTTTTGCCTATTCTCCTGCAAATTCTAGCAGGGGGGCTTTTTTCGAATTTGCTTTGAACCATATTATGAAATTGGAAAAGCCATGTGATGGTTTTCCATTAATAATAGACGAGGTTTAGATGGCATCCTTATCTGAGCTCACACATAAAATAAGGTCAAAAAATGCAGGCCCCTTTTGGGTTACGATAGATTTGTTTTGCGAGGATGACGCACATTATAAACGAGTGCGAGATGGGCTTACACTGCCGGTGATAGCAAGATGTCTTTTAATTCCTGAAAATCTTGTAAAACGTTTTGAAATTGATAATCTGAAAGTGATTAAGGTCAGTTTTCAGCGCAAATATTTTCAAGGAAGTAGACTGGACAGGGATATGCATGGCGCTCAATTCGCGTTTTTATTGGAACAGTTGCAGATTGATTAAATTAGAATGGTTATTTTATGGACGTTCCTAATCTAGCAGAGCATGAAGTAAGTGAAATCATACAAATGGCGCTTTGTGATCATACAAGTTTTGCTCAAATAAAAATGCAATATGGACTTTCTGACAAGCAAGTGAAACAGGTGATGAGAGAGAATTTGAAGCCAAGCAGCTATAGAACTTGGCGAACGCGTGTTCGCAAATTCAGTGACAGACGCGAGAGTTATAAATAAAGCATCCGCTATATATCATAATTAGTTGCTTGAGTTGGGGTAGTTGCTTGAGTTGGGGATATTATTTGTCATAGGGTTATTCTCATGATAGCGGACACGCCTATCTAATATCCGCATTAGAAGGCCATGTATTATGACTTTGGAAGATGAATATTGTGAGGACTGAAAGACAATGAAACACCCAGAAAATATCGCGATAATTGGAGGTGGTGGCGCAATTGGATATGCCGTTGCGCAGGAGCTACGCACCAGACATCCAGCTGCTAGCATAAGGGCGTTTTCGCGCGCACTACCGAAACCAGAAATTAGCGGCGTTTCGCATCAACTGATTGATTATGAGGATGAGCTTTCTATTCAGGCAGCCGCAAATCTGGCTTCTGCGGATAGGCCCATTGATTTAATATTGGTTACAACAGGAATACTTCATGAAGAAAATTTGCGACCTGAAAAATCACTGAAAGAGTTATCTTATCAGAATTTTGAGAGGCTTTTCAAAGTTAACACAATTACACCTGCACTTATTGCAAAGTATTTTTTGCCTGTATTAAGCCGCAACGAACATTCGATTTTTGCTGCGTTATCTGCCCGCGTTGGCAGTGTATCAGATAATCAATTGGGCGGGTGGTATGCGTATCGTGCCTCTAAGTCAGCTTTAAATATGATTATAAAATCAGCCTCCATTGAGGTTGCCCGAAAAAATCCAGAGGCAATAATCGTCGGACTTCATCCTGGAACTGTAGATAGTAATTTGTCCAAACCATTTCAGCATAGCAGCACAAATAGCAAGCTGTTCACGCCATCTATTGCAGCAAATCACCTGATAGGCGTATTAGACACCCTAACATCAGAACAAACGGGGAAGTGTTTTGCATGGGATGGACGTGAAATATTACCTTAAAAAAATATCAATCATCCTTAAATATGCATTGATTACAAACACTGCTTCCCCTATAGAATCTACATAAAATTTTGTCATAAATGTTTCCGTAAAAAATATATCTTTTGGAGGTCTTAATGGCACGTCAATTAGGAGTATGCGCTGAAATGTTATGGCTGGATAAGCCGTTAGAATGGCGTATTTCACGATTGACAGAAATGGGATTTGGCGTTGGGCTTTGGAATTGGCCTGACTGGAATTTGTCCAATATTTCAAGGCTTGGAGCCACATTTACGACTATAAATGGATATATAGAAGGCAGGCTAGCAGATGATGCCGGCGCAGAATTATTGCTTAAATCGGCAGCCAAGGCAATTCAAATAGGCAAGCAGTTAGGAGCTCAGCACTATAATCTGCATGGCACAGGATTGGGGGATGCGGGGCTTCCAATACCGCATCTTGGAATTAATACGCCTGTCATGTGGCCAAAGGCTATAGGAACCTTAAACCGAATTTGTGATTTAGCAGAATCAGAAGATGTGGTTTTTGTTCTAGAAAACCTTAATCTAATGGATCACCCTGGATGTTTGTTTAATTCAACAAAGGATGTATTATCACTAATTGCAGCTGTGAATCGCCCGCAATTAAGAATGAATTTAGATTTATATCATACACAAATAGGCGAAGGTGATATTATCAGATGGATACAGGCTTGCTTGCCATTCATCCGCGAAATACAAGTTGCAGATAATCCAGGGCGGTGTGAGCCTGGAACGGGAGAAATGAATTGGGAGAATATCGCATTCGCAATAAGAGAAATGGGATATGACGGCCTTATAACGATGGAGGCCTATGCAAAACAGGATCCGATGGCGGCACTTATCGCATTTAAAAATATATTTGATGTCCCATAATCTGTTAACAGAAAGGTAGAAAATGATAAATGTAGGTCTTCTTGGTGCTGGCAGAATTGCAGGTGTGCACGCAACCGCAATCTCATCGCACCCATCATCATCCCTAATAGCTGTCGCAGACATCAATCATGCAGCAGCGCAAACACTAGCCTCTAGCTATGGATGTGAGGTTCGTGATACCGAACAGATTCTAGCAGATAAATCCATTGATGCGGTTTTAATAGCAACTTCTACTAACACCCATTCTGAATTAATGGAGCAGGCAACGGCGGCTGGTAAAGCCGTATTATGCGAGAAACCAGTTGATTTAGACCTGCAAAGAGCACGTGAATGTCAGGTGCGAATTCAAAAAACCGGCCAGCCAGTAATGATAGGATTTAATCGAAGATTTGATCCAAACTTTGCAGCGCTTCAATATGCGCTATCTGAAGGAGAGATTGGCAAGGCTGAATTATTATCAATCACCTCGTTTGATCCTGCCCCGCCACCAATTGAATATATAAAAGTATCAGGTGGGCTGTTTAAGGATATGATGATCCATGATTTTGATATGGCTAATTTTATTAAAGGTGAAGCTCCAATAAAGCTATCTGCTATTGCCTCATCAATTGTTAATCCTGAAATTGAGAAAGCAGGCGATGTTGATACAGCCGTGGTGACTATGCAATATTTAGATGGTAGTATGGCGGTTATTAAAAATTCTCGCAGGGCTGCTTATGGTTATGATCAGCGCTTGGAAGTCCTAGGCTCTGGAGGATTGTTACAGGCCCAGAATATGTTAGAAAACACTATTGTAAAATCGACTGAAAATGGCGTTGTCAGCGCAAAGCCCACTTATTTCTTCTTAGAGAGATATATGCCAGCCTATAGGGCTGAATGGGATGCATTTATGGATGTAATAACTCAGAAAAAAGACATCCCTGTTGGAATGGATGACGGTGTTATCGCACTTGCCATGGCAGAAGCAGCAAAATTATCTCTCGCAGTTGGAGAGCCTGTGGAATTATCAAAAATTTAATATATCCTCAATTCCAATCATAATAAGAACATACCATTATATGATGATAGTGCGGGGAAGAATTTACGGTATGACGCAAAAAGTGTTCGTAATACCGAAAGTTGGGGGTAGAGTTTAACTTATTAATTAGGATTTTGACCTAATCTTAAGAGGTATCTAATGACAAAAACCATCAGACTAACAGCAGCCCAAGCATTGGTTAACTATGTGTGTAATCAAAAGAATGAAGATGGGAACACCTTCATCGCTGGATGCTGGGCAATCTTTGGACATGGAAATGTTGCAGGCCTTGGAGAGGCGCTTTACCCAGCAAGACAAGAATTGCCTACCTATCGAGGACATAACGAGCAAACTATGGCGCATTCAGCGATTGCCTATGCCAAGCAATCGCGGCGACGCCGTGCCATGGCTGTTACGTCCTCAATTGGACCTGGGGCAACAAATATGGTTACCGCAGCTGCATTAGCGCACGTAAATAGGCTTCCTGTATTATTATTGCCAGGGGATGTTTTTGCAGGTAGAGGTCCAGACCCAGTTCTACAGCAAATTGAAAATTTCGCCGATGGTACATCAAGTGTAAATGATTGCTTTAAGCCGGTAAGCAGATATTTTGATAGAATTACAAGGCCAGAACAATTACTGACAGCGCTTCCGCGCGCATTTCGGGTAATGACAGATGCTGCAGATTGTGGTCCTGCAACACTCAGTCTTTGTCAGGATGTTCAGGCTGAAGCATATGACTTTCCAGTTCAGTTTTTTGAGCCTAATATTTGGTCTGTGCGCAGATTATCCCCTGTTCAATCTGAGTTGGATGTTGTCTCATCTCTGATAAAAGGGGGGCGCTCTTCCGTTATTATTGCAGGAGGCGGAATACATTACTCACAAGCAACAGATAGTCTTAGAAACTTCGCAGAGAAACACCAAATTCCAGTTGTGGAAACACAGGCTGGAAAATCGGCTTTGCCATGGGACCATCCGCTTAATTTTGGCCCGGTAGGGGTAACAGGTGGTGAGCCAGCAAATAGCATATGTGAGGAAGCAGATATAATTCTGGGGGTGGGTACACGGTTTCAAGATTTTACGACAGGGTCTTGGAGTCTGTTTAAAAATCCTAACAGGAAGCTGATTAGTTTGAATGTGGCAGCTTATGATGCGCAAAAGCATGGCGCCGCGCCATTGCTTGCAGACGCGCTTGCTGGGTTGAATGCGTTATCAGAAAAGCTTTCATCCTTTAAAATGGAAGCGCCTTCCCAAAGTTTAAAAAGAGATTGGTTTATCAAAACAGATAAGCTTACAAACATGCCTGAAACGGAAAATAATCTTGCAACGGATATGCAAGTAATAGGTGCGGTTCAGCGGGAATCTGGCGAGAATACCGTGGTTATGTGTGCGGCTGGCACCATGCCAGGAGAGCTGCATAAATTATGGAAAGCAGGCAATCCTGGAAGCTATCATATGGAATATGGATTTAGCTGTATGGGGTATGAGATTGCAGGTGCGTTAGGAATAAAAATGGCAGATCCGATGCGAGATGTTATCTGCTTTACCGGTGATGGCACTTATATGATGGCAAATTCAGAGCTTGCAACTGCAGCCATGATGAAAATTGATTTTACCGTTATTATAACGGATAATCGAGGGTTTGGATGTATCAACAGACTTCAGATGGGTACAGGAGGGGCTGAATTTAATAACCTATTCGAACATGCCTATATGGGTGAGAATTCATCTATTGATTTTACATTACATGCGGCATCAATGGGGGCAACGGCAAAAAAAGTAGCCTCTATAAAAGAGCTTGAAGAAGCGCTCTCAAACAGGCATTCGATATCAGGTCCTTATGTAATTGTAATAGACACAGACCCTTATCCAAGCACGCCTTATGGCGGAACCTGGTGGGATGTTGCTGTCCCAGAGGTTAGCAAGAGAACAGAAGTGAATGAAAAATTTGAGGCTTATGTCCAAAGTAAGCCTAATCGCTAATTCTGTTTGTTTGTAAAGGAGTTGAGAATGGCAAATTTATTGCGAAAGCCTGTTAGGGCACATGGAAAAACGCATGATATTACACCTCAAACTGCTGGTTGGCGCTATGTTGGATTTAGTCTACATCATCTTGATGAAGGAGAGATAATCACTGAATATACTGATCAAAATGAGATATTAATTGTGATGATAGAGGGATTGGCTCATTTCACTGGCGCGGGCGTTGATTGGGGAATCTTAGGTGACCGGATGAATGTGTTTGAGAAAACACCCCCGCATTGTCTTTATATGCCAAACAGCTCAGAATTTGAATGTACTGCTAAAACGCCATGCGTTGTGGCAATTGGAAAAGCCCCTGGCACAGGCGGACATAAAGCACGCAAAATTGGCCCAGATGGCATTACGCTTACCGAACGCGGAACGGGCACGAATAAACGCTTTATTAATAATATCGCGATGGAAAATGAGGATTACTGCGATAGCCTTCTGGTAACGGAGGTGTTTACGCCCGCGGGGCATTGGTCATCCTATCCAAGTCATCGACATGATGAAGACGATTTTCCAAGAATTACCTATTTAGAAGAGACATATTATCATCGCCTTAATCCTGCATCTGGATTTGGAATACAGCGTGTTTATACTGAAGATGGAAGCCTTGATGAGACAATGGCAGTATCGGATGGGGATGTTGTGCTTGTGCCAAAGGGTCATCACCCTTGTGCGGCCCCATATGGGTTTGAGATGTATTATCTAAACATAATGGCAGGCCCATTGCGGAAATGGCGTTTTTTGCCTGACCCTGCTGTTGAGTGGATTTTAGAACAAGACAGCTAGTATTGTTTTATATTATATTAGTTTTTAATAAATTATACTCTGCCCCATTTAATATTTAAAACTAGATATATTCAAATCTATCGCCTCTTGGTTGAGGCCGTGAATCAAAATTATAAATGATAGTGTTAGAATAGTTCAACTAGGTAGGAAAAGCTAAATAACGGTTTTATGCATAGCGGGGGTATATAGCGCGCATGCGAATGTGCTAAACCAAGCTATGACTAAATTGACGTGAAATAAAAAAATGAGAGTAAATCTATGTATCAGAACGTAATCGCCCCAGTTCAATTTAAGACAGTTAAAGACATCTATCTGAATATCAGTCATTTTTTAGATCATTTTATCATGTTAATTTTTGCAAAAGCTGCTTATGATGCTGGCCGTCATTTTGGTATGAGCTATGATGAAATTATTATCTATGGTGTGGCTGGGTTTATTTTATTCGGCGCTGTGGCGCCTCTTGCGGCAAGTCTTGCGGATAGATTTTCGCGTTCTTTATTGCTGGTTATATATCATTTTGGGATAGGATTGGCAGCCATTTTGGCTGGTTTTGCGCAAACTGTCTGGCAGCTATCAGCCGCAATTGGCCTTATTGGTGTGTTTGCTTCCATTTATCATCCGGTAGGCATTGCGATGCTTATCAAAAGCAATCGTAGAATAGGGTTTCGGCTTGGGATTAACGGCGTATTTGGCAATATGGGTGTTGCGGCTGCGCCTCTCATTGCTGGAATATTGCTTACAATGGGCGATTGGCGCCTATGTTTTATTCTTCCAGGACTATTTTGTCTGATTTATGGTTTTGCGTTTATCACAGCTTTAGAGGAGGAGTATCAACAACCCACCCAAAAAAAACAGGTTAAGAAGTCTGGATTCTCACCTAACTGGAAACTTGCCTTAGCAGCTGTATTTTTATCTACAGCAAGTGGCGGGTTTGTGTTTAGCGCAATGACATTTGTTGTTCCGAGATATTTTGAGATTTCTATGGTTAGCATATCTAGTTCTGTTGCTATAACAGGGCTTCTTGCATCTCTTGTTTATGCATGTGCATCATTTACACAAATTGCGGTGGGTTGGATAATAGATAGGGTAGAGCCAAAGTGGGTTTTGTTTGGTATTGGCATCGGTCAGATATTTTTTATTTTCCTGACGTCTCAATTCACGGATTATGCGTTGTTTTTTGCAATGCTAATAGCGATGAGTTTTGTATTTGGACAAATTCCAATTACGGATACGATTTTATCTAGATACGTCCCGGACGAATGGCGCGCAAAGGCATTAAGCCTTAAGTTCATGTTAAATTTAGTTGTTGGTGCGGCGGTTCTGCCAATTTGTGGAATATTGTTACAATCTGGTATGATGATGAGTAGTTTGTTTGTTATTCTTAGCTGTATCGCAGCATTGGTTGTTGCTTCTGGCATTATTTTGCCTGTTCAAAAAGCTTCTCACCGGCAAGATTTATAAATCCACAAAAAAAGAGCTCCCAAAAAAAGAGCCCCAAGAAAAAGAGCCCCAAGAAGAGGCTCTTTTTTTTATTTTTGTTAATTTGTGGCTGTTTGTGCCGCTAATTTGCTGTCATGCTCAAAGGTAACAGCATATAATGCCTTGCCATCAAACAATTCAGATAAGTGTGAGCCTTCGCTTGCGAAAAATCTATGTGCTTCAATGCGGGAGGTAAGACGGTATCCCTTGGCAGATAAATTTTGTTTGTGAAACATAATCGCAGCTTCCGTAAAACTGGGAGCAAGAATTGTTATTTTGGTATCATCGTCAGGCATAATGGGATCTACCTTTGTTGATTGGGTCATCATGTACTCCGTATTGGTGTTTTGAGGTTTGGTTTTAAGATCTTGTGTAAAATTTGTCATCTTATCCCCTATTCTGCAGCTTCTGTCTGCGATCCTGGATCTGAATCAGTTACAAACTGAGCATTCTCGGTGCTGTCTTCTAGGGCAGTTGTAGACGGATTGCCCCTAACCGCAACAGATACTGCATCAAACCAGCTTGCGCCAACTTCTCTTTGGTGACGATGTGCTGTAAATCCGCGTGATTCAGCTGCAAATTCCGCATTTTGCAAGTCCATATAAGCTGCCATTCCGCGATCTCTGTAATCATCTGCAAGCTCAAACATGGCATGGTTCAGTGAATGGAATCCTGCTAATGTGATAAACTGGAATTTAAAGCCCATCTTGCCAAGCTCTCTTTGGAAATCAAGAGCTTCTTCTGCACTCATGTGAGATGCCCAGTTAAAGGATGAGCTACAATTATAAGCTAGCATCTGATCCGGGAACTCTGCGCGAATTGCATTTGCAAAATCTTGCGCTTGTTTTAAATCTGGTTTTGAAGTCTCCATCCAAAGTAAATCTGCATAAGGAGCAAAAGCAAGACCACGTGTCACGCATCTATCAAAAGCATCCTTATCATCTAATCTGTAGAAGCCTTCTTCTGTGCGCTCACCCGAAATAAAGGGCTGATCTCTTGGGTCGATGTCAGATGTTATTAGCTTGGCGCTATCTGCATCTGTTCTTGCCATAATGATTGTGGAAACGCCGCATACGTCTGCTGCCAGTCTTGCCGCATTCAAATTGCTTATCGCTTGTTGAACAGGAACCAACACCTTACCGCCCATGTGACCGCATTTTTTCTCTGATGCGAGTTGGTCTTCGAAGTGAACACCAGCGGCGCCGGCTGCGATATATGCTTTGGTGATTTCATAAGCGTTCAAAGCACCGCCGAAGCCAGCTTCACAATCTGCAACGATTGGCGCCATCCAATTTTTAGTTGCTGTACCATTTTCTAGTACATCCACCTCATCAGCTCTTAGTAATGTGTTGTTAATTCGGCGTGCTAACTCTGGGCCAGAATTTGCAGGATAGATAGATTGGTCAGGATACATAGAGCCAGCAGTATTGCTGTCAGCGGCAACTTGCCAACCTGATAGATAAATTGACTTTAAGCCAGCACGAACTTGTTGGAGCGCTTGATTGCCTGTCATAGCACCTAATGTTGGAACGTAATCTTCTGAATGCAACAGATCCCAAAGATTATTAGAGCCTTGTTTTGCTAATGTGTATTCAATCTGCACGGAGCCTGATAGTTTTTGGACATCCTCCATTGAATAATCTCTTGCAACATGGGCAAAACGTCCGTCATGTGATTGCGTTCTTTGTTCATATGTAGTTGTCATTTCTGCTCTCCATAAAAATATTATTAATGATGATGATGTTCTATCAGGCAAAAAAATTAATACCAGTTAAATTGTGTATAGAAATAAAATGTAAATATTTACAAGATTATTTCAGAAAATATTGTAAAATTTTAGAATTTGTTATATTTACAAAATTAAGGTGTAACGCACCAACCAAGATACCCCTATATCTCGAGATAATAAGGATGTTGAAATGGCAGATCTTCCCGTTGGTAAAATTACGATTGGACCAAAGCTTCGGAAATTAAGGCAGAATCTCAATCTTAACCAAGCAGATATGGCAGCTGAACTTGGTATATCAGCGTCTTACCTTAATTTATTGGAAAATAACGCGCGCCCTATAACAGTGCCTCTTTTATTCAAGCTAGGACAAACCTATGATGTGGATTTACGGGAAATTGCAGAAGATGACAGCGCTAAGCTCGTGGTTCGACTGACCGAGATTTTCTCAGATCCAGCTCTGAAAGAATATCGGTTATCCAGACGTGATTTACATGCTCTTGCTAATCAACATGGCCAGGCCGCCCAGTCGATGATTGGTCTTTTTGATGCGTATGAAACAATGAGAGATGCAGCTTACAGCGAGCAACGGGTAGATCAGTCCCGAATACAGCCAAGACCTGTTGAGGATGTGCGCAGCTTTCTTGAAAAATCAGGAAATTATTTCGATATTCTTGAGATTGCGGCTGAAAAATGCAGAAAGGATGCAAATCTTCGTCCTGGATTTATATTCTCCGACCTTGCGGCATGGCTACAGAGTAATCATGCTATTCAAACAAGATTAATGCCAACAAATGTTATGGGCAGCATGCTTCGCCAATTTGATTTTCACCGAAATCGTATTTTACTATCAGAGGCAATGCCAGAGGAGCAAAGATTATTCCAGCTTGGTGTTCAAATAGCATTGGTAAGCTGCCAGCCAGAAATAGATACTATTATTGCGGGCGCTGGATTGGAAGATGGCGAGTCTACCAATTTGCTTAAAATGACGTTATCGAATTATTTTTCAGCTTGCCTTATGATGCCATATGATAATTTTCTAGCAGCAGCTCAAGAAACAAAATATGATTTAGAACAATTATCAAACAAGTTTGGAGCTAGTTTTGAGCAAATATGCCACAGGCTTACAACGCTTAACAGGCCAGGAGCGCGCGGTATTGCTTTCTTTTTCCTTCGGGTAGATGAGGCAGGCCATATATCCAAACGATTATCTGGAGGCGGTGTTGAGTTTGCGAAATATGGCGGCTCCTGTTCAAGATGGATTCCGCATCACGCATTTAGAACACCAGAGCAAATTCAGGTTCAATTTGCCGAGTTGGAGGATGCGCATCGTTTTATTACCATCACTAAAACTGTCTCTAAACCGCGCACCGAGCCACCCTACATTGGGACACCTATTTTTGCTATCGCACTTGGTTGTGATGCGCGTCATTTTAAAGAGCTTTGTTATACTGAAAAGGTTGCGTCTGAGAAATCTTTTGCCACTGTGCCTATTGGTCTTGGATGTCAGCTATGCGAGAGAAGCGATTGCCAGCACAGATCCGTGCCACCTATTGGACATGAGATGCGCTTTGACCTGACGAAAAGACATGTAGGTTTATATCACTTCAGAGGCTAAATATAAGCGCCTTCGGAATCTTTTTGCAACTGATGTTCTCTATACCAGAGATAAAGTCCTGATAAAACGATAAGTGTAATCCCAATTGATGTATAAATCGTGGGAACATCACCGAACACAAAGAAACCAAGGAAGGTTGCGCCAATAATCTCTACATATTGAAATGGGGCCAGTAAATTAGCAGGGGCTTTGCTTGCAGCGAAAACCAATAGCAAATGGCCGCCAGTTGCCACAAACCCAAGAGCAATTAATAGGTA
>JADHOL010000013.1 GCA_016779005.1 Alphaproteobacteria bacterium
CAAGCCCGATATGAGGGTGGGGTCTTACATCAATTCCCTGATTTGTTAAAAACTCAGCAGGGCCAAAGTGATCAAAAAAGATAAAAGGACCTACCATCTGTTTTTGTTTGGTTGGTAATGCACGGCGCACCTCAAACCCTCCAATATCCCGTGCTCTTGGTACAATTACGGTTTCAATGGCATCAATGCTTGTAACATCAGGCATTAAAGCGCCTAATTCTGGGTTCCAACTCATCAGTCTGTCCCTTCTCTTATTCTATTTGATTTCTACTACTTAATGTCAGCCATATGTTATTCAATAGATGTGAAAACAAACCTTACATAATATTGGCTTTTTTATCTGACATAGCCAAAATGCAAAGCTGCTGGAACAATGATTTCCTCCTCATCATCTAAATGCTGTGTGAGTGCTGTGTTGAATACACTCTGGAGGCTCAGAAGACTATCTGCTTTTGTCGATGTGAGCGTTGGTGTTGAGCATTGCTGCAAGCTGGCCGTATAATCATGAATTAACCTGCCAATTTCAATATGATCTGACTCTAATAGCTCAATTGCAGTTTGGGTCTTAGTATCATTCTTTCCAATTTCTGGGAAAAAATAAGTATCTTCCATCATGTGGTGAGTGTGGAGTTGATGAAGCATAAATTCAGAATATCCAAATAGCTGGCGTTGATATTCTCTTGCCTCAATATCTTTATTTAACATTGACTGGGACAAATGAATTAAACGCATCCCCATTTCTCGAAACATAGTATGCCTTTGCAACCAAAACTCGCTAAAGTCCGAAAAACTGGGATGCCCCTGCCAATCAGCTCTTGGATAATCCAGAAGCAATGTTTTTAAATCCAATGGCAGCGTGTTACGGCGCAACAACCGCGTTTCTGTCATAATGCTAAATCCCTCGTATCTTGGGTTAACGTAACTCGTGACTTGATGCGAATTAACCACTCTTATTAATCAAACTGGAAACGCCCATAATACAAGCCAAACAAGAACGGGTATGAGGGTTATCATTGTAAGCGAAGATATAATGACCATACCTCCTATTGTTTCAGGCTCAACATCGCGTTCAACCGCAATAATAAAATTCAATAGCGCAACCGGCATACAAGCCATTATCATAACAACCCCTCCTATCATGCCAGAAAGCCCTAATGTGTAAATAGCACATAATCCACTGAGGCTGCCAAATAATAACCGTGCGAATGCATATATTATTCCTTTTTTTAGGTTCCCAGCAGATATTTGCGGCAACGCATATCCAAGCAACAATAATGGAAGAGGAATAGCAGTGTAGCCAAGATAAGATGTTGTAATGAGTATCATCTCTGGGATCGGCAAATCAGAAATTTTTACAACTAAGGCGGCAGATACTGAAATAACGATTGGATGGAAAAACAGCTCTTTCCAATTTAATTTACCTGCAATCATTGCGTATCCAAATGTATTTTGGGAGACCGAAATCACTACAAAATAAGGAAATGCAAGCGCAAGGCCTGCCTCCCCAAATGCTAGTAAACATAGAGGCAAGGGTAAATTGCCTGAATTAGGGTGTAGCAAGCAACTCATATAAGGCCCTAAACGGTCACCTTGCAATCTTATAAAAGAAAAAGAAAAGGCGGCAACCAGCCCCATCACTAGCAATGCTGCTAAGCCTGACTGCGATAATTCAGAAAGGGTAAAATCTGTTTTAACCAAGGTTGTAAATGTAAGGCAAGGTGTTGCTATCTTTATAATCAAGATACCAATTGTTTTAGAGTCAAAATGGATTTTTAATACGTAAAGAGCACTGCCAAGACCAAGTATCAACAGCACTGGCACAGTAATGTCCAGTATATCAAGAAGCATTTAGACTACATCTACCCTTGTTAAGCTAGTTAAGAAGAAATTTAAATTTATTTCTTACCCATAACTATTTACAGGTAGCATTACAGGCTCCCCTCGCTCGACAGACAAATCAGCGGCGGTGTATAAATCCATAACTTCTTTTGCTTCTTCAGGCTTAACCAGAACTGGCTTATTTCGGCAAACTGCATCTAAGAAATGAACTGTCTCTTCATACATAGGACCAGCATAGGTATGATTTACTGGCTCGCCAGGCATAGAAGACATCGGATATCGGATACCATCCTTAGTTGTTGTAAGATGAACGTCTTTGTGGGAATCATCTATAATCAATGCACCGTCTGTTCCGATAACTTCTATCCATGTATGAGCATAATTTGGATAGCCCAAAGGAAGTATCCAACCAGCGCCTACTGTAATTGTGGTCCCATCATCCATTGTTACTAGAATCCATTGGTGGTCAGGCGTATCGCTATTTTTAGAAAATAATTTGCCCGCAGTCTGACTATAAACTTTCACTGGTTTTCTTGGACGCAAACACCATAATAGGAAATCTAAATCATGAGTGGCTTCCATTGCTGCAGGAGAAAGAGCTGTTCTACCAGAAATTTTGGAGCCAAGTTCGCGGGTTACGTGTCTGCTTACAAGGCATGTTACTGGCTCTCCTATCAGGCCTTCCGTTAATGCTTTTTGCACATATGCATATTTTGAATTAAAGCGCTGAGAGTATCCGATCGTGAATTTAACTTCCTTGTCAATTGCAGTCTGAATAAGCTCGTCAGCCTGTTCTAATGTAGTTGCAATCGGCTTCTCCATAAACACATTTTTTCCAGCCTGCAATGCGGCAAGCGCCATCGGATAGTGGGTTGTTTCAGGAGTTGCAGAGATGATAATAGTATCAATATCTGGATTAAGAATAAGGTTCTGCCAATCAGAAACAGCCTCATGAACATCATATTGTTCTGCAACTTCCGCGCGACGTGCATCATTGATTTCAGCGATGAATAACTTATCAACGAGCGGATTATCTGAGCACGCTTTAGTTCGTATTCCGCCGCACCAACCCGTACCAATCACTCCTACATTAATCTGCTCGATCATAATCATCTCCTCCGCTGATATTTTATTATTAAATTTGCTATAGGAGTTTTATTAGATGTAGATTTCCTGTCAATGATTATCCATAAATTTCTTCATAAAAACTCTAATTAGAAGCTCACTTTTATTTAAGAATGGTTAGTGTTTAGAATTAGGTTACCTAACACTATGATGCTAAATTTCAGTTGCTGTATCACAAACTAATTCGAACGCTCTGAAACCACCAAGCCATTCAAGCGTTGAACATTTGGGCCCAAAGAGACGCGGTGATGCCAAAAAAGGGTTTGGCTCTATTACGCCTAAAACATTATCTTCTTCCAAATTTTCCGACTTCTGATTTGCTGGCTTCATCTGTTGTGGTCTTCTGTCCAAATCTGATTGAATTTTTAGTAAATCACTTATCATATTTATAATTACGTCTGGTTAACCATGATGTTTAGAGCCCCTTTTAGAAAATTATTGAAATTTTCTATAGCATTCTAATTTGGTGGTGTTTGGACCGACCTTATGTAGAAGTTTTATTGGCTAGATATTCAACTGCTTCCTCAATATTTGCCTCACGTATGATTTCACCTACAATGCCATTAACTAAGAGCTCGCCAAACTCTGAGGATTCAATATAAATAGAAAATTCGTCAGACCCAAATAGATGGGCCGGAACCCAGCTAAATAAAAGCTTCTGATTTTCATCAGCAAGAGACCTCGCAAATGGCTCTATCATCTCGGGCATTGAGAAATTGGTTGTGACTGCCATCACGGCAAAAAAACGCGTTCTACCATGATCTTTTACATCTATGTCTGCCGGAAATAAAATGATGACGTCTGAAAGTTTATTCTGCGTTAGATATAGTTTTAGCGAGCCCCCAAATTTATCTCTAAGATCGGAGAGGCTAACGGCATCAACCCTGTCAAAATCCTTGAATTTTGTATCCTTAGATGATTGAGACATTGTTTGTTCCTTTTTGAAAAGTCATTTTCATAAGTTGAACATAATCTATGAATAATGTTACTATATTAATATATTTTGATAAAAAACGAAATTTTTTGTAAATTTTAATACCATTTCAGAAATAATGTGTTTTTTATATGTCTCGTTTTCAGCACCTTTGATTAGCACTTATTTTTAAAGTGTAAACATAGTTAATGTATCCATAAACCGAATATTGCAAGTTAATCAAAAAAATAGGGGCATGTTTCCATAATGAACAGACTATTTATTGACCTAATCGGCACTTCACAATCTTTGAAGATTTTTCTCACAAAAAGTTATGGTTTAGAATTATCATTTACGCTGGACGAGCATCAAAACAGGTCGATAATGGTATCGATGATACTTATGAAACGTATCGTATATTACAAAACAAAGCATGCTGCTTTTTATCAGTTTTGTTCTATTTTAAGAGATAGCGGTGTTATAGAATATGCGCCATCAACCAACAATAAAAGCAAACGAATATTGCGTTTATCTGGGGGTTCAATACAACAATTAAGTGATGTCAGAATTCAATTTGCAGAAACGGTTGCACCATAATTGATCTATCACCTTGCGCTATCATATCTCCCTTAATTGGGAACAAACAGATAATTATCATTTCCTTGCAGTGATAAAACGTGGATAGGATTAATATCTGCATCTATCAAATAGGCTTTATACCCCGCATCTATCATGCGATTAAACAATCTTTGCGACGAATTACCCATGGGGGTAGCACGGCTATCATCGAGTTCAAGATACCAAATCGGACGAATTTCATTCAGCAGTACTGGCGCACCATTTATAACATTCTCTTCTGCTCCCTCGACGTCAATTTTAACTAAATCAACACGTGATATTCGCTCTCCTACTAGCATGTCATCCAGTCTTAGATTTTGAACTGTTTCGCTATATACTTCTTTGTGTTTTTGCTCACCTGTGTAGGCTAATCCAACTCTTAGTGAGCCTGAACCTTTAATAGGGGTATGTAGTTTGCTAACGCCCGAACTATCAGACAAAATATTCTTTCTACATATAATGTTAGTATTCTTAGACGACCAAATCTTCGACCAGAATTCTAAGATAGGAAAGACGTAATGCGAGGGCTCAACAGCTAAGACAATTTGCGGTTTCTTCGATTGCTGGGTGCAGCCTCGTGTAAAGTTCCCCACATTGGCTCCAATATCAACTATGATAGGGGTTTTGCTCGGAATAAAGTCATATATCATACCAACGATGCTATTGAAGCGCTGGTCACAGCCAGCCCGCACAAATAGTCTAAGCCATCTAATTTTTTGCGTAATTGAAAATTCTTTCTTTGCTAATAGAGAAAACACTATCACCTCCACATTTTTGCAATATTATTAATTGAGAATCCAAAACTGGCCTTAAGCGTCTTTATTTAGCAGACTGAAAATTTATTAATAATATATTTTTTTTTCTATTTAAAATAGCTAATATTAATAGAGGTATGTGACTAGGCTATTTCTGAAGAACAATTATATTTTATGTCTTGCTAAATATGTTTTCCGTTCGAATGAAAAATTCAAAACGTTTTTTTGGTGTATCTAAAAATTGCCAGCAATTTTTAGTAGGTTTATGACAGCAAGGCAAGGTTAGATATCTTAAATCTGATAGATTATAACTCGCAGATTTCAGCACTACAGATTAGTAACAAACGATATAGTTACTAATCCAGCTTACTCTGTTCTTTCCAAAATGGAACCATGGAGTTCCAAACTCCATCTTGCAAAAATCTATGATAAAGTGCTGCAATAATATGAATAGCAATGAGTCCATAGATTACTGTAAATGAAAACTCATGCACACTTATTACGGCTTCAATAACAAACCCACTTTTAATGTTAGCCCAATATAACGTGCCAATTAATATGCCAGAAATTGAGATAGACGCAAGACATACATACATTCCATAATGTACGGTTTTTGCAGCTCCTTTTTGAAGATGAGAGGTGTTTGATGGCAGAGCAGATGTTTGTGTTTTTTTCATGTAAATCAAACGAGCCAAAAGCATTAATAAAAACACTGCTGCAAATGCCATCTCAAACCTTAACAAAGAATTATCGGCAAGTTGTTTCAAATCATCAACTTGTTTAGAAATTCCATATACGAATACTAAAACAAATCCCCAGTGAAATATTTTTGCTACTATACTATAACTTTTAGCTGGTTTGCTTTCCAATAAACTATCTATGGTATCGTCACTGTTTTTATTCTTGAGCATTTACATCTACCATTAAATTCACCTCAAAAAGTCATAACCAAAACACGGTATAAATGCTTTATAATAACCAAAGCTCGGTTTCTATCAACGTCAAAACATTATCACTAACGTAACTAACACTGATGAATGTTGGATAATTAAATCAAATTTCTATGATCTGTAATAGTTTGACAACTTAAAAGGTACAATTCTAGCCCATACAAAAAAACTCTTTAAAATCAGTGACTTTTTTGGACCGACATTAACAAAAAAGTACAGAAATATTGAAGGTAAAGTTAAAAAACATAATAAAAACAATAGTTTATAATGTATTGTTCACTCCCACTCAATAGTGCGCTCCATTTAACGCACTGATTATATTGTATTTAATTTTTACTATGTAAGTACTTTGTAAGTTTTAGGTAAGGTATTATTTGAAATTTACCCTTACTTTTAAAGTGCTAAAAAATACCGTCCAATACCGTAAGAGTAAATAAAAAGAAAAATTAAGTTAACCCATTTTAATTGAGGTTCTGTTCGTAACCAAGCGCAGTAAATCCAAATCAAACAGAATGGAAAAGACAAAAACATAGTTAGTGGATACCAATCAAAAATAATTGCTATAGCGCTTAATAAACCAAGCAATAAGGCAATATTTTTTAATAATTTTTCAGTTTTTAGAGAAATCTCAGAAGGTAACAAAAACCTAAAAATTGAATTTACTACACCATCCATTTACTTTTTATCCTCTAAATTTTAAAATGTTATAATTAATTTATTGTTTAAAATCAATATTTTATGTCATTCCCACTCAATGGTGCCAGGGGGTTTGCTTGTATAATCATATACCACGCGGTTAATACCTGATACTTCATTTATAATTCTGGTGGCAACATGCGCTAGAAACTCTGAGGAAAATGGATAAATATCGGCTGTCATGCCATCAGTTGATGTAACTGCCCGCAAGCCACATACATACTCATATGAGCGCGCATCCCCCATAACACCGACAGTTTTAACCGGAAGCAAAACTGCAAATGCCTGCCAAATTTCATCATACAACCCCGCTTTGCGTATGGCATCTAAATATACAGCATCTGCATTTCGCAGAATATCAAGCTTATCTGCGCTTATACTGCCTGGCATTCGTATCGCTAGGCCAGGCCCTGGAAATGGATGGCGACCCACCAAAACTTCTGGGAGTCCTAATTCTCTTCCAAGTTGTCTTACCTCATCTTTGAACAACATACGAAGTGGTTCAACAAGCGTGAGCTTCATATGTTCTGGAAGCCCGCCTACATTATGATGCGATTTAATCGTAACATTATTCCCGCCCGCAACAGAAATTGACTCTATCACATCTGGGTATAGCGTTCCCTGCGCCAGAAACTCCGCTCCTGATATTTTTTGTGCTTCTTCATCAAATACATCAATAAAGCTTGCCCCGATTATCTTTCGCTTTTGTTCAGGGTCGGACACGCCTTCAAGCTTTGATAAAAATAGCTTGCTTGCATCTTTATGAATTAGCGGAATGTTGTAACGGCTGCCAAATAACGCAACCACCTCCTCCGCCTCCCCTTTTCTAAGCAGGCCATGGTCAACAAATACGCATGTTAGCCTATCACCGATTGCCTGATGCAATAATACTGCAGCAACTGAGCTATCAACCCCGCCAGAAAGGCCGCAAATCACCCGCCCATTTGGGCCAACCTGTTCTTTGATATCGCTGATAGCCTGACTTTTATAGGCTGCCATAGACCAGCTATTCTCGCACCCGCAAATCAGGGTTGCGAAATTTTTTAAGATTTGAGTTCCACCCTCTGTTTGAACAACTTCTGGATGAAATTGCACTCCATAATATCCACGCTCACTATTAGCAATCGCTGCAAAAGGAGCCCCTTTTGAACGCGCAACCACTTCAAAACCATCTGGCAAGTTGGCAACATGATCGCCATGGCTCATCCATACATCAAAATCTGTTTCATGGGGAAGATTTTCAAATAACAGGCATTCTGCAATCACTTCTAATCGAGCGCGACCAAACTCCCGGCTTGTGCCTGCCTCAACCTTGCCGCCAAGCTGTTCGCACATTGTTTGTTGCCCATAGCAAATACCAAGCACAGGTACATTATTCCAAATAGCATCAGGTGCTCTTGGTGTATCTGAATGCGTGACTGAATTTGGCCCGCCTGATAAAATCACCCCTTTCGGCTTTTTAGCAAGATAAGGTGCGCTATCTGAGGTAGAAGGCATAATTTCTGTGTAAATACCAGCGTCACGCAATCTGCGCGCAATTAGCTGTGTTACTTGTGAGCCAAAATCTATGATTAAGATCATATCTGATAAACCAACCTCCCTAACTTTTTATTCAAATCGCATTGATCTCATTGATCGCATTGATCTCTTTGATCGCATTGGAAGAAAACATTATAATCCAGGGCGATAATTTGGAGCTTCACGCGTAATAGAGACATCATGAACATGAGATTCTGCAAGACCCGAACCTGTGATTTTCCTAAAAATGCATTTAGTTTGCATTTCCTCGATTGTCGCATTCCCAGTATATCCCATTGCTGCTTTCAGGCCGCCAGCAAGTTGGTGTAATACATTCTCAACTGGGCCCTTATAGGGGACCTGACCTTCTATCCCTTCAGGCACTAATTTTAGCGGCTGTGAGACTTCGGCCTGAAAATACCTATCTGCTGAGCCACGTGCCATTGCGCCAAGAGAACCCATTCCGCGATAGGCTTTGAATGAGCGTCCTTGATGCAAGAAAACTTCGCCAGGTGTCTCATCTGTGCCAGCCAATAGCGAGCCTATCATTGCAGCAGAGGCACCAGCTGCTATTGCCTTGGCAAGATCGCCAGAATATTTAATCCCACCATCTGCTATTGATGGAACCCCTGCTTTGGCGCAAACTGCTGAGGCTTCCAAAATAGCGGTTAGTTGGGGCACCCCTACACCTGCAATCATTCGCGTTGTGCAAATCGACCCTGGCCCAATGCCAATTTTAACCGCATCCACGCCAGCATCAATCAAGGCTTGCGCTCCTTCAGCGGTTGCAATATTGCCGCCAATAATCTGAACATCATTTGATAGCTGTCGCACGTTTCTGACAGTCGCCAAAACCGATTCTGAATGCCCGTGGGCTGTATCTACCACAATCACATCAACGCCTGCTTCTACTAATGCTTCTGCACGCTCAACACCATTATGCCCAGCGCCCGTAGCAGCTGCTACCAAAAGCCGTCCAGAACCATCCTTAGAAGCAAGAGGATGATTCTCAGCTTTTTCCATATCTTTTACGGTAATAAGTCCAATACATTGATTTTTCTGATTTACAACCACCAGTTTTTCAATGCGATGCTGATGAAGCAAGCTTCTTGCTTCATCAGCACGTGATTCTTCTGTGACTGATATCACGCTTTTCGTCATTAAATCTGAAACAGACTTGGTCATGTCAGTGGCAAATCTTACATCACGGTTGGTTAGAATACCAACCAGTATATTGTCTTCCTTTACCACTGGAACACCACTAATTTGATTGCGTCGCATCATTTCAAGTGCTTCGCCAAGTGTTTTATCAGGACTAATAGTAAGCGGATTTACAACCATTCCCGCTTCAAATCTTTTAACCGAGCGAACCTGATTTGCCTGTTCTTCTATCGTGAAGTTTTTATGCAACACGCCAATACCGCCAGCCTGTGCCATTGCAATCGCTAATTTGCTCTCTGTAACGGTATCCATAGCCGCAGATATCAAAGGCAAATGAAGATTAATAGTGCGTGTCAGCCTTGTTGTTATATTAGTTTCATTTGGCAGTATTTCGGAATAGCCAGGTTGTAGCAATACATCATCAAATGTAAGCGCATCTGAAATTTGTCTTCCAGCAATTTTTAATGGATCGTTTTGTGACATTTTGTTGTCTCCTATATTGCTGTAATATGTTGCAGAACATACGCTCTTCAAGCTCAAAAAGCCAGACTGGAAAAGCCAAATTGGAAAAGCCAAATTGGAAAAGCCTAACCAGAAAATCTAATCTCTTGCCTGTTCTGCTTTTTCTGACCTGAGATATCCGCTCGCAAGTAAATAGGTTTCAACTGATTCAACTCTACTTGCTGCTGGTTTGAGATGTTTTACTTTTTCAAAACGCTCATTCAAAAGTCCCAGCAAAGATTTATCTGCCCCACCTCTAAACGCTTTGGCAAGGAAAACGCCCCCATCAGCAAGCACTTCATCTGCAAAATCAATCGCTATCTCAAGCAGACCCATCGTTCTTAGATGGTCAGTTGGGCGATGTCCAGTTGTCGCTGCTGCCATATCTGATAATACAATATCTGCTTTACCCTCTAAATGCGATTTGATTTCTTCAAGCATTAAGGGGTCATGAATATCGCCCTGCAGAATATAAGATCCTGCCACAGCCTCTGTTTCAAGCAAATCAATCCCAACAAGGCATCCTATCCCTGCATCAAGACGGCATCGTTTTGAAATAATTTGCAGCCATCCCCCTGGCGCACATCCTAAATCAACAATTTTCATATGCGGCCTTAAGAAATGATGCTTGTCATCCATTTGTTCAAGCTTAATCGCTGCCCGTGAGCGAAGACCACGCTCATGAGTTTGAGATACAAACGGGTCATTTAACTGCCGTGTTAACCAACGCTGAGAAGATAATTTACGACCGCGCATTTTTTTAGGTTTTTTAGTGAGACCTGCTTTTGTTTTATATGACCTGCCAGAGGGACCCTTTTTAGGGGTTCCCCCAGAATTTCCAGAATGACCGTCACCATTAGACATGAAACTTGCTTTCTTACCAATACTACTCATAAAAACGCGATACTTCCGTTCATTAACAATTCAAACGGATTGTCCAAAAATTACGGATCCCTGCTGCGCCGATCTGTGATTTTTATCGTTTTTTTATCCTATTCGTCGCTTGCTAACAAACCCTTGTCTCGCACAGCCCAGCCAACTCCAAAAAACCTCATTATGCCTCTTACAATGCTACCAATATCACTACTTACCCCTATCATTGCAGGAACAACAAATAATACCAGCACACTTGTAACAGCAAGTCCGAATGTGATTGTAGTTGCCATCGGAATTAGAAATTGTGCTTGCAGTGATTTTTCAAACATAATGGCAGATAGCCCGCCTATTGTCGTACCAGAAGTAAGAAGCATTGGCCTGAGCCTGTCCATTGCACCTCGAACCACAGCATTTTCCAAAAGATTACCGTCATCCTCTAACTCTAGTTTACGACGTTCGATAGTTGCGACCAGAATAATAGAATTATTCACCACAATTCCAGCTAAAGCAATTATCGCAAACATTGATAATATATTCAGACTTAAGCCCATTACATAGTGACCGAAAACGGCACCAATCAGACAAAATGGAATAATAATCATTACAGAAAAAGGTAGAGTCCAGCTTGAAAAAACCCATGCTAAAATGACATATATTGATACCAGCGCTAAAATCGCTCCCACGCCCATATCAGCGAACGTTTCATCCTGCTCCTGATTCCTGCCACCAAATGCGTAACTATATCCCGCATCGGCAACTAAATCAGGTAATTCAGAATTTTCCATTGCCTGAACGAATTCGGATGTATTCATCACCGCTTCATCTAAATCACCTAAAATAGCAATTTCTCGAAAACCGTTTTGGCGTCTTACAATGTCAAACCCAAGCCTGCTTTCAATTTTAGCAACTTCGTCCAAATCTACATAATTTCCAGAATTATCAATTAGCTGAAACTGACCTATGTCATCATGAAGTAATTCATTATCTGGCAGCGACAGGCGAACTGTTACCTCTTCATCTCCTCTTGCAAATTTCTGCACAACAGCCCCATCAAGTGCAGACCTGATTTGCAAACCAATGGACTGGGTGGTAAATCCAAGCGACCTGCCGAGCGGTGTAAGGGTAATAATGCGTTCCTCAGCACCATAATTCATATTATCTACAACATCTGAAACGCCAGAGAGCTGTTTTACAATATCTACGGTCTTTAGCGCTAACTGCTTTAACTCATTCAAATCATTGCCCATAATTCGAATGTCTATGTCTCTTCCGGGGGGGCCACCCTCAGGTGCTCGAACCTGCAAGATATCTAATCCTGGTTGTGGGATAATTTCATTCCGAAGTGTCTCTACAAAATCACGAGAACGAACCTCTCTTTTATCAGCAGGAATGAGATTAATAAGAATAGCGCCTTGTCTCACATTTACAGCAGTTTGCGCATCCTCCTCAGAAAGCGTCTGAGCAAATTGAGTATAAGCAAAATCGATTAACTCAGTTTCACCTTTTGTCAGTTTTTCTTCTGTTGCTTTTACCGCTCTTTCAAGCTCACTTAACATCGCCATAGTTTGCTTTTCAGAAGAACCTGGCACCATTGTGACGTTTGCATAAGCAATATCTGCTTCAGGCGAAGAGAAAAAGACAAAGCCAACACGACCCCCCACCATCATACCAACAGATAAAATCAATAATCCGAATGCAGCAGCAAGGGTTACATATCTAAAACGAAAAGAGATGCGCACGACTGGGCTAAATGCTCGCTCCTTGAAATAATTAAAACCTGAATCAATTATTTGCCTGAAACGACTAGGCTTTTTTGTCGTGTCCCCACCTCCGTGTGCAAGATGTGTCGGCAAAACAAAGAAACATTCAACTAAACTCACAACAAGCACGGCACATACTACTGCAGGAATTGCAACAATAACTGCTCCAATAACCCCTTGGATTATAAATAACGGAATAAATGCGGCAATGGTAGTAAGTGTGGATGAGAATACAGGTCCGCCCATGCGTGTTGCTGCAAGGATGGCAGAATCTTGAGCCGAGAGTTGCTTGCTGGTGCGAAGATACTCGGTATGCTCTCCTATAACAATAGCATCATCCACAACAATCCCGAGAGCCATTATCAAGCCAAATAGTGATATCATATTGATAGTTTGGCCAAATAGAAGCATTGCACCAAATGTTGCCATGAATGCCACAGGAATTCCCCATGCAACCCAAAAAGCAGTTCTAGCTGGCAGGAATAAGAACAAAACCAGTAAAACGATAACCAGACCACTGATACCATTTGATACCATCAACTCAATTCTTTCAGATATTAAATCAGCTTGAACATTATGTTGCGCCAATGTTAAAGAAGCTGGTAACGTCTCGACCTTTTCTAAAAGATAGGTTTGAACTATGTCGTTAATTTTTAGTGAATCATTCGTCTCACTTCGCTGGATAACCAAATTAACCGCTGGCATTAAGTCATGAAAAATCAGGACAGAAGAATCTTTAATTCCATCTTTTAAATCAGCAACATCGCCCAGCAATACCGAACTTCCATCACTTCTAACAAGGACTTCAATATCCGCGAAATCAGCAGCTCGATACCGTTTGCCAAGAGAGCGAACACGCAAAGCCCCATCCGCAAAACTACCTGCTGGAATATCAATAGAGGAAGCAGAAATTATATTTGAGAGGTCGACCAGACTTAGCCCTAGCCGCGCTAATTCTCTCTCTTTTACCTCAATAATAATTTCTTCTTCAGGCAGACCAATTAAGTCAATTTTATCTACGCCAACCCGTAACAATTCCTCTTTAATTTGCTTGGAATGGAAGCGCAGAATATCCAATGATACATTGCCATATAAGGTAAGCGTTGCGACAGTATCTAAAAATTCTGCTTGAATAATAACCGGCGTTTCAGACTCATCGGGGAAATCAACTGCTCCAATTGCGTTTTCAACATCAGACAACGCCTTCTGCATATCAGTCCCAAAATCAAACTCGACAACCGCTGTTGCTCTTCCTTCAAAAGAGGTCGACTTAACAGTCTTTGCTCCTTCAATTGCGCGTAACTCTGGCTCCAAAGACTGAGTTATATTCGAATCCACATCCTCTGCTGTTGCTCCTGTCCATGCGACAGAAACAGCAATAATATCAACGCTAATATCAGGAAAAAACTGCTTGTTTATGCGGGTTGTGGATAAAGCGCCAACCAGCAACATCAAGATCATAATAAGATTTGCTGCCGTTCTGTGTTTAACAAAAAATTTAATAATGTCTGCAAACATGAAACCTATTCCACATCAATAATTTCTGAAATTTCAACTTTCATACCAGCCGCAAGCCCTGGCAATCGGGTATTAACGATTAGATCATTTTCTTCTAAATCACCCGTTATCCAAATTTTTCCAATGCTTCGATGTTTAATTTCCACCTGCTTTGCAACTGAACGACCATTTACCACGCTATATACCTGATTATTTTCATGAAGCGCTGTTTCTGGCAGCACGGCTACTTGTTTCAAGTCTAGCCCCTGATAGACAACTTCTACAAACGCACCAACCGGAATAGACGTTGCTGTCTCTACATCCAGCTCGGCAAATACTGTACCGCCGCCATCAGACTTATCAACTTGTGATTGATATCTGCGAATAGTGGCTGGGATAGTAGCAACATTATCATTACCACTTTTCCATATGACAGACACTTTTGAATTTAACAGCCGGTCTGCATTTACAAATATTTCTGCTGGCACAATAAACGGCACTTCTGCTGCATTTATTTCAGTCAATGTACCAAATGAGCTAGCGCCTGTAACTCTTTGTCCTAATGCAATATTAACATTACTTAAGCTACCTGTAAAAGGGGCAACAAGTTCAGCATCTTCAATATCTTTTAATTGATTTTTGCGAAGAATTTCCAATGCTCTTAATCTTGCAATAGATTGAGAAACCTGATTTTCGGTAATCACAAGGGAGAGTTCAGCTTCATCTAGACTTGCATCTGTTGCCACATTTCGGATTTTCATTTTTTGCACTCTATCAACAAGCTTGCGCCTAAGCTCTGTCTGTTTTTCAAGAGAGGCAATATTGATTTTCTCGGCTTCTATTTTAGCGTCGGTATCTGCAAGTGCCAATATTTGCCGTGTCGTATCCAATCGGACGAGAAGTTCACCCTTCTTTAATATGGCACCATCCTTCAAATTTGGAGATACAAATTCTATTTCCCCAATAGCGGCCATTTGTAAATTGGCATGGCGCATTGCCTTAACGGTACTGTACGCTCTAAAATTAGGCTGTGCATCAGAGAATGAAACAGGCGTTGCTTTTACAGACCAGACTTTCTCTTCTAATGTAATCGGTTCCACCACAGGCTTTGTGCTTTGTAGATACATAAATCCAGCAATAAATAGGCCAAGAACCAAGAATGCAGGGAATATTCTTGTTAACAAGAATTTTAGAAAACGAACCATCTGTGATCTCATGGAATTAAGGTTGATAATTAAAAAGAAAATCAAGTTTTATTGATTGACGATGTGTATTTATACTGGCATTACGGTTTTAAAGAAAGCGTGTATTAGAAATTGATATTAAGTTTTTAGATATAAATGGTCTAAAGAATTATCACTCGGCTTTTATTTTTGAAAGTGTTTCTTAGTGTCCTTAAAAAAATCTGGTTTTGTTAACACAGTTAATGTTAACTGGAAATTAGACTTTTATAGTCTGATTAGACTTGCCATTCCGCTTGGAATAGCGCAGCTCATTTCCATTGGAATCATGACATCCGATATTTGGGCCATGGGCCGCCTTGGCAGTTTTGACCTTGCGGCAGGCGGTCTTGCTATAAGATATTATCAACCATTTTATTTCTTTGCACTTGGCATGTTAGTTGTCATCTCCTCACTTACCTCACAGGCTCTGGGTGCCGGTGATATGACTTCAGTAAGACGGGTATTTAGACAGGGAATGACGGTTTCCATTGCATTTGGCCTTATATTAGCGTTGCCAATCATATCTGGCATTTGGCTATTACCTGCCTTAGGACAGGATGAAATTCTGGTAAATCATGCCGCGCCTTTTTTAGTCATATCAGCTTTTACCTTGCCGTTAATGTTTTTATTCCTAGTTATGCGTTTCTTCTCTGCCGCGTATGGAAAACCCTATGTGCAGTTACTTGGCGCAATCATTGCGCTTAGCTGTAATCTTGTTGGCAATGAATTGCTGGCATTTGGTTTTCTTGGGGTGCCTGAATTAGGTCTCGTTGGGATTGCTTTATCAACTGCTATGTGCTTCTTTATAGGCACGTTATCAATGGCCCTCATCATTGGATTTCGGGCACCTTTTAATCAAATTCAGCCTTTTAGGCGGTTATGGGTAATGGATTGGCAGATAACCAAAAAAATATTAAAAGTTGGCACGCCTAACGGGGTAATGGTTATGTCTGAAACAGGTATGTTTGCGGTCGCATCGATAATGATGGGGGTGTTTGGTACAGCAGCGCTTGCTGCTACCGCAATAGCAACCCAGCTCGCAGGCATCTGTTTTATGATCCCCCTATCCATAGCGCAGGCAAGTGCTATTCTAATAGGCAGAGCCGCGGGAAGTCAGGATACAAAAAAAGTCGCCAGAATGAGTATTATCTCCCTGGGATTAGGGATAGCGGTTACCAGCGTGATGACCGTGCTGATTTATCTATTTCATTTACCCTTAATCGATATTTTTCTCCGGCAGGATGATCCTCTTTTGCAAGCAGTAACAAATTTTGCGATACCATTTCTTCTGATAACAGCCCTATTTCAGCTCGTTGATGGCACGCAGGCCATAGCCGCATCAATATTGCGAGGCATAAATGATACTGCAATTCCAGCAATGATTGGCTTCATTTGTTTTTGGGGCGGCGGATTATTTACCGGATACCTTCTTGCCTTTAAGGTTGGATTGGGGCCAAATGGAATCTGGTTTGGTCTTGCGTGCGGGCTTACCCTTGCTAGTATAATCCTCACAGCTAGATGCTTTCGGTTTTTATCTAAAATGAAGGTTAGTAAAAAGGTAGTATTGGGATAAAAGCGGCTATAGAAATACAAAATGTAAGAGATTATTTCCATGCCTTACACTGCAGAACAGAACAACACCCCCTCATTGCTTCAAAGACAAGAGCTTGTTTGCAACAGCAAAATTACAACACCCATTGCAGACGAGCATATACAACAGACTGGCATTAAATCAGACAAAAATAAGCTTTCTGCTATTTTTTCAACCTGCCCCCATCTTCTTCAGCTAAGCCAGTTCTATGCCTCTTCTTATTTGTCTCATATATTAAATTCAAACTGGGAATTTGCTCTCAACCATATAACAGAGGAATTTAAGGCCAGCCTTCATAATACAAGCGATGAGCAACAGGTTTTGCGTGCCATTAGAATCTATAAAAACCAAAGCCATTACGTGATTTCAATGAGTGAGCTGCTTGGCCTTATGAGTATTGAAAAGAGTTGCAAATCTCTTAGTTTAGTCGCAGAACACGCTATCCAGCAGACAGCATCTTATGTGCTACGCCAAATGGGCATTCAATCGATGCAGAGATGCGGCTGGACTATTTTAGCCATGGGAAAGCTTGGCGCAGAAGAGTTAAATTATTCCTCAGATCTTGATCTTATTTCTTTTCACTCACCTAGTGCGATGCATAGTGACAAGCAATTTATAGAGCTTAGCCAACGTCTAATATATATGCTTTCAACAAAAACCAAAGATGGCAATGGCTGGCGCATTGATATGCGACTTCGCCCTAATCCAAGCGCAACGGCGATAAGTTTAGATATTAACACCGCTATTATTTATTATGAGAGTATCGCAAGAACATGGGAGCGAGCTGCTTTTGTAAGGTCAAGACCAATTGCGGGTGACACTCAACTTGGAACAGATTTCTTATCAAAAATAGAGCCCTTTATTTGGCGAAGTACGCTTGATTATAGCGTTATTGAAGATTTGCAAAATTGGCTTAGGCATTTACCAATACCAAAAGACTATCTGGGTTATGATGTGAAGCTTGGCGCATTTGGCATTCGCCATGTTGAGTTAATAACCCATATCCTTCAATTATTGGGGGGCGGACGCAATTTTGAGCTTCGAAGCAATAATACTTCAAAGGCCCTGATTGCGCTCGAAAAATCTGGCTGGTTAGCTAGTGGCAAGTCAGATGCATTAATTGGCTGTTATTATGCTTGGCGCAGAATAGAACACAGGCTTCAATATCAAAGAGATTCCCACACCCATAAACTGCCAAAATCTGAGGATGCGTTTGAAGCATTTGCATATCTTATGGGGTATGAAAATAATAGTAGTTTTAGAATAGCATTAGGTGACTTATTGGAATTCACTAAGAATTCAGCCGCTCATCCTCTATTAAATGAAATGGTCTCAAGGCACGCTAGTGGAAGCGCCCCCTCTGTCACATTGCCTCAGCTTCCTGAATTAGTTCAAGAATGGATAGCTCAGCTTGGTTTTGATAATGCAAAAGCGATACAAGATACGATACAAGCTTGGCTAAGCGGCTCTATTGCAGCAACTTCAAGCGAGCGAGCAAAGTCCTATCTTGCAAGATTACTTCCCAAAATGTTACCTGAAATTGCAAAATCAGACTATCCTAATGCCGCTTTTGCCGCTTTTCAGGATATTATATCTAGCCTGCCAGCTGGTGTGCAAATTTTTGCACTGCTTGAGAACAACCCATCTCTTGTGGGTCTTTTATCGAACATTCTTGTAAAAGCGCCTCGCCTAACCGAAATACTTCGATATAACAGCTATCTTTTAGATGATTTGCTAGAAAATGAGTTTTTCAGCCAGCTTCCAGATAAAATGACACTCACTAAAATACTTGAAGATGCGTTAGCACATGTCTCATTAGAACAAGCTTTAGATACCATACGAAAACGCAATAAAAGCTGGAATTTTCAAGCTGATATTCACCTGCTAGAAGCAGTGACACCGTCATCGCAAATCATGCGTTTCAGAAGTGATGTTGCAAGTGCTTGCCTCTGCCAGATAACCTATCTTGCATCACAAGATTTTGCCCTTAGGCATGGTAATATTGACGCTAGCCTTGAGATTATAGCCGTTGGCAGATTAGCAACCAATTCTCTGACAGCGCAATCTGATCTTGATTTAATCTTTGTTTATGATGGCCAGATGGATGACATCTCAGATGGCGCGAAGCCACTTGGATTAAGCAGTTATTTCATCCGCCTCACACAGCTTATTACCAGCTGGATGAGTCTTAAGACGGCACATGGAAGATTATATGAACTTGATTTGCGTTTGCGCCCTGATGGGAATGCAGGACCTCTTGCCATAAGCAGCGAGCGCTTTTCATCCTATTACGACAGGGAAGCTTGGATATGGGAATTTTTTGCCTTAAGAGATGCTCGCACCGTGCTTAATGGCTCTTCTTTTTCTAAACATCTTTCGGCAAAGCTGGAGATTTTGCGATCGCACCGCATTAAACCTGCAGAATTATCATCTGCCTTTGCTGAAATCCAAGATAGAAGAAAAGGAGAAACGTACCATTTTTGGAATTTAAAACAACGCCATGGCGGATTACTTGATTGCTCAATAGTACTTTATATCATCGGAAATTTGGATAAAGAATATCCTGTCATATCTAACAGGCTAAACCAAATTCAATCTCGTCTAGAACAGCTTATTCAACAACTCTCAACACGGCTAATTTCTTATAATAGTAGCACACTTCCAGAACAGCTTATTTATTTTATTGCCATCCAATTAGGATATGCTTCAGATACATTATTAAAGACACAAATTGACAATGATACTAGCCTAATTAGCAAAATTCTTAGGATCTTATTACACTCTAGACCCGAAAAAAATTCATAAAATACTCAGCGATAGACCCAAAGCCAGCACGTCGCGTTAGAGGCATTATGTTTGATATCTGATAAACGACAGATTGATGACGCAAATAAGAGAGTATGTCGCTATAAAGAATTGTACCGGTTATTTCCGTTCACAAGAGCGAATAAATCAAGAGCGATTAAATATTGTGCCGAATTCATGTGTTTTTTTTTACTTACATCATTAAGTCTTGCTAAGACTTGAAAGAAAATTTGATGATACGTTCTCTCATATCAACTTGGCCCTTATTTTTCGGTCTTGCATTAATTATGATCGGAAACGGTATTCAGCTTATTCTTATTGGTCTTCGCGCATCTGCTGCTGGCTATAGTAATTTGCTAACTGGCATAATGATGGCGGGGTATTTTTTGGGGATCTTTATCGGGTCTATTATTGTTCCAAGAACCTTGTCGGAGGTAGGCCATGTAAGAACCTTTGGCGCACTTGCTGCGATTGCATCTGCAAGTGTGTTACTACACGTACTTCTTGAAAACCCGCTTGCTTGGTCTGTATTGAGATTTATCACAGGCTTTTGTTATGCTGGAATGTTTATTGTGGTCGAAAGCTGGTTAAACGAAAAAGCAACGAATGAGACAAGAGGTCAGATATTATCAATTTATATGATAATAACAATGGCTGGCCTTGGTGCGGGTCAATTAATTAGCGGTGTTGATGATGGCATCTCTATAGATCTCTTTCTGATTGCGTCGGTATTGGTTTCTTTAGCTGTTGTACCTGTATTGATAACGGCTGCAAAGGCACCCGAATTTGAAGCACCCGAATTGGTATCTCTTAGAAGATTGGTTCAGATTTCGCCCTTGGCGCTAATTGGATTATTCCTGCATGGAATTGTTATCGCAATGCTGTTTGGTGTAGGGGCTATCTATGCAAAAAGCATTGGTCTGTCTACCTCTCAGACATCACTATTTATGGCAAGCGCAACTGTTGGTATTTTATGCCTTCAATACCCTATTGGCCGGATTTCAGACAGGTTTGACAGACGTGTTGTTATTCTTGGGATCAGCATAATCGCAAGCATCTTTGCCTTTTGGCTAAGTATGTTAGGAGCTAGCGCGTTTTTCCTAATTCTATCCTTAATGGCACTATTTGGGGGAACGTCACTTACCCTTTATTCGCTTTTTATCGCCCACGCTAATGATCATCTATCACCATCGCAAATGGTGAGCACTTCATCTTCTTTGGTAATGGTAAATGGGATTGGCGCTGTAATTGGCGCTCCATTGGTGGCGGCCTCGATGGATATATTTGGTGATTGGGCTTATTTTAGTTTAATTGGATTTATTCATTTAGGATTAGCTATATTCGTTGGATATAGAATGACAGTCCGCCCAGCAATTCCTGCCGAAGCACAAGGCCCTCTTGTCTTGCTACCAGACACATCAACGGCAACTGCGGTATCTCTAAATCCTGAGACAGAGTGGATTGATAATAGCCCAGATGCACTGGCGGAAGCAGACCCGCTAGAAGATAACCCCTATTTTCCATAAGACATAAGTTAGAGATAATAACGCAGTGATGCCTGTTTTTATCTTACAAAAGTCCAAGCTCTCTGAGCTCTTTGGCAAGCGAGATAGGTAGGGGTGTCTCATCTGTATCATCGATTGGCATATCAGCTGGCACGTCCGTTTGCTCTAAATATCGCCATCCCTGAAAAATTCTGACTTTTCTAGGCCAGACTGGAATTAATCCAGAAGCTAATACAATACCGCATCTTGGTTTGCCATCTGGCTGGGATATCTCAACAAACTCTGTTATTGGCTGGCGCGCTACCATCTGGCCTTTAATTATCCAATATAAACTACCCCCATCAAGTAGCTCATCTTTTCTTCTTGGCCAGTTTCTTGTGGGATGAAGCAACGGTCTGCCAGCGTCTAATACCTGTTTTTGCCTGATAATAAGAGACTCTAATGTTTCGGAGCCTACAGATAATTTTTTAAGATGAACGGTCATGTTTAGCTATCGTTTTTACAATATTGTGAATGTGTTTGTGCTAGATTAGGAACCAGGCTGCAAGCCCTAAAAAGACAAAGAAGCCAACAATGTCTGTAAGGGTTGTTAAAAATACAGTTGAGGAAATGGCAGGATCTATCCCCATTCTGTGTAATCCGTAAGGTATTAAAGCGCCTGATAAAGCAGCAACGGTAAGATTAATAATCATGGCAACAGCAATAACAGCCGCAATATAGATATCTGCAAACCAAATTATAACAATAATTGCCGATAATGCAGCGAAAATAATACCGTTGAAAAATCCAACAACCATCTCTTTTAATGCAAATCGCCAGATAAGCTTTGGCGTTAATCCATTAAGTGCAATCGCTCTAACCGCAACTGTAACAGTTTGGGTTCCCGCATTTCCGCCCATAGAGGCAACAATGGGCATTAATATCGCCAAAGCTATTAGCTGATTAAGGGTGGAATCAAAAATACCAATTACCATTGATGCGATAATGGCCGTGCCAAGATTTGCAAGTAGCCAGCGTGAGCGGCCTTTAAACATTTGCACAATAGATAATCGCAAGCTTGAATCCGAAACACCTGCAAGCGCCATCAAATCTTCTTCTGCCTCTTCATCAATAATATGAACCACATCATCAATCGTTATAATCCCAAGAAGCATTCCATCTTCATCTACTACGCAAGCGGATACCATTGCATATCTTCTAAATAAATTTGCAACATCCTCCTGATCAATCATCGCAGGGATAAGATGCATATCTATTTCCATTATTTCTGAGATTTTTTTATTCAAATCAGCACGGATTAACTTATCAAACCTAACCTCACCAATTGGATGGTAATTGGGATCTGTAATAATAACGCTGTAGAAATCCTCCTTATCAAAGGAGAGCGAGCGCACATAATCAATCGTTTGACGAACATCCCAGAAAGGCGGAACCGCGATTTTCTCGCGCTGCATCATTCTGCCTGCAGTCTCATCAGGGTATGAGAGTGCCTGTTTAACCTCCACCCTGTTTTCAAGTGGCATTGCCTCAAGCACATGCTCTAGGTCATCTGGCTTTAACTCAGCCGCAATATGAGCCATATCGTCAGAATCAAGTGACGGTAGCAACCGCGCATAAATATCAGATCCCAATACATCGAAGGCTTGCTGGCGGACTTCCTCATCCAAGAATGTAATTGCCTCCGGGTCTAGTTTTTCCCCGACCAGCCGCAAAAGCTCTTCACATTGACTATGAGATGTCCGATTTAGCATCAGCGCCTGATCAGATGGATGCATCGGCATGATAAGAGACGTTATCTTGGGCGTGTTTTGCTCCTTTAACGCCGTAAGAATAGCATCCTCAACCTTTGGCGTTAATCCAAAGTCAGAAACAAGTTGTTGAGCTTCATCAGGCATAAAATTTTTCTCTTTAATCTCTCTAAGCTATAGTAGAATTTACCCATCAAAGATGTTGCTGCAATCAATAAGCCGATTAATATCTTCATCATCAATATTTAGATGGGTAACAAAACGAAATCTGAACCAAATTTTACCGTCACTGATCACAGCTTCAGCAGAATTAACTTTAATATGGTTGCTAGCCAAATGCGCATGCATAGATTCAGCTTTATCTGGCTCTATATCCGCATAGACAATATTTGTGTGGGTAAGATTATGACGCACATGGAACACAGGATTCTGAGATAATTTTTGCGCCAGAACAGACGCATTGTGATGGTCTGTATTTAGCCTGTTTAAATTATTTTCAAGTGCATATAAACCAGCAGCTGCTAAAATCCCAGACTGGCGCATCCCCCCGCCAAGCTGTTTTCGCTGACGACGCGCCCTTTCAATAAAATCAGGTCCCCCAACGAGCACAGAGCCAACAGGTGCGCCTAATCCTTTTGATAAACATAACGAAACTGTGTCGAACAACCTGCCATAGGATGCAAAACTATTTCCTGTTTTTATCACCGCATTCGCAAGTCTAGCCCCGTCCAGATGAGTTGATATATTCGCGTTGTGCGCTATGCGCGTTAGCATGTCCAATTTTTTAATGGGTTGCACCATGCCGCAATAGGTGTTTTCCAGAGATAATAATTTGGTAGACGGCTCATGTCCGCTACCTTTCTTGATGGATACACTTAGCTCGTCCTGATTTATCTCGCCAGTTTCATCGGTGGTTAGCGGATTAACAATAACGCCGCCAAGCGCACTTGCACCGCCTCCCTCCCATGCATAGATATGATATCCTTTGCCAGTAATTATTTCATCGCCTCGTTGACAATGGGTTAAAATTGCAATCAGATTCGACTGCGTACCAGATGGCAGAAAAAGAGCCGCAGGCTTTTCAAACAGTTCAGCTACTTTTTCTTCTAATCTTATGACCGTTGGATCATCTCTGTAATCATCATCACCAACATCTGCCTCACTCATGACCTGACGCATCTCTGCTGATGGGGTAGTAACGGTATCGCTTCGAAAATCTGAAAACTGATTTTGCATTAGAAAAGTCTATCTCCGATTAGGGTGGTGAGAGTGGGCATCATAGCTGTTAATATATGATACCCTAACTAGCCCTAATGTTTCCAGAAAATAAGAAACATGATAGCTACATCGAAAGGCATTTGTTCCTTAAAATAGGGCATATTAAGCTGATAAAAAATGGCCCTTCCGAATTGGAAGAGCCATTTATATCGTCTGTTAAGCTAGTGCAAGGTTACTTAGAGAAATCAGGGTAGGCCTCTAAGCCACACTCTACCTTATCCAATCCATCCATTTCAGCTTGTTCATCTGCGCGAACACCCATCACCATCTTAATGGCGTACCATGCGATTGCTGAGGTTACGATAACAAATGCACCCACACAGATAATACCAAGGAATTGTGCGCCTAGATTTGCATCTGAGTTTGAGAGAACAACTGCTAATGTACCCCAGATACCTGCGACTAGGTGAACTGGAATGGCACCAACAACGTCGTCAATTTTCAAACGGTCAAGTAATGGCACTGTTAGAATAACAAGCACACTTCCGATACCACCGATAAAGATTGCTAGAAGCGGTGTTGGCGCTAGTGGTTCTGCTGTGATAGCCACAAGTCCGCCAAGCGCGCCATTTAATGCCATGGTTAAATCTACTTTACCATATAGAATGCTTGTTCCGATAATCGCAACAACCACGCCTGCTGCTGCTGCAAGGTTTGTGTTAATATAGATATTACTGATTGCATCTACATCCGCAGCCGAGCCCATTGCGAGCTGTGAGCCACCGTTAAATCCAAACCAGCCAAACCAAAGCAGGAATGTTCCAATTGTGGCAAGAGGCAGGTTAGAGCCAGGCATTGGTTTTACAGAACCGTCTTCTGCATATTTGCCTGAACGCGCTCCAATAATGATAGCGCCTGTTAATGCAGCCCAGCCGCCAACAGAGTGCACGATAGTAGAACCCGCAAAATCAAGGAAACCAGCTTCTGATAGATAACCGCCACCCCATGACCAGCTACCTTGAATCGGATAGATGAGCGCTGTTAGAATGACAACAAAAACGAGGAATGATGTTAATTTCACACGTTCAGCAACGGCGCCAGATACAATTGAGGCTGCAGTTGCGACAAACACCATTTGGAAGAACCAGTCAGAACCTGATGAATACCCATCATCGACAGATGGCTCCGATGGGTTCCACAAGGCAAATGTTCCCATGTAGCTACCCACATCCATATACATCACATTATATCCAACAAGCGCGTACATAAGGCCTGCAATAGAATATAGCGCAATATTTTTAGTGGACTGAACAGTCGCATTTTTAGAGCGAACAAGGCCAGCTTCCAGCATACAGAACCCAGCGGCCATTAATGCTACCATAAAGCCATGAATAAGGAATGAGAAGCTGTTGAAAATATATGCGGTTTCCGCATCTGGTGCTGCCATTGCAGCGGTTGGCAATGCAACAGGAATTGCTAAAGCCCCCAAAATAATGGCTGACAATTTTTGCCAATTTGAATTTTTAATCATAATAAATCTCCTAAGGAACGATAAGTCAAACAATTGGATTTAATTACAGTGCGCTGCTACCGGTTTCACCAGTGCGAATGCGGATTGCTTCTTTTAAATCCAACGTGAATATTTTGCCGTCACCAATTTTACCGGTCTCCGACGTTGATTTGATGGCTGAGACCACTGCATCTTCAGCAGAGTCATCGACTGCAATTTCAATTTTTGTTTTCGGTATGAAGTTGACCGTGTATTCAGCGCCGCGGTAAATTTCATTTTTACCCATTTGACGCCCATAGCCTTGTACTTCACTCACAGTCATACCCGCGATATTAATAGTCTTTAGCGCTTCATGAACCGCTTCCAACTTGCTTGGCTGGATGATCGCAATAATATATTTCATAATTTGTCCTCATTTTACTCTTGGTTTTTGTGTGGCAAAATGATTACCTGAACTGCTATTAATGCTTATTTCTTGGCACTTCATAACAACTAGATATTAGAAGTTGCTGTTGAAGTGCTTTCTGCAATCATTTTTACACAAATTTTGATTAGCAAATTGATTTCGTGGCGCATTCTGCTAAGTTTGCATTAATGCGGTGCATTTTTTGCATCGCAGAAAACTATAAATGGAAAAATTGTTACAATGCGGTACCTAACCACCCTCAAATATATAGATGTCGTGGCTAAAGAAGGCTCTATCAGAAAAGCAGCAGATCGTCTGGCGATTACCTCTACTGCCTTAAACAGGCGTATATTAGCTATCGAAGACGAAATCGGGCACCCCTTATTTGAGCGCACCCCATCAGGCGTTCGTTTGAATACAGCAGGAGAGCTATTCGTCCAGCATATCCGCAGTCAAATGTCTGATGTAAATCGGGTATTATCACAAATATCAGATTTATCAGGGATCAGGCGTGGCCATGTGAGCATAAGCAGCGGTGCCCAGACGATTAGCGTTTTCTTACCAAAAGAAATCGCTGAATATCGCAAAAAACACCCTGGTGTTACGTTTGAAGTGTTAAGGCAAAACTCTCAAGCAGCGGTAGAGTCTCTTATCAATCATGATACTGATACAGCTATTATTTTTGATTCTATTCTGCCCTCAGACATTCAGATTGTGGCGACAGTCACGCAAATTGTCCAAATTATCATGGCGCCTGACCATCCTCTTGCGAATGAAACATCATTGCGGCTTCAAGATTGTCTTGCTTGGCCAATATTAATGCCAAGAGAAAATGAGGGAATGAGAACCTTGCTTAATGTTGGTCAGGTGCAAAAAGCAACCCCTTTGCAAACCATTATCGAAGCAGATTCGTTTGATATGATGGCAAATTACCTAATACATGAGAATGCATTAGGGTTTCAGATACCGATAAGCATGAGTGGGCAAGGCGGGATTTATAGCCACCTTAAAGCTATCCCTATTGACCAACGTGACTGCCCATCTGGATTACTGCATATTGCACAACTCAAAGGAAGAGTTCTGCCAGTGGCAGCAGCTAAATTTCAGGATCAACTTGTACAACGCCTCAATAATACGTTTCCAGAAGATACCCGATAAACAAAAAAGAGAGGGTTTCCCCTCTCTTTCGTGTTCAGTTGTAATGATGAATTTTTTTTAGTAAGCGGCCCCCAGAAAGAAGCTGTTCTCCTGCCTAGCCAATATACCTACATTCACCATCACAAAACTCTTAACACTCGACATTTGATCACCTCCTTTCGCTGTTTTCACACTAGGATTTGTATGTTACAAAACCCTCATATATGAGTAAAGTTGAATTGAATGGTTTGGTCAAATATTCATTCGTCAAATAAACGTCTGCGCCACTGGTTTTTCATCTATTGAGATTTATCTTGCGGTAACGGCTATAATTACCGCTTTTACATCTTAAATTTCACGACGCAACCAAAATTGGCAGAACTTCATTTTAATAAAAAGACACCTGACATTCCTGAAATGGCGAGACTGTTTTACCCCCTAATTCGCCGCCTAATTTACTCACTAATCTACCGGCTAATTTACCGGCTAACCAGATTCTTTAATTGGATAAAATATCACTATGAAAACTCCTCAGGCTACCGTTTCAGTATCAAACGAAGAAGCAACAACTTCCATTAGTTTTATTGCCCTTACCATTGCAAGTCCTGTAATGGGACTGGTTTTGATAGTACCTGCAATCCCAGAAATTGTTACTCGTTTTTCAATAACCGAAAATATGGGGCAATCACTAATTACCTTATATCTGATTGCGCTAGGGCTTGGGCAACTTGTCTACGGAATTGCATCTGACAGGTTTGGCAGACGCCCGATTTTGATTTTGGGATCCATTATTTTTACAGTTGGTAGCGGATTAATCCTGTTTGCCAATTCAATAGAGTTTTTACTGCTTTGCCGCGTTATTCAAGGTCTTGGCGCTGCTGCTTGTTTAGCAATGGGGCGGGCAATGATAAATGATAATTTCGTGCGCACTGAAGCTGCAAAACATATGTCAACTGCTCAGACGATACAATCTACTGTTCCGATAATCGCTGTGTTATTCGGGGGTGTGTTGGTACAGTTTCTGGGTTGGAGAAGCGGTATGGCGGTCTCTGCTATTGCTGGGGGCATGATTTTATGTATCACCCTATTTCGAATTGCTGAAACCCATAAAAACAAATTACCGAAAATTGATTTAAACGAAATTTTTAAAGCCTATGGCCATATTTTCTCAAACCCTATCTTTTTAAGCTTTGCTATTACCTGCGGGATGCAAAGCGGCATGTTTTATGTGCTTGCTGGTATATTGCCCTATCACTATGAAGCTTTGGGACAATCACCTCTTGCCTTTGGATTATGGTTTTCTATCATGCCAATTGGGTTTTTCATTGGCAATATTATTAACAGAAGTTATCTGGTTATGCGCGGCATTGAAATTGTAGCCTTTACAGGGTCGCTGATTACGCTGCTCTCCATGATAATTTTATGTGTGGCTGCTTATACAGGCAACCTCACCCCAGCAGCGATTGCACTTCCATGCGGCTTATTTGGGTTTGGCAATGGCATTCTTATCTCAAATGCAACAATTGGTGCCATATCTGCCGCAGGCAAATATGCAGGAACTGGTTCTGGTTTTACCGGAGCTTGGCAGATGATTGCTGGCGCCGGGTTTGGTGCGTTAATCGTAGCATTAGGCGGAACGATAAGTATGCTAGTTACGGTTATTTCAATCATCGGGATTTCTATTATATCCATCATTTGCCTATCATATGCGTTTATACACCGTAATAGATTGGCAGATAAGTAGCAGATAATTAGCAGATAATTAAATGTTTGGCACTAAATGACTTGACAGGGATCTCTGCTTTTGATTCATTGTGATTACAGGATGTTGTCAAGATGTTGTATAGTAGATTTGTATATACCTACTATACATAGGGCTAAGGAAATAGGGTTTAGGTAATGGCATTGCCATCAAAGTCTGCAAAAAATATTCACAATAAGTCTATCTTAAAAAGGCTATCGGAATATTTCCCCCTTTTTTCAAAAAATAACTCAATAGATAATAATTTTAACATCTCAGCAGAGATGAAATCATATCGCAAACAAACTCAGCAGAAGTTATTGGACTCGCACTATGTAAGCTCAGAGCTTTTTGAGACAGTAATGGATGCGTTTGATGATATAGAATTTGAAAATTTTGAGGCAGAGTCAAATACCTCATTAATAGATACATCATTAATAGATGATGAGAGCGCTCCAGATGTGATTAAGGATGGAGAGTTTACGATTATATTCAGTAGGAAAAAAGCAGCTAAAACTCTAAAAACCAAAGCTTCTAAAGATCCAAAATCAGCTAAAGATAATCGCCAACAACCGCTTCCTAATATTGCGGGTTAATTGTTAGATTTGTTGCATTCCATTATTTTAAAAGCAGCTTTTGGCAAGCATGGTAGCCATATCTAACAAAACTCCTATATCATTAACTTTATTTAAACTTTTTATTGGCAAGATAAGCACTCTAATTACTTATCTTGGTCAATATCATGTTCGCTTACCACCCTCTTCGATGGCACTTACTTCTTATTATGTGTTTTTTCTTATCTTCTTGCGGCGGTGGCGGTGGTGGCTCTAACCCAGTCACGTCATCATCAGGCAATACTGTTTACGATGAAACTGTATTAGATGATTTGGACTATACTCAAGGCACTCCCTCCACTTCAAGTTTATCAGATACTGCATCCTCCTTGCTGGTGAATGATACCTCAAAGAGTATTTTGAGAGATAATACTGCAGCTAGCCTTCCGATAACTATTGCACATTCTCTTTATAATGCTGGCTTTGAGTATCCGATAGCGACGCGAGATACCAATGCATCACAGGCATGGCAAGATGGCTGGACAGGGCTTGCTCAAATAATTGGCTTTCTTGATGAATTTGATGAGGGCGACGCTGTTGGGCTAGTTAATTCTGATGATAACACCAACGATAGCCATGGGGAAAAAGTATCCTTTATTGCTAATAGTGTTGCACCAGAGGCTGAATTAATCTGGTATAATGTTGTTGGTCAGACTGATACGAACCAAAGTCAGGCCGCTATAATTGAAGATAGATTTAATTTGACAGAGGATGATTCTATAGAACTTGAGAATTCAGGGGCATTAATCATCAATAATTCCTGGAACACTTTGCGCAAGGATATCACATCCGATTCTACTTGGGAAAATGAAATCGCCATTTTGCAAAATTTATTAGCAAATCAGAATCATAGCTATAGCGATGAGATGCTATTTGTTTATTCAGCAGGCAATCTTATTCCTGGCGAACCATGTCCATCGAAAAAACTAGAGGAATGTGACGTTACCGCGGCAACTATTCTTGAAAACAGAAATATGGGAATTGACGATAATAGAGTAAGAATGTGGGTTGGAAGCGTAGATAGTAATAATGTCATTGCCAGCTACAGCATAGAGGCAGGAGAAATGGCAAATGATTTTCTGACAGCCCATGATGATCTGTTATCCTCTGGGGACGGCGAAGGCACTTCCTATGCCGCCCCTCGTGTTTCTGGCGCAGCTGCATTGCTAAACCAAAAATTTCCAAATCTTAAGGGCAATGATATTAAAGACGTTCTGCTTCAAACGGCAGATGATTTAGGCGCGACAGGGGTTGATGATATTTACGGATATGGGTTGTTAAATATTAACAATGCGAAGAGCCCTGTTGGCACTCTCTCTCCATAGCATGGCGGAAGAATAATGAAACAGCAACCATTGAGATATCATTTTAAGATCCAGAAAAACTGGCGCTGGAAAATATACTTCTCTGTGATACAATTTATACTTATTTTCTTTTGGTCATCAGCTGGCTACTCAGATAATTTTATCGTCACTGACGCAGGCACAGAATATCAGGCAACATCAAAATGGTCAGGGATTTTTACCGCATCAAATAAGACGGTTTATGATACCTCTCATCTCTATGAGGCTGAAAACACGCAATTCTTTTCCAAGCATATTATAAAACCTTCCTATATAATGACCGAATTTTATTTAGGATTCCGTTTACCTACGATAATGGGTATGAAAGTGCGTTATTCTCTGCCGACCCATCATTAAGTTTTGGTGTGGATTTGAATTACCGACTAAACAGCGCATTACTAGTTTCAACCTCTATTCTAGATTTTGCCAGAATTGGCGGCTCTATATCAGAGAAACCGTGCAGAGATAGTTTTTCGCGTCAATTCCATTGTGGCACTGGCCTTGCTTGGACAGATTCAAAAGATAGCCACATTACCAATACCGCCCCCACCCAATTTAAATTACAGATGAGCCTTTTATTTTAATCTTTTGGGCTCGACAAAGCAGATAAGATCACTCACAACACCTCTTCTAAATTGTGGCGGGGGAAATTAATGACAGATATTATATTTCTAGATGGTGGTTTGGGGCAGGAAATCCATCACCGATCCTCAAACCCTAACGCACATCCTTTATGGTCTTTGCAAGTCATGTATGATGAGCCAGAACTGGTAACGCAGGTGCATTATGATTTCATAAAAGCAGGCTCCAAGGTACTCTCACTCAATAATTATACAGCAACCCCCCAAAGGCTACAAAAATACGGAAATCCTGAGCAATTTTCTAATAGTCATGAACTTGCAGCTTCTGTTTTATCGCAGGCTATTAAGCAAGCAGATATCAACAGGAGCGACATTGATATTGCTGGCAGTTTGCCGCCTCTGGTGGCAAGCTATGTTGCTTCAGAAGCACTTGATTTTGAAACGTCAGTGGAACATTACAAGGCGCTAATTGCCGCTCAAAAACCCTATACGGATTTGTTTTTAATCGAGACGATGTCCAATATTTCTGAGGCTAAAGCCGCTATTACTGCCTTAACGGAATTTAAAGAGCACGCATTGGTTGGAATGACTATTTGTGATGATTTCTCAAACACGCTTCGCTCAGGTGAAGCTCTTGAATTAGCGGTGGAGGAAATCTTGGCAACAGGTGCATCTGCATTAATGCTTAATTGTAGCTATCCAGAAGCAATTGATAATGCGCTTCCTATTTTGGCGGCGTCTGGAGTGCCGTTCGGTGCTTATGCCAATGGATTTACATCTATTAAGGCGCTCACCCCTGGCACGACTGTTGATAATCTGACGGGGCGGCAAGACCTTTCCAAGAAAAAATATGCTGAACATGTGCATAAATGGCTGGATTTGGGGGCTACTATTATTGGCGGGTGTTGCGAAATAGGACCTGAATATATCAGATACCTGCGAGATGAGTTAGAAAATAACGGGCATCATCTTGTCTCTGCTAGGCAGTCTGGCATTCTAACTGGGACTATTAATTCATAAACCTCTTAGATTCTTTGCATTTATTCACTATGCGCTAGCAATATAAACTAATTATGTGGTTTAACTAAAATCCAAATACCAGAAATGCTGTGTTTTAATTACCATGTTAAGAATTTCCAATATCTCATTTTCCATTCAGGGAAAACCGCTCTTTGAGGATGCTAGTGCTGTTGTACCTACAGGCCATAAGGTTGGTATTGTGGGGCGCAATGGTACCGGAAAAACAACCTTATTCAAGCTGATCAAAAAATCACTCTTGCTTGATTCAGGTACAATAGAGACCCCAAGCTATTTCAAAATTGGCGGTGTAGAACAAGAAGCCCCTGCCAGCAATACATCGCTAATTGACACCGTATTAGAGGCAGATACAGAACGCACGCAGCTTTTGGCAGAAGCTGAGACTAGTGAAGATGTTCAAAGAATTACCGATATTTATCAGAGATTAGATGATATAGAAGCCTATTCCGCAGAAGCTAGGGCAGCATCAATTCTAGCGGGGCTTGGCTTTGATAATGCAGCCCAAAGCAGGCCCTGTCATGAGTTCTCAGGTGGATGGCGGATGCGGGTGGCGCTTGGCGCGGTATTATTCTCAAAACCAGATTTACTATTGCTCGATGAGCCAACTAACTATCTGGATTTAGAAGGCGCATACTGGCTTGAACAGTTTCTTGCTAAATTTCAAAACACGGCATTAATTATCTCCCACGATAGAGAGTTATTAAACAAGTCGGTTGACGGTATTCTGCATCTCAATAATCTAGGTCTTACTTACTTTACAGGAAGCTATGACCAGTTTGATTCAGAAAGACGCGCAAAGCTGGAGCAACAACTATCAATGAAGCGCAAACAAGATGCCCAGCGGCTTCATATTCAGAGCTTTGTTGATAGGTTTCGTGCCAAAGCATCAAAAGCAAAGCAAGCCCAATCACGCATTAAATTACTTGAGAAAATGAAGCCGATTGTTGCTCTTACCGAAAATGCAGTAGCTGGATTTTCATTCCCAACACCCGCAGAATTGCGCCCTCCCCTTGTGGTCATAAATAAGGGTAGTGTTGGGTATAACCAAAAGCCTGTTTTAAAACGTCTTTCGCTACGTATTGATGCCGATGATAGAATAGCCTTGCTTGGCGCAAATGGAGAGGGCAAATCAACCTTATCTAAACTCATTGCCAATCGATTAACATTAATGGCAGGAGAATATTTTGCGACCAACAAACTGCGTATTGGGTTTTTTGCACAGCATCAACTAGATGAATTATCAGAGGGCGATAGCGCCTATACACATATTATGAGATTACAACCTGAATTGTCAGAAAATGGATTGCGCAATCGTCTAGGCGCGGCTGGATTTAATAAAGATATAATCGATTTACCAGTTGAGAAATTATCTGGGGGCCAGAAAGCCAGATTATTATTGCTTATCGCTACCATAAATGCCCCCCATATCCTGATATTGGATGAGCCAACCAACCATCTTGATATTGAAAGCAGAGAGGCCCTAATACTTGCGTTAAATGAATATAAAGGCGCTGTTATAATCGTTAGTCACGATACCTATCTGGTTGAAACAGTTGCAGATAAGTTCTGGCTTGTAAACAATGGAGAAGTGTTAGATTTCGACGGGGATATGAGAGAATATAAGCAATATATTATGGCTGAAAAGCGCAAAAGCAAGCACTCCGCGAACACCAATCAGAAATCATCAGAACAATCAGATAATACGAAAAAACAGCCCAAATTAGAAACCCAACCTAGCAATATAAAAACACCGAAAGAAAATCTTATTCAATTGCGCAAAAAACGTAAAGAGGCCGAAAAGCAAATAGCAGAATTAACGGCTGAAAAGGATAATATTGAAACCACGCTAACAGGTGCGAGCTATTACACAAACACACCAGAAGCAGAGATTGCATCCACTTCCAAAAGACTTGCTAATATCAATTCTGAGTTACAACTCCTAGAAGAGAGCTGGCTTGAACTCAGCGAGAAAATAGATAATGCCACATAAATTATTTTATGGTGTTGGTTAGTTTTATAAAGGCTTATTAAGAATAAATTGAAATAATACCAAAAATCAGGGATAGATATGGTGTAACGATACTTCTGGATAAAAGCACAGATTTTGAGAGTTATATCAATGAGACTTATCCTTATTCGATTTGCTATTATTCTAGTAGCTAATCTTGGTCTGGTTATGCATGCAAATGCGCACCAAACAAAACAGGTACCTTGCATGGTGGATATCATTTATGGTGATGATGATACTGGTGTGGTTTCCTCTTTTGTTCTAAAGTTACAGCATAAGAACCAGACAGGCCGAAAAATAAATGGGGTATCTGTTCTTATTCGCAATGCTGAAGGTGACATTATAAGAAATTCTGATGCATATTGTACACCAAGCTCAGATGGAATAGATGTCGGCGATACAGGCCAGTGCGAGAAAACACTTCAAACTATTACTGGTAAAATGATGCAGAGTGTTGGCTATAATGTATGGATTAAGCTCATAGAGGATCAGAAAACCGATTTACAGCGAGCAGATAGCTGTGAAGTTATTGGTGTGAAATTTTCGTAAAGAGAATTAGCTTCTGAGCGTATTTTATCCTCCATACCCGTTATGTATTGCAGCAGCTGAAATAAAACCAACTTGCCCCTATCAAATTTGGTTAGCTTAATTGACAGCGCATACGGTTGGTAATACTGATAATATCAGGGGAGTGAGTTATGGATTTTAGTTTAAGTGAAAATCAGCGTAAGTGGCAATTAATTGCGCGTGAATTTGCAACAAAAATTGTAGCACCAGAGGCATTGTCGAGAGATAGAATACCGCTTGCAAAAGACAGGATACCTTGGGATTGGATTAAGCTAGCTGATGAAGCTGGCATAAGAACTCTTGGAGTGCCAAAAAAATTTGGGGGCGCAGAAGAATCTATCCTTACAATGTGTATCGTTGGAGAGGAATTAGCAGCTGCCGATCTCGGTTTTGCGGTAATAATGGATCAGTGCTGGAAAATGGCTCATTTGTTTAAAGATGCCATGACGCCAGAACAACAACTTAAATTCATCCCCAAATTTGTTGCTGATAATCAGGCAACCACTGCTATCGGAATAACCGAACCTGATATAGGCTCAGATCATCAAGGTTATTATGATGGGGCCGATATCGGCATGAAAACAACAGCCGTTCGAGATGGGGATAGTTACATCTTAAATGGCACAAAGCGCTACATCTCCAATGGCTGTATGGCAACATTATATTTTATTACTGCCAGACTAGACACCACAAAACCATTAAGTGAATCTGGCGCTGTTTTTATCGTTCCAAGCGATACAGCTGGTTTTAGAGCTGATTTTTTCCATGAGAAAAGCAGTCAACGTCTTGCAACAAACGGCTGTTTTCATTTGGAAAATTGTAGAATACCAGCAGAAAATATCATGCTTGGCGAGGGTAAATTAATTGCACTTCGCAGCCAATATATGCCTGGCAGCAAGGCAGAGGCAGCTGCAACAGTATTAGGCGTTGGAAGAGCTGCTTATGATTATGCGATGAGTTATGCAAAAGAGCGCAAACAAGGCGGAAAATTCATCATTGAGCATCAAGCAGTCTCATTAATGCTAGCTAGAATGGCGATGCTAATAGATGGGGCGCGGCTACAGATTTACAAAGCTGCTTGGCTTGCCGATGTTGGGGACAAGGATGCCCGCGTGCAAGGCCTAATAGCCAAGGTACAGGCATCAGAAGCTGCGTTTGAAGTATGTAGACTTTCAACAGAAATTCTTGGTGGGGCTGGCATAATGTTTGAGCACCCGGTGGAAAAATATCTTCGAGATGCAGCAAGCTTTTTGCATTCTGATGGCACGAACCAAATTTGCTCATTACGTGTGACAAATGCGCTTTCTGGATTAAATTCAGCAGCCTTATATGGCTTTTAATCTGGCCAAAAATATCATAAGGGCACATGTTGCATGACTAAGATTGAGAACCAGAAAACAACTTTGGAGCCTGTTCTAGTCAAGGTAGACAGGCAAGGATTAACTGAATCAATGCATCGTGGCTCTGCGATTATCTATCATGCAACGCACGGTATTCTAGCAGCATGGGGCAATCCAGATAAGGTGATTTTTCCGCGCTCTGCCATGAAACCGATTCAAGTGTTCACTGCGCTCTCATCAGGATTAGGCATAGCAGATGAGCAAGTTGCCTTTGGCTGTGCTTCTCATCATGCAGAGGAAATGCACATCACAATGGCAGAGCGCTGGCTCTTACAGCTTAATCTTTCATCAGAAAAACATCTTGCCTGTGGTCCAGCCCTTCCTCAACATCAGCAAAGTCTTATCTCAGTTCTGCAACGCGCCAACGCAAACCAATCAAACAAGGAGGCCATTGCAAAACGAATTTATCACGGTTGTTCTGGAAAACATTGCTGCCAACTTGCATTTTGCAAACATCAAGGCTGGGATATAGACAGCTATTACGAGCCACAGCACCCAGCGCAGCAGGCTCTGTTTAGTCATCTGGAGAGCTTGTCTGACAAGCCTCTTGAAAAAATAGCTATTGATGGGTGTAGCCTTCCTGCGCCAGCGATGACGTTAATCAGTTTTGCACGAGCAATGGCACAGCTCGCAAGCCCTCAAAAACTTAGCCAATCTGAACAAAAAGCAGCCAGTCAGATTTTTGAAAGTGTAACTAAGTTTCCCTTTCTAACTGGGGGAACATCTGCACCAAATAGTGTGATGACAGATAAGTCGGCAGGCCGTTTTTTTGTAAAAAATGGTTCTGAGGGTGTTTATGCCTGTATCATTCCAGAGGCGCATTGTTCTATTGTCCTTAAAATGGCAGATGGCGCCATGAGGGCAGCAGATACTGCAATGGCTGGTATAATCAATGCATATGAAACAGAGCTTAAAATTGAGGCTTCTGGCGCCAAGCATTTTGCCGAGCTGTCTATGAAAAACGCCGCTGGCGATGAAATCGGAAAAACTTACTGGGATGGCGAAAAGCCTAAAATCTAAAATCCACCGATATTATCTGAGCGCCCATTGGGTCTTACTCATATCTGAATAGGGATCATTCTTACGTGATTTTTGGGAAAAACGTGCCAGCTGTCTATAATATCAAAACATACGGTTTTTCAAAGAAAAACATACCGGCGTTCCATAAGCTAAAAAATTTTAGATGAGGATTGCATCCCCGCACTCAATTCCTATCTAATAGGGGTGGGCAGGTGTCCTCTAACCAGCAGCGCTCCTTTTATTGGAATAATACAAACATAGGGGGCCTGAATGCTACGATTTACATTTCTAATATGCGGTTCTGATAGAAACGCATTTAAATATCAGTATCAAGGACGTTAAAGATGATAGCACATACGATTAATTTATCTATTAATTGGAAATGTAAGCATACTTGGAAAAAAGCTTCAAAAAATACAAGCTGGTGCCTTCTTGGATGCGCTATCGGAGATTTAGGGACGATAGCATTCTTTCAATTTTCAGGCATATATTGGCCTGTATTTGCTATCATGAGCCTTGCGATTATAAATGGGTTGATAACATCTATTATCCTTGAAACCGTTATTCTTAGCCGCCAGATGCCTATGAAGTTGGCTTTCAAAACTGCAATTGGAATGTCTTTGATCTCTATGGTTTCTATGGAAATAGCGATGAATGTAACTGATGTACTTCTCACTGGCGGGGCTATATTAGAATGGTGGGTGGTGCCAATCATGCTGTTTGCAGGCTTTATTACCCCCCTACCCTATAATTATTGGCGTCTTAAAGAGATGGGCAAGGCCTGTCACTAATATGATGAATTTATCAAACTCAATTCAACACACCAGCGCTATAATATAACCAGTCATACCGATGTCATGATTGCTTAATAAGCATATTCTAACAAAACACGGAAAAATAATTGACTTCACGAAAAGCCAATGCTTTCCTTGCTTATTAAGGACAAACTAATAAAAAAAGGACTGAAATATGGAAAAAGAGATGTTGGCGATTGTTAAATTCAAAGAAACAGAAGGCAGCTTTGAGAAATTTATGGGCTTTATGCAATCAGAAGAAGGTTTGAATGAGAGAAAAAAATTCGCCCACCCTGAAAAAACAATAGCTTCTGTTACACCTGACAAATCAGCCGTTATGTTTAAGGTGTTTGTATATGATGAGGCCGGAATGATAAATTTCGTTTCTGGTAAAAATGAAATCGTCAAACCTATTTATGACGAGTGCATTGAGGTGTCGATGCTATATGATTGCACTACCGTCAATATGTAGCAATATGCAATTCAGTTAAGAAAACAGAACATTCAAAAAATCGGGATTTCAAAACGAAATAACTATTTTTGTAATCAGATTAATAAGGAAAAATCTATGAATATTTATGAAAAGTTAAAATCAGCGTCAGATAACAGAGATTCAGATGCTTATCTTGATTTGCTTCATGATGAATTTGTGTTTGCAAGACACCAAACTGGAACAGAAGTGAGCAAAGCAGATTGGGAGCCAACAATCCGCGCAATGATGGAAAGTACTTCTCTTGAAATTATGAATGATAGGTGCCTTTACGAAAATGATGATATTTTAGTAATGCATCAAATGATGAACTTCCCAGATGGCACAAGTGAAGCTGTAATGATTGTAAGCACTAAAAAAGATGGAAAAATTGTCCGAACCGAGACAGGCGCAACACCCATAAAGCAAGACTAATACTTACAACAGCACTTAAAAACACCGATACCCGGTAGACGCATACTCAGTATTATAATGATATGTTATTTATGAGTGCATCGGGTGTTGGTTAAAAAACATGACTACTCGCGCGCCTACAAACTTACAGCGCCTTCAATGACATAAAATAATACCATTGCAAGACAAAGCACGACGATAATTATAAGTCCGATGAGAAGATAGCTTAGAATGGCTTGTATCACTTTTTTGAACATGTGTACTCCAATCTATTAGCCGTTATAAAGAACAGATAAAACATTACCCATCCTCACCGCTCGTAACATTTATTGGGGAAGTCAATCAAGTGTTTTAGAAAACATTCTGATGAAATAAATAATCTAAATTAATTTGGGATACGTATATAATAATAAAGTGAGTGTATCATGCCCAATTTTATTATAATTCTAGCATTCTTAATCGCATTGAAAATATTCAAAAACTATGCGCACAGAACCGATTTAGATAATTTGCCCGAATTTCAAAATTGAGTGTCATATTGCGGTAGCGCTGGCACTGTTCCACAAAACCATCTAGAAAATTTGGTTTAAAAAAAAGGGTAGTTTTACAACCACCCTTAAGTTTTAGGAACATAGGAATGACAAAGAACCCTATAATAACAGCATAAAATAAAGTTTGGGCATTAACAGTGCTAAGAATTGCTATGAGTGATGCGTATTTTGCTTCACCTATTAAATGCGGGGGACTTGTATCTTAAAATATAGGGCTGAAAATAGCATCGCTATTGTAACTATCAAAAACCATTTTTTATACATATCAAATACACGCTATTGACGCGTCAGAATTATCCCATAAACCCAAGTAAATATAAGCATCCATTCAGAGCTATAAAAAACAAAGCTATTCCCAAAACTAATTTGACAGTGTTATTCACATTAATACCCCTTATTAAATTGAGTTAGAAAGAATAATAGGCCACACATATTTTGGTTTTCAGATTTAAAGAGACTTAGAGATATACTAAAAAAAATACCACCGCTAATTAACCGTTTTTCCAGTTGAAATATTAACAGCTGAATTTTGTGCTTCCCTCTCAAAACTATAGATGCAAACACCTGAATATTTTTCTTCCTTATAAATAAAGGACTTTTTAATATCTGATAGCAGGCTAGGAATATCACTCTCAAATTTTTTCAATCGCACTGCTTCGTCAAACCTGACACCAATTGATAACTCACCAGACTTTCCAATGGTAATCTGGATACCAAGATAATCGTAATATGAAATCTTGGAGCCCAAAATCTCGGAAAAATGGCTGGCTGCTATTTTTGCCTCGGCCGTGCTAGGGAATTTTAAATTTATAATAGAGGAAAACATCAAAAATCCTCATCTATTTGTTTTAATAATTCATCTACACTAATTCGTGAGTCGCCTTGGCTTAATATAGTACCACTATATGGTTTCTCAAACTCCCCTAATTCAGCAGCTATTTTATGGGCCGTTTTACTTAATTGATAACCGTTTTCAGTTTCACCAGATAAACGCTCCACAAGACCTAACCTCGCCAAATCCTCGCCAGCATTTCTGTCCATAATACCTGAATCGGCAAATTGAAGAAAATGTTGGATATTAGCAATGTTGCACTGTGGCGCAATCTCATTCACCAATGATAAAATCTTTTTAGTTTTTTCAACGATTAAAGATTTCTGAGCTTCTAAATTCATTATTTGGTGACAAACATTAATCGTAAGGTTCTTCATCAGCCTAATCTGCTCTTCCCTAAGCTCACTTGGCTGGAAATCCATAACGCATAAGGTGCCAAGAATTAACCCTTCATTTGTGATAAGCGGAAAGCCAGCATAAAACATAATGTTTGGATAATCTGCTACAATAGATAGTGATGAGAAACGACTATCTTTTGTCAAATCCGGAATAATTGTGGGTTCAGGATCAAGCAATGCATACTGACATATTGAGGTTTTTCTTGGAAGCGGTTCTAGAAACGATTTATCTACCCCAGAACTACTTAATGCAAATTGTGTATCTTGGTCGATAATATTCACGAAACTAGCGGAGCAATTAGTAATAATTTTGGCAACTTCGTTAAATACCGTGAACTGCTTGTGCCTATCTGCATTCAGCACACCCGTCGCTTTGAGTTTGTTAACTCGAGCTTCTTCATTTTTAGGTAATTCAGCTGATTGCATGACCATCATGTGCATAAAATTGAAATATAAATTTATATCTTGTTTTTAGATTTAGCATAAATTCTTGACGTATAACATTATTTAGCGACCTCTATTTGGCAATTAATCCAAAATGCCTATTTTTTTATCAGTTATTCCCTTGAACATATTAAATAAACAACACGCCAGTGTAGCAATATTTTCTAATGAATATGCAGGCTAATATTAAGAATATTGCCCGTCATGCTAAAGAAAAGAGGTGAACGGTTCTATGTTTCCTTCTGGGTGATTCCTTCTAGATAATTCCTCTGGATAATTCCTTCTGGGGAGCAAAATGTGGTTTTAACCTCAGCGAACACCCCTTCTATATTTTTTCGAACCTAATAACGCATTGAAAGCTATGTGGTGCAAGGTATCGCATGAATGATAGCCTCTAGGCCTGAAACGGCATAAAAGTGAGAAAACTATTTTTTGAAACTCATCCATCAAAATCTTTAATGATCTGCTCTCAAACCCTTTATCTAGCTACCCATGCCTTTATCTACCCACCCATTATAGAGATTATTTGGTTGTTTCGTTCTGCATATCCATAAAAGCGCAGAAATAATGCGACCACGCAAAGTGCCAAAAATAAGATAAGGGTAACTCTCATTATTGGGTATATACCTTTAACTTTTTTTTAACTATATTTAATATATAGTTAAAGGTGGTGCAGATGATTATATCTGAAAAATATAAATGCATATTCCTGAAACCCTATAAAGTGGCTGGAAGCTCTGTAGAATTTGCGCTCTCCAGCATATTATCTAACATAGATATAGCAACCTACCTTAGTAAGGACGAAGAAAAAGCACGTCAAAAATTATTTGGCCTATGCGAGCAGAATAATCGTAAGAAATTATCTGATTTAATCCAAAACTTCTCAAAACAAAATAAGCGTGATTTACAAAAATTCAAATGGCCTAAGAAGTTTCATCCTCATTGTTCTGCAGATGACATTAAATCTTATTTAGGGGACGCAAAATTCAACGATTATAAAAAAATTAGTATTGTCAGAAACCCTTGGGATTACTTGCTCTCATTCTATCATTGGAATCCAGGAAAAGAGAGACGAGCCCCGTTCGAACAATGGGTTTTTGATAATCGTCATTTAATTGGACAAAATAATTACCAATATAAAATTAATGGAAACTGTATCGTTGATATTTTTTTAAAATTCGAGAATTTGAGTGAAGATTTGAGTAAACTTCCTCTTAATTCAGATGAATTATCTAAAATTAAAAATTGCTTTAGCACTACCTTCTTGAAATCAGGATACAGACAAAAAGGCAGAGAAATAGAAATTGACTATCTGAAATCTGCTAAATTCATCGATAAGGCAATTGAGAGTTTCTGCGACATTGAACTAAATATGTTTGGATATCAGCGCCCTTACTAAAAACTTCTGCACATAAACTATATGTTGAAGGTCTTGTTTATTAAAAACAAAGAGACGCTCTTCTGCGCCTATCACCTCCGAATGAGCTACCAAAATATAAGGCTTCAACTATTCTTAAAATGTAACTTTTCATCGTATTAATTAAGCACATTATTAAAGATTTCTGTAAAAATAATAATTTAGAGTTGATATCCTAACCATCACATTCCTGTGCCTAGCGCGTAAGCAAAAACTAAACTATGGACTTTCAATTGCTAATCTTATTATTATCTATTCATTATAGTATCAAATTTAGAAACTGACATATAGGTTATTGTTCCGGCAATTTTTCGTAGCATAGTTCTGAGTGATTAAATATCGATATGATTAAAAAAGACGATATATGTATTTGATCTCCGCATGAAATGATATATTCATATGGCGATGGTTCAAGCGACGCTTATTATATTTTAGAAGGCAACTCAGAAATTTTTGATAAAGACGGCCTTAGATTAGGAAGAATAGGCTCGAGCGAAATTTTTGGTGAAACATCATTAATGCTTAACACCAAAAGAACCGTGACGGCCGTTGCTGGTGCTGCTGGGTTAAAAGCACGAAAAATACCCAAGAATTATATTTTGAGACTGGCAAAAAAAGAGCCTATTATATTCGCTTTATGGGAGAAGACCCAACGCAGATTAATTGTTTCAAATCTTCAATCTGCTGAATTAGCATCCGAGCTAACATTAATCACAGCTCAGTTAGAAAAGCACATCACAAATATTTTTGACTTAAATGATGAAAGCAAAGAGTTAGAGATTAACATAAAACAAATTAGACAAAAATTAGATGTTCTCAGCTCGGTATTGGAACAAGGTAAAACAAAAATCAAAGAATAGTTTCTGTCGGTGAAAAAAATCCTGTCGCTATTGCTACTCTGGAATTAGGTGTGTTGACGGCGCGAATATTACCCAAAATGTTCTGCAAAATAATTTTCTCGTTCCGCTTTCATCATCCCAGCAGTTTCATCAACAAACCTGTTTCTATCAACTCTGGTTTTAAAAACCCAAATACATACTGTATCTTTGCTATGATAAATTGCTTTTAACTCATCATCTATGTCGCATAAGAATTCTGGCATATCGACTTTAATACAATACATCACGCTACCTCATATAATTGGAAACGATAATAGCTACAACGGCTATCATCATAAATAATTTATAAATAACAGACACTTAAAGCATCACCTGTTTGGCTATTCTCTAAACACAAATACGCCTCATAAAACAAGTACTATCCAGACGAGCAATTTGTGAATTTATTTCATATATCGCTTTATTAAGAGTTTCTATCAAACCCTTTATCAAGGCTAGAAGATATCTAAGCAAAATCAAACCCTAATGATTTTCATGCTAAATGCACAAGAAAATTACGTCGCACAAACGCGCTTGTGCATTGACTCTCATCTCTCTGTTTGTTCAGATTATAGTAGTAATAACTGATATAAGTAAGTGGCTATGTGTGAGCACTTCTAATCTCACTCAGCCAAGATAGGTTTTATCGGGCATAAGATTATGGCACGCGTAATTTAGGATTAATCATTTTTTACAGAATATATAAGAAACAAAACTTTGGAGACTTCGGATGAGTAATAATGGCAATTATAAAGATTTGGGAATTAATTCTCCAAAAGAATTATTCAATTTAGAAACAGAAGTTTATAAGAGTAAAGTAAAAATAGAGCAATCCAGAGCGCTCATAGAAGAAAATCGAATGATGATACTTAGTAACTATTCCTCAGCTTTTACGGGCAATAGGCGAATGTCATTAAGTAATACTGAGGAAGTTTATGTCAATAGGATAACCATACTCGATAATATGGTTTCAAATTCTGAGCCTGAGGCAGATTATATTAAAATACAGAAAGAAAAAAGCAGGCTTGAATATACGCTTCATAAGGCGAACATAAATACCCAAACGCTTGAGGTAAGTGAGCGAATGGCCGCTGTTAATGCCGAATTAATAAAAATAAACCGGCAAATTATGGAAACCAACAAAATAATCGTTGAATTTAATGCAGCCCAGATAGAAGCGAATACAAAACTTTTGGAGGGCGAGAAGATTAGTGAGAATGTCTCGCCAGAAGAAATGAAAAAAGAAATCAATTCAAACAAACTTTTTATTATTCAAATTCAATCCATCATAGCGAGCTTGTCTGACAAGGTGGAAAAAGTATTTAGTAAATCTAGTGCGAATTATGAAAACCTCATGAAAAACAAAGATGAGATTTATACGCGCCGAAATGAGATACTGGAAAATCGAGAAGCGATTGAAAGAAATAAAGAGCGTATTGAGGCATTAATGCAATAATATAAATATGGCTTCAAGACTAAGAGGGCTTTCAGTTTCCATAAACATATTTATCCCCAATAGCCTTATATCCCAATATGATAGTCTATCGCACCGATAGCTTTGCATTCTCATTAACTAAATTTATTAGGCAAATTTATTAACCAAATTTATTAGGCAAATTTATTAGGCAAATTTATTAGGCAAGTTTATTAAGCAGGGCGGCAATTTAGGGCATCTCATAAAGGCACCAGCTGACTGTCATTCGCATATATGTGAGCAGGATTACTTCCATCTGGGCCCCTTAAACCATGCCACCAGCGATTGTCGCACGCCACTGCTAACAGGAAGCACGCGATGTCTTATATAGGACGGAAATACAAGAACAGTCCCTTTTGAGCGAAAGTCAGCATTGGTTTTTAACTCATCAAACTCGAAATTACCGCCTTGGTAATTATCAGCATCACTTAATTGAACCGTTACAGATATTTTTCTGTCATTATCGGCTTGTCCATTCCAATGAACATCTTGATGCCAATCATAATGGCCGCCCGCGCTGGCATGATATTCTGTATATTGCACTTCACAATTATTATCGACATCAACATTAAAGGCATCGTAATTAGCACGTCGAACATAAGACCAAAGCAAGTCTTTTATTTCAGGTGAGGATATCCATCTAATAGAACTAACCCGAACATCCGATAATACATCCTTAGATGAAAATGTTTTTGCATCTAATTCTGGCTCGTCAAGGCAGGCATCCATGATAGATTGAATTTGGTCATTAGTAAGGCTTGATGGCCAAACTTGATAAAGCTCACGCATATTTTGATCCAGTTTTTTAAAATATTGGTCTTATTCATTGAAAAGATAAAGCTATTTATCATCCTCAATGTGTAAGTATCATCAAAATGCGTGTATTGGCGGGCGACAACACCAGCCCATAATAAGGCGCCCCACACATCCTAAACGCAATGTGACTATGGGGCGCACTTTAATAAGATAGATATATAGAATTATTTCGCAGTCGCATAGGTTTTTGCCGCGGTCGCGTTGAACTCTAATGCAACGCACTCTTCATTGCCTTCAACCCATCCATCATGACCTGGCTCAATTACATATACATCACCAGCAACAAAGGTTTCTGTAGTGCCATCCTCATGCTTGGCTGACATAGAGCCTGACAATACTGTGCCGACATGGCGTGCCTGACAGCTCTCTCCGCCGACGACCGGCTTTATGCAGGTAGACCAACTCCATCCGGGCTGAAGCAACATTTTAGCGGCCGCAACGCCGCCTAGATCACACACATTCACATTTGCCTTGTCTGGTGCTCTTACCTCGTCAGGCGCATCAAACGATTTTTTTACTATTCCGCTTACTTCACAATCTCCTTAATCAGCTATACCTAAATACTAACCAAAAAAATTATGATTAATCAAACTTTAAAATGAGATTATAATAACTCGATTGCCGCAACCACCAGAAATAATATCAGGACAGAGATTACGGCGATTTTGATGATGGTATGCATTTATTTCCTCTGTTCAAGATTTTTTAACAATTCAACAAGCCCTACTACTTTCTCTACTATGCCATTATCTTCAAAATCTGCAATAGAGTTGAATGATTTCTCAATCGCTTTTGGTAGGTTCGCTTATGTTATATCTGGCCTCAGATTTTTATGCTGAAAACCTGATTAGCTAATATGGTCACTTTAGGAGTTTGCATTTCTTTTAGTGCTATTCGGGTTCTCTTTTTCATAACTAAGTTTTCTATTCATCATATCAATTGTGATATAGCCGCCACCATTCTTTTTTACCTCAAGAAAGACCCTAAAGGCATTGATAATCGCATCATTCCAGAGAGATAGCGGCCTATCCTGTACCTCATACCCCTTAACCATAACCTCGATAGCATTTAAAATAGATGAAGTAACTCTGGCATCCGTTTTACTATCAAAGAAATCATTGTCTTTTCCATATCTAAAGACAAAATGTACAAGTCCTTCCTCAAGCAACCTTGCTCTACCACCATCCTCGTTCTTGTCCGTCACAGGGTTGCTTCGCCTTTTTTTGTTCAATAAAGCCCTAAAGCTTGGTGACCACCAAAGGTAAGCAACAAACGCCATATGGAAGATGTCATGGATAACGGAAGTAGTCCTCCTCCCCTGATATATTATCATCCAAAGGGTTTCCGTACATAAATCCATTAATAAACAACATTGCTTTTTGAGTGTTGCCAACCCATTCTTGCCGTATCTCTACATTCAGCTCTCGTGGCAATTGCTCAAAGTCTGGAAAGCTATCATCTAACCATTTTAGATGGCTGAAGTCATTACCAAAGCGCTTCAATGTTTTTTCCATATTTATTTGAGCTATTTCGCTTAGTGACATGTCAGACGTTGATGCAATAGCAACCAAGCAACAGAGCAAATCATTAAGGACTTTTTTTACATCACATTCTTTCTTTAACTCATCACATAATATGCCATTATAAATGACGAGGTCATTTGCCAATTCGAAAACAACGTTATCTTTTGTTTCTTTCTGAATCACATCGATACAAGTATAATCATCAAATCCAGCAATCTTATGAAGACTGCCATCCACCAGCCTGCACATTTGTGCAAGATACCAGAGACAATCTCCCAACTCCTGGCAAATAGCTTGAGAATGCTCAATATCTCCAACATCCCCACGTTTATCTTTTTTAATCTCCGTTAAAAGCTCTCCAATCTCACCAGACAGCCCTAGCTGATAGACAGTGAAGTGTGAGTCTTTATTTAAAACTTCTGTTTTCTGTATCGCTTCTTCGTAAGTCCTGAATGTGATTTCTGTTTTCTGCAATATCATTCTCCTCGTATTCACAATAAATGAAGGGTTGCAATATAATATAAGAGAGTCAATTATATAATAAAAACAACACTTTAGAATTTTCTAATAAGCTCAGATTTATCAATATTGGAGGTACTCATTTTAACAATTTCCACCCACCTCTATTGCTGGAAAACGGCTATCGCTTTTACTATTGTAGGAGTGATTCTTGCTGTGTCAGTTTGGTGGTGGTTGAAACGAAAAGGGTTTAAAGCAACTCGTCTTAATATAAAATTAGGTGGGGTTGGGGAGGTTGAACTCACGCCCAATATACAAGACTTAAATATTGCCCATCAGATTTGGACTGAACTTGTGACACGCAAAGCTGCCACCCCTATAGACCCTGAGCATGATGTCATCCATGAGGTGTATGATAGTTGGTATCATTTGTTTGGAAGAGTTAGATTACTGATTGCAGACATACCTGCAACGCAAATACACGACTATGAGAGTGCAAGGATGCTCGTGGATATTGGTGTAAAAACCCTCAATCAAGGACTGAGACCTCACCTCACCAGATGGCAGGCTCGCTATCGTCATTGGTACGCTCAGGCAAGAGAGAAAAACCCTTCCCTTTCACCACAGGAGTTACAACAAACATACTCTGACTATGACGAACTCATCACAGATATGACAACCATAAATGAACAGCTTCAGGAATATGCAGATGAACTAAAAAAGTTGTTATAGTAATCACCAGTCAGAGGGTTTGTTTTGAAAGCCCATTGGGGCGTTACCTAAACAATAAAAATTGTAATGCCAGTTTTCAAAATTTGAGATGAAACTGGCATTAAATGCAGAAGATTTGTGTCCCGCTCCTTTCTTAGCTAATGCAACTCCTTGATGGTTCGCTACGCTTGGAGGTATTGGAAGTGGGTTTTCACCCATGTACACAAACTCATTGGATATCAATACATTGTTTGTTTGCCCTGTATCTGTACTTAGATTTTCTCTATTAATACTCCCATCTGGGTAAGTATGGTGAGAGTTTGACTGCATCCAAACTCCAGATGATGTTTGATGATAAATATTATCGCCATAAGCCATTTTTTTACTACCATTTAACATTGGCTTCTTAACTTGAAATCTGGTGTCAGACCAATATTGTTGAAAAGTCAGTATCTCTGAGACCTTCATCCAGTATAACAGCATCGGTTTACTCCCATGACGAGAGCCAATAGCTACTGAGGTAGTGCCCACTACCCAATCACCAACATTTGCGTGTTTCCTGATTTGCGGTTTACAAGTCGCCAAAGTGCAATAGCTATGAAACGGATTTGGGGCAAAGCCATAATCTCTTGTGACAACATAGGAAAAGAGCTTCGTCATACTAGCACCCATGCCTTTTAAAATCTGACCTACTGGAATAAATACTTCCATCAGAATCATATGCATACTTTGAGTTTGGAGTACTGATTGCATCGATGATTGATTGGCTGTCCCAACCAACTGCAAACGCATTAGCGTAATCATCCAACGACTTCGGTAAATTCTCACCTTTACAGCCATTTGCTCATATACCGACTATGTTCTTGCCTTGCTGGACTGCGTAACTTACCTCCCAATTTACCCAGTCACTGTTCTTAGTCTCAGGAGTTACCACTACTGCTAAAGTGCTACATTCATCTAAGCGAGGCTTTAAAATCTCCTGCTTGATGTAATCTTCATTGTACGCGTTATTGGGATTGTCTTTGGTAACAGAGTAGTCACGGATGTTAAACCCCTGCTTTGCCAGCAAGTCTTTTAACTTGCCGACCTCTGCGTCATCTTCGTGAATGTGGCTGACGAACACATTTTTATCTATATCAGCCATAGCATTAGCCCTCTCATGTTGTCTGTTTGCAACAGCGAAAGAGCAGAACGACAATACCGTAACGTGTCTTTAAAACCTAAAAATGAAAGCTTTCGCTATTATTTCTATCATAAGATGTAGTTATATTTACATAAAATTAAAGGGGTGTTCGGTATTTTATTTTAGAACCACCTGCGCAATTAACCTGTACGACGAACATGTTTGCTGGGAAATAATAGAGACAGAGGTAGAGGTTGTCTATAAACACATAATATGCTTACAAATCAATTGGTTATATCGGGTAAAACACGAGAAATGGTGCGGCTGAGAAGCTGTTCGTTACCTTAGTCCTGCGCCAACTCAAGTTTCCCTTGAGTAATATCAATAGGTTAGCTTATCACTTGTCGGTGTCAACAGGCACATTTGTTATACTGTGTGTTATACCAAACCAAC
>JADHOL010000002.1 GCA_016779005.1 Alphaproteobacteria bacterium
GGAAATTAGACTTTGGAAATTAGACTTTGGAAATTAGACTTTGGAAATTAGACTTTGGAAATTAGACTTTGGAAATTAGACTTTGGAAATTAGACTTTGGAAATTAGACTTTGGAAATTAGACTTTGGAAATTAGAATTTTGGACATTATCGTTTGATAAAAAATAAGTATCAAAATAAAAACGCTAAACATACGCAATTGCGCGCTCCTATAGAATAATGCACCCTATTCAATCAATTCATTTTTTTCCAATAAAGGGGCTTCAAGGGTTCGAGCTAGAAGACTGTTCCTTGAAAGAAAATCAACTTCTTGATAATGACCGGAAATTTGCGCTTTCACAATCGCTGAATCATAAAGCTGCTACCTCATGGCTTCCCAAATCACATTTTAAACAATTAGTGAATCAGCCCTCTCTTGCCAAAACGCGGCTTTCCCTGATATCGCAAACCCCCCTTACCTTAAAGATTGAAGGCTCCAGCGAAGCGTTTAATCTTACAGATTCGGCTGCAAAAAATGCCTTTGCTAATGCAATTACAAATCTAACCAACACTAATGAGCGCGCAAATCTAAATTTGATTGAAGCTGAAACTGGGGGCTTAAGCGATACGCGCAGCCAATGGATAAGTATCGGTGCAAGCGCATCTGCAAATAAGCTTATCCAACGTTTTTCCTTAGATGATTCCTATTTTCGATTTAGGCTAAATATCTGGATTGAGACACAAACCCCCTTTGAAGAATTTAATTGGGTTGGCCGAAAGGCTAAGATTGGCAACGCAGAATTAGAATTTCAATCCCCGGTTGGTCGCTGTAATGCGATTAATGTAAGTGCCAAGACAGGTGATATTACAAGCCAGCTTCTACCTCAAGAGATGAGAGCGCATTTTGGACATAGTGATCTTGGTGTTTTTGCTCGCGTTATAAAATCTGGAAAAATATCACAAACCGATAAATTGATTCTGCAATAAACCATTTTGGGTATCAGGGATGATTGGTCGTGATTAGATTGGCAATTAATCAGAGGCAACCTTCAAAAGAGCTTAAGCAACTGCATCATCTGCTTCTTGCGGGACAGCTTTTGCGGTTTCACTCTTGCCAGGTTTTTCAGCCACTTTAGCTGGGGCCTCTGCATCCTGGTCTATAGTATTAGATGCTGTCTCATCGTCTTCAGATGTTTTGTTTGTTATGTCTGCTTCTGTTTCTTTATCCGCATTCCCACCATTTTCTAGGGATGATGATGCTTCTTCTGAAGATTTTTGCTTAGGTTCAGATTTTTGTTCATGCGTATTTCGCTTTTGCTCCATAGCAGCCAGAATAGTTTGGTGGACCCTGTAATAATGATCTGCAAACTGGCTAAACGCTTCTGCTGAAATGCGTTCACTCGAAGAGTTCGCATCTTGGGCAAGTGCTGTGTATTTCTCGAATAATTGTTGAGCATTTCCTCTCAACTTACCCTCAGGTCCGTTTGACTCAAATGTGGTATTTCTATTCACATTTGGTTGATTAAAACCGCTAGGACGGCGTGCGCGTCCGCGAGAACGCTTTCCGTTTTGATTATTTGGTCTCATTAAATATCCGTTGCCAATTTAACCAGGCTATGTGCTGGTGTTCCGTATCATTTTCGGAGATTAGCCTTTACGTTATGGTACATCATATACCTTAAAAACTAGGTAATATAAGACACGGCTACACTTAAATAACAAGCAAAAATTGCGAATTTTTCAATTTTTTTTCGATTTCTTGTAAAACTGTGTTGTTCTAGTGACACAGAACTAAACAGCGCGGTATTCCTTGTAAATCTGGCAATACTTCTCGTACATTCAGATTAAACCGATACGCCAACTCCATCACTTGTTCTGACTGCTTATGACCTATTTCAACGCAAGCAATACCATTAGGGTTTAAATAACCTGCCAATGAAGCAAAAATTATTTCATAATCAGCTAATCCCTGATTATGCGAGAATAAGGCTTGTTTAGGGTCAAATAGCCGTACTTCATCTTGCAAGCTTGCCTCATCCTCAGTTGGAATATAAGGCGGGTTGCACAGAACCATATCAAAGCTGTTATCGCCAAGGCCATCAAACCAATTGGAGACAAAAAATTCAGAACGTGCTTCTAAATTCAGTGAGCGCGCATTCATTTGTGCTTGGATAATTGCCTGCTCATTTATATCAATCCCGACACCCGTTGCATGCTTTATCGCGCTAAGACATGCTAGCAACAAACAACCGCTGCCTGTTCCAAGATCCAGCACCCGAAATTGCTGGTTCTGCGTGATGTGTTGAGATTCGGCAAATGAAATAGCTTTATCTATTAACAACTCACTTTCAGGTCTTGGGTCAAGCGTTGCGCTGTTTAAATAGAAACGCAAAGACCAGAATTCTCGCCAGCCTCGTATTCTGCTAATTGGTTTTCCGGCACATCTCTGAGCAATCAAGGTATCATAGTGTGCTATTTGCTGCTCTGTGGGCTGAACACTCATATGGGGATAGATAGCTTCATCACTGCCAGTTGCGATGCCAAGCAATAAGCGCGCTTCAAACACTGCCCTATCACCACATCTGTCACGAAGCTTTTTGGTTGCCTCGGCAATAAGTGATGGTAGATGACAAGATGCATTCACAAGAACCCCTAACTCTGGCCATCGGCGAGTTTTTCAGCCTGCTCCTCCGCAAGAAGAGCATTTATAATTTCGCTCAGGGCTTCCCCCATTAAAATCTTGTCCAGCTTATAAAGAGTTAGATTAATGCGATGGTCTGTAACCCTTCCTTGCGGGAAATTATAGGTTCGGATTCGCTCTGATCTATCTCCAGAACCAACCTGCCCTTTTCGTGAGGCCGCTCTTTCTGCATTCTGCTTTGCTCGTTCAGCATCATATAATCTTGAGCGAAGAATCTTCATCGCTTTTGCACGATTTTTATGTTGTGATTTCTCATCTTGCTGACTAACCACAATCCCTGTCGGCATATGGGTAATACGAACAGCTGAATCTGTTGTGTTAACAGATTGTCCGCCCGGGCCTGATGAGCGAAAAATATCCACTCTTAAGTCTGCCTCTCGAATGTCAATATCAACATCTTCTGCCTCTGGCAAAACCGCAACTGTAGCGGCTGATGTATGAATTCTGCCGCCAGTTTCGGTGTCAGGGACACGTTGAACACGGTGCACACCAGACTCGAACTTTAACTTTGCAAAAACCTCTTGCCCAGAGATATTTGCGGTTGCTTCTTTATACCCCCCAATCCCTGTTTCGGAGATTTCCATAACCTCAAAACGCCATCCTTGCTGTGAGGCAAATTTTTGATACATTCCAAATAAATCTGCCCCAAACAAAGCAGCTTCATCACCGCCTGTACCTGCTCTAATTTCCAAGATTGCATTTCTTGAATCATCTTTATCCTTAGGCAAGAGCAATAATTTCAGCTGGTATTCTTCTTCCGTAATTTTTGGACGAATTTCCTGAATCTCATCTTCTGCAAGAGCGACCATCTCTGCATCAGCGTCTTGGTCTTTTACCAAATTTTCAGCGTCACTAAGTTCCATTTTTAGTTTTTGAACCTTTGCAGCTTGCTCTGCTATTGGGCGCAAATCTGACAGCTCTTTTGATAAATGCATTAAATCTGCAGTATCTAGCGAAGAAGAGGATAGTCTTTCCTCAATTTCATCTTTTCTGGATAATAGACGGGATATATTCTTCTCAAGACTCATTCTGATAAATTGCCTTCTAGACCATGCTTTAAAAACGTTGCGGCAAATGATAATGCTTGTGATGTTTCCATTTGTTTTTGCTCGCCCGTTGTCATAATTTTAACTTGGATAGTATCGCTCTTAATTTCATTTTCCCCTATGATAAAGCTTAACTTACAACCAATTAAACTAGCTCTTTTCAACTTTTTACCAAGTTGAGGTGCCATAGGAATATCTGTCTTTAAGCCTTGCAGACGTAAATTCTGGGCAAGCGCAAATCCATCTGATGCCGCATTGTCATCTGCAATTACGACCGCGATATCGTAGGTAAATTCCTGTTTTTGTTCTATGAGTAATGCAAGGCGCTCAACGCCAGCAGCAAAGCCAACCGCACCGATATCTGGCCCCCCTAGCATGGCAGATAATCCATCATAGCGGCCCCCGCCAAGCACTGTCCCTTGAGAGCCAAGTTCGTCTGTGATGAATTCAAATGCCGTGTGAGAATAATAATCAAGGCCTCTGACCAGATTAGTATCGAGCTGCCAGTTGATACCGGCCTTATCAAGCGCGTTTGTTACCTGCTCGAAATGCTGTTGTGCTTGGCTGGTAAGAAACGCTGGCAATTGAGGCACATTTTTTAGAATCTCACGATCCTCATCTGCTTTTGAATCTAGTATCCGCAATGGGTTTTCATTTAATCTGCGCTGACTATCACTTGATAATTCATTTTTATAGTCTGATAGAAAGGCAATTAGCGCAGCTCTGTAAGCATCCCTACTCTGACCATCTCCAAGAGAGTTTAAATGCAATATACAGCTATCAAGAACGCCTAATTCAGATAAAAATTGCGCCGCGCACCCAATCACTTCTGCATCAGCCAATGGATTAAAACTTCCAATATATTCACATCCAATTTGGTGGAATTGTCTCATTCTCCCTTTTTGCGGTCGCTCATATCTAAACATAGGACCTGCATAAAAAAACTTCTGTGGCAATGATTGGGTAAGCCCATTACTAATCAATGCACGCATCACAGACGCTGTGCCTTCAGGTCTGAGTGTTAAGCTCGAGCCCCCTCTATCTTCAAAGCTATATGTCTCTTTTGCAACAACGTCAGAGCTTTCTCCAAGAGGTCTGCTAAAAACCTCAGTAAATTCAAAAATAGGTGTTTCCATGTCCTGAAAACCGTATCTACTTGCAATAAGGCTCGCTTTTTCAAGAACAATATTCATTTGTGATTTCTGTCTAGGCATCAAATCAGCTGTGCCTCGAACAGGTTGCATCGGTTTCATTAACCTTGCCTTTCTAGATCTATGAGTGCGCTGGCTTCTCTAATTCTTGTTGTTTAATCATGGCAGCGCGTTCTTCAACCAGAGTGACAACATGCTCGACAATATTATTATCGGTAAAACGGTGGTCAGCCATTCCAGATAGATATATCTGATGCGTGCCTTTACCGCCACCCGTAAGACCTATATCGGTTTCACGTGCTTCACCAGGGCCATTCACAACACAGCCAATAATAGAGACTGTTATTGGAACATCTATATGAGCAAGTCTTTCTTCAATTTCAGCAACTGACTTTATCACGTCAAATTGTTGGCGCGCACAAGATGGACAGGAAATAACCGTAACCCCTCTCCGCCTTAATCCGAGTGATTTTAAAAGCTCATACCCCACTTTAACCTCTTCAACAGGGTCTGCAGATAATGAGACGCGAACCGTATCGCCGATACCTGCCCATAATAGGTTCCCTAAACCGATAGCAGATTTGACAGTTCCAGCTCTAAGCCCGCCAGCCTCAGTTATGCCGATATGAAGCGGGCAATCAATCGCTTCAGATAATTGCTGGTATGCTGCGACTGCTAGAAATACATCAGAGGCTTTAACTGAAATTTTATAGTGATCAAAATTATGATCTTCTAATATCCTTGCATGTTCCAATGCAGATTCAACCAATGCTTCTGGGCACGGCTCCGCGTATTTTTCAAGAAGATGTTTTTCAAGAGAACCTGCATTTACACCAATGCGCATGGAACAATTATTTGCTTTTGCAGCGGCAACCACCTCGGCTACCCTCGAAGAGTTTCCAATATTGCCGGGGTTAATTCTAAGACAAGCAGCACCTGCATCAGCTGCCTCTAACGCTCTTTTATAATGAAAATGAATGTCGGCAATAATAGGCACTTCACTCTCATCGCAAATTTGCTTGAGTGCCTTTGTGCTTGCTTCATCAGGACATGAAACCCTAACAAGGTCGGCGCCTGCATCCACAACTTGACGTATCTGGTCTATTGTTGCCTGCGCATCTGAGGTAAGTGTATTTGTCATAGTTTGAACGGAAATAGGTGCGCTACCACCAACCGCGACATTACCAACCATTATTTGACGGGTTTTACGACGATCTATCATTCGAAATGGTCGATAGGAAGATTGTGTCATTACAAGTTAAACCACATACTGATGTTAGGTAAATTAGTCTATTTTTGTATTTGGTATAAAAGAATTTTTGGCTCAACACTAGTATTAAATCACGAGAGCGCCCCTCGTATCAAGCACTAGGCGATTACGTTGCTAATCAAATTTTCTGCTAATAATACTATCTGCACGCAAAGGAAGATCTCTTACAATCTCGCCTGTCTTACCAACCCTGAACGCAGGCACATCCATCAACTCAAACATTAACCCGCCAGCATTGCCAGTAGTAAGATATAACTTATCGTCTAGATTTGCAGCAATACTCTCACCCGTGCGCAGAAGTTTGCTGGTTATCACATCTCCATCTGAATTTACCATTTCAATCCATGAAGAAGCAGTTGCTCTTATCGTTAGGGTATCAGAAAGCTCAACCTCTTTTGCAATAGCTGACGAAGGATTTGAGGATTGAGGCTTTGGATCGACTGCCGCCGCCGTTTGAATATCAGCAGCCTGCAGTGATTCATCTGACGCTAAGCTATCTGATGATAACGCTATCTGCGTTTCTTGATTTTCCAATTTCTCCAACGAAGCTGGTATCTGTGATGGCAATTCTGCTTCCGCGATTTCAGATGGGCTATTATCATCCACCTGATTATTTTCCAAATCAGAGCCGGCAACCGCCAGTTCAGAACTAGTATCATCGATTATGGGCGGCGTTTGTATATCCAGCTGGGCCGTCTGCTCGCTATTAGTATTAGGTAAATTTTGAATGGCTGCATCACCCGCATCTGCTAGTTGCGGGACTTGTTCTGATACGGGCGGCACTGATACTACCTGATCAGGCGTGTCTCTTAAAACGACAAACCAGCTTGTATATCCAATGATTGCGATAATCACTGCTACCATCGCAACAGAACTCTTCGAAAACTTCGGAACAAGTGCTTGACCTGGCACTTCGTAAATTGGGGCAACATCTTTATCATCTACAGATGAGAAATAGGCCGCGATAAGCGCACTGCTATCTATATCAGTGGCTTTACAATAGCTTCGAATATATCCAGGGACATATGCGATACCTGGTAAATTTTCAAAATCAGAATTTTCAAGACTCTTCAGATAATTTTTTGGGATCCGCAAAGTATCAGATAAATCCTGAAGCGACATCTCTTTGCTTCTTCTTGCTGATGCTAGAACGGCACCAATTTCACTTGCATCTAGCAAACGCGCGCCCGTATCAATATGTCCTAGATCTATCGCCATGTGACCTGTTAATCTTTTATAATATATTAATTTAATTGTTTAGTTTATGCAGAACTTATTAACATGAATTTAACTAATAACGGCAAAAAAAATAAAAAAATAGCTAAATTACGGCTATTTTCGGTATTTTTTTGAAATTTCACCCAATTTTGTCTAATTCAAAAGCGTCATGAAGGCTTCTAACTGCTAATTCTGTGTAATCTGCTTGAATCAAAACAGATATTTTAATTTCCGAAGTTGATATAACCTGCATATTGATCTGTTTCTCAGAAAGCACCTCAAACATCCGTTTTGCAATGCCGGATTGAGTTCTCATGGCCGTCCCTATGACTGAAATTTTGGCGATATTATTATCATGAACCAATCTTTCAAATGCCAATTCATCTTTTAGATTTGTAAGGTCGCTCACCGCTTTTTCAAGGTCAATTCTCGCAAGAGAAAATGTAATATCGGTTTTTTGCAAATCGGCTGAGGCACTCTGAACAATCATATCAACATTGATATGCAAATCTGCAAGCACACCAAATATTTTAGCCGCAATACCAGGTTTATCAGGCAAACCAACGACGGTTATTTTAGCCTCTTCTGCTGAATAGGCAATGCCACTAACTTTCTGCTTTTCCATTTGCTTTTCCTCATTTTGAACCAATGTTCCAGGGGCGTCTGTAAAACTAGAGCGAACTTGCAAATTAACATGGTGCCTCATTGCCATTGCAACCGAGCGCGTTTGCAAAACCTTCGCACCAGCCGATGCCATCTCAAGCATTTCCTCAAACGTAATGCTATCTAGCTTTCTTGCCTTTGGCATTATCCGCGGGTCAGTTGTGTAAACGCCGTCCACGTCTGTGTAAATATCACATCTATCTGCTTGAATTGCCGCCGCAAGAGCAACCGCAGATGTATCCGAGCCGCCCCGCCCCAAAGTTGATATCCGGCCGTCTGGCGCAATACCCTGAAAGCCCGCCACAACGGCTACTTGTCCTTGCTCTAGTCTTTTAATAATTTCATCTGCTTGGATTTCTTCTATTCGGGCAGCACCATGCACTTCATCAGTGCGGAGCGGAATTTGCCAGCCAAGCCAAGAACGCGCATCAACTCCGATATTTTGCAAAGCGATGGATAACAGTCCGACTGTCACTTGCTCCCCGGTTGAAACGATTGCATCATACTCTCTTGCATCATGCATTGGACCTACCTGTTTTGCCCATTCAACGAGTTGATTTGTAGTGCCAGCCATAGCAGACACAACGACAGCGACCTCATCTCCTGCCTCCACGCATGACTTGACCCTTTGTGCAACATTTCTGATACGATCAAGATCACCAACAGATGTACCGCCAAATTTTTGAACTATACGTGCCATTTTTTTTCTATAACTTTAAACTTCGCTCTATATACTGTAATCGGTTATTAATGAACTCCCTTCAAACACACAAGTCAGAAATTGAATCTTGGGAAACAACATGACATCTAACTCTACCATCGATTTAGAAGATATAAAGAGATTTGAAGAACTCTCACAAGATTGGTGGGACCCGAAAGGGCCTCTGAAATCTCTTCACCAATTTACCCCTATCCGAATTGAATATATAAAATCAGCGATTAAGCGTCATCAAAAAGGAAACTGGGAGAGCTCAAAACCACTTGCCAATATTCGAATATTAGATATCGGGTGTGGCGGCGGGCTACTTGCTGAACCAATGGCACGGCTGGGCGGAATAGTATCTGCTATTGATGGCTCCTCCTCTGCAATTGAAACTGCTAGACTGCATGCTAAAACATCCATGCTTGATATCACCTACACTGCTACTTCAGCAGAAGAACTTGCCCTTACTGACAATCAGTTTGATGTAGTTTATGCATCAGAGGTTATAGAACATGTATCAGATCGTGCCTTATTTTTAGATTCCATTCGGCGCCTTATAGCACCAGAAGGCGTCGTGATTTTCACCACTATAAACAGAACATTAGCTTCGCTCGCATTTGCTAAATTTGCAGCCGAATATGTGCTAAAAATTGTTCCAAAGGGCGCTCATGATTTTGATAAATTTGTAAAGCCATCTGAGCTGCAAAATGAAGCCCAAAAGGCTGGTATTATTATAGATGATGTTACAGGATTTAAACCACTGCCAGATGGCAGATTTAAATTTTCATCTATTACCGCGGTTAATTATGGTGCTTCTGGGTCTTTGGTTTGAGTGCCGTGATTGCGAATTGAAAATTAATTATCCTTTGGTAATAAAGGTATTTCAGCAAACTCAACACCTTCATCTGCTAACTGCTCTCCTTCTTCAGGGGTGCAGGTGCCGTAAATTATATCCTGTTCTTTCTCGCCATAATGAATTTTAAGCGCCTCTTCTGCAAATTTATCCCCTACATTGCGTCCGTTAGTTTCTACATAGCGGCGAACATGTCGCACCATTGTAATAATTTGCTCAGGTGTTACTTGCTGGGGTGTTATTTGCTGGGGTGTTATTTGCTGTTTTGATTGCTCCTTCATTTGGTTATCTGCAGGCACGGATAGGTTTGAATTCTGCTCCATGGATGAGCCAGCCTCCACTGGAGAGACTTCCGATTTCAACACACCATCAGCTGGTTGGTTTCTGTGCTTGCCTGCGCTTAGGTTTGGCGTCATAAGAGCGCGCTTAACCTTGCTGTTGCCGCATTCAGGACAGGCAATCAAATCACGCTCACATTGTTGCTCAAAGCTTGCTGAGTTACTAAACCAGCCTTCAAACGAGTGATGAAATTCACACATTAAACTATACTTAATCATCTGGATTTAATCATTTGAATTTCGCTATTTATCTACACGCCATAATTTTAATGATACTCACAATAAATTTGGCCTTTAAACTTGGCCTTTAAATTGACCGTGACAATGCTTAAATTTCTTGCCAGACCCGCAAGGACATGGAGCGTTTCTTGGAACCTTGTCGCTTTTAACCTGCGTTTCACCACTTGCTTGCTTAGCATCTTTTTTTGCTGGGGCCTCGTCTGTACTGCCCGCATTTTGCTGGGGCCGTAAATTAACATGAGCAAGAGCCATTGTTACTGTCTGCCGCATTTTATCAAGCATTCCTTCAAACATCTGGAAGGCTTCCCTCTTATATTCGTTAAGCGGGTCTTTTTGCGCATAGGCTCTCAGATTTATACCTTGACGCAAGTGATCTAAACTAAGCAAATGCTCTTTCCACTGCTGGTCAAGGATCTGTAATATCACAGATTTTTCAATATTACGCATTGCATCTGGGCCAAAGATTGTGGCTTTACTAGCCATATGGCGATCGCAAGCAGACCTTAGCCTGTCCGTTATTTCGCCATCCGTCACACCATCTTCTGTTACCCAATCAGCGCCTGGAACTTCAATGCCAAGGTGAGACATTGAGAGTGATGTTAGTAAGTCGGCATCCCACATATCAGGAAAACTACCTGCTGGGATCGACTCGCTGACTATCCAATCAATTGTCTCTTCACGCATTCCTAATATCGTATCATGCACATTTTCTGTTTGCATAATGTCTTTGCGCTGGCTGAACACGACTTGACGTTGATCATTCATAACATCGTCATATTTCAGCAACTGCTTTCTAATTTCGAAATTATGAGATTCTACCTTAGACTGTGCTTTCTCAACTGCTTTATTAATCCAGTTATGGGCAATAGATTCGCCTTCTTCCAAGCCAAGTTTTTGCAACATTCCATCTAGCTTTTCAGAACCGAAAATTCGCATCAAATCATCTTCAAGAGATAGAAAAAACTTAGATGATCCTGGATCGCCTTGTCTGCCTGTTCTGCCTCTAAGCTGATTATCAATGCGTCTTGATTCATGTCGTTCTGTTCCCAGCACAAACAAACCGCCTGCAGCGAGTGCCTTTTGCTTTCCCTCTTCTATTTCAGCTGCAATCTTTTCTGCTGCTTTGGAGTCAGGTGCAATGTCATTTTCCCTCAACTTCATTTCAAGATTACCACCAAGCTGAATATCTGTTCCACGACCTGCCATATTTGTAGCTATGGTCACAGCGCCCAGAATACCAGCATCCGCAATAATTTTTGCCTCTTCTTGATGAAATCTTGCATTCAGAACATTATGAGGAATTTTTTCGCTTTTAAGTGCTTCTGATAAAGCCTCTGATTTCTCGATACTGACTGTTCCTACCAAGATAGGTTGACCTTTTTCGCGGCATTCCCGAATAAGCTCAATTATAGCCGTATCGCGTTCTCTACCAGTTCGATAAATAGCATCATCGTCATCTTTTCGTAAAACAGGTTTGTTGGTTGGTATGGACACAACGTCAAGCGCATATATCTCAGAAAATTCGCCTGCTTCTGTTAGCGCTGTTCCTGTCATGCCTGATAATTTATCATATAACCTAAAATAATTTTGATAGGTAACAGAAGCCAGCGTCTGATTTTCAGGCTTAATAGGGAGTTTTTCCTTTGCCTCAAGCGCTTGATGCAATCCATCTGAAAAGCGCCTTCCTTGCATTGCTCTGCCCGTAAATTCATCGATAATCAAAAGCTCATCATTTTTAACCATATAATGCTTGTCTTTTGTAAACATTTTATGAGCTCTAAGAGCCTGGGAGATATGGTGTAATAAATTGACATTCGCTGAATCATATAAGGTACCTGATTGCATCAGACCTGCCTGCATCAACAAGGTTTCTGCATGTTCAACGCCGGTTTCTGTCAGCGTTGCGGAACGCGCTTTCTCATCACTCTCATAATCATCTGTCTTAAAGTCCGAAATCAACTCGTTAACTTGTTGATATAGCTCAATGGAGGTTTCTGACGGGCCTGAAATTATGAGCGGTGTTCTAGCCTCGTCAATCAAAATTGAATCAACTTCATCTACAATAGCAAAATGATGACCACGTTGAACCATTTCCGCCAATGCGAATTTAAGATTATCTCTTAGATAATCAAATCCATATTCGTTATTTGTTCCATAAGTAATGTCACATTGGTAAGCAGCTTTGCGATCCTCATCACTCATCTGGCTTACGATACATCCGACTGTTAGGCCAAGATAAGTATAAATCTCACCCATCCAGCGAGAATCACGAGATGCTAGATAATCATTAACGGTAACGACATGAACCCCTTTTCCAGATAGCGCGTTCAGATACGCCGCTAATGTGGCAACAAGCGTTTTACCCTCGCCTGTTCTCATCTCAGCGATACGTCCTTGATGCAAGGTAATACCCCCCATCAACTGAACATCAAAATGTCGCTGACCAAGCGTTCTCTTTGCTGCCTCACGCACCAATGCAAATGCTTCAGGCAAGAGTGCCTCTAAATCCTCGCCAGACTTGGCACGCTCTTGCAATGCGTTTGATACTGCAACTATCCCGTCTCTATCAAGCGCTTCTATTTCTGGTTCAAGTGAATTTATCTGATCAACAAGTGGCTGAAACTTTTTAATCACTCTCTCGTTTGAGTCGCCAAATATGGATTTTGCGATTGAAGTAAACATTATTGGATTTTCCGTTCCTACCCTGCGTGATAGCCCATTATTGCTGGCAGATTATGGTTTTTTGGGATATTAGTATCTGGTCTTAATTAACCAGAAATGGGGGTGCAGGCAAGAAATTTCAAGATTTATCAAAATCTTGTTCAACCAATATAATAGCCGATTTGTGCGCGATGTGTTTCAGCGATATGCTAATACCATATTTTATAGAAATTTCTTGCTGGTAAGATGGTTATTATGCTAGCGATTTGTAACTTCTAAAGCATCTTACATTAACCCACCAATAGCGAGGTATCCCTATGGCACAAATGCAAATCAAACTGAATCACAGGTTTATCTTTATGATTGTATTACTGCTTATCGTAGGGGTATATGGCGTGAATTTAACAAAACCTGCTTTGGCACAAAAATATCAGCAAATTGTTGTTGCAACGGTAGATGGCGCTGAAATCCAGCTAGATGAAATTTTGGATCTTATCGAGCAGCTTCCACCAGAATATCAAAATGAACCATTAACAAATTATTATGATCAAATGGTAGACAGAGTTATCAATGTAAGATTAGCAGCAAAGGCGGCTGAGAAAAGTGCGTTATCTGATGATCCTGAGGTAATAGAGGATATGCGAGTGGCGGCTCAAAAAGTGCTTGCTGACTATTGGCTTCGTTCTGAAATAGCAAAGTCTGTTACCAAAGAAGCCATCGATAAAGCCTATGATGCCTATGTTTCAGATACTGCATCACGAGAAGAGGTAAAAGCATCTCATATCCTAGTAGCAGATGAGCAAACAGCCATCAGCGCAATTCAGAAACTAGAAGAAGGTGCTGATTTTGCTGAGCTTGCTCGTGAAATCTCAACAGGTCCTTCTGGCCCAAATGGGGGAGATCTTGGGTATTTTGGACGCGGCGCAATGGTGCCTGTGTTCGAGCAAGCAGCTTTTGCGCTTGATGTTGGCTCCTTTACTTCTGCTCCTGTTCAATCACAATTTGGCTGGCATGTCATAAAACTGCTCGACAAACGTATTGCTGAGGCTCCCTCAATAGAGGAAATGTCACCGCAGTTAGAGCTAAATATTAGCAACCTTTCTTTTGCCAGATTAGTTGAGACGTTGCGTGCAGACGCCAAAATACAGAAAAAGCCACTTTCTGATATTGAGGCGGAATGGCAGCAAAGTCAGGAGAGCTTGGAGAGTTCAACACAATAGATGACCTCTATAAAAAGGAATAGCATTGACTTGAAAAAAGACTAACATGACACTTCCAAAAATATCCCCGCTAGCACCGGATACGTTCCCAGAAATACCTCCTATTTCTGGGGTGTGGATGGCAACATCTGCTACTGGCATGAAATATAAAGACAGGGATGATTTACTCTTAATGGTATTTAGCCCTGAGACAAATATTGCAGGGCTATTCACCAAATCAGCAACAGCTGCGGTAAGCATACATCTCACCAAAAAAGTGATTGAGAATAATCAAGGCAGATGCCTATTGGTAAATGCTGGAAACGCAAATGCGTTTACTGGTGCAGAGGGCGATGCATCTGCTCAGTCAGCACTCTCGGCGCTTTCCACACTATCTGGCCTGCCTCTAAATACCATGATGATGGCCTCCACTGGCGTGATTGGCGAGCCTCTTAATGCTGACCTTATCTGTGATCATCTTGAAACTCTGTGGAACTCAAAAGGTACTGCAAATTGGCACCAAGCAGCATCCGCTATAAAAACCACTGATACCTTTGCAAAAGCAAGTAGCCAGACGATTAAATATGGCGATAACACGGTGCATATCGGCGCCATCGCAAAGGGCTCAGGAATGATAGCACCAGACATGGCAACCATGCTTGGCTTTATTGTAACAGACGCAAAAATTGAAAAATCGCTACTTCAAGAAATGCTGATTGAGACAAACAAAAATAGTTTTAACGCCATTACGGTTGATAGTGATACATCGACCAGTGATATGGTTCTTCTTGCAGCAACTGGTGCTAGCCAAGTTACACTTCAACCAGATAGTGAAAACGCACATAAATTCAAATCCGCATTACAACAGGTTATGACGGATTTAGCACATCAGATAGTCAAAGATGGCGAAGGCGCGTCGAAATTTATTACGGTGAATGTTTCAGGAGCTATGAGCGATGCATCTGCGCATATAATCGCCAAATCAATTGCAAACTCCCCATTAGTCAAAACCGCAATAGCAGGCGAAGATGCAAATTGGGGCCGCATCGTAATGGCAGTTGGAAAGGCAGGGCAGCCCGCTTTAAGAGATAAATTGACTATTCGGATTGGCGGTGTATTAGTTGCCGAAAATGGCCAAAAGGCTGATAGCTATACAGAATCTATGATTGATAATCATATGAAATCCGAAAATATTCTAATCGAGGTTGATTTACAGATACAAGATGGCGTTGCGACAGTTTGGACATGTGATCTAACCCATGACTATATAACGATTAATGCCAATTACCGAAGCTGAATATACTGCCCCGAATAAAACCCGAATAATGCCCCTCATAATGATAGATCTTTTAAATAAATGAAACTCGTAGTTGCTTGTTCCTTAATAGATATTGATGGCCGGATTTTACTTGCAAAACGGCCTGATAATGCTCAAATGGGCGGATTGTGGGAGTTTCCAGGAGGCAAGATTGAACCTGATGAAACGCCTGAAACAGCGCTTGTGCGTGAACTTAATGAAGAGCTGGGCATTGATACCCACGAAAGCTGTCTTGCCCCGCTAAGTTTCAGCTCTCATCAATATCCCGAGTTTCAAATTTTGCTATTGCTTTATATATGCAGAAAATGGAAAGGAAGCCCACGCGCTTTATCAGCGTCTGAGCTTAAATGGGTATTTGCAAATGACTTACGAAGATATGAAATGCCTAAGGCAAACATAGAATTCATAAGTCACCTTCAAGATTTACTTTAGTTCTGCTTTTGATGATTGGCGTATTAGCTTTTGTTTTGCGGATCTGATGCTACATAATCTGCAAGTGCATTTTGTGCGCTTCCCGGGCGCAATGGTTTTTGCTGGCTCTCATCAGGCACCCAACCCGTAAGCGTAACAAGCTCAAACGTTGCTGTTATTCTGCCATCCTCTGTTGCAAATTCTTGCTCATATATTTCCCCAGCTCTTTGAAATAATTTAGCAGAGGTAAATTGCCGGCTACGTGAATTAAGGGCGTTTGCCTCTCCCATTTGTTTTAAATCTGACATCAACTCATAAATTGAGGAATAAGTAACTTCGATTAAGTCAGAATCGCAGACAGGAAGGGCAAAACCGGCTCGTTGCAGTAATCCGCCTGCTGCCTTTACATCCACCATCGGGATGCAACGTGGGTAGGCGCCATTGCTTAATTCTGTCTCTGCATGTGTTAGGCAGGCACGCAGCTCTTGAAGAGTTCTGCCTCCAAAAAAATTAGCCAATAACAGCCCATCGGGTTTTAAATAATTACGACACTGTATCAACATTCCTGGAAGGTCATTTACCCACTGAAAAAACTGAGAGGATAAGATTAAATCACAGGCTGTGATTTGTTTAGGAAGGTGCATATCAGGGCTATGAATATAGGTTGCAGACGGATGAACGAATGCACGCATTTTTTCTGAAATATCCATCTGAAAAAGAGTGTAATTATCTTCATATTTGGCAGGTGACATCGCCAGCAATTGAGTGACAACTTGCCCGTTAAAACTACCTATATCCAAAATAGAGGAAAAATCCCGCTTTACGTCATATAACCTATCAAGCAATCGGGTAATAGAGGCTTGACGCAAGAACATTGCATCTTCTGCATCTTCTGCATCTTTTGGCTGGGTGAGGGCGCGATCGCGAACTTGCTTCAGCATTTTATAGTCAAATGGTGCGGTCATTCAAATCTCTGCTTAATCGGTAATAAATTTAATGATTTATTCATCTTTTTTAGCTCAAATAGAATTCTCGAAAAAGATGTAACCAAACTTGCTGATAAAAGCAGTAAAAATAATTCCATATCAGCTGGATTTGCTCTCAATAAGCTAAAGGCGTTGCCAGCACTTAATATCAGCAGACTGGTAAGAATGGCTTTTCCTGCTTTGTGTGCTGTGTGTGATACTCATATTTATGATGATGGAATATGCGCTAATTGCTGGCCAAAGCTAGAGCCTATGCCAGAACCTGCCTGCCGTAAATGTGCGCGTATATTACATCACCAAACCATCACTGGCTGTTGTGAGGCGTGCTTGTTAAATCCTCCCATAATTACTCAAATCATTGCAGCTTATCGTTATAATATTATATCGAAGTCGCTTATTCTAAAATTTAAATATGCTGACCGGCTTGAGTTAACCACAATTTTTTCAACTCTTTTATCACCTGCTTTTAATCAACTTTGCAAGCCTGATACATTAGTAATTCCTATTCCGTTACATCCTGCCCGTTATCGCAAACGCATGTTTAGTCAATCTTCTGAAATTGCCCGCAGTTTATGTAGAACACATGAATGCACCCCTTTATACCAACCCTCTTTGCTAGAGCGCGTTGTAAACACAGAACAGCTGGGGCGAATGCGTCGCTCGCAGCGCGCAAAAACATTAAAAGGCGCCTTTACAATCAACCATCAAAAGCAAAACCTTCTAATTGGCAAGCCTTGTTTACTTATTGACGATGTTATAACCACTGGGTCAACCATATCAGAAGCAGCAAAAAAACTTTTAAGTGCAGGTGCCTTGCAGGTAAATGCACTTTGTTTTGCAAGCGCGCGCTAATAGATAATATACAGCTCTCCTCTCGTTTAATTTAATTTTTTGAAGGCTCATTCCCGCACGCCCCCTATTGGCATTTCCCCATGGCCCAATTATATGATAGTAAAAGCAAGAGTGGGTATAAAAAAAGAAGATACGTATGCATAATTTAGTAGAGATTTATACAGCAGATTTTTGTGGTTACTGCCATCGTGCGATACAATTGCTTAAGAGCCGTGATATAGAATATACCCAATATGATGTAACCCTCGATAGGGCAGGAAGGCAAGCCATGACACAGCGAGCCTCTGGGAAGACTTCTGTTCCGCAAATTTTTATAAATGACACCCATATTGGGGGCTCTGATGAGTTGGTTGAGATAGCGTTAAATGGCAGGCTGGATGAGCTGCTTGCTAGCTAGGATATAAATAATGCGTGTTGCAGCAGCACAATATTGTGCATCCAACGATATTCTACAAAACCAAGATACCATTGCTAGGCTTATATCACAGGCAAGTTCTCAAAGCGTATCTCTAGTATGTTTTCCAGAATGCGCAAATCTAATAGCCAAGAATAAACAAGAGCTGCAAGAGAAGGCTGAACCAGCAGATAATTCAGATACATTTAAGAGAATAAAAACGCTTGCCCAAAAATATAACATTATAATATCGCTCGGATCGCTATTACTGCGACAATCAGATTCCAAAAAAATCCTAAATCGTGGTTTTTTGGTGGATATTAATGGCGAATGCATTGCCACCTACGATAAAATCCACATGTTTGATGCCAATGTTGGAGATGGAAAGATTTATCGGGAATCTGAAGATTTTCAGGCAGGAGAAAAAATTATCACCCGCAAAACATCGATAGCCCATATTGGCTTGTCGATATGCTATGATGTAAGATTTCCTCAAATGTATCGAAAAATGGCACAAGCAGGCGCTGAAATTATCGTAACACCAGCGGCCTTTACCGCAAAAACAGGCAAAGCGCACTGGCACGTATTACAACGTGCAAGGGCAATTGAAACAGGCAGTTTTATAATTGCTGCTGCTCAGTCAGGAACCCATGCTGATGGACGTCAAACCTATGGTCACGCCCTAATTGTCAATCCGTGGGGAGAGATTATTGCAGAAGCGCCAACCCCCGAAACTGAATTAGTGCTAGCAGATATAGACTTAAACGAAGTGGATATAGCGCGAAACGCTATTGGCGCATGGAAATCTGAATAGCCCGCTTTTTTCTGGTACATACTTATCGGTAATATCAATCACTCCTATTTGTCATTTTTGCAAGAGGATGATTTGTTGTAACCAAACCGCGCAGACGTTCAGGGCGTGTTTTGGTATAGATTTGTGTTGTTGAAATATCAGCATGTCCTAACATCATCTGCAAACTTCGTAAATCGGCACCGCGATTAAGCATGTGCGTAGCAAATGAGTGGCGAAGTTTATGAGGACTAACGCGTGCGGTATCAATTTGGGCGATCGTTGCAAGCTTCTTTAATAGGGTAGAGAATTTCTGGCGGGTTATCGCCGGCTCATCTGGCATGGCTATTAGCTGCTCATGATGCGTATCAGGTCCAGCGGCGTCTCTTTGTTCCAACCAGATTTGAGTTTTAGAGATAGCAATATCGGTAAGAGGTACCATTCGCTCTCGCCCGCCTTTTCCGCGCACAATTATCAGGTTTCTGCCAGATACAATATCCCCTCTTCGCAGCAGCAGCAATTCAGAAATGCGCAAACCAGCACCATACAGGATTTCCATCCCTGCTGACATCCGCAGATTATCAAGTTCTGGAAGCATTTTTGTTGCATCCAGAAGCGCATTTACTTCCAGCTCAGACAGGCTTGCTGGAATAGATTGAGGAAGCTTTGGATTATCAAGCCAAATAGTGGGATTATCTTGCCTATACCCGTCAGATACCAGCCATTTCATCATATGTCTTAGGGCACTAATTCTTCTGGCAACTGTTCTTGGCGATTGTCCTTGGCGCTGCCAGATAGATAAGCAAGAAAGCAATTCACGTTCATTTGCAACAGATAAACTAGTTTCAAATGTGGTTTGAATATGGGTATCTGCCAGTATCAAGTCACTTTCATAGGCTGATACTGTATTCTGGGATGCGCCAGTTTCAGCTGCCAAACTCTGCAAGAACAAACTAATATTTGCGTCTCTTTTATTTTCGGACATCCTATTATCCTCGCAAAAAAAGCACCCTGTTTGAGATGAATTTTTTAGCAATGCTCTGGTTTTCGTTAGCAATGCTTTGGAGTTTTTTTTAAAAAGCACCCCCAAAGATATCTAACAGGTACGTTTTGCTAAAAACTAAATCTCTTCTTGCCAATATTTTTCAATCAAATGCGCTGTTACAATCTCTTTAATTAAATCATCAACAGATCCGTCAAAGCCGATTTCCTGCAATGAGCGTACTACCAATGCCAAATCATTTGCTGAGATATGGATGAGTTTGTATTTTTCAAACATCGCAGAAATGATCAATATCGTCTCTGCGGTGCGACGATTTTTGGAAGCTTCAATCAGCGCATTTCTCAGTACTGGCTCTAATTCAAGACTTTCAGAAGCATTTGGCTTTTCAACGTTTGTTGATGCAAGTTCTATCCAGCTAAGCGGCGTTTGTATCATGAGTGCCTGATCAAATACAGGAAGCAGGTGCGCTAAATCAAATTCCTTAAGCACATCTATAGATGGTTTATCAGCCATACTAGCATTCATAAGAAGAAATAATTTATCCATCTCCATAGACGAGATACTAGTATCTTGGGATGAGATACCAGTATCTTGGGCAGGCGTGTTTGTGAGCTCATGAAGCAACACCATTTTTTCAAATTGAGGTTTTAATTCAGGTGCAATTAAAGGCAACCCATCTGCTGTAAGACGCGTTTTTGCTAAATCTGCATAGAAGGGCAGTAATGCTGGCCCATTGCCAAATTTAACTTCTTCTTTGAAAGCAGATAGGAAAAGAAGATCATAATCCTGCTGAACCTCTGCTTGGAACATGCTTCCTGCAAGGGCTGCGTAAATTTCTGCACTTGCGATAAGCCTCAGCTCGCCATTAGTGTTTTGTAATATGCTAAAAGCGGTTTCTATGGGACGCTCTGCATCATATAAGCTTCGTATAAGTGCGGATGCTTCAAATGCTGATTCGCTTTGTTGCAAAATCTGCTTCATCGCAAAGGCAAGCCTTGCTTCCCGGGTGGTATTTTTAATCAGATTGCTAGCCTGCATCATTGAAGATGGTAACTCTGAGACCTGATGCCATTCAATTGGCGCCTCTGCTAAATCCATTAAGCTTAAATGAAGCGGCGTAAGAGATGACTGACCTAATTCAAGATTGCTAGATTGTGCTGAATGAAAATTTTCAAGTAATGCAAAGAACAAGGGATCTTCCTCGCCGCTAGTGCTCATTAACTCAGCCAGAAAAAGGGCATCTTCATAAGCACCATCAATAATTTTGCAAACTATCTGAACTTTTAGCCAGAATGCATCAAAATCTTGTGATACTTTCTTATCTGCTTTTGAACAGGTAACCGCATCATTATATGAGAGCAAATCATAGGCTCCTAACCAGCGTTGCCATTCATCCCAACTTTGGTCATCCTCTGGCAATTTGCGAATAAGATCAGCCAAAGCATCAGAATGGCCTGCTCTTGCAAGCCATTCAATTCTATCAACCACCAATGAGTGAGCAAGCTCGCTATTGCCGGCCACCCCGATAGGAGGTGCAGACTTTCTGATAATTGCAGAATAAACAAGGGCGTTTATGGTTTTAGAAGCTCCATAAGGCTCGCTCATTTCATACAAATAATGTATGTGGTGTGGCTTTGAGCCGCTCCATAATAATGTACTAAATGGCATTTCGCGCTGTTGCCAATCAGCAATGCCTGTTGTCACCAGACCTACACCAGATAAATTGCGCAATCCCACACTTGCCGCAGGTGTAGCAAAACCCGTATCTTTTAGCACTTGATCTTCAGGCAGTGCTTGCTCTTCGGATATTTGCTCTTCTGGTGTTTGCTCATTAGGCAAAATCGCAGAGACTGCTTGCTGCGATCCATTATCGAGCTGATCATTTAATTGTGTGTCAAGCAGCACCTCTTCTGTAGGAAACAACTCGCTAATGAGCGTATCCAAATCAGACGTATTATCGCCCAAAAGACTGCCATTCTGAAGGGGCGCGCTATTAGCTGTTAAATCCGTCTCATCAATCTCTAATAGGGGTGTTTGGCTATCCGTTCCATCTTCAGGAATGGTCGCTGTTAAGTCGAATAAATTCAATTCTGGCTGACGAGCTGTTTCTGAAACAAAAGAGGGCATATCTGTGGTAATCGGGGATTGCGTCTCGGGGAAGCGAGGCTGCTCAATACTCTGAGTTTGGGTTTGTGATGAGATGTTACTGCCATTTGGCGCAGAATTACCATCATAAATTATATCTTGTGAATGCCCTGAATGCGGCACAACAGCCCCTAAAACACCAATAACAAAAACTCTAATCCACACCAACATCTTAATCCTTGAATTTACTATCATCAATTACCTGAGACACAGCCTTAGTGGGTGCAGGTATTTTCCAATTCGATAAGAATATCCCTCCAAAAACCGTGCCAACTGCTATCAGAATAATCACCGTAAGAAACATCTTCATTTCTAGCCTCATGCTCTTTTTTGTTTTTGGGTTAAACTACCACTGCATACCCTAAAATCCAATCAGATCTATTCGGATCTATCTAGATCTGCATTTTAACTGTAACACAATGGCAATAATCAATGATTATGGCGTTAATACGGCATCAAAGCTGGTTTTATTATTCAGTATCTTTAGTGTTATTACACGCAGTTCTTGTTTGCCGAATAGTTGTTAGCTCGTTAGAAAGTATACTATGAAACAAAACCAAAATTATCTTCTGTCACACACAGTTGCCTTAATTGGTTTAATGGGTGCTGGCAAAACCACGCTCGGCAGATATTTTGCAAGATCGCTATCTGTAGATTTTATAGATAGTGATAATGAAATTGTGAAACGTGCTGGTATTTCTATTCCAGATATTTTTGAGCTAAGCGGAGAAGAAAAATTTCGTGATATAGAGCAACGGGTAATAGCAGATATTCTTCAAGGCTCTCCTGTAATATTATCAACGGGTGGAGGTGCATTCATCTCACCAAAAACAAGGGAGATACTCGGCAATAAATCGGTTACAATATGGCTACGGGCGGAACCAGAAACATTATTATCCAGAATGGATAACCTTCATAGCCGCCCTTTGCTTGCAAAAGGAGACCCTCTGTTAACCTTGACCAACCTATCTGATGAGCGAAAACGCTATTATGAACAAGCAGATGTGATTATTGATACAGACAACCTTTCTGCTACACAGGCTTTAAGAGAACTTGTCTCTGCATTACAAGAGCGAGATGTTTTGCGATTAGAAAACACTGTTCAAAAGGAATTATAATGAGCCCAGTTGAAAAAATTATAGTTGGCCTTGAAGAAAGGTCCTATCCAATTTTTATTGGCCCTGATTTACTAAAAGAGGCTGATACATATCTTGCTGATTATATTTCAGATAGGCAGGTTATTATTATCAGCGATACCATAATCGGCCCTTTATATCAGGGCTCATTTACCAAAAAAATAACGCCGTTATGCACTAGATTAGATAATCTTCGTGTTCCAGCTGGTGAAGCATCAAAATCATTATCTGCCTATAATACACTTTGCGAGGAAATACTGAATATAGGGATTGACCGCAAAACGGTTCTAATTGCATTAGGGGGCGGTGTCATAGGGGATTTGGTTGGTTTTGTAGCGGCAAGTCTTCTAAGAGGGATTGATTTCATTCAGATACCAACAAGCCTGTTAGCACAGGTAGATAGCTCTGTTGGCGGAAAAACAGGTATAAATGCAACAGCTGGTAAAAACTTAATTGGGGCATTTCATCAACCAAAACTAGTTCTAGCAGATACCAGTCTGTTAGCAACGCTACCCAAAAGAGAGCTCCTTTCTGGTTATGCAGAAATCGTAAAATATGGTCTTCTTGGTGATGCTGAATTTTTTTCCTGGCTAGAGAAAAATTGGTCTAATGTGTTATCTTTAAAGCAGGATGAGATTGTTTTTGCCGTCAGGCGTTCCTGTGAGATGAAGGCTGATATTGTTGCAAAAGATGAGACGGAAACAGGAATCCGAGCTCTGTTAAATCTTGGTCATACATTTGCACATGCGTTTGAGGCTGTTGGACGCTATAATGGAGATTTATTGCATGGCGAGGCAGTAGCAGCTGGACTTGGACTTGCCTTCGACTTTTCAGTAGCAAAACAGATATGCAAGCCAGAAGATGCTTTGCGTGTTCATGCGCACCTGATGGAAGTTGGACTGCCAGATGATTATAGCGCGCTACCTGCTGGTAAGGCTGCTGTCTCTACCTTGATACAGCATATGAAAAAAGATAAAAAAGCCTTTGCTGGAAATTTGACTTTTATTCTGACCCATAAAATTGGTGAGGCCTGTGTTATGCCAAATATTTCTGAGACCGAATTAACCACATTCTTTATGGCAAAAGGGGTTAATCATGTTTGATCATCTAACATTGATTCTATCGATCACTCTGCTGATAATTTTATCTGCCTTTTTTTCAAGTTCGGAGACGGCATTAACCGCCGCATCAGATGCAAGAATGCGGCAATTAGCACGCAATGGCAGCAAAAATGCAAAACTTGTTGAAAAATTACGAAGTGATAGAGAAGAGCTTATCGGGGCTATTCTAATCGGTAATAATGCCGTAAATGTGCTTGCTTCTGCTGTTGCAACATCTGCTGCGATTACTTTGGTTGGCGATAATGGGGTATTTATTGCAACTCTGGTAATGACTATTTTACTTATTTTATTCGCAGAAGTACTCCCAAAAACCTATGCCTTCAATCATGCCAACCAATATGCACTTCTGGTAGCAACGCCGGTTCGTATCGTTGTTTTACTGTTCAGCCCTTTATCAATAGCGCTTCGCTGGATGGTAGTCATTTTTCTAGGCTCCGCACGCGAGCAACAAGAAGATAGAGAAGAGGAGCTGCGAGGAATGATAGAGCTTCATTCCGATAATGCGGATTCAGAACAACGTGAAAAAAAAGCAATGCTGTCTTCGGTTCTTGATTTATCTGAGCTAACGGTAGATGAAATTATGACACATCGTGGCTCTGTATCGATGGTAAATGTAAGTGACAAGCCAGAAGATATTGTCTCATTTGTTCTGAACTCACCTCATACCCGCTTGCCTATTTATTCTGGAAAGCCAGAGAATATTATTGGCGTTCTACATGTAAAAGACTTGCTACGCGGTTTGCAGAATTCTAATCCTGAGACATTAGAAGAATTTGATGTCGCTAAAATAGCTAGCCCGACTTATTTTATTCCAGAGACAACCTTACTAGCCAGTCAACTTCAGGCATTCAGAACAAGAAGAGAGCATTTTGCAATCGTTGTAGATGAATATGGTGATTTCAGAGGGATTGTAACGCTTGAAGATATTATCGAAGAGATTGTGGGCGATATTGATGATGAGCATGATGAAGAGCTGGCCGGATGTACAGCACAAGCAGATGGATCTTATGTTGTAGATGGTAATGTTACGATTCGTGACCTAAACAGAATATTAGACCTTACGCTGCCAGATGATGATGCCTCTACCGTAGCTGGGCTATTATTATATGAGACCAGAACAATTCCACTTCCCGGTCAAGAGTTTAAAATTCACGGAATGCGTTTTCGAGTGGTTCACAGGGAAAACAATCAAATCACCAGTCTTCGCATATGGACAAAACAGAAAAACACATCCCCAAAAAAATCCACTTCAAGCGTGACAGAGTAACCCTATTAATTTAATTTTTAAAAAAATAAGGAGACAGGAAAATGGGGTTGCCAGAACCAGCTGAACGCCATCTTGTGCATAATCGAAGAATCAGCTGTAGCGGTTATGTACGGGCAGATGGTCATTTTGACATAGAGGCTGAACTGATAGACAGCAAGACCTATGATTTTCCATCTGACACACATGGCACAGTTTACCAAAATACGCCGTATCATCATATGCAAGTGCGTATAACCGTTGATCTTGAACTAATCGTAACAGATGCCGCCGCAATAACACTTGCAGGCCCTTATCAGATATGTCCGCAAGGAGCGCAAAACATCACAAATTTAATTGGATTAAAAATTGGCCCTGGTTGGAAGCGGCGCGTGCAAACCGCGATTGGCGGGCCTTCTGGATGCACTCATATTACGGAGTTAACTGGGCCGATGGCAACCACCGCCTATCAGACTATTGGCGGCGAGATATCACGTCGGCGCAGAGAACAGATAGAAGATGATAATTTACCTGAAACCAATCAGGATAGTAGTTTAAAAAATAGCTGTATTGCATTTTCGCAAAGCTAGTAGCTAACTAGATTTTACATTCAAGGCGAGCGCATGGACAGTTGTGCGAAGTAAGGGCTGTAATATTTCATGTATTAGCCGATGAGATTGAACTCTAGATTTACCAGCGAATGTAGCGGAAATTATATCAACTTCAAAATGCGTCTCCTCACCTGGCCGTGCTCCAGCATGACCAGCATGAGCTTCACTTACATCTCGCACCTCCATGAAAATAGGTGAAAACGCATTTTCTAATAATTCTTCCATCTGAGTTTTTGTTGACATATTTATGCATACTCTCCAATTACAAACCGCTATAAATTTAGTCTCTTTTAATAACGTAATTTTATTAGCTCTGCCACCTTGTCTAACCAAGCTGATAGCTTTAATTTACCTGTATGAGTGAAGCAAAGATACCAGAATTAAAAGGCATTAAAGAACAGAGCGCACAGAAAAAAATATGTGACGCAGATAGCTGTTCAGAAGTTGGCTTGTATCCAGCGCCGCGGAACCGTGACGCGTTGCGTACTTATTTTTGGTTCTGTCTGCCGCATATCCGTGACTATAATAAGCGCTGGAATTATTTTGATGGGCTGAATGGTGACGCGCTAGAAGCTGAAATTCGGCGCGCTACCACTTGGGAGAGGCCAAGTTGGAAATTTGGGACTGGAAGTTCTGATGCCCATCAACGCACTTCTAATAATTTCTCCTCTGAAGATATTTTTGGCTTTTTCTCAGATGAAAACAAAACAGCTGATAACAGCACTCACCGCACAATGGATAAAGAGGAGCGCTGGGCGTGGCAGATCTTTAATATGGATCCCTGTGCCGAGCAAACAAAAATAAAACAGCAATATAAAAAGCTTGCAAAGCTAAATCATCCTGACAGAAATCAGGGGGATATAGATGCAGAAGAGAGGCTAAAAGAGATAAATAGTGCCTACTCGATATTGAAAAAATTATACCCCGCTATTGATTTAAAATCCCAGTAATTAATAAAAAGTTATTTTTGGGGGTGGATTTTATGATTGATTATCAATAAATTCACACCAACTTGTTAGCATCTGTGCTAACCCATTAAATTGGTACTATCTTTAATATTCTGAGAGGCGAATCCCTTTGTCTGACTTTATCAATAACAGCAATACCGCGCATTCAATCACTGCTCCTGATACACATTATGATGTAAAAGAAACCTTTGGATTAGACATTGATATGCAGGTCCCTGGTTTTTCTGCTTCTTCTGAGTATGTCCCGACCTTAGATCCTGACTATCAGTTTGATCATGATACCACGCTTGCGATATTGGCAGGATTTGCATTTAACAGACGGGTTATGATTCAAGGCTATCACGGCACTGGTAAATCAACTCATATCGAACAGATTGCTGCTAAGTTAAACTGGCCTTGCCTTCGTATTAATCTGGATAGTCATATCAGCAGGATAGATCTGATAGGAAAAGATGCCATTGTTCTTAAAGATGGCAAGCAGGTAACCGAATTTAAAGAAGGCTTGCTTCCATGGGCATTAAGAAATCCTGTCGCTCTTGTTTTTGATGAATATGATGCAGGTCGTGCAGATGTTATGTTTGTAATCCAGCGAGTATTAGAAGTAGATGGTAAATTAACCCTTCTAGATACCAATAAAGTCATTCACCCAAACCCAAATTTCAGGTTATTTGCAACAGCGAATACCGTTGGCCTTGGAGATACAACAGGGCTTTATCACGGCACACAACAAATTAATCAGGGTCAAATGGATAGATGGTCTATTGTCGCAACCCTGAACTATTTGCCTCACGATGATGAGGTTGGCATAATCGTTGCGAAACAAAAAAGCTATAATACGCCAGCTGGCAAGGAACAGGTATCGCAAATGGTTCGGATGGCAGATCTAACTCGCAAAGGTTTTATGGCTGGCGATTTATCAACCGTAATGTCCCCTAGAACTGTTCTAACATGGTCTGAGAATGCGCGTATTTTTAATGATATAACCCTTGCATTCAGGCTGAGCTTTTTGAATAAATGTGATGAGGTTGAGCGGCCTGTGATTGCAGAATATTACCAACGTGTGTTTGGCATTGATTTACCTGAATCACCAAGCTTCTCAGCCAAAGCATCTTGAAAATAGAAACGGCCTGTTAGCGTGAGCAAACCTATTGATGAGATGTTTTTAAAAGCTAATGCTGCAAGCCTGCGTGCATTAGCTGGTGGCACCCAGCATGAGGTTAGATATGTTGGTCAGGATAGCATCATTACCAATGATGGGGTAAGACTGCCAGCACCTCCAAGAGAGCGCTCTGCAAATACTGAAAATCAATTACGGGGTGCTAGTGATGCTGCTGGGTTATGGCTCGCGCATCATAATAAAAAAACCCATCAGAGAGTTAGCCCAAAATCATCTGCTGCTAAAATGGTGTTTGAAGCAGCCGAAAAAGCAAGGGTAGAGTCAATTGGCTCAAATGATATGGCCGGGGTTCGCAAGAATTTAACAGAACGCCTTGAAATACATTACACACTCCACCCCCTTGGTATTCCCTCACCCGAAGCATCTGACCAGCTTGAAAATGGGCTGTCAGAAGCGGTTAGACTTATTATCCGTGAGAAATTAACAGGCGAGAAACCACCTGCAGCTGCTGGAATGGCAATGGATTTATGGCGTCCCTTTATTGAATCGCGCGCTGGCGATCTGTTGGAGGAAATGAAATCAGCCACACAGAATCAGGCGGTGTTTGCTGATTTTGCAAAACAGCTTATTGGGGCGTTGCAAAGTGACCTTGGCGAGAATTCCGAAGGCGGGGATGATGGCGAGGGAGATGATGATAGCACTGGCAATCAGACTGAAGATGACCAAGAAGGGGAGCAGCAAGCACAATCAGCAACTGGAGAAGATGATTCAGACGGGGATGATTCGCAATCTGTTGAGATGGAGGGCGATGCTGCTGCAATGGCTGCCGAAGACGGGGTTGATGATGATTCAGATGAAGAAATGGAAGGTCAGGCAGAAGGTGACGCACCTGGCGGTGGCCCCCGTGATTACCAATCTGATGAAACAGCTCGAAACCAGGGGTACCGGGTATTTACAGATAAATATGATGAAATAATCGAAGCGGCCGAATTATGCGATTCAGAAGAGCTTGATAGACTTCGAGGGCTGCTTGACAGGCATCTTGAAAGCCTAACTTCTGTGATTGCAAAATTAGCAAACCGGCTACAGCGCAAGCTAATGGCGTATCAGAATCGCTCTTGGGATTTTGACCTTGAAGAAGGTGTTCTTGATGCTGGAAAATTACACCGCGTTGTAACCCAGCCGCTATCTGCCTTATCCTTTAAACAAGAGCAGGATACTAAATTCAGAGATACGATTGTAACCCTTCTTCTGGATAATTCAGGCTCAATGCGCGGTCGTCCTATAACGATTGCAGCTGTCACAGCTGATATTCTGGCACGCACTTTAGAGAGATGCGGTGTAAAAGTTGAAATTCTGGGCTTTACAACCAAAGCATGGAAAGGGGGGCAATCCAGAGAGGCTTGGCAACTTGCTGGAAAACCAGATAAGCCTGGCAGATTAAACGACTTAAGGCACATTATTTATAAAGCAGGCGATATTCCTTATCGCCGAGCAAGGCGTTCGCTTGGGCTAATGCTTCGTGAAGGCATTCTAAAAGAAAATATCGACGGTGAGGCATTACTTTGGGCACATAACAGGTTGCTTGCTCGACACGAAGACAGGCAAATATTAATGGTGATTTCTGATGGTGCCCCTGTCGATGATTCGACTTTGTCTGCTAATAGTGGAAATTATCTTGAAAAGCACCTTCGACAGGTAATTGCGATGATCCAAGAACGCTCTCCTGTAGAGCTGCTTGCTATCGGCATTGGTCACGATGTTACACGTTATTATGAGCGTGCCGTAACAATAACAGATGCAGAACAGCTTGGCGGAGCGGTAATGACACAGCTAGCTGATTTGTTTGATGAAAATGCAAAGCCGCCTCGCAAGGTTTTCTCTTAACTCTTTTAGCAGCTCAATCACGGTGCAAGCACCTTATTAGCGCTCACCCTCTTTTTTTTAAAGATACCGTTAGGAATTAAGGCTTAGTTAGATATTTTAGCTCTGCGATGCAGCTAGTATCTCAGACTTGATAGCACGTGCTTCGTCAGCTAATTCGCTATTTCTAGCTTGAATTAAAAATGGGTCAATGCCGCCATGCTTTTCAACAGTGCGAATCGCGCTTGTTGATACACGAAGCTTTAAAGAGCGACCAAGAATATCTGACTGCATGGTTGTAACCTGCAGGTTCGGCAGAAAGCGTCTGCGTGTACGGTTATTCGCATGACTTACATTATTTCCACTCATTACAGTTTTACCAGTAATCTGACAACGTTTCGCCATAACGACTTCCTTTTATCTTATGCCATTTTCTTAATGTGAGACATGGATATAGAGCAATCGCGCCAATAGGTCAACTCTTCTAAAATCTTGGCGCGTCATAAAGTTTTTATTAACATAATTTCTATAAGATACCACGAATGGATAATACATCTCACTATCTTGAAAAGCGAAATGTTACTTTGGGGGATCGTCACACCACGATTCAGCTAGAAACTTATTTCTGGCACCATTTGGACATGATTATTGAACAAGAGCAATTATCCTTAAATCTTCTATGTCATGAAATTCATGAAAGGCGATGCAACTATTCAATGGCACAATCTTTGAGGTTGTTCATTGTGATGTATTACAAAGAAAAAACAGAAGCGATGCAGCGTTCGCACCCGCTAGGGGCTGATTATAAATTATATGAGGCTAGTGCCGATTCGCCGTCCATTATTCAGGTTTTAAATGTGTTTTCACAGCATGCTCAGCATGTCGGTGCGCTTTATCAAAAGAACTAAAGCTGCCACGTACCTCGCTCAAATCACGAAGCCCCTCCCCCAAGCATAATTTGGCAAGATTTGTATTGATGTGATTCGCAATATGAGGCCCTGATAATGCAAGAGAGGAATAAAGCTGCACAAGATCAGCGCCAAGCAGGATTTTAGTATAGGCGTCTGTAACGCTTCTCACGCCACCAACACCGATAAAAGAAATTTGTCCCCCTGCAAAGGCATATGCCTCTGATAATTTCTCACTAGATAATCTAAATAAAGGAGCCCCAGATAGCCCTCCTACCTGATCCCTGTTTTTTTTGTTTTTAAGATTATCTCGATCCAGAGTGGTATTGCTAATAATAACACTGGCAATTCCCTCACTCACCATTACTTCAATTGCCGAAAACAAATCCGTATTGGAAAGGTCTGGAGCCAGTTTAATAAAAATAGGTTTGAGCAACCCTGCTTGCGTTAATGCGCGTTTTACGCTCTTAATTATTTCCCTCAGGGAGGCTGATTTTTGCAAGTCTCTTAGTCCAGAGGTATTTGGCGAGCTGATATTTATAGTGATATAATCAGCTAATCCTGCAAGCCTCAAACAGGCCGTAAAGTAATCTTCTATTTTATTTTCTGAATCTTTATTAGCTCCTATATTCACCCCAATTATGTGTTCTGCTGTTTTGATTTTGCGATATTTCAAAAGCCGTGTTGCCACAGCCTCCATCCCATCACTGTTAAATCCGTATCTATTGATAAAGGCGTCATCTTCTGGCAGCCGAAAGACACGTGGTTTTGGATTTCCCGGCTGTGGCAATGGGGTTACAGTTCCTATTTCAACACTCCCAAATCCAAGGGCAAAACATCCTGAAATAGCTGCTGCATTCTTATCAAACCCCGCTGCTAGTCCAACCGGATTGGCAAAGTAGAGCTCTCCTACCATTGTTGGTAATTTAACTAGGTTATATCTTGGGTGCAGTCCTACTGACAAAGCGCCTACCGCTAGCTGGTGCGATGCCTCCCCTGGAAGTATCTTGGTTAAATTTGCCAGCGTCTGCCAGATCATGTTCGCTCAGCCTGTCCCAATCTGTCATTAAGCGCATCTTCAAGTAAGGCAAGACTGGATTGCAGACCATATAACTTAAAAAAACTACCCATCCTTGGCCCTTGTGTCTGCCCTAGAAGAATTTGATACAGACAGCTAAACCAGTCTCTTAAATTTTCATATTCAGCGTGTTTGCCGATTGCATAAACTTGATTTTGTATATCTTCTGCGGTTGCTTCCTCTGGCAATGCAGAAAGGGCCTCTTTTAAGTTTTGAAGATGAATTTTTTCTTCTGCACTAGCAAGACGATAGGATTTTTCTGGGCGAACTCTATCCTGATAGAAAGTAACTGCATATCCAATTAACGTATCAAGATGAGGATGCGTTTGAGGTGTAACACCAGGGGCATATTGTCCAACATAAGACCAGATGACCTGATTATCTTCTGCTGCACACACACCAGCAAGATTTAACAACAGAGAAAAACTAACAGGCAGGGTTAATTCTACAGGATGTCCTTCATGAATATGCCATGTTGGATTTTCAAGCTGGCTGGCCTCATCAGATTCAGCTATTTTACCTAAATGTGTAAAATATTCGTCCACTGTCTTTGGAATGATATCAAAAAATAATCTTTTGGCTCTTTTTGGCTGTGCATACATAAATAATGACAAGGATTCAGGACTTCCATAGGTAAGCCATTCTTCAACTGACAGACCATTGCCTTTAGATTTGGAGATTTTTTCTCCATTTTGATCTAAAAAGAGCTCATAGGAAAACCCAGCAGGGGGCGTTGAGCCAAGAGCCCTTGCGATTTTTGATGATAATGTAACTGAATCGATTAAATCTTTTCCTGATATTTCATAATCAACCCCAAGTGCATGCCATCTCATTGCCCAATCTGCTTTCCATTGCAACTTGCATTTCCCGCCTGTAACCTTAGTCGTCATCTCTTCGCCTGTAATAGGGTCAAGGTAACATATCGTTCCAGCTTGTTTATCATGGCGTGTTAATGGTACCTGCAATACCTTTCCTGTATGAGGGCAAACTGGCAAAAACGGGCTATAAGTTGCTTGTCTGTCCGCGCCAAGTGTCGGCAGGATAATATTGATTATTTTTTCGTAATTGGACAATACATCCAACAAAGCCTCATCAAATTTTCCAGATTGGTATAGCTCTGTTGCGCTTAAAAATTCATACTCAAACCCAAAATTATCGAGAAACGCCCGCAATCGTGCATTATTATGCGCCCCAAATGAGCTATGAGTCCCAAACGGATCTGGCACTTTTGTTAACGGCATTTCAAGATATTTCGCTAATTCTTCTTGGTTGGGAACGTTATCTGGAACTTTGCGTAATCCGTCCATATCGTCTGAGAAACATATAAGACGTGTTTTTCTGCCTGAGAGCACCTCAAACGCATGACGTATCATACTGGTTCTGACAACCTCGCCAAATGTCCCGATATGAGGCAATCCAGACGGTCCGTACCCTGTTTCGAATATTACTTCTTTTTCTGAATCATCTGATTGCGCTTCTAGGCGTTTAACAAGATTTCTTGCTTCCACAAATGGCCAAGCCTTTGCATTATTTGCAAGTTCAGCGATTACTTGATTAAAATGTGGCACATGGTTCATTTTTGGAATTCCTGATATTGTGCGAGATATGATTTATCTGCTTGGTTTTGTGTAAACTGTAACGCAGCTGTTTTCCAGCATAAATTATCTGTATCAACCAGCCTTTATGGCACGCCAGATATATGCCGTTGGTAGCAAATAGATTAAGGCCAACAAAATAGATTTTTAACTTATTTCAGAACTAGAATATTTAATAATATAAGCAAAGACACCTAGCCTGATTTAATTCAGGTGCTTATGATATCGTTATGTCTGTTTTCACCTCTCTCAGCCCCGATATCGCTGATTACCCAATTTTATATCCTTCCATTACCGAAACTCACTGGATTTCAGGTGATGGAGAGGTGTGCACCCCCTCAAAAGAGGAACTCAGTCAGATGCTGGCCAGTAATAGCCCGCCCTTAATTTGCCACCGTAACTGGACTGAAAAGAAAATTGGCGCAAAACTCGATAAATATCTTGATATATTGGAGCTGTTTGCATTTGTTAAACCAGCTGAATTTTGCCTTCCTACGCCTACCGGACTTGCTATTGCAACAGGCCTTGCTCTTCCAAAAACAAATTTTGAAAAGGCACTCCTATTACGCTCTGTTGCTTATAATTTGTTAGATAAAATATCCGAAAATGCGCAACTTGCATCTGATACGGAGTCTTATAATTCCTTCAAGATGGTAGGAGATATTGCAGAAATGATGGGACAGGGTGGCTGGCATTGGGCTGCCCTTATCCTGCCCGTTTTAGGGCGAAGTGATATTCCAAAAGCACCTCCTACCCCTGCAGCTGCTGCGATTTGGAATGTGTTAAGCGAAATACAAGATACAGCCCCAAGAGGAGAGCCTGGTATCAAACCTATTCTGCCTGATATGGCAAGAAATAGATTAACAGAAATGTTAGGGCCAAACTCTGAAATTCGAAAACCGCAAACAGACTATGCAGCAACTAATTGTGTGGTTTTTGATCAGCCTGATGCTGGGCCAAATCCGACACTTTTATTGTCTGAAGCTGGAACTGGAATAGGAAAAACCCTTGGCTATCTTGCCCCGGCAAGCCTTTGGGCTGAAGCAAATGACAGCTCTGTGTGGATATCTACCTATACACGCACCCTGCAACATCAAATTGCGGATGAGCTTCGAAGGCTTCCTGAAAAGCAAAATAATCCTGAAAAATTTAATAATAATAATGGGCGCAACTCTGCTCAAAATTCTAGAAACAAAGAAACAAGAAGAGTCGTTATTCGTAAAGGTAGGGAGAATTATCTCTGCCTTCTTAATTTAGACGAAGCATTATCACAGATGCCAGGTCAGCCAGCAAACGCAATCGCGCTTGGCCTTATGGCTCGCTGGGCTAGTGCATCACCAGACGGAGATTTAACAGGAGCGAGTTTTCCAGCATGGCTTGTCGACCTAATTCAAAGCAGACACACCCTTGGTCTTGCCGATAAACGCGGAGAATGTATTCATTCAGCCTGTCGTCACTATCATAAATGTTTTGTAGAAAAGTCTGTGCGAGAGGCTCGGCAGGCAGATATTGTTGTTGCCAATCATGCCCTATTAATTCTGCAATCTGTTTTCGCACAAAAGGATGATAGGACTTTATCGAGCAGATTGATTTTTGACGAAGGTCATCATGTTTTTGATGCAGCAGATAGTGCCTTTAGTAGCGCTTTGACAGCGAGCGAAGCCTCAGAGATGCGCAGATGGATTAGAGGGGCTGAAGATGGTCTGAAAGGGCGTGCACATGGATTGCGAAACAGACTCTCCGAATTAATCTCAGGTGATGAGAAGGCCTTGAGCGAGTTGGAGAGTGTCATTGATGTCGCTCGTGCATTGCCAAGCCGAGGATGGCAAAACCGAATATCATCTGCAAGCCAGTTTGGCACTGCAGAGACATTTTTTTCAGCTTTGAGAATATGTTTATATAGCCGTGTTGAGAATACAGAATCGCTCTATGATATCCAAAGTGAGATTTATCCAGCACCGCTGGATATTATAAAAGCTGCTCAAGATTTTGCAGTCAACTTAACAGCACTTCTAACGCCTCTCACGCAGCTAGAAGCATCTTTATTATCTATTATCGACCAAAATTCAGAAAGTTTTGACAACCAGACAAAATCTCGTTTTGAATCCGCTATAAAAAGCCTACAAAGACGTGCAATTATGCCCTTAACTTCCTGGCTGTTGCAATTGCAAGATCTTGCATCATCAGAACATGGTGTGACAGGCAGAGATGGTTTTGTAGATTGGATGCAAATAGACCGCATTGAAGGCCAAGACAGAGATATTGGCATTTACCGACATTGGCTAGACCCAACCATTCCCTTCAGTGAGGCTGTATTGCAAAAGGCGCATGGCGTTGCCATCACGTCAGCCACATTGCGTGATATCAACCTGCCTACAGACCCTAATTCGGCTAAGCAGGAACATAGCGATAATTGGCAAAGTGCGATGCAGATAACAGGGGCAAGCCATCTTCCCCATCCTGCTATATTCAGCATTCATGACTCGCCCTTTGATTATAAAAATCAAACTTGTATCCTGATCGTAACTGATATCGCAAGAGAGCGACCGGCGGCAACTGGCGCTGCTATGGCTGCATTGATGAAAGAGGCAGGCGGCGGAAGCCTTGGTTTATTTACCGCCATTCAGAGGCTTAGGGCGATTTATCCCTATCTTGCAGGTCAATTAGCCTCAGCTGATATCCCATTATATGCCCAGCATATAGACCAGATGAACCTACAAACATTATTGCAATTATTCAGAGCAGATAAAAATAGCTGTTTAGTAGGCACCGATGCGGTGCGAGATGGGATAGATGTGCCAGGACAAGCTCTTCGGATGATTTTATATGATAGAGTGCCTTGGCCGCGTCCAGACATGCTTTTTAAAGCGCGCGCCAAATGGATTGGCAAGAATGAGCTGACAGACAGACTCACTAGAATGAAATTACGCCAGGCATTTGGAAGACTTATAAGAAGAGCAGATGATAAGGGAATATTTGTAATGCTGGATAGCCGTCTTCCAACGCGGCTGACCTCTGCATTTCCATCGGACGTGACGATTGAGCGCTTGCCATTGGCAGATGCCCTTTTTCAGGTTCGTGACTTTCTTGGCCGGCAGGATGAATTATAACATATATGCCCATTAATCTCGCCCATTAGTAAAAAAAGCTGGATAGAAATATTCTATCCAGCTTCCAAATATTATTTATGAATAGGCAACAGGGTTATTTAGAATCCCATACCGCCCATGCCGCCCATGCCACCCATATCAGGTGCTGGTGCTGCTGCTTTTGGCTCATCAAGTTCTGCAACCATTGCTTCTGTTGTTACAAGAAGACCTGCAACAGAGGCTGCATTTTGAAGTGCAGAGCGAACCACTTTTGTTGGGTCAATAACGCCAGCCTTAATAAGGTCTGTAAATTCACCTGTCTGGGCATTATATCCGATTGTTGGATTCTCTGCTTCAATCAACTTGCCTACAATTACAGAACCATCTGCACCTGCATTATTTGCAATCTGGCGGGCTGGCGCCTCTAATGCCTTGCGAATAATACGAATGCCGACTTCCTGATCTCCATTTGCAGATGCTAGGTTTTCTAGACTAGCAAGCGCTTTTACCAATGCAACACCGCCGCCAGCAACGATACCTTCCTGAACAGCAGCTCTGGTTGCATGCATTGCATCATCGACACGGTCTTTGCGCTCTTTTACTTCAACCTCAGTAGCACCGCCGACACGAATAACCGCAACACCGCCAGCAAGTTTTGCCAGACGCTCTTGTAATTTTTCGCGATCATAGTCTGAAGTTGTTTCTTCTGACTGTGCGCGGATTTGATTACAACGTGCTTCGATTTCTTCTTTGTCACCTGCACCATCAACAATTGTTGTATCTTCTTTGGTGATTTCAACACGCTTAGCAGTTCCAAGCATCTCTAATGTGACGCTTTCAAGCTTAATGCCAACTTCTTCAGAAATCACTGTGCCATTTGTTAAGGTTGCGATATCTTCAAGCATTGCTTTGCGTCGGTCGCCAAATCCAGGCGCCTTAACTGCTGCTACTTTTAATCCACCACGAAGCCTGTTTACAACCAATGTTGCTAATGCTTCACCTTCAATGTCCTCTGCAATGATTAGAAGTGGTCTGCTTGACTGCACAACCTTTTCCAATACTGGCAGCATATCCTGAAGATTTGATAGCTTTTTCTCATGCAACAAGATGTATGGATCTTCTAAGCTTGCACGCATCTTTTCGGCATCTGTTACAAAGTATGGTGATAGATATCCTCTATCAAATTGCATACCCTCAACAACATCTAATTCTGTTTCAAGCGATTTTGCTTCTTCAACAGTAATAACGCCTTCATTACCAACGCGCTCCATTGCTTCTGCAATCATCTTTCCAATTTCAATTTCACCATTGGCTGAGATTGTTCCAACTTGAGCGACTTCATCAGAAGTGGTGATTTTTTGGGACTGAGATTCAAGAGACTTAACGACTGCCTCAACAGCGATATCAATACCGCGCTTCAGGTCCATCGGGTTCATTCCAGCCGCAACAGCCTTCGCGCCCTCTTGTGCAATTGATTGGGCTAATACAGTTGCTGTAGTTGTTCCATCACCAGCTGTGTCATTTGCTTTTGATGCAACCTCACGCACCATCTGCGCACCCATATTCTGGAACTTGTCTTTTAATTCGATGTCTTTTGCAACCGTTACACCATCTTTGGTGATACGAGGTGCACCAAACGATTTTTCTAGAACAACATTACGACCTTTCGGGCCTAATGTCACTTTTACTGCGTTGGCCAGTGTATCTACACCTTCCATCATTCTGGTGCGTGCGTCTGATCCAAACTTTACGTCTTTAGAAGCCATTTTTTTCCTCTTTTTCGTCTAATTTTCAAAAAAGTTAATTCATATAAACTAACGCTTAACAAAAATACCTGTTACTGCCAGTTTTTGCTGTGCGTTGATATTTGGGACAAGAATTAATCCAAAATTCCCATAATATCTGATTCTTTCATTATCAGATAATCTGTTCCGTCAATCTTGACTTCGGTACCAGACCATTTGCCAAATAGAACAGTATCACCTGCTTTTACGTCCAATGGATGTACTTTGCCTTGCTCATCGCGCGCGCCTGCGCCAGCAGATACAATTTTTCCCTGCATTGGTTTTTCTTTTGCTGTATCTGGTATGATAATACCACCAGCTGTTTTTTCCTCAGATTCAAGGCGTTCAACGAGAACGCGGTCGTGAAGTGGTCGGAAATTCATGCCTTCATCTCCAAAAATTAAAGGTTACATTTCTAGTTATTTAGCACTCTAATCATGAGAGTGCCAATACTGCCTGCGTATGTGGGCTTTTGCCTGTTGTATGTCAAGTATAGCTAGAAAAAAATTTTAGATTTTTTTTGCAAATTCATCTCTTTAGAGAAAAAAATAGCAACATTACCGCTCTTTAAAAAAGGGGCTTTAATCTTGGAGAACAGGTATGATATTAATCCGCCAAAATCTGGAGTAAAAAGACGGATTATGCATTTACTGAAATTCAATGACAGCACTAATACTAAAATAGTGGCGTACTGGCTCTATATGATGGCTATTCTGGTGGGAATGATGGTTATCATTGGCGGTATCACACGCCTTACAGGGTCAGGGCTATCTATGGCAGAATGGCGACCACTAATCGGAACGCTTCCCCCTCTTAATAATGCCGAGTGGATGCGTGTATTTGAGCTTTATAAAAGCACGCCTGAATATCAGCAGCTAAATTTCGGAATGCAAATGGGCGCGTTTAAACAAATATTCTTTTGGGAATATTTCCACCGGTTATGGGGACGGCTTTTAGGGCTGGTTTACGTGCTTCCGCTGATTTATTTCTTTGTGCAAGGGCGCATTCCTGCCGGGTATCGACTTCCCTTAATTGGGCTTGCCTTGGCTGGCGGCTTTCAAGGTGTTGTTGGCTGGTGGATGGTTGTATCAGGTCTTGCTGACGAGCCAACAGTTTCCCAATACCGGCTTGCCACACATCTTAGTATCGCACTGGGGATTTTTACCTGTTTAATGTGGCTTGCCCAATCCTTATCAGCTGGCAAATCAAAGTTTAAATTCGGCGTACCTGCTTTTGTATTTGCCCTTATATTTGTCACCATAATAGCGGGCGCGTTTGTGGCTGGAATGGATGCAGGGTTGCTATATAATCATTATCCTTTAATGGGCGATGGATTTGTCCCTGCCGAATATGGGGAGAAAGGATTATCCGATCCGTTTGAAAATCCAGCATCTGCACAGTTTCATCATCGCTGGATTGCACTAATTGCGACAGTGGGAGTTATTTATTTATGGCGCTGTGCTCTGTCTGCTGGAGTTGCCGTTAGACGTGCCTATCTTATGATTGTCATCGTCTTTGGTCAGTTCGCGCTTGGCATTTTAACATTGATTAATGCAGCCCCTGTTCATTTAGGCGCAATGCATCAAACAGGCGCATTATTGCTACTTGCTACAAGCTTGTCGGTAATACATTGCCTTTACCGTGAAACAGCCTGACATAATACTTAACTGCTGAAAAAACGTGACATAAATACACGATAAATAAGATGGCTCAAAATTTAGCGCGTTCTATTACTTGTGTATCACATCTATATCATTGAGGCGTTTTTGGCTGAATGATGGCTTTTCGTATATGCAATTCATTTAGCTGCTTGTCATCTACAAGCGAAGGTGCGGACATCATTAGATCTTCGGCTTTTCCATTCATTGGGAATAGAATAATTTCTCTGATATTGGGCTCTTCTGCGATTAGCATAACCATTCTGTCAATTCCAGGTGCTATGCCCCCGTGAGGCGGTGCGCCAAACTTAAACGCACCTATCATTGCTGGAAATTTCTCATCAACCACTTCAGGACCGTAGCCTGCTATATCAAAGGCGCGATACATTACGTCTGGTAGGTGATTTCTGATAGCACCGCTTGATAGCTCAATTCCATTACAAACAAGGTCATATTGCCATGCTTTGATATCAAGGGGATCTTGTGTGTCAAGTGCGTCCATGCCGCCTTGAGGCATAGAAAACGGATTGTGAGAGAATTCAATTTTACCAGTTTGCTCATCTTTTTCAAACATTGGAAAATCTACAATCCAACAAAATTTAAAGAGGGTTTCATCTATAAGTTTTTGCTCTGTTCCAATGCGTATGCGCGCACGTCCAGCAAGAGATGCTGCATCATCCATTGCAGCACACGCAAAAAATACCGCGTCCCCATTTTCAAGATTCAGTCTGGTTTTAATTTCATTTGATTTTTCCTGACCGAGTGCTTTGGCAACAGGACCCCTTGCTTCATCTTCTCCAAAAATAATATAGCCAAGTCCAGGGGCGCCCTCTGATTGCGCCCAACTATTCATTCTATCTGCAATAGCGCGGCTACCACATTTTGGCCCTGGAATGGCTCTCACGACAGCACCTTTTTCTATATTTTTTGCAAAAATAGAGAAATCAGAGCCCGCGAAAACATCTGTTACATCGCCAATCTCAATCGGAATCCGCAAATCAGGCTTATCATTTCCATATTTAAGCATGGAATCGGCATAGGAAATATGAACAAAATCAGGATCAATTTTTCGCTCAGAAAATTCTTCAAACACGCCTTTTATAACAGGCTCAACGGCGGCAAAGACATCTGCCTGTTCAACAAAGCTCATCTCAAGATCTAATTGATAGAATTCACCAGGGCTTCTATCTGCTCTGCTATCCTCATCTCTGAAACACGGTGCTATCTGGAAATATTTATCAAATCCAGACATCATAACCAGCTGTTTAAATTGCTGAGGCGCTTGTGGTAATGCATAAAATTTACCAGGGTGCAATCTTGCTGGAACAAGAAAATCTCTTGCACCCTCAGGAGAGGAAGCCGTTAGAATAGGGGTTTGAAACTCAGTAAATCCTAGCTCAATCATTCTATTTCGAATTGATTGAATTATCTGACCACGTAGCACTATATTCTGGTGTGGACGCGAGCGACGAAGGTCAAGATACCTATATCGAAGCCGTGTTTCCTCACCTGCATCCTCGTCCGAATTAACCTGTAATGGCAATGTATCTGCGGCTGACTGAACAATTATATCTGCTATCGCAACTTCAATCTCCCCAGTAGCGAGATTTTTATTAATTGTGTCATCACTTCGCTTTTTAACAATTCCTGTTATCGTGACCACGCTTTCATTTCGAAGTGATTCAACAATTGAAAATGCGCTATCAGATGTATCAATCACACATTGCGTTAATCCGAAATGATCTCTTAAATCAACAAAAACAAGAGAGCCGTGATCGCGTTTACGATGAACCCAGCCAGAAATTTTAACCTGACTATTCTCGTCCGTTGCTGATATCTCGCCACAATTATGGGTGCGATAAAGATGCATGATAATGGTCTCCAGAAATCTTTTACTTACGCGCGCAGTATGCATCAATTTGCGTAAACTGCAACAAAAACACACATTCAAATAAGAGTAAGCAACCAAATAAGAGATAGCAGCTTAGTTTGAAATATCAATTACGTCTTCGCTTAGACCTTGTCCTGCCAGCAGATGTTTCTGGGCTATTATGGTTCAAGTTAACGCCTTCCCAAGCAAGCCCTAACAAATCATCTGCTCTTTCCTGGGTAAAGGCCTCTTTTGGTCTATTTTGAACTGCCTGTGCCATTGCTTTAATATGAATTGGCGTGGTGCCACAACACCCGCCTATGATTTTTACGCCAAGATCACGTGCCAAAACTGCATAATCGGCCATTAATTCAGGGGTTCCTTTATAGCGGATTTGGCCGTTATCATAAGTGGGAATAGCGCAATTTGACTTCGCAATAATAAGCTTACCCTCTGTATAGCCGTCAAAATGCGATATAGAGTGAATTAATTCAGCAGGGCCAACTCCGCAATTAGCGCCATAACAAGATAAATCCGATGAATGTGCTATCTTAGCAAACTGTTCAGGCTTTACCCCCATCATTGACCTTGCAGATGTATCAATGGTCATTGTTGCGCAAACAGGCAACCCCGTCATTAATGCAGCTTCAAGAGCTGATTGAAACTCTTCTATTGAAGACATTGTTTCGATCCAAATAGCATCTACGCCGCCTTCTTGTAGAGCCATGCATTGTTCTTTAAATGCTGCAACTGCCATTTCATGATTTAAGGCTCCAAGCGGCGAGAACAGCTCTCCTGTAGGGCCAACAGAGCCAGCGACAATCACTGGCTTATCTGCCTCATCTGCTGCCTGCCTTGCCAATTGAGCGGCAGTCGAATTTAATTCAGCGACACGGTTTTCTGATTGATGAAGTTTAAGCCGAAAACTGGTTCCTCCAAAAGAATTGGTAAGAATCATATCAGAGCCAGCTTTTATAAACTCACAATGCACGGACTTTATTTGTTTTGGATGTTCAACATTCCATAGCTCTGAGGGATATCCAGTCTCTAATCCCTTTTCAAACAAATTAGTTCCTGTTGCCCCATCGGCAAAAATCACCTCATTTTTTAATAAAATTTGGTCAAATTTATTCATTGTCACGCTTCACTTATCAGAATGAAGGGGCTGATATTGTTAGACTCATTAACTAAATATGACAATTATTACAGAGCGCTCTTTAATGTTGTATGCGGTTACGTAAACGCCTTTTTGGTAAACGCCTTTTTGATTGGCCAGCTGTTAATGCGCGTCTATCATGCAATTTTTCTAAAAGCGTCTTTTGCTCTTGAAAAGATAAATCACGCCATTGCCCTATCTCATCTCTGGTTCTAAAGCAGCCCTCACAAAATCCAGTTTCATGAGATATTCGGCACACGCTAGTGCATGGAGATTCTAATTTTTCCATAACGCTTATGTGACCTTAAAATAAATTAGGCTGCAACCCCATTATCTGCATCCTGCTTTAACTGGCGGGCAGATACAATCTCAAAAAACCCTTTAAAAACAGAAGACAAGCCTGAGCCATCGATGCTCCAAAGAACGCAATCTGACTGAACAAAGTTCTTGTCTGAACTCGTATCTGATGCAAACCGTGTATCGCCTATTACATCCAATAATTTCGAAGCTTCACTGACAAGTAAGATTGGCATGGATTCACGCAGAAAAGCGCGCATTAGCCTAATAGCATGTGGCTCTTCTGTAAGCGTGTCAATATGTTCAGAACCACCAACAACAATCAGACAATCATAATCAATAGCAAGCGTTTCTGACAATTGTGAATCAGCTGCATAATTAATTCCATTGCCTGTTTTTGGATCACTATAAACAAGACCATTATGAGATGATATAATCCTTGCTTGGGCCTGCTGTGCCATTATCGCTTTCTGCAAGGCAATAAATTCAGCTTCGTTGAATCCGTTTGCAGTTATCATTGCAATTCTTTTTCCAGTAGAAGCGATATTATTCATTTATTTTTATCCTTTTTATAAATTGCGTAATCTCATCCAATAAAGATAAAAATCACCAATATTGTCGTAAATAAGCAAACCAACCATTGGACAGCCATTGATAGGTCTATACGCTAATCGAGCGGCGCATGCTACAAAACGACTAATCATTACAGGCGCTTAATATATATCAATAATTTTCTAGACGGTCATTTGATAGGAATATGTGACCACATTAAATGCTCGAATGCATCTACACTAATTAAATCGTTTTTTCAAGCGCCGCAGAGGTATAATTAGTAAAAAAACTTATCACTAATATTGGTATTGCTTGATTTTATCACTTGTTTTAGCGGTAAAACTGGGGTTACATGCTCCCCACACATATTACAACAAAGAAATTATGAGAGCGTTATGTCTAAAAAAATTCTAACTGTGTTTTTGTTTTCCACTATTTTGGCTTTCTCAGCCTGTAGCTCATACCCTACTTGGGTTCCAGAATGGGCTCAGATTAGCGCCAGCGAATAATAGCAACCGAATAATAGTAAGCCAATAATAATGGAAAAGACTTGTTTTTTATCTAACTCAATTTGCTGAAAATAAAAAACAATTCCGAATTCTTTATTGAATTATACATTAGTGTTAAATTAATTGGATCTCTTGTTGCAACTACTAAAACAAGGTGATAGCTTTTAGATGGCTGACTGGGCTCATCATCTTTGCTAGTGAGATAGAGTCTTTAGATGATACGGTTACTGATCGTTCTTGTCATTATATGCGTATCATATTCGTACTTCATTCAATTGGGACTTTATTATGACACCTTATGATACTACTGACACACCGAAAAGTGATTTTACTGTAAACAAGCCTTCGCGTGATGAAGCGGAAAAAGCAGTTGAAGTTTTACTAAGATGGGCTGGGGATAATCCCCAGCGAGAGGGGCTTTTAGACACCCCTGCAAGAGTAGCAAGAGCCTATGAAGAATTCTTTGCAGGTTATACAGAAGACCCTGAACAAATGCTGGAGCGCACCTTCGAGGAAGTTGAGGGATATGATGATATCGTCATGCTTCGGGATATTGCGATGCAAAGCCATTGCGAGCATCATTTGGTTCCAATCTTGGGAAAAGCGCATATAGCCTATTTGCCTGATACTAGGGTCGTTGGTATTTCTAAATTGGCACGGGTGCTGGATTCATACTCCAGAAGACTGCAAACCCAAGAGACAATGACTTCACAGGTCGCTAACGCAATACAGAATGCGCTTAAACCTAAAGGGGTTGCTATTTTAATCGATGCACAACATCAATGCATGACAACAAGAGGCGTGAAAAAGCCTGATGTGTCGATGGTAACAAACCAGTTTACGGGTGAGTTTAAAAAAGACCCCTCATTAAGAGACAGGTTTTACAGGCATATCGAGTTAGGTCGTTAGAACTTAAATAAGCGCAAATTCATATATAGCTGTTTTACATTACTTGTGGACAGCAACATTACGACTAAGTATATCTTGGCATATAGCTTGCTTGATGGAGGCTGAACGCTGATATGAATATCGCGCCCGTATTTTCTATTCTTGGTGTCCTTCTTACGATTTTATCTGCTACCATGCTTATACCAATGCTGGTTGATATCTCATTGGGATACCAAAACTGGTTTGGGTTTGCATCTGCTGCACTGATATCCTGCTTTGTTGGAATATCTCTTTGGTTAACAAACCGAAGCAAGCAAGAGCTGAATTTGGGCCTTAAGGAAGCGTTCCTGCTCACAAATTCTGCTTGGGTATTATCTGGTATATTTGGGGCTCTGCCATTTCTTTTTTCTGATTTGGGGCTTAGCTTTACCGATGCGCTGTTTGAGTCTATTTCCGGCATTACCACGACTGGCTCCACCATTCTAACAACCATTGAATTAGCATCACCTGGCATTATTCTATGGCGGGCATTGCTTCAATGGCTTGGCGGAATAGGCATCATCGTTATGGCTTTGGCTATTTTGCCTATTTTATCTATTGGCGGAATGCAGCTATTCAAAACCGAAACATATGAGGCAAGTGACAATGCGATACCGCGCGCACGGCAGTTAGCTGGCGGTATTTTTGGCGTATATGCGAGCCTGACTTTCATATGGACAGCAATGCTTTGGCTTGCTGGAATGAGTGGGTTTGATGCTTTAATACATTCTATGACAACATTGGCAACTGGGGGATACTCGTCTAAAACAGCATCCATTGGGGCGTTTGATTCGGTTACTATCGAGCTTATTATAATCTTTGGGATGATAGCTGGAAGTCTGCCCTTTGCGCATTATCTTGCAATTACCAGAGGGGGTTGGCGTGCCCTGATAAACGATCCGCAGGTAAGATGGTTTCTTGTTCTAACTATTCTTGTTGTATTTCTAATCACGGTTGATCTTGGCAGATCAGGTAATAGTTGGCTTAATTCAATTCGCCTTGCGAGCTTTAATGCTGTTTCTGTCATTACAGGCACTGGATATGGTACAGCTAATTTTGCGTTATGGGGCGGGTTTTCCACGACCATGTTGTTAATCATGATGTTTATGGGTGGATGCGCTGGCTCTACCACTTGCGGAATTAAAATGTTCCGTCTTCAGGTTTTAGTAAGTACCATTAAAGTTCAAATTGTCAGACTTCTGAGGCCACATGGGGTGGTTCTTGCCTATTATAATAAAAAACCAGTTCCAGAATCTGTGATGGATGCGGTTATGGGCTTCTTTTATTTATATATACTTTGTTTTGTATTTTTGTCACTATTTCTAGCTTTTACAGGACTGGATTTTACCACAGCATTTTCAGGCGCAGCAACTGCCATCTCAAATGTTGGCCCAGGTCTGGGGGGCGTAATAGGGCCAAATGGAAGCTTTAATCCGCTTCCTGATATGGCTAAATGGGCGATGTGTTTTGGCATGCTACTTGGACGATTAGAACTTTTTACCGTTTTAGTTATGCTAAACCCACTATTCTGGCGCAATTAGTTTTAAGAATCTTCAACGAAGTATCATTCCGTTAAGGTTTTCAATTTCTGACCTGAATTTTCTATCAAATCCCACAAGCGCAGATAAAATAGTTTCTTGAACAGCAACATCAAATTCAACCGCAGTAGATGATTCTGGCACAGTTGTAGAGCTGATAGCACGCGCATCAAGGAAACCAGTCTGGCCCGTAACAGGTTGCAACCACATTATCTGACCTGCTAATTCGACTTCTATTTTATTCTGCTGATTATCTGTAAACTGCTCTGTAATCTTATCTGCTTGATAAATGTCTGTAATGACGATAGATGCCTTTCTTATATCTAGTGTCACCTCGCCAGACGAACCTGCTGGGATCAATGTATTACCTGCCCAATCTGTTAAAATTGAGGATGGGTTCGGCGATATTAAATGCTCATAAAAGGGCTCTTCGCCAGGCATTTTCCAATTTTGAATAATAACGAGTTTTCTAGCGTTAATGGACAGCGGGACATAATCTGATGGCTGAAACGCTGGCACTAGAGGTGCATTGTAAATCCTCTGACTACAGGCAGAAAAAAACAGAAAAATTGATATAATGATAATGCTCTGACGCATTTAATTTCTCCTTATTATGTCACATATTCGATTTGAAAAAATGACGTTGTAATCCTAGCTTATTACAGATTAGATTCAATGCACAATTCTCTTGTTAAGAATTATGTTTAATGGGTTTTTAAGTCAGCAGAGAAAACACGTCTTTTTTTACAAAATTCACAATCAACCACCAATTCACCATTTTCATCTACTAAATTTGGTAGCTCATCCTTGTTAATAGATCGAAGCATTGTTTCTACTTTATCATTGCTACAACGACATTTATCTATAATGACACGCGGTGGTTGAATATATACACCAAGCTCGTGAAATAATCTAAATAGAAGCGTTTCAAGCTCTAATTTTGGATCAAGCAATTCTTCTGAAGCAACAGACTGAGCAAATATATTAGCCTCCTGCCAAAACGCTCTCTCATCAGAAAGTAGCCCATCTTCTGACCCACCCTCATCTGCGATTTTTTGGATCATAAGCGTTGCTGCAACCCAAAATCCATCTCGCTTTTCTGTCATTGTGATAAATTGTGTGTGCACTTGTTCAGAATTCTTGAACCAAGAAATTACAGCATCAGAAACTGTCTTGCCAGATAGATCAACAATACCTTGATAGCGCTGATTAGGCCCGTTCGGCTCAATGGTAAAGGCCATATATCCATCACCCATAAGCACTGGCAGCGTGGTTTCTTGTGATAGCGGCATTGTCTTAAGAGTTTGAGCCTCTAATGCTGCATAGGCTCTCATATGTCCATCACTAGAAACATCACAGAATAAGGTCTTTAACGGGCCTTGCCCTTTGGCCTGTAATGTAATAACGCCATCAAGCTTAAATGTGGTCGACAAACAGGACGTAACCACCATTGCTTCTGCCAAAATCGAATTAACAGAATCTGGATAATTATGTCTGCCCAGAATATCGGTAACCGGCTTTACCAAGCGGCATATTCTACCTCTTATTTTTGGCGTCTTATTAGCTGGGCTACCTGTTACATAAAACGGCACAACAAAGCTGTTTGACGGTAAGTCTGAACGCAGCGTTGTTGTTTTTAAAAAACCCGTATCGTTAGAAAAATCCATTTATGTATGCCATCGATATAATTACATGATTTTGAAGTCTCAGGCTTAAAGGATGGTGTCGCCAAACAAATAGCACAAAATCGCTTTTTGGGCATGAAGTCTATTTTCTGCTTCGTCAAATACCCTGCTCCTAGAGCCATCAATTACTTCTGCTGTGACCTCATTACCCCTGACAGCGGGAAGACAATGCAAAAAAATGGCTTTGTCATCAGCGCATTCAAGCACCTCTTTATTTACTTGATAGGGTTTGAGGTCCTGCACTCTTGTTCCTGCCTCATCCCCCATCGATATCCAGACATCGGTTACGAGAACATTCGCGTTAGCCGCTGCTTCCAGACTATCTTCATAAAAGCTAATCTGTGCGCCTAAATCAAGTGCCTTATCAATAACCGACTTGTCAGGGCGATATCCTTTTGGAGAAGCGATTCGCAAAGAAAATGGAAATGTGACAGCTGCATCAATCCAGTTTTTCAAGACATTATTTGAATCCCCAAACCAAGCAATTATAAGCCCGTCTATAGAATCAAATTCTTCTTCTATTGTCATAATATCTGCCATTATCTGACAGGGGTGTGACAGGTTAGTTAGACCGTTAATCACAGGGATATCTGCATTTTCTGATAGCTGAAGAACCGTCTCATGAGATAGGGCACGTATCATCACCGCATCCACATATCTGGATAATACCTGTGCGGTATCGCCAATCGTCTCACCGCGTGATAGTTGCATATCGCTGGAGGTTAGCACAAGAGGCGTGCCGCCAAGCTGTTTAATACCAACCTCAAACGAAATTCGGGTTCGTGTTGAGCTCTTCTCAAAAATCATTGCTATGGTTTTGCCTAGCAGGGGTGTTGGCGATATCACGCCTGATTTCATCTTATGTGCTAATAGCAGGATATCTCTTAACGCTGCACTACTGTAATCTGCAATATCAATAAAATTGGCCGACATAATATATGTCCTTTGATTAATTCATTTAATTATTTTTGGGTGCTAACTTCCAATAAGCAGGCGCTCAAAGCATCACATAATATATCTACCTCTGAATGTGTTATAATCAGTGGCGGTAATATGCGAAGTGTGTTTAATCCTGCAGGTACCGTTAAAACCATTTTGGCTCTTAACATGGCGCTTAATTCTGCTGCGGGCAGGCGCTCATTCAAACCAATGCCGCGCAAGAGCCCAAGACCCTTAATTTCATTGATAAGCTTTGGATAGGTTCCAGTTATTTCCGTTAAGCGGGATAAAAGGTAAGCTGATATTTGCTGGACATGGCGCATAAAACCATCTTCCTCCAACACATCAAGCACTGAATTTGCAACAGCCATAGCAAGTGGGTTTCCGCCAAAGGTAGAGCCGTGGCTACCAGGCCCCATGGCTAGGCCTATATCCTCTCTAGCAATAACCGCCCCAACTGGTATTCCGCCGCCAAGCCCTTTAGCAAGCGCGACAATATCAGGCTGAATACCCGATTGCTGATATGCAAAAAGAGTCCCTGTTCTGCCCATTCCTGTTTGAACTTCATCGGCAATTACAAGTGCCCCAAACTCATCAGCAGCATCTCGCAGCCCTTGCAAATATCCATCTGGAGCTGCGTTTGCACCTCCTTCTCCTTGCACGGGCTCTATCATAATTGCGGCTATTGACTGATTCATAGCATTTCTAAGCTCGTTTAAATTACCAAAAGCAACATGTTCAAAACCAGCAACGCTAGGGCCAAACCCTTCACGATAGGCAGGATTTGCTGTCGCAGACAGCATACCTAAGGTGCGTCCATGAAATGCGCCGCCAGCACATAATATGGTGGATTTTTCTGGTTTGTTCTGTCGATACTGAAACCGACGTGCCATTTTAACAGATGCTTCATTTGCCTCTGCACCAGAGTTGCAGAAAAACACATGGTCAAGGCTACAAGCTTGTGCAAGACGATAGGCAAGCCGCTCCTGTTCTGGAATCCGGTAAAGGTTGGAGGTATGCCAGAGAGTTTTTGCCTGATGATTAAGTGTTTCAACCAATTTTGGGTGACAATGCCCTAAGGTGTTAACCGCAATTCCAGATGCACAATCCAGAAAATGCGTGTCATCATCTGTTATCAGATAACACCCCTCACCTTTAACAAAACTCAAATCGATTCTGCCATATGTAGGCATGGTAGCTGCTTGATATTCAGAATTTTGAGTTTCCATGAAAATCGATTCCTAAATCAAAAATCAGTCCTTGGTTCCATTTGGATAAAGGCGCTTGAAATACTTGGTGAAAAGCCAAGTTGTATGACGCATTATAAGCTAATATGTCAAGCAATCATTGCAAAAACAGCTTATTTAAAATGCTTCGCCAACTTTAATCCCTGAGCTTGATAATTAGATGCAGACGGCATCTGACCATACAAGCTTTCAGGTGTTTGCGACATAGGCTCGTAAACTAAACGACAGACTATCTGATCCTGCTCGACCAAAAACGGTACATCATGCGAGCGCACTTCCAGTACAGCTCTGGTTTTCCCAGCGCCAACAGACCCCATTCCAAACCCAGGATCAAAAAAGCCAGCATAATGCGCTCTAAATTCGCCTACTTTTGTATCATAAGCGCGCATCTCGGCAGCGAAATTCTCTGGCACACACACAAATTCTCGGCTTGCGAGAATATAAAACTCATCTGGGTTAAGTACTAGGCCGCCCCCCACCAAATCGGTTGTTGTAACAGCTTCCCAAAAACGCGATTTCTCTAACGCGCCAACCTTATCTACATCGATAAGGCCAGCATGTTTGCGCGCGCGCCAGCCAATAATGCCGTCTTGTAATTCGCTGTGCAGATTCACAGACAAGCCAATGCCATCATTTATAAGCGCAGCATCAGAAAGTTTAGCGTCTGAGCTTACCAATCCAAAGCGTTGCTGTAGCGAATGTAACTCCCTATCATCAATTGAGAGCGCGCCTGAGCGAAGACGTAATTGTGATAAGCGTGACCCGGTGCGAACAAGAACAGAGAATGTGCAAGGTGATATTTCTGCATATAATGGCCCAGAATATCCTGCTCCCACTGTTTCAAATTCACATGCATAATCTGTGATTAATCGGGTAAATACGTCCAATCTACCTGTGGAGCTTTTTGGATTAGCCATACCAGATAGCGTATCTGGAAGATTCAAATTCTCCAATAATTCCACAAGATAAACACAGCCTTTTTCAAGAACAGCCCCTTTTTGTAAATCCAGCTCATGCAACGCAAACTTATCAAGCTTATCAGCTACCGTTGACTCTCCACCTGGCAAGAAAGAGGCCTGAATGCGCCATGCTTTAAACCCCAAACGCAAATCCAGACTTGCAGGTTGTATCTGCTCAGGCAAAAACGGCATTGATGCATCAACAATATTCTGCTCAATAAGCGCGGATAGAGTTTGACTAGGTAAAACACCAGCAGATAAATTCATGTGATGGCTATCCTTTTAGTGTGATAAAGCTCAAGATTTAAGCTTATATCCTGATTCCAAGACATAATAGCTTACAGCGAATAACGCCACATTTAAAACAAATAAAGCAATCAGCCCGCCTAGAACGGGTCCATCATTCATGCCTAGAATGCCAAATCGAAATCCGTCTATCACTAGGAAAAAAGGATTGAAAATAGCAAATCGCTCTATCATATCTGGCAATCTTTCAATTGAATAAAACGTACCAGACAGAAAAGAGAGCGGCTGAATTATGAAGTTGGTAATCGCTGCAAGGGAGTCAAATTTAGCAGCCCAAATGCCCGCTAAAATCCCAATAAGGGACATCGCACATGACCCAAGTAATAAAAATGCGCTAGCCGCTAATATATTCTGCGGGAATCCTATATTCGCAACAAAGGATAAAATGGTCATGCTTATTATCCCTACCAGCACACCACGCGTAATGCCTCCTAGCGATAACGCCACTAGCAATTCCAACGAGCCCATTGGCGGCATTAAAATATCAACAATATTTCCCTGAACCTTGCCAATAATAATAGATGAGGAAGTATTCGCAAATGCATTCTGGAGAACCGCCATCATCACCAAACCTGGTGCTAAGAACTGCATATAGCTGGCACCTTCAAACGGGCTTGCTTTGCCATCTAACGCAAGCGCAAAAACAAGCATAAACAAAACAGAAGTTACAATGGGTGCCGCAAGGGTCTGCATAGACACCTTCATAAAACGATATACCTCTTTGCAATATAAGGTATACATGCCCCGCCAATTGATAACACCAATTTGGACTGGCCTTATGAGATGTTCAAAATTCATATCTTTTCCTACAATTAATGAATAAAAACTGCAACCTAACTTTACAAAACAAGGCGGACAGTTTTAAATCAGCCCTATGATTAATGCAAATAAGAATCCTAAATCAGCTGGCAACGAAGCCCCATCCACCTCTCGGAGCGTTAGTCTTAAGCGACTTAAAAACAAAGCAGCACATTATCTAGGCCGTTATGCCAGTACTGAGCGAAAACTCAACCAAGTTCTGATAAAGTTTATCAAAAGAAAATGGCCTGAGATTCCAATTGATGACGCAAAAGATGAAATTCAAGAAACGGTAAATTGGTGCCGTGAGTATGGGTTTGTGAATGATGCTGGCTACGCATTAATGAAAGTTAAGTCAGGCCGGGCAAAAGGCTACTCAGCCAAGCAAATAAAACAAAAACTGGCGCAGGCCGGAATATCTTCGCAACAAGTATTAGCCGCCTTTAGCGAGGTTGACGACACCAGCGATACAGAGTTCCAAGCCGCATTAACGATGGCGCGAAAAAAGCGGATTGGACCCTATGCCCGCACACCCATAATCGATCATGAAGAGCGTACACGCCAGATGGCACGCCTTGCAAGGGCAGGTTACAGTTACGAAATCTGCAAAAATGTGTTTGACTATTTGGGTGAATCATAAGAAATCTTATGGTCAAAAATTTCAGAGAAGACTAAATCTAAAAATTGCCTGGGGGAGGTATTTGACTATCATGAGTGATGATCTAATTTTCGAGCCATTTGAAGCACTTCAAAAATCAGCCCATATATCTAAGTCTGATTATGAGCGACTATATAGCCAATCTGTCTCGCAGCCTGAGCAATTCTGGGCCGAACAGGGCAAGCGTATAGATTGGATAAAACCATATAGTATCATTTCAAACTGCTCTTATAACGCCCCTGCTGTGTCTATTAAATGGTATGAGGATGGAACGCTAAATGCCTCTGTCAATTGTTTGGACCGGCATTTACGCACTAAAGCCGACCAGACTGCTATTATTTGGGAGGGGGATGATCCCTCCCAGTCCAAGCATATTTCTTACCAAGAACTATATGAAGATGTTTGTAGATTCTCCAATGTATTAAAGTCAAATGGTGTAAAAAAAGGGGACCGGGTCACACTATATTTGCCAATGATACCTGAAGCAGCTGTTGCCATGCTCGCATGTGCAAGAATTGGCGCAGTTCATTCTGTAGTATTTGGGGGGTTCTCTCCAGATGCGCTGGCAGGCAGGATTACCGACTGTGATTCAACATGTATCATTACCTCTGATGAGGGTGTACGAGGCGGCAAATCGATACCTCTTAAGCAGAATGTGGATGAGGCGCTTAAGAGTTGTCCAAACTGCACCACCTCTATTGTTATTAAAAGAACTGGCGGTGCCATCGACTGGAATACTGAGAGAGATATTTGGTACCATGAATCGATGCAGGCAGCATCAACCACATGTCCAGCTGAGGAGATGTCAGCAGAAGATCCCTTGTTCATTTTATATACTTCTGGGTCTACTGGAAAACCAAAAGGGGTGTTGCATACAACGGGTGGCTATATGGTTTATGCCTCTATCACCCACCAATATGTCTTTGACTACCAAGAAGGGGATGTATATTGGTGCACAGCTGATGTGGGCTGGGTAACTGGACATAGCTACATATTATATGGGCCGCTTGCCAATGGAGCCAAAACCTTGATGTTTGAGGGTGTGCCTACCTATCCTGATAGCGGCAGATTCTGGCAGGTTGTTGAAAAACACAAAGTATCTATTTTTTATACTGCCCCAACCGCTATAAGAGCGCTGATGCGTGATGGGGATGCGCCTGTTAAAAAACATGACCGCTCGTCCTTGCGCTTGCTAGGCAGTGTTGGTGAGCCGATAAACCCAGAGGCGTGGATGTGGTACCATAAGGTTGTCGGGGATGAGAGATGCCCCATCGTAGATACTTGGTGGCAAACGGAGACTGGCGGGATTCTCATCACGCCATTACCAGGCGCAATCGCTACAAAACCAGGTTCTGCAACCGAACCTTTTTTTGGAATTCAGCCTGTTATTGTTGACACAGATAACAGGGAGCTTGAAGGGGTAGCTGAGGGAAATTTATGCATTAACCAAAGCTGGCCTGGGCAAATGAGAACTGTTTATGGGGATCACAAACGATTCGTTGAAACGTATTTTTCAGCCTTTGAGGGGCGTTACTTTAGCGGTGATGGTGCTAGGCGAGATAGCGACGGATATTTCTGGATAACAGGCCGTGTGGATGATGTGCTAAATGTATCAGGACATCGTATGGGAACTGCCGAAGTAGAATCTGCACTTGTGTCTCATGAAAGCGTAGCGGAGTCTGCGGTTGTTGGCTATCCACATGACTTAAAAGGACAAGGTATCTACGCGTATGTTACGCTAGTGGCTGGGCTGGAACCTGACTTGGAGCTCGAAAAGTCACTTAAGCTTTGGGTTAGAAAGGAAATTGGTGCTATTGCTGCCCCGGATCTTATTCAATTCTCACCTGCACTTCCAAAGACAAGGTCTGGCAAAATCATGCGACGCATTCTGCGTAAAATCGCCGCTAATGATTATGCTGAACTCGGTGATACATCCACACTTGCAGACCCTTCTGTTGTTGAAGATCTAATCGGTAAGAGAAAAAATAAATAAGATAGCTATACCGATAGCTATACCATAGACATCATTGGGGGTTGTGCCTCGCTCGCCAGACCCAATTCAATAGCCCTGCATACTGCATGAGTTCGATTTTTAGCGCCTAACTTGCTTCTGAGGCTTTTTAGATGATGTTTAATGGTAACCTCGCTTAAATCATGTATTCGCGCCATTTCTTTATTGGACTGTCCATGTAATAGACCATTTAGCGCTTCTTTTTCTCTATTAGTCAGTAGTCTTGAAAAATGGTCTTTTGAGGAAACAGAACCTTCATTATCAAAAATTGTTGGGAAATAAGTCTCTCCAGCGACCATTATTCTAAGAGCGCCAACTAACGCCTCAGGAGATAGCGAATATGGCAGATAACCCAGAATATCTAAAAGAATATATTTCTGAAATTCATCTTGAGAATAATGCGGACCTATCAATGCAAACCCTGCCTGATATTCAATCAAGTTTTTTAGCTCGTGCAGATTCTTCTCAATCACTATATCAGGAAGGTTTATATCCAGTGCTATAAGGTCAAATTGTTTTCCATTTGAAACTAAGTTTTTAGTCTCCTCGACACTACCAGCAACAGAAATTGAGAAGAACTGCTCGCTCCCTGATAATGTGTTTTTTAAGAATGAGCGGCATAGATTATTTTGATACGCTAATAGAATATTCATTTTTTTACCCTTGTCCGTTTGGTTCTTTAATTTAAGGTTAGACGTGATATTATTATCTCGCCTGTGACGCTATTTTACCGTTTATAACTCTTTTTTTTACTATCTATGAGTGAAATATAGATTTCCTTATTCTATAGTTAAACCACTAATGATTATTATATATATTATTATTTCAATCTTAGATTGTAATTAGGCGTGATTTTTTCAGAATTTCTGTTTAAAACCAATACTATATGTGCTCTCATTAAAATTTTGCACTGGATCTAAAGAAGATCGGTCTTCAACCTTATAGCCTATCCATATAGTCGGGGCAGATGATCCGTTATTAGCCGATTCATATAGGTTTACAGGCATATCAAGGGTAAACCCATAATTCCTATGATCTATATTATGTGCTTTATTTAAATAGGGAAGTAGGTTTGTAAATGACTGATTTCCAATTGAATAAGAAATAGTGAATATCCGCCCACTACTCATTTCACCCGTGAAGCCTAGACCCGCATTAATTGTTTGTGACGTTCCAAAAATATCTGTTTGTACGTCAGGCAGTCTTTGCTTTTCTTCAATAAACCCATTCATCAAGAAAGCCTTATTAAATCGAAACCTATATTCAGATTTGAAAGAAAGATACGTTACTTTGTTACCTGCTGGATTTTGAACAGTGTATTCTGCTATATAATCTACTTGGCCTAATGCGGTTTCCTTTTGTTTTTTATGGAACTTGAACCCAACAGAAGATGTTTCCATGGTTCTGTCTTGATAGGTATTAGTGGCGTTTTCTGCATAAATATACGGCTCGAGGGCCCACCCAAATTCCTTAAATCTACCTGTCTGAAGCGCGGTAGACAAAAAAACGGATGATATTGATTGGTTGCCAGATTGGGGTACAATAACGCGAATTGCGGCAGAACGTAATAAGTTATAGGCGTGACTTAGCCTTCTGTTTTGAACAATCAAGTCTGTGTTTGAAAAATATGTTTTTCTTTTTGATTTAGGCTGGGACAACTCCAACTCTTGATTCTGGCAAGAAGTTGCATAAATCTCACACCAATTATCAATAAGTGACCCTTGCGCAATAACTACTAAATTTTGGGGACTAGCCTGCCCAAATAGGCCATTTTGTATCGTTATTTGAACCTGCAGGCTAGTTTGCCATTCAGAAGAACAGTTTTTGGATACCAAAGCGAAATAATCTACAAACTGCTGCGAGACAATATGAGACTTGCTTTGCTCGATTAACCTTAATGCTGATTTACAGCTATTTTCTTCATATGCAAGTTTAATGAGGTAGAACAAAAATACCGTATGTTCTGGAAAGATACTCCATGCCTGCCTTGAAAACTCCTCAGCCTCTATCAAATGTCCTGACTGTAGCGCTGATTCTATATATAAAACCATTAGTTCTGGGCTAGTATAATGGGGGGCGACTATTTGCATGGTAATTTCCCAAGCAGCATTGGCATCCCCATCAGCAAGTAATGTGCTCAGCTCATTCTCTAGCGCTATTATCTGAACGGTGGTTAAATAAGGCTCATCTGCCAAAACCAAATTAGCAGGAATGATCAAAAAAAGCAGATAGGAAAATACACAGACTATTTTCCATTCGATGGGATTGAGCCAATTTAGGCGATATTTTAAAACCATGCCTTGCCCGTATCTGTTTGAAACTAGCGTTCAAATTGCAAGTACGCGGCCTAACATCGCAACTAATGTTATTAAGAAAATAGTTTAGCCACGTTAAAAAGGCGATTTTTAAGAGAACATCTTACAAGTTAATCTGTAATCCTACTTCTGTTAACTTTTGTTCACCAGAAATAGAATTTGCGGATATTTTGTGCCCTATCCAAAATAAAGAGCTGTTAGAGAGTTGACTTCTAAATCCAATTTCTTGAACAGCTCTGGCACCATGCGATCCTATTTTGAATGTTGTTAATTCTGAAGCAGCAGAGGTAACACCAGTAAACTTAACATGACCCGCAATTGGTTGAACAGGATTGCTCAAGCCTATCGAAAAATGGCTGTTGCTCGTTACTTGTAATCGATTTGTAATAGCCCAGCCAAATAGCCTGACATTGGCGGCGCGAATCATCTGGTTGTTGCCACCTTGCAAGAAGCTATGCCCATAGATAGCTTCTGCCTGTAATATATTTCTATTTCTACCCCACCTCGCACCTGAAAACATCCAAACATCTGAGGATCTGCCAAGCTCTAAAGCATTTTTGCCAGTGCTTCCCAACCAATTATTATTCCCAACAGCTACCCCATTTCCAATCCACCACGAAATCTCGCTATTATTCTTCTCAAATCGGGTATTTTGCTCAAATTGGGCTGAAATACTTGTTCTATCAGGCTGAAATTGAAGCCTTGAAATTATCGGCATATTCCCATTCGTAAAGTAAATATGGTCAATAGCGAATATACGCTTACTAGTTGATAAATCTGTTAACTTTGACTTAGCATGGGCGTTATCGGTTTTTTCCATATCGCTATGCTGAAATGAGAATGGCTTCTGGCGTAACGGGTTCAAGAGTTGAAGCGCATCATCTCGCAAGGTAAGGGGGGGTGCTATTTCAGGTGATTTTATCAGATTAGCTGCATTAAGATTAAAAACAGCTTTATCGAAACTATCTACCGCTTGCAAATCAACCTTATGGAACAAGCTTGTAAGCGAGTTATGCAATGTAGGTGATAATGACAAGCTCGATGAGGCTGCTGTTAAACCAGACCCGCTAAGCCTTAATTGACCCAAAGGTGATAATGCAGCCTTTAAATCCATTTTTCCTCTGCCAAAGATATCACGCATTTTATCCAGCCCACACCTTTCCAATGTGCATCCTGAAAGAGTGCGCAATCCATCATAGGAAGCTGAGCCAAGCAATCTTGCCGCTGCCGTTTGTGCAGATAAAGTCGGAAAAGCAGACATAACCGTAGCAATGCCGCCTGATACATGAGGTGCTGCCATTGAGGTTCCAGACATGCGTGTAAAATGACCCCCAACTCTGGTGGAAATTATCCCATTGGCTGCTGGATAATTCCCCCCGCCAGGCGCTGCCAAACACCAATCAGCAGCAAGTCCGCATCTATTGGAATAAATCGTTTCCTGTTGATTTGAATCAACGGCGACCACAGCAAGCCATCCTTTGGTAAGGTTGGGGTCATGCGCCGGTAAACCTGAATGAATTGAGGGCTGATTTCTAACATTATTTCCAGCCGCAAACACAATAACTTTGCCATTTTTAACAGCCTGCTTCCAAGCAGGAAGCTCATTCCTAACAGACGCCGAAACGCCCTTATTGAAAATCTGTTCCATCGAATCACTGTTCGACCAGCTATTATTCAACACAGAAACATTTGATTTTTGAGCATCATTTACAACCTGCTGTAAGGCATGATGGAAACCATATTGGCTTGCCCTACCATCAGCATTAAATAATTTATAGGATTTAAGAGACGCTTTGGGAGCAACTCCCACGATTCCTGAACCATCTTGTTTCGCAGCAATGATACCTGCTATATGCGTTCCATGTCCGTTATGGTCAATAAGGCCGCTACCGCCATAAGCCCAGTCCCCCCATCTGTTACTTTTCCCTGTAATTCGGAGTGGGTTGAGTCAATACCCGTATCTAGAATGCCTATAGTGACATTTTGCCCTTGAAAACCATTTTCAATAGCGTAGTCAGCTTGCACCTGAGCAACACCATTCTGGTTGCCTATTTCGTCATCTCCAATGCGCGCCACTGACAAAAAAGGAATAGTACTAGGTTGTTGTGGATAATTAGTGGAAATACCACCGCCGCCGCCGCCTGTAACAAATAACAACGCCCATAACGACATGCAGAAACCAGCTCTGAGCGGCAATTGGAACCCTATCTTCACCCTATCAGCCAGATGGATTATACCGCTCCAACTTTGGGTTAATCTTAAATACCAAAAACTATACCTAAAACACATTCGACATCCCTCAAAGTATAAATTAGATATAAATTTATTAGTAAAATTTTATTATTGGTATTATCCAGTTAGGTTAAAAGAGCGTCTTTACGGACTATCCTTCAGCTCTAAAGCAGGCGCCAAAAAGGACTAATTGATTGTTAAATGGATTATCAACTCTCAGATAATTGTTTGCGATATTGCCCAATCAGAGCGTTTTGATACCGTGAAATTGACTAACCTGTAACAAGATCAATCAAGAATTGACTTAGCGCTATTAAATCTTCATATCTGCTAGGTAAATTATTGAGATTTTGCGTGACAAGATTCCATGAATAGGTCTATCAAGAATCGATCTGACAAGAATCGATCTGACAAGGATTATTATAGATGTGCTATTATTTAAGGATGATATAGCTGAATGTATTCGCTTCTAAGTTTAATCGATACTATTGTTGATTTATATTGTTTTACGCTCATCGCTTATGTCGTTGTAACTTGGCTGGTGACGTTTAATATTATTAATCCATGGCAGCCTTTAACGCGCTCTATTATTAACGGGCTGTCTAGATTACATGACCCTGTATTAAACTGGATACGTTCTGTAGTTCCAAGCCTTGGTGGGTTGGATATTAGCCCTGTTATCTTGCTACTTGCGATTCAGTTCGCACGCAACCTTCTATTTGAATTGATTGCTTAGCAGTAATATGCGCTACAATTCTTGTGTTTTTCGCTTAACAAGATTATGTGTTTGTTTAGCGCAGTAAGCCTATAGGCTTGAAATACGAATAGGTAGGATATGACCCCAAACAAAGCTAAACTCATTGATGGAAAACATTTTTCCAATCAATTAATTCGCTCGCTAATCCCAGACATAAAAACAATTTTGAAAATAATTGGAAGACCGCCTACCCTAGCTGTCATTCTAGTGGGAGAAGATGGCGCGAGCCAGGTCTATGTTCGAAACAAAGTTAAACAAACCGAAGCGGCTGGCATGGTATCTGTTGAACACAGGCTGTCAGATCAAACAGATGAGGAAACGTTACTTTCCCTTGTTGAAACCTTAAATAACGATGATGATATTGATGGCATATTGGTACAGCTACCGCTACCAAAACATATAAATGAGCATTCTGTTATCCAGGCTATCAATCCGGACAAGGATGTTGATGGGTTTCATGTCATAAATGCGGGAAAATTAGCGACTGGACAAAAAGGATTAGTGCCTTGTACTCCGCTTGGCTGTCTTTTGTTGTTGCGTGATACGCTTGGGGATCTCTCTGGCTTGCATGCGGTTATTATTGGTCGCTCGAATATAGTTGGAAAACCGCTTGGTCAATTATTACTAGCTGAGAATGCATCTGTTACAATCGTGCATTCAAAAACAAAAAATATCGAAAAACTCACCTCTCAAGCAGATATATTGATTGCGGCTGTTGGACGTTCTGAAATGGTTAAATCTAGCTGGATAAAGCCGGGGGCCTGCGTTATAGATGTTGGTATTAACCGAATAACTGCTCCAGAAAAGGGGGATGGAAAATACCGGCTTGTAGGGGATGTTGACTTTGCTGAAGCCAGCACCATAGCGCATTTTATAACGCCAGTTCCTGGCGGGGTAGGTCCAATGACAATTGCCTGCCTGCTTCGAAGCACTGTTGTAGCAGCTGCAATGCGCAAAGGGGTTGAGATCAGTATTAAATAGTCCATCTTTGTAGCTAGACGGAATTTTTAAAAAAAGGGGCGAATGATGGGTTGGAAAATGGTTGTAATAGCGATTGCTATGCTTTCTGTTGCTGGCGTTTTATTATGGGGCGTTATCACGATGGCAAGAGGCGGGGAATATAATAAAACCCATTCTAATAAAATAATGAGATATAGAATTGTGTTTCAAGCTGCCGCTTTATTTATTTTTCTTGGCTTGTTACTAATGCGTGATTAATCGTAAGAGAGGCTTTTTTTAAGGTGGTAAAATTAAATAAAATATACACGCGAACTGGCGATGATGGACAGACAGTTCTGGTTAACGGTCTGCGTGTTGCAAAGCACGCCAAACGTCCTGTTGCATTTGGCGAAGTGGACGAGCTTAATTCTGTTATTGGTATTGCACGAACATTTGTTGATGATTCCAAAATCGATGCGATGCTTGCTAGAATTCAAAATGACTTATTTGACTTAGGGGCAGATTTGGCCACCCCTGAAATGGAAGAAGATGTGCCGAGCCTTCGTATCACCGAGCAGCAGGTGCTTCGCATTGAACAAGAAATAGACGCGTTAAATGCAAATTTATCTGACTTGTCCTCCTTTATTCTGCCTGGCGGGAGTTCTCTTTCTAGCTGGCTACATTTTGCGCGCACTGTTGCTAGAAGAGCTGAGCGTGAGATTGCCTCTCTTGCTACTGAAGAGCCGATAAATAAATTTGCAATGCATTTTATAAATCGTCTTTCAGATCACTTATTTGTATTAGCAAGAGTTGCAAATGATAATGGCAATGCAGATATATTGTGGGTTCCAGGGGCACAAACCGGAAAACAAAAATAAAAACATTCTTGAAACTCCATTAAAAATTGGTAAATCTCGTTTATCTGGGTGAGCGTTATGGAAATACACAAAGGATATAAGCTATGAAAATTTTGGTGCCTGTAAAACGTGTAATTGATTACAATGTAAAGGTTAGGGTAAAACAGGATCAATCTGGTGTTGAGCTGAATAATGTTAAAATGGCTATGAACCCATTTGATGAAATTGCAGTAGAACAAGCGCTTCGGATAAAAGAGGCTGGTGATGCAGATGAGGTCGTACTTGTATCAATCGGGCCTACCCAATCTCAAGAAACCATACGGACAGGTCTTGCGATGGGCGCGGATAGAGGCATTTATATTGAAGCGCCGCACGAAACAGAACCTCTCAGCATTGCAAAATTATTAGCGCGTGTTGCCGATCAGGAAAAGCCTGGCTTGATTATTTGCGGAAAGCAAGCAATTGACGATGATAGCAACCAGACAGGACAGATGATGTCTGCCTTTCTTGGCTGGTCTCAAGCAACATTCGCATCGGCTATTTCACTTTCAGCAGATAATGCAATTGTAACCCGGGAAATTGATGGCGGGCTTGAGACTATAAAAGTAAAAATGCCAGCAGTTATTACCGTAGATTTACGCTTGAACGAGCCTCGATATGCCTCTCTTCCAAATATTATGAAAGCAAAGAAAAAACCTATAGATACGTTGACTGCAGAAGCGCTCGGCGTTGATATTACAGCTCGATTATCAATATTAAAAGTCGAAGAGCCAGCGGTGCGCGAGGCAGGCATAAAAGTGAGCTCAGTTGGAGAGCTTGTAGAAAAGTTACAAGAAGAAGCAAAGGTGATATAATGACAATCCTAGTAATCGTAGAACACGACAAAGGCGCCATAGTGCCCGCTACATTAAACACCATTACTGCTGCTAATATGTTAGCAGAACCAATTGAAGCGCTGGTTGCTGGGGATGATATTAAACAGGTTGCTGATGCTGCGTTGCAAGTTGCATCTATTTCAAAAGTACTAATAGCAGATAGCGGTGAATATGCGCATCATTTAGCTGAAAATCTAGCGCCGCTGATACAGCAAATTGCCCCAAATTACACCCATGTTTTTGCGCCTGCCACGACTTTCGGCAAGAATATTATGCCTCGTGCGGCAGCATTGCTGGATGTGATGCAAATTTCCGACATTATAGAGGTGATTTCACAAGACACCTTTAAACGCCCTATTTATGCTGGAAATGCCCTTGCAACGGTACAATCTTCTGACCCAATTAAGCTAATTACTGTTCGCTCAACGGCCTTTGATGCTGCCGAAGCCTCTGGCGGCTCTGCTACAATTGAAAGCATAAGCGGTACTGGAAGTTCGCAATTATCTGAATTCGAATCATCTGAGCTTTCCGGCTCTGAGAGACCTGAACTCACATCTGCAGGAATTGTTATCTCAGGTGGCAGGGGCATGCAAGATAGCGCAAATTTTGCGATGCTTGAGAATGTTGCCGATAAGTTAGGCGCCGCTGTTGGAGCATCACGAGCCGCTGTTGATGCTGGATTCGCACCAAATGATTATCAGGTAGGTCAAACAGGAAAAGTGGTCGCACCAGAGCTATATATGGCAGTTGGAATATCAGGTGCTATTCAACATCTTGCTGGCATGAAAGATAGTAAGGTGATTGTGGCGATTAATAAGGATGAAGAAGCCCCCATTTTTCAAGTTGCTGATTATGGGCTTGTCGCTGATCTTTTTGATGCCGTGCCTGAATTAGACAGCAAGTTATCCTAGATTAAAAAGTCCTGCCAAGCATTAGGGAGCTGGCTTTACTGCGCTGTTATTCACAAAAAGGCTGGAGTGAGGATACAATAAGGTCAACCTAGAAGGCTGATCTGTGCTCTAATATCGTTAATCATTTTTGTGGATGACCATTCTGCTATACCGGTGTGAGACACGCTTCGGGTCTGATTTGCATTGATAAGAAACGTAACTGGAAGTGCAGAAACATTCATCGCTCTTGCCCAATTTGCTTTTGAGTCAAATCCTCTAAAAGGTATATATATTTGTTTGCTGTCCAGAAACGCGCTTACATCTTGTATTGGAGATCTATCTGTCGATACCAGCAATACATCTATGTTAAATTCTTTTAAAAGCGTAGCCGCCTTATCAAGATGGGGTAACTCAACAACACAAGGCGCGCACCAAGTTGCCCAAAAATTGATCAAAAGGGGTCGTCCAAGGAATTGTTTCAGATATAATTCTGTGCCATCCTTGTTAAGTATCTCCATCTCTGGAAAGACTTCTGTTGATTTCTGCCAGTTATTTTCTGAATATGCAGATACGGGAACAAACGGGGATACAAGCAACGATGCAGCAAATGCTGTTTGGTGTAATAACCTTCTTCTGCTTGTGTTAATTTTAGGCTGATTCTTTTTCATTTCTATTCTATAACACGTGCAAAAAGAAAGATACTAGTGCATGTCAGAAGAAAACAAACAGAAATCATCTATTTGGGGTGGCAGATTTAAAGGCGGCCCGTCTGATTTAATGCAAGAAATTAATGCCTCTATTACGTTTGATAAAGCGCTTTACGCTGAGGATATACAAGGGTCAAAAGCGCATGCGCAAATGCTTGAAAAGCAGCACATAATTAGCCCTGACGATTTAAAAGCCATTCAACAAGGTCTTGATAAGATTCACAGGGAAATTGCAAGCGGTGCATTTTCATTTAGCGTCGAGCTTGAAGATATTCACATGAACATCGAAACAAGGCTTGCTGAATTAATTGGGGATCCCGCAAAGCGTCTACATACAGCTCGTTCTAGAAATGATCAGGTTGCAACTGACATTAGACTTTATGTGAGAAACCAGATTGATGAGCTTGATGTTGGATTACAACAGCTACAGGAAAACCTACTTAAAAAAGCAGGTGAAAATACAAAGACGCTTATGCCAGGATACACCCATCTTCAAACCGCACAGCCGATAAGCTTTGGGTTTCATCTTGCTGCCTATATTGAAATGATCGGACGAGATAGGCAAAGATTACAAGATTGCAGAAAGCGCGTTAATGAATCCCCACTTGGGGCTGCTGCGCTTGCTGGAACTTCGTTTCCAATTGACCGTCATTTAACTGCCAAGCTCCTTGATTTTGATAGGCCGATGCCAAATGCACTTGATGCCGTCTCGGCTCGTGATTTCGCATTGGAATTTACGAGTGCCGCCACAATTTGTGCTATCCACTTATCAAGACTTGCCGAAGAAATTGTGATTTGGTCAACAGATCGATTTAATTTTATTCGTCTATCAGATGAATTCACCACTGGCTCGTCAATAATGCCACAAAAGAAAAATCCAGATGCGGCTGAGCTGATACGGGCAAAACCAGGCAGAATAATGGGTCATTTTATCTCATTAGCAACTATCCTAAAAGGCCTGCCTCTTGCTTACGGCAAGGATATGCAAGAAGATAAAGAGCCCTTATTTGACACAACAAAAACGCTTTCAATAAGTATTGCAGCAATGTCTGGTATGATTGCTGATATGAGTATTAATACAGCTGCCATGCGAGATGCGCTTCAAAAAGGGCACCCAACAGCAACAGACCTTGCAGACTTTCTGGTGCGTAATTTGGGCAAGGCATTTCGTGATGCGCATCATATAAGTGGCACTCTGGTGGCTTTGGCTGATGAGCGCGGATGCGCATTAGAAAATTTAAGCCTTACTGAAATGCAATCGATAGAGCCGCTATTAGATGAAAATGTATATTCTGTGCTAAAAATAGAGGAGGCATGTAATGCGCGCTCTAGCTTTGGCGGAACGGCTGCAAGTGACGTTGAATTAAGATTGGCAGAGGCTGCGATTAGATTTAATCTAAATGACGAGCATGAATAGGGTGATGTGATGAGAAGTGTTATATTCTTATGTTTAATATGTAGCCTTGTGATGGTACAAACTGCCTGCGGCAAGAGAGGCACGCCTCAACGCCCCTCAGAAATCGCACAGAATCAACTTTTAGATTAATATTATTACACGCTGAAGGCTGGCATCATGGCACTATCACATACTGATACCTCTGAGAGTATTCCTGTCGATGGCACGCTGGATGGGGAGGCGTTAATCAACCTTGCAGAACGCTATAGCACCCCATTATATGTGTATGATGGAGATCAGATTTTAAAGAATTTCAGGGCATTTCAAAAAGCAGTATCAAACCTTGATAGTAAGGTTCATTTTGCTGTTAAGGCTAATTCTTCTATCGCAATATTATCGTTGTTACACACAGCAGGCGCTGGCGCAGATATTGTTTCAGGCGGAGAGCTTCAGCGCGCTCTAACAGCTCATATTAATCCAAAAGACATTGTATTCTCAGGTGTTGGGAAAACAGATGATGAATTGCTGTTAGCCATGCATCATGGGGTTGGACAAATCAATATTGAATCAGGTGCAGAGTTAGATAGAATTGCAGCGCTTGCAGCCTCCAACAACTTGAAATGCTCTATTGCACTCAGGGTTAATGTTGATGTTGACCCAGGTAGCCATGAGAAAATATCAACTGGACAAAACAGCACAAAATTTGGGATTGCGCTAACCGGTGGTCAGGCAGAATCCTATTATGAGCAAATCACCGCCCACCCTAACCTAACCCCATCTGGCCTTGCGGTTCATATCGGCTCCCAGCTAAGAAACCTTGCCCCTTTTGAAACTGCTTATAATGAGCTGCTTGGATTTTCTGGACATCTTCGTGGCAATGGATTTGATGTGCCCTGCCTTGATCTAGGTGGCGGCTTTGGCATTGATTATGAGGAGATCACGCATCCTGATTTCACTGAATATGGCAAGATGGTTGAGCGCATATTTAAGAATACAGAATATAAATTAGGGTTTGAGCCAGGGCGTTCCATAGTCGGAAATTGCGGAAATCTCATCACCAAAGTAATCTATGTAAAACAGGGTATTGATAAAAGATTTATCATCATTGATGCCGCTATGAATGACTTAATCAGGCCAACTTTATATGAGGCGTTTCATAGGATTGATAGCCTTGCAGAGCGCGGCGAAGATACAGGCAAAGCCGATATTGTTGGCCCAATTTGCGAGACAGGTGATTATCTTGCCAGAAACAGACAAATGCCAATGGTTGAGGCAGGCGATTATTTAGCAGTTCGAAGTGTTGGAGCATATGGCGCTGTGATGATGTCGAACTACAATACCAGACCAGAAGCATCTGAAGTTCTGAGCTATCACGGTATGGTGCATCTTATTCGTCCTCGCAGAACCGTTGAAGATCTTATAAAAATGGAAATTAATCCGTTTTTATAGTCAGGGTCTATCGCTCTGAGCTATGAGAAATAAAATCAACCTGTATTTCTGCTTTTTCATCTGCATCTATTGTGATTTGTGCAAAAAATGGAACAGACATAGCCGCATCAATGATGGTGCTGTCTGGCCATACTTCATGTGTTGATAACAGCAGGCCTGATGGATCTATGATAGATATTCTTATTGGCAGAGTGTGAATGCGCATTGAGCCATTATTAACAATACTACCTCTAACTCTTAATATATCATCTCTCCACTCTGTCTGCAGGTTTTGGATTGAGAGATTCTCGGACGAGTAACTTATGCTATATCCAGCCATCTCAAAAACTGGGATTATCACTGGATAATAGGCCGTTATTGTAGAGCGGTAGATAATGGATGCATATAAGGCTGCTAATAGCATCCCTGTCACGCCAAATATCCACAGTAACCAAGTAAATATATTCGCTTTTTTCTTTTTTTGGTTTAGGGAGGTGTCTTGTCTTAGTTTCGGGCCCTCTAATTTCTGTGATGCTTCCTGTGATGTTGCTTCTTCACCTCTGTTTGCATCTATATTTAACTTTGGAAGAGTGCGGTTCGGCTCATCATCAGCAGAGATTGTCCAGACATGCGCGCATACCGAGCATCTTACCTGCTGACCATTGGGATCAATCTTTGCCCTATCGATCTGAAAAACAGTTTCACAATTATGACAGGTTATTAGCATCAGAGTCCGATTTCCCAGAATAAAATACCAGAATAAAATAAACGCATCAATAACACAAATTAGACTGATTTAACTTGATTGTTTACCTAATAAACAGTGAAATTAAAGAACATAAACTATTCTTATTGAACTTTTATAACTTACAAGCGCCCTTGTCATGTCCTTTATTCCTAATTCTATTCAAACAGCATTGCTCGGATTATTGGTAGTGCTGGGACTTGCGCTCGCCAGTTTTCAGAAATTTGTTCTAACGCTTCCTAATGATGACACAAAACTCTCAGCGCCAATTGATGGCTTGGTTGTTGCAACAGGCGGGCAATTGCGCATTCAAAAAGGTGTTGAATTACTAGCTGGCGGCAAGGCTGATAGAATGCTTATTTCAGGTGTCGGCAAGGGCATAACAAAAGAATTATTAAAAGAAAATCTAGCGATATCTAACCGCCAAGCCCGTTTTTTTGATTGCTGTGTTGAAATTGAATTTACGGCAACAGATACAAATGGAAATGCACAAGCAACCTTTGAATGGATGCAAAAACATGCGCTAGACGATATTTTACTAGTAAGCGCCAATTATCATTTGCCAAGAGCAGAATTAATTTTTAAACAATATCTTCCTGAGAATTCGGTGTATTTTCAGGCTGTGAACCCACCTGACTTAAAATTATCAGCTTGGTATTCAAATTGGCAAACAACCAGACTATTACTCAAAGAATATTTAAAATATATATATGTTAAATCAGGCCTTGGATAAGGTTTGAGCTTAATATCAGTCTGTTGCTTGACCAATATCAACAATCGAGCGTCTTATTTCGCCTGTTCTCTCAAACAGATTAAAAAGCTTATCGCCTTGCCTGTTTTTAATTGCGTTTTGAACATAGGCAAGATCGTGGTTAAAACGCTGTAGCATTTCAAGCACTGCTTCATCATTATTCAAAAAGACATCTCGCCACATGGTAGGGTCAGAAGCCGCAATTCGAGTAAAATCCCTAAACCCTGAAGCTGAAAAACGAATCACATCATTTTTTAAGTCATGTTCTAAATCAGATGCTGTTCCAACAATTGTAAATGCGATTAAATGCGGCAAATGAGAGGTGATTGCCAGTACTTTATCATGATAATCAGCATCCATAACCTCCACCATTGCACCTAGCTTTTCACAAAAACCAGTCATCACAGAAATCGCCCTATTTGTTTTATTTTCGCTAATTAATAACCAATAGTGATTCTTGAAAAGAGACGGAAAACCAGCAGAGGGACCAGAAAATTCAGTTCCTGCAAGCGGGTGCCCAGGCACAAAGAAGATATCTCCTGTTACCAGCGGATTGATATCATCCATAACAGACCGCTTTGTTGACCCAGTATCTGTTAAGATAGCCCCTGATTTCAAATGCGAGATTATCTGCCGTACAACCTCCGCCATGACGCCCACAGGCACCGCCAGAAAAACAATATCAGCATCCGCAACAGCTCGTTTAATATCATCAACTAATGTAACGGGAAGTCCTATCTGCTTTGCTTCAGCTCGCACTTCAGCTGAGTTATCAAATCCTACAATATGAGCAGCAGCACCAGCCTGTTTTGTAGCAAGAGCAATAGAACTACCAATTAACCCAAGGCCTATAATTGCAATGTTTGGAAGTTTCTCATTCATCTCGCTAATTATCCCTATTGAAGAATTATGTGTTTTAAGCAAGATGTGAATTCTTCCATCTCGTTTGATGTGCCAATAGACATTCGAAGCATATCTGGCAGGCCATATGGCGTCATATTTCGAAGCTGGATATTATGTTCTAGAAGGCGCGATTCAATATGACTCGCAGATGGCCCATTCTTATCTCTGAAATCGAGCAGCATGAAATTTGCCTGACCTTTAAGAATTTTCACACCCATTTCATTGAATCGATTGACTATCTCAGTCATCCAAAACTGGTTATGAGCGACCGATTCTTCTTGAAAGGCTCTATCCTCCATCGAAACCTTTCCTGCGAGTGCTGCCAATTGATTAACTGAAAATGGCGCACGTATCGACTGCAAAACAGCATATATTTCAGGTGGAAAATATCCCCACCCTAATCGCAAGGCAGCAATGCCAAAAAGTTTTGAGAAGGTACGCAGCATTACAATATTAGTGCTAGACTCAACCAGCTTAGCTGCATCAGACAGACCTTTAGTCACATATTCGCTATAGGCCCAGTCAAGCACAAGAACCACAGATTTTGGCAGTAATTCGATTAATCTAGATATTTCAGATTCAGATATCATAGAACCGGTAGGATTATTGGGATTTGCTAGAAACACAAGTTTGGTTTTTGGGGTAAGCTTTGCAATAATCGAATCAACGCTAACAGTATAGTCATCGTCAGGCGCAATAATAGGAACGCCGCCAGCAATTTTAATTGCTTGCGGGAATACAAGAAAGCCATATTGTGTGTGAATTGCCTCATCACCAGGATTCAAAAAAGCTGTGCAAAGCAAATAAATCAGCTCGTCAGAACCATTGCCTGTTAAAATCTGGGCTGGATGTAATCTAAACCTTGATGCGATAGCATGTATTAATCCCTCATCTTGCTGCGCTGGATAACGATATAAATCAACCTCATTATTCTGGATTGCTTCCCTTACATGAGGTGAGCATCCAATTCCATTTTCATTAGCAGAAAGTCTTATGAGTGACTTTGAGACATTCTTGCCGAATGCTGGTCTATAACTTACCAGAGATTGTATAACATCTGATGGCACTGGCTTTATGGTCATTTTAGGATGTCTCCAGCTTTAATACATTCTATAACGTTTAAGAAGTTACTATTTCAACGCGCTTGAAAGATTAACCCAAGCACCAATATGGACATGCGCGCTACTATCCGAATTTAAGCTAAAACCTGGCTTTTCAATTATGCTCGTCTCCACAAAACGGCTATTTCTAAACAGCGAAATATCAAATCCAGTTTCTTCTGGCATATTTTTGCAGATAATAGCAACATTATCCATCTTGTGGTTAAGATATATGCCTGTTTTTTCTCCAAGAGAGCTCGCAATCTCTGCTAACTCACTATATGGAAAAAAAGCAACATCTGCCTGATTTTCAGATAGCTGTTTTATTATCTGCTCACCTGTAGAACAAAAGGTGAAATCCAAAAAACCAGCGCTAAATTCCGATGTGAAATCTTCTAGCCCCTCAAGGCTAATGATTTTAAAATTTGGTCTTTGACTATGAACACTTGATGCAAGTAACACCCGCCATAGCCTCTCCACAACCTTATGTTCAACCGTGCCGTCTAGTTGCGAGAGCAACTGATGCATTAATAATGCCTCTCGAGCAGGGCGGTAAACAGGACTGCCACCTGGCTTTGCAATTGCTATTTGGCGCGAGACATTCAACCGCCGTGTTACTAATTCCAGCAAAGCATGATCTATCTCATCTATCTTTTGTCTTAGCTCGACAAGCACATTTGACATACATCGCCCCCCATTATAACCATCTTAATCAAATTTCTGCTTTCTAAACACGGATCCGATTTATTCAGACGACGAATAAGCAGACTGGCTTTTCACAGGCGCAAACAATCGAGCCTTTGTTGTCGCTCTGTTTTTCTTTGGTTCTGCATAAACCATTTTGGTTGCTTCTACAATTAGCACACCACCCAGAAGCTGCAATAAATGCTCTCCGACAATTTCAATCTGATTGGATACAGCCTCTGGTAATTTATCTGCAAATGGCGGCAGAAACAAACTCCTTGTGCATTTTTCGGGATTTAATCCCGTGTTTTTTAGCACCCTAACTATCTGGCCCTTGCTAAAAGGCGTGCCATGTCCGAATGGCGTTGTTTCTGCTCTTGACCATAAACCATGCCTATGAGGTACCATAAGTATTAGTTTTCCAGCACTTTTCAAAACCCGTCCTGCTTCCATCAAAAAACTATGATGATCAGGAATAAATTCCAAAGCATGGCTTATAAGAATACAATCTATCGAATCACTTTCCAGTGGCCAGCTTTTTGAATCAATTATTGCAGTATAGATTTCTTGCTCATATGCCCATGCCATACCCCCAATTTCCGCTGGCATAAGCACTGGGCAAATCATACCTTCTGGAAAAAAATAAAAGGGAAAACCAACCGCAAGATTAGAGGCAGTTTTAGAGGGATCCCAGATATTGCTAAGGTCTTCACGCAGTAATTTTGCAACCATCTGTCCGCGCGCGCCATTATAAAATGCAACGATTTTGCCGACATCATATAGCATCACCTAATCCTTTTCTGCATCCTTTTCTGCGTCCTTTTATGCGATATCAAACCTTATCAGTTTCTCGTAAAACAAAGCTTAAAGACTTTTTAACAAGTTTGTCAGGATTTGGTATATGAAAATTGTGCTACCCTATAGGCACCATAATCCCTAACAGTTAGATAATATATAAGCTGCCTCACGGATATCTGAATACACATCTGGCTTGCAAGTGCGCACCGACACACCAATAACAGTGGGCATTTTAAGCACCAAATCAAATATCTGACGCGCTAAGGTTTCTTGCAAATCAAAATGGGTGCTTTTGCTCAGCTCAAGAACAGCACTTCTTACCGTATCATAGTCAAGTGCCTCTTTTATATTATCAGCGCTTGGCTCCTTATCGGGATCTAAATGAACATCTAGATCAATTAGGATGCGTTGCGGCGCATCGCGCTCAAACTGATGAATCCCAATCGAACAAATCACTTCAATACCATAAAGCTGAAAATGTCGTTTTAAATTAGATTCAGGCATTTTAGTTATCCTTCATAAAAGCCACATCCCTTGGTAGGGGTTGCAAATGCGCACCGCCATCTAGAATGATTGTTTCTCCAGTCATAGAGCTTGTTGATAATATTAAACGTGCCGCAGCGACTATATCTTCTGTATCTGCGCCTTTTCTTAATAAATTTCGCTGATGCGATTTCTCAAACTCTTCTTGTGTTTGACCACCGGAGGGAAGTGTAATACCTGGTGCAATTGCATTTACTCTGAGCTTTGGGGCATAGGCCTGTGCCGCTAATATACCAAAATTTTGAAGGGCTGCTTTTGATAAAGTATAGGTAAAATAATCTGGGTTAAGACCAAATAATTTAGAATCAAGCATATTGATTACACACCCTTGATTTTCATGCCTAATATTTTTTGCAAATTCAGCTGTTAAAATAGCAGGTGCAGCAACATTTACAGCCATATGAGATTGCAACGTCTGTGCTGAAAATTCTGTGATTTCATCATACACAAACAAAGAGGCGTTATTTATTAATGCATCTAGACCCTCGCCCTGTGATGCTTGTTGAATTAATTGGATGCAGGCATCTGGATTAGATAAATCTGCTTGCAGAACTTCTGCTTTGAACCCTTTTTGTAAAAGATTATTGCATAGCTCATCCGCAGATTGACGATTACGATTGCAATGTATTATGACGTGCCAACCATCAGATGCAAGCTGTGTTGCTATTGCTGCTCCAATACGTCTGGCAGCCCCCGTAATTAATAGTTTTCTTGAAACCATTCCCATTTACTATCCTAAATACAAAACTAATAAACCATACCATAAAAGCGATGAAAACCAACTGCTATCCAATTTAGCCTTACAGCCTTGGCGCTATAATATGAGGGTGAATAGATGTCTGTTGGCAAATTTTTGAGACATTCATCCCACGCATTAATCCATAATCAGTGACAAGAACAGATAGTAACCCTGCTGCTGTCGCCCCTAATATATCAGTGTGCAGCGAATCCCCTACCATTGCTATATGTGACTTTCTCAGTGGCCTATCTGTTTTGCGCTGAAGGATATCAATAGCCATCTGAAATGATACATGGTGCGGTTTTCCGTACCATTCTACCGGAAAATCTGCTTTTTTCAGTGCCCGAGTAACCCAATATCCAGGTTCTGCTGAAAACCCATTTTTTTGGGGTGCTGAAACGTCTGGGTTTGCAACAAATACGGGCCGTGGATTTTCTATTAGGGCTGCCTCAAGCTCTGCCTGTTCTGCCTCTGTCCAGCCAACACTTCCCATAAATGCAAATGCTTCAGCCTCTCTTAGCGCGTCTTTATAGCTGCGCGCGTCCTTATACATATCGATATTATTTTTAAGAGGCGTTGTAGACGCGTTTAGGCGCATTATGTTCTTCTCAGGCTTTTCGAGCAAATGTGCCTCAAGAACATCTCTGCTTGAGATAATATCACTAACATTAATATTTAATCCCCATCTTCTATATTTTTTGGCAGATATATCGGATGGGTAGCTAGCCCCATTCGTTAAAATAACAAAAGGAAGGCTGCGCGCGCGAATTTCTTCAAAGAAACTAAAAATTTCAGGGGTGGGCTGGTCGCCTATGTTAATGATTCCATACCCATCGAGAATCACCCCATCCACCTTATCTAGTATTTCGCGCACCGACCTAACTTTTTTTGAATTTATCAATTTAGGTGCTGGCAAAATTGGTCTTAATAGCTCATAAATTTCGAATGTTTTTTCTGCATCTAATTTATCTGGAAGGGGTATTTCCAGCTTGTTCAAATGCAGCTTATTGCCATCATTAGAATATGTTCTATCTGATCTATCAATCATTATAATTGCCGATTTCCATTATATTTGGCACAGTCCTGCTACCTTACGCTGTGAGAGTTTAGGGTTCAATCACCTGTAGTAATAGACTGCTATAACGGAGAATTCAAATAACCATGTTAACACACATATATGATTTCGTAGTTATAGGCTCTGGAATATCAGGGATATCAGCTGCCAACACACTCATAAAAAATAATAAGGACGTCCTTATTCTAGATAAAGCTAGAAATTCTGGAGGCAGGCTATCTACAAGAATTCATCCTACATTTTCATTTGATCATGGTGCTCAGTTCTTCACAACAAAAGATTTAGAATTTAGTCAAATCGTTCACAAAGCCATACAAACACAAGAAATTGCTATTTTGGAGCATCCTGAAAAAGGCACTGTATATGCGGGAAATCCTGTGTTCAGGCCGTTTATCTCTAAACTAACTGGCTCCTTAGAAATCATGCAAAACGCATCAGTGACGCATATTGAAAAACCACAGGACAAACCAGAGGAGCGCTGGTGCATATCTATTGCAGATAATCAGCCTATATTTGCAAAAAATATCATTCTAACAATGCCTGCGCCTCAAACAAATGCGCTTCTGCCTGAATATCTAACAGAACTAAAACACACGTCCCTGCAAGCACTTTATGATCCTTGTATCGCGATATTGGCTGGTGTTGAAGTGCCGTTATCCTCCTCGATTTTTCTGGATAATTCTGAGCTCTTGGATAAGCCCATCCTTATTGAAAAGGGCAATATAGGGTGGTCTATTGCAAAATGGTCGCACTCCGTTGAAAATAACACTGCTTATCTCTCCGTAATTATTCACGCGAACCCTGAATTCTCATCACAACATATAGAAGAAGATGTAAGCACATTTCCTGATAGCTTATGGGAGGAATGGAAATCGCATCTAAAAACAGATGCGAGGTTCGATGTATCGGCCCTGCCTAAACATATCTCCTACCTGAAGGGACATAAATGGCGCTATGCAAGAGTAACCAAAACCGCTGATGAAGAATGCGAGCGCACAAATCAAAAATACTCAATTGCCCTTGCAGGTGATTGGCTGGAGGGACCTCGCATTGAGTCTGCGTGGATTTCAGGGCGAAATGCTGCCATCTCTTTGTTGCCGCAAGACTAGACATAAACTATCTCTCGCAATAATTAGCGAAAGCAGCTTTAATCCCTGAAATTAAGGGCAAAAACAGACGCAACACTTGACAGAAATAGTCGAGGATGTATAGTCTCGCAACTTCTTGAGGTAGGCTATTTTAATTTACCGATTAAAGTAGATTAAATATCGCGGGAATAACACAAAATACTGGTTTACATAATCAGAAATTCATTAACTTATTTATTGAGGATATCGCCATGTATGCTGTGGTGAAAACAGGCGGGAAGCAGTACCGCGTTTCAAAAGACGATACAATCATGGTCGAATCTATAAAGGCGGAGGCTGGTGCCACCGTATATCTAGATGATGTGATGATGTTGGATAATGACGGTAGTGTTACGATTGGCACACCCAGAGTTGAAGGCGCAATTGTTTCAGCTGAAGTTGTAAAGCAAGCTCGTGGGCCTAAGCTGATTATCTTCCGCCGTAAGCGCCGAAAGAATCACCGCAGAATTCAGGGGCACAGACAAGATTTAACGCTACTTAAAATATTAGATATAAGCCCAGATGGCAAGGCTGTAGCTAAAAAGCCAGCAAAGGCTGACAGCGCAGCTGAAACAAAAAAAGCAGCCCCGAAAAAAGTAGCCAAAAAACAAGCTGCTGAGAAACCAGTTGCTAAGAAAGCTGCTGCTAAAAAGCCAGCGGCTAAAAAAGCAGCCTCAAAAAAAGCAGCTGAAAAATAAGAGGAGTTAACAGATGGCACATAAAAAAGCAGGTGGTAGCTCACGTAATGGTCGTGATTCGGCTGGTCGCCGTCTAGGCGTTAAAAAATTTGGCGGCGAGGCTGTATTGGCAGGTAACATTATTGTGCGCCAACGCGGTACTAAATTTCACCCTGGTGATAATGTAGGCATGGGTAAAGACCATACTTTATTTGCGCTTCTTCCAGGTTCTGTAAGCTTTCGTAAAAAAGCCGGTGGTCGAACATTTGTTAATGTGAGCGATACTGCCGCCGCAGCAGAATAATTCATTAATCAGCTTTGGTTATCAAAGGGAGAGCCTATGGTTTTCCCTTTGATTATTTTAAGCTGATTTATAATGGGCGGTCTTTTACGAAGCGCCAATAGTTATGAAATTTATTAAAAATGAAGTTTCTCGATCAAGCAAAAATATTTATTCGATCTGGAAATGGTGGACCTGGCTCCGTTAGCTTCAGACGAGAAGCTAATGTTCCTTATGGTGGCCCAGATGGCGGCGATGGGGGTCGCGGGGGTGACATTGTTGCAAAATGTGTAAATGGTCTCAATACGCTTATTGATTTTCGCTACCAACAACATTTCAAAGCCGAATCAGGGCGCCCTGGCGCAGGCAGAGATAAATCTGGATTGTCTGGAAAACAAATAATCCTCAGACTACCGGTTGGTACTCAGATCCTATCAGATGATCAAACCACCATACTTGCTGATCTTACTAGAGTAGGCCAAGAAATCATTCTGGCAAAGGGCGGCGAAGGTGGGCATGGAAACGCTTTTTTCAAATCATCTACCAACCAAGCGCCTCGCAAATCACAACCAGGCATTTCGGGATTGGAAATGTGGGTTTGGCTTCGATTAAAACTCATCGCGGATGCAGGATTGGTTGGGCTTCCCAATGCTGGCAAATCGACTTTTTTAAGTGTTGTCTCTGCCGCAAAACCAAAAATTGCTGATTACCCCTTTACAACATTGCACCCTAATCTTGGTGTTGTTGCTATCGATGGCAAAGAATTTGTAATGGCTGACATACCAGGACTTATTGAGGGGGCGCATGAAGGGGCTGGGATTGGCCACCGCTTTTTGGGACATGTAGAGAGATGCCGCGTTTTACTTCATTTAATAGATGCAACTCATACTGACCCAATAGCAAGCTGGCGGACAATCCGAACAGAGCTATCTGCTTATGATGATGGTCTTGCCCGAAAACCAGAAATTATAGCCTTATCAAAATGTGATTCCGCGCCAGACGATTATATAACTGATTTGATTAAAGAGCTTCAAAAAGCAGGAGCAAAAAATATATTGCGATTATCTTCTGTAACAGGCAGCGGTCTCAACGAGGTGTTGCGTGCGATAGATGATGTGATACAAAGTGAGAGAATAAAAGAAGAAAATGAGGGCAAGGTTCAAGAGCCTTGGCGCCCTTAGCGTTTTTTTCTCTCTTGTAATGATGAATTCAAGGTTTGAGCGCAAGTGAAAAACTTAGCAAACAAAGTGCAACAAGCATCCTGTATTGTGATCAAAATTGGGTCTGCTCTCCTTGTTGATGCAGACACTGGTAGGGTGAGATCACACTGGATAGAATCACTTGCCAAGGATATTGCATTATTAAAATTGGACGGAAAACAAGTTGTTCTTGTATCGTCAGGTTCAATTGCCATTGGACGGGAAATTCTCAATCTTGCTTCCAATATGATTAAATTGGAAGAAAAACAGGCCGCTGCTGCAGTAGGACAAGGAAAGCTCGTACAATTATGGGCTCATTATCTGGCACAGCACAAGATTACTGCGGCTCAAATTCTGCTTGCGCCAGATGATACTGAAACAAGACGACGCCACTTAAATGCAAGAGCTACTATCAAAACATTATTAAATCTTGGTGTTGTTCCTGTTGTGAATGAGAATGATACTGTAACTACTTATGAAATCAGGTTTGGCGATAATGATAGGCTTGCAGCACGTGTAGCTGGCATGATTTCTGCTGATCTTGTGATCTTATTATCCGATATTGACGGGTTATATAATACCGACCCGTCGCTTGATCCAAAGGCAACGCATATTGAGGAAGTAAATGAGATAACAGAAACGATTCTCGCAATGGGAGGGAGCGCAAATGCCTCTTTTGCTTCTGGTGGAATGGCTACTAAATTAGCCGCAGGGCAAATAGCAACAAGCGCAGGCGCTGATATGATCATTTGTGATGGGCGCCATGAGCAGCCCCTTAAACGATTGCTTGACGGCGCCCGTGCTACTTTCTTCCGTTCATCAATAGAGCCACATACCGCACGAAAGAAATGGATTGCAGGCACGCTCGAATTAGCGGGAAGTGTAACCATTGATACAGGAGCTTCAAAAGCAATTAGCGAAGGTAAATCACTATTACCAGCAGGAATTACCTCTGTTTCGGGTCGCTTTGTGAGAGGTGATATAATTTCGGTACGCGATAGTGCTAATCATGAAATAGCAAGAGGTCTTTCAAACTATTCCCATCTGGAGGCAAATCAGCTAAAAGGAAGAAAAAGTGCTTCATTTGCATCCATTGTAGGGTTTCAAGGGCGTGCTGAGTTAATACATGCAGATGATTTGGTAATGATGAACCTATCAAGAGAAGATAATGAGACTTCCAAATAATACAGAAAACAGCTTATCTGTTGGGGATATAATCGAACGTCTTACCTCTGAGGCAAAACAGGCCCAGTTGGTTTTGGGTCAATCCTCTCATTCAGCAAGATGTTCAGCATTAAAAAAGATAGCTGAGAGAATTAGAACTTCACGCGAACAGATTATGGATGCGAATCAGCAGGATTTATCTAATGCAAATGATAAACAGCTTGCAGCTTCTGTGATTGATAGATTAACGCTCAATGCTGATAGAATAGAGGCTATGGCCACTGGCGTCGAGGCAATTGCAGATATGTCAGATCCACTTGGAAAATCGCTGGCAAAATGGGAAGTTCCATCTGGTCTTGAAATCGAACGTGTTTCAACAGCGCTTGGCGTTATTGGCATTATTTATGAATCGCGCCCAAACGTAACTGTGGATGCAGGTGCGCTATGTCTTAAATCTGGAAATGCTGCGATATTACGTGGCGGATCTGATTCGTTTCATTCAAGCTTGCTGCTAACAGAACTTATTCAAGACTGTTTGGAGGCGGTAGGCCTTCCACGCACCGCCGTGCAAATGATTCCAACCTCTGATAGGCAGGCTGTAAATGAATTATTGCAGGCTGCTGGCAAAATAGATGTAATCGTGCCAAGAGGCGGTAAATCATTGGTAAGTTTAGTTCAAGAAAAAGCACGTGTACCTGTTTTTGCCCACCTTGAGGGTATCTGCCATATTTATGTAACACAAAGCGCAGATGCCGACATGGCGCGAGATGTCACGCTTAATGCAAAAATGCGCAGAACCGGAATTTGTGGTGCTTGTGAGACGCTGCTTATTGACCGCTCAGTCGCTCATAGCTTGTTACCTGAGATTGCCTCTGCTCTTTTAGAGGCTGGGTGTGAGCTTCGCGGTGATGAAGAAGCAAGACAGATAGTACCTGCAATGCATAAGGCGAGCGAGGAAGACTGGCATACAGAATATTTAGATGCAATTTTATCTATTAAAATAGTTGATGGTTTTGAAGATGCAATTTCGCATATCTCTAACTATAGCTCTGGTCATACAGAATCTATCATCACCCAGGATAGCGACCTTATAAACCGATTTTTATCAGAGGTTGATAGTGCAATTGTAATGGCAAATGCCTCTACTCAATTTGCAGATGGGGGTGAATTTGGCATGGGCGCGGAATTAGGAATTGCAACCGGTAAGCTTCATGCAAGAGGGCCTGTAGGTGCAGAACAGCTTACTAGTTTTAAGTATAATGTAAGAGGGCATGGTGAAACTCGGAAATAAACGCACCCACCTATCACGCCTTTCACGTCATTTAAGAAAACAACGTATTGGATTAATGGGTGGCTCTTTTAATCCAGCTCACACAGCACATGAAGAAATTGCTGAAGTTGCCCGAAAACAGGCTAAGCTAAAAGAAGTTTGGTGGCTTGTCAGTCCACAAAACCCGTTAAAGCATGATGCGCAGATGATGCCGTTCCATGAGCGGCTACAAGGTGCTATAAGGCTCACTTGGAACAAGCCTTGGCTTAAGGTGCTTGATTATGAATATCAGCTTCAAAAAGCACACTGTTTTCCTGATAATCGAGCATCAACGGTCATAACGCTATCTTATTTACGCAAGCAATTTCCAGCGACTTCTTTTGTCTGGATAATGGGCGCTGATAATCTGGTACAATTTATGCGCTGGCAAAATGCCCCAAAAATCGCAAGGCTTGTTGATATATGCGTCATGAACAGGCCTGAATTCACCTATAAGGCACTTGCAAGCAGAAGTATTGTCGCGCTTGGCACAAGAGTTTCCACCTACAATCTAGGAAGCAGCCCTAAACGCAAATGGGCCTATTCCTTTTCAACTAGGAATACACTTTCAGCGACAAAAATTAGGCAAAATAAAGCAGATGAATAGCTTGTTTTAGTTGGAGTTGTCGAAGCTACGAAAAAACGCTATATAGATGTCAGGACTTAATAAAGGAGATGGACTATTACCATTAAAAAAGAGCCGCTTTCACCCGACCAGCTAAAACAGTTGGTTCTGCAATCATTAGATGATGATAAGGGTGAGGATATCTTATCTATCCCTCTTGGGACAAACTCCTCAATCGCTGATTATATTGTTATCGCATCTGGTACTTCTTCACGAAAAGTTCTTGCGATGGCTCAAAATCTGGAAATAAAATTAAAAAAAGCAGGCGTTACAATATTAGGCCGTGAAGGTGCATCGCAAGCTGACTGGGTATTACTGGATGCGTGCGATGTTATTGTTCATTTATTCAAGCCTGAGGTTAGAGAATTTTATGGGCTTGAGCGCATGTGGTCTCCTTCTGCTGATGAAGAAACCATTCAGGTTTCAGTAGACTAGGTGTTAAGCTTTCAGAACAGCTCGGTTAACACAAACTTCAGGTAACCATTATGCGCTTGAGTATTATTGCAATCGGCAAACAAAAAAATGATGCTACCTATGAGCTAACTCAAACCTATTTTAAACGATTACCCTTTGCCGGAGACATTATTGAAATTGAGCGCTCGCAGGCATCAGGCCCAAAGCGCGCAATAGAAGAAAGTGATAAAATTAGAGCCTTTCTTCAAATGAAAGCCATCAAAGGCCATCGTGTGATTGCATTAGATAAATCGGGTACAGATACAAGCTCTGAGCAATTAGCAGAATTAATACGTAACTGGCGTGATGATGGTGTGGCTGGTTGCTATTTCGCTATAGGCGGTGCTGATGGACATACGCAAACACTTCTTAATTCGGCTAATATATGTCTAAGGTTTGGTAGGGCTACCTGGCCTCATTTACTGTTTCGTGCCATGCTCGCAGAGCAATTATACCGGGCTGAGATGATTTTAAAGGATCATCCCTATCATAATGGCCACTAACCTACATTAAGAAGCTAAACATCTGCTGCGTTTTTATAACGATTGATTACTTGTTCCCAGCTAACAGCTACATTATATGGATAAAGATGAGAGAACATAAAGATAAACAATTAGTTTTGTGTATTCTAGATGGCCTAGGCATTGGTGAGGAAACCCAAACAAATGCTGTTTTCAGGGCTCATACGCCAAACCTTGATAAACTGATTGCAACAAGCCCTACATGCCGTCTGCAAGCCTCAGGGCCTGCGGTAGGGCTGCCAGAAAACCAGCCTGGAAATTCTGAGGTGGGGCATTTAACAATTGGATCTGGCAGGGTGATTGAGCAAGACTTGCCACGCATCCATAATGCGTTGCGCACTCATTTTCTTGCCGAAAGTGCTGAGCTTTCCCAGTTTGTTAGTAAGCTTGAAGAAACAGGTGGGGCAGCTCATATATTGGGTCTTATATCTGATGGCGGGGTGCATTCGCATATTGACCATATTGCCAGTCTTGCACGGTATTTAAGACAGCAGAATATACCTGTATTTATTCATGTAACCACAGACGGGCGAGACACCGCACCGAACGCTAGTGCAGGCTATATATCACGCCTTAAAAAGGCATGTCCTGAGGATGTGGTTTTTGCAACTATTATCGGTCGATATTTTAGTATGGATAGGGATAAACGCTGGGAGCGCACACAAATAGCATACGACCTTATCAAGGACGCAACTGCATCACACCATGCGGATACTGCAGAACAAGCCATCCGTGATGCTTATGACCGCAAGGAAACAGATGAATTTATCACCTCGACAGTCCTTGCAGATTACAAAGGGATGAGTTCTAGAGACGGTATTCTTATGACTAATTTTCGGGTAGATAGAGCGCGGCAAATCATGTCGGCATTCTTTATACCAGATGAAACCGAAATAATATCTAACGCAGATATAAAACCAGCTGCCGGCCTTGCGATGACCCCATTGTCAGATAGGTTGAATGAGGTGGTTCCCCATCTTTTCGCGCCAGCTGATCTGAAAAATGGATTGGGGGAGACCATCTCCAAATCAGGGTTATCTCAGTTGCGCCTTGCGGAAACAGAAAAATATCCTCATGTTACCTTCTTTTTCAATGGCGGTATCGAAACCCCTTTTAAGGGCGAGTCACGTGAGCTTGTAGCCTCCCCGAGGGTGGCAACTTACGATTTACAGCCTGAAATGAGTGCACAAGAATTATTAGAAAAAGCACTTAGTGCTATTCGCGCTCACACAGCAGAAGTAATTATCATAAATTTTGCTAATCCAGATATGGTTGGGCATACAGGCGATTTAAAGGCAGCTATTGCTGCGGTTGAGACGATAGATCAATGTGTGGGAGAGCTTATCAAAGCGATAACAGCAACAAACGGGATTATGATAGTTACTGCCGATCATGGTAATTGTGATGTGATGTGGGATGCCGAAAAGCAAATACCACATACGGCCCATACCACTAATTTAGTTTCCTGCAGCTTTGTGGGAGGGGATATATCTGGTTTATCAGATGGTACTCTTGCTGATATTGCACCAACAATGTTAGATTTGCTTAATATTTCCAAGCCAGCTGAGATGTCTGGCAAATCTCTTATTGAAAATAAGTCTTAATAAATAGCTGAACCTACTGCCCATCTAAGCAAAGGATATGACTAATGAAACCCGCCTCAATACCTAAATTATTATCTCGTGGTAGCTTTGTTTTGCTGGCCCTTATTGTGGTCTGGATGGCAAACCCGTCTTTTAAAAATGCTTTTTCTGAGGACCAAAGTGATGCCTACCGACAGCTTGCTTTATTCGGCGATGTATTTCAGCGGGTAAAAACAAGTTATGTTGAAGAAAAGACAGATAAAGAATTAATTGCTTCTGCAATTAATGGCCTGCTTACCTCACTTGATCCGCATTCCTCTTTTCTGCCTGAAGAAAATTACGAAAAAATGCAGGTTGAAACATCTGGAAAGTTTGGCGGTCTGGGTGTGGAAATAACAACAGAAAATGGGTTGGTAAAAGTAGTCTCCCCAATTGATGATACGCCTGCTTTTAATGCCGGATTGCAATCAGGTGACTTTATAATTGGAGCAGACGAAGAAAGCCTGGTAGGACTGCCATTGAATGAGGCTGTTGAAAAACTAAGAGGGCCTATGGGAAGCAAAATCGTGATCACTATTCAGCGTGGTCAAGATGAGCCATTTGACGTTTCCATAATAAGAGATGAGATTAAAATTCGCAGCGTGCGCTCAGATGTTTTTAACAATGTTGGTTATATACGGATATCAAAGTTTACCCAGCAAACAACCCCTGGGCTAATTCAGGCTGTGGAGGATTTAGACGCCTCATCCAGCGAAGGTATTAAAGGGTATGTATTAGATTTACGGAACAATCCTGGCGGTCTTCTCTCTCAATCTATTAAAGTTACGGATGCTTTTTTGGAACAAGGGGAGATTGTGTCGACACGGGGGCGCAGTGATTCAGACATATCACATGCTTATGCGCGTGCTGGCGATATAATTAACGGAAAACCGCTAGTTGTTCTTATTAATTCTGGCTCTGCATCTGCATCAGAGATAGTCGCAGGCGCGCTAAAAGATCATAAGCGCGCTATCATTATGGGCACACGCTCATTCGGAAAAGGGTCCGTGCAAAGCGTTATAGCCATGCCAGGACATGGGGCGATCCGGCTCACCACAGCACGATATTATACGCCGTCTGGTGTATCTATTCAGAGTAAGGGCATTACACCAGATATTGAAGTTGAGCTTGCCCGTATTGAAGAGATAGATGGCAGTGACGTTCGCGAAGAGGACCTAAAAGGGGCTCTTGATACCAGTGATGCACAAACAGATGAAGAAGCAGATGAAGAGGCGCCAAAACAGTCAGAGATAGATTTCCAACTTGCCAGAGCCATAGATTTAATTCATGCCATTAGCATTTTCAGTAATGTGTCTGCAGAAAAACGTTGATAGGGGCATTGGGAAATGGAAGTAGAATATAGCAAAAGACCTTATCGGCCATGTGTTGGAATATTATTAATTAATGCTGAGAATAAAATCTTTGCAGGCCAGCGAATAGATAATCACCTAGAAGCATGGCAAATGCCACAAGGCGGCATTGATGATGGGGAGGATGTTAAAACAGCTTGCTTTCGTGAGATGAAAGAGGAAATCGGAACTGATAATGCAAGCATATTAGCAATCCATCCAGAATGGTTAAATTATGATATCCCAGAGGGGCTAGCGAATAAATTATGGCACCGCAAATATCGAGGGCAAACCCAAAAATGGGTGGCTCTTAGATTTCAGGGAACTAATGCTGATATTAATATTCAGACTGACATTCCTGAATTTTCAAACTGGCGCTGGATCTACCCAGATGATTTATCCTCACTTGCGGCACCGTTTAAACGAGATGTATATGAAGCAGTTTTAAACGAGTTTAAGCCGTTTTTGTTAGCGTAATAGATTTTTGAAACGCTAGGAACGAGCAGAATAAGCGCGTTTATATCAAACAGCTTCTTTAACTGCGTTTACGAATGCTGCCTCAGCCTCGGTTGCATTTACAAGCTGCTCGTCTAAATGCTGTGTGGATACCGCATCTAAGTCAACGGCGCGCTCTGCCAATATAATGACCCGTTCTGGCAACACATCTGCAACACCGCCATCAATCAAGAATCGTCTTGTGATGGCGCCGTTATTATACACATTAAGCGTACCACGTTGAAGATTAGCAAGCGTTGCGGCATGTCTTGGTAACACGCCAAACACGCCCTCGCTTCCAGGTATTACAACCATTTCCGCTGAATCGCTAAACAGCATTTCAGAGGGTGTAACAAGCTCGATTTTTATTACGTCAGCCATAGCCAATCTTTTCTCTTACAGCTTAATTATGCCGCCTGCTCGTTCATTTTTTCGGCCTTAGAAATAGCCTCTTCGATTGTTCCTACCATATAGAACGCTGCCTCTGGCAAATGATCATAATCGCCGTTAGCAATACCCTTAAAGCCTTTAATGGTATCTTCCAGACCAACCAATACGCCAGGAGTACCTGTAAATACTTCTGCAACATGGAAAGGCTGAGATAAGAAACGCTGAATTTTACGCGCTCTTGCCACGGTTAATTTATCTTCTTCAGATAGCTCGTCCATTCCCAAAATCGCAATGATATCCTGCAATGCCTTATATTGCTGTAATACCTCTTGCACCATACGTGCTGTTCCGTAATGCTCATCACCCACAATTCTTGGATCAAGCACACGAGACGTAGAATCAAGTGGGTCAACCGCTGGGTAAATTCCGATTTCCGCAATTTGACGAGACAACACTGTTGTTGCATCAAGGTGCGCAAATGAAGTCGCTGGTGCAGGGTCTGTCAAGTCATCCGCAGGAACATAAATTGCCTGAACAGAAGTAATAGAACCCTTATTAGTAGATGTGATACGCTCCTGAAGACCCCCCATATCTGTTGATAAGGTTGGCTGGTATCCCACAGCAGATGGAATACGTCCCAAAAGAGCAGATACTTCAGAGCCTGCTTGTGTAAATCTGAAAATATTATCAATGAACAGCAATACGTCCTGACCTTCTTCATCACGGAAATATTCTGCAAGGGTAAGACCGGTAAGCGCAACACGTGCACGCGCACCTGGAGGCTCATTCATTTGCCCGTATACAAGAGCGGCTTTACTGCCCTCGCCGTCTGTTTTGATAACGCCTGATTCAACCATTTCGTGGTAGAGATCATTTCCCTCACGGGTTCGCTCGCCCACGCCAGCAAATACCGAATAACCGCCATGTGCTTTTGCGATATTATTAATCAATTCCATGATTGTAACTGTCTTGCCAACACCAGCACCACCAAACAATCCAATTTTTCCGCCCTTGGCATAAGGAGCAAGCAAGTCAATCACTTTAATGCCCGTAACCAGAATTTCAGACTCAGTAGATTGGTCCACATAATCAGGCGCAGAGCGGTGAATAGGAAGCATTGTTTTTGTTTTTAATGGCTCTCGCTCATCAATCGGCTCACCGATAACATTCAAAATACGCCCTAATGTTTCTGGTCCAACAGGAACCGTGATAGGACCGCCTGTATCTCTTACCTCTGTTCCACGAACCAACCCTTCGGTTGCGTCCATTGCGATAGTTCTAACAGCTGATTCGCCCAGATGCTGCGCGACCTCAAGCACAAGACGCTGACCGTTATTATCAACCTCAAGAGCGTTTAAAATATCTGGAATTTTGCCGTCAAACTCTACGTCGACAACAGCGCCGATAACCTGACTAACTTTTCCAATTGCGTTTTCTGCCATGAGACTAACTCCGTTTTGCGGCTCGCGTTAATAATAATCGTTATAGTGCTTCTGCACCTGAAATGATCTCAATCAATTCTTTCGTAATATTTGCCTGACGTGTTCTATTATAAACCAATGTCAGGCTATCTATCATATCCCCAGCATTTCTAGTTGCATTATCCATCGCTGTCATTCTGGCAGCTAGCTCAGCTGCGAAGGACTCTAACAAAGCACTATAAATTTGAGTAGTTACATTGCGTGGTAGTAATTGTTCAAGCAATTCGTTTTCATCTGGCTCATACTCATAATTTGATGCGCCTGTATCTTCTTGATCTTCGTTTATTTGTACTGGAATCAAGGGCGTTACCACAACATTCTGAGTAATAGCGTTCACAAATTGGTTATATATAATAGATACATGGTCAAAGCTAGTATCGCTAAAACCTGTTAATATTTTGTGTGAAACTGTATCAACCTTATTATAATCAAGATTGCTTCCTTGAAGATTTTCAACGCGCTCAAATATTTTATCTGTAATTTCACGCCCTAGATTATCAGCTGCCTTTTTGCCAACCATATATAGAAGAACTGATTTTCCCTCTTCCTCTAGGCGCTTTATCTCAAGCCGAGTTTGCCGTGCAATAGAGCCATTAAAACCACCACACAAACCTTTATCAGCAGAAACAACAATCAAAAGATGTGTTTTAACAGTTTCTCTTCCGACCAGTAACGCAGGTGCAGTCGCCTTGCTTGCTTTGCTTGCAAGTCCGGAAATCACCTGTTGCATACGAGAGCTATAAGGACGATTTGCTTCTGCTGATTCCTGCGCGCGACGCAACTTTGCCGCGGCAACCATTTTCATAGCAGACGTAATTTTTTGGGTTGATTTCACGCTATTAATGCGCGTTTTTAAATCTTTCAAATTGGCCATTTGCCAATAATCCCTTACCTATAACTATTCGATAAAATTATGCAAAGCTTTTTGCAAATGTCTCAACAGCGTCTTTTAATTTGGTTTGCGTATCATCTGAAATTTTCTTCTCAGCGCGAATAGTATCTAGAATTGCTTTTCCAGAACCACGCAATGTATCAAGCAATCCACTCTCAAATCTTCCAATATCCCCAAGTGCGATTTTATCAAGGTATCCGTTCACACCAGCAAATAGCACAGCAACCTGTTCTTCAATTGGCATTGGCGAATATTGCGGCTGTTTCAAGAGTTCTGTTAATCTGGCACCACGCTCAAGCAACTGACGTGTTGATGCATCCATATCCGATGCAAACTGCGCAAATGCGGCCATTTCACGATATTGAGCCAATTCAAGCTTAATAGAACCTGCAACTTGCTTCATTGCTTTAATCTGGGCAGCAGACCCCACACGTGAAACAGACAAGCCTACATTCACAGCAGGTCGAATACCTTTATAAAATAAATCTGTTTCAAGGAATATCTGACCATCTGTAATGGAAATCACATTTGTTGGAATATAGGCTGAAACATCGCCTGCCTGTGTCTCAATGATAGGCAGAGCTGTCATTGACCCAGAACCATTAGCCTCGTTTAATTTTGCGGCGCGCTCTAACAGACGTGAGTGAAGATAGAAAACATCCCCTGGATAGGCTTCACGGCCAGGAGGGCGACGAAGCAATAAACTCATCTGGCGATAAGCAACCGCTTGCTTAGATAAATCATCGTAAACCACAAGAGAATGCATTCCGTTATCCCGGAAATATTCACCCATTGCAGCCGCAGTATACGGAGCCAAAAACTGCATTGGTGCGGGTTCAGACGCAGTGGCTGCAACAACTATTGAATATTCAAGAGCGCCATTTTCCTCAAGCGCACGCACAAATTGTGCTACTGTAGAACGCTTTTGACCAATCGCTACATAAATACAAAACAATTTATCGCTGTCATTTTTCGCATTATTATTAATGAATTTCTGATTAATAAATGTATCTAGCGCGATTGCTGTTTTACCAGTTTGTCTATCTCCGATAATCAATTCTCGCTGGCCACGCCCAACAGGAATAAGACTGTCAATGGCTTTTAAGCCAGTTTGCATTGGCTCAAACACAGATTGGCGAGGCATAATACCAGGTGCCTTAACTTCCACTCTGCTTCGCTTAACATCTGTAATAGGGCCTTTTCCATCTATCGGATTTCCAAGCGCATCAACAACGCGCCCAAGCAAGCCCATTCCAATAGGCGTATCAACAATTGTTTCTGTACGCCGTACCACATTACCTTCTTGGATACCGCGGTCATCGCCAAAAATCACCACACCGACATTATCTGTCTCAAGGTTAAGGGCCATGCCTTTAACCCCATTATCGAACTCTACTAATTCTCCAGCTTGAACTTGGTCAAGGCCGTATACACGGGCAATACCATCTCCGATTGACAAAACCCTGCCAACCTCGGCTACTTCAGCCTCGTTTCCAAAATTAGAAATTTGCTTTTTTAAAATTGCTGAAATTTCAGCTGCACGGATATCCATTATGCAACACCCTTCATGGCCGATTCAAGCCGGTTCAGTTTCGTTTTAAGTGATGTATCGAACATACGCGATCCGATACGAATTACAAGTCCGCCAATCAAAGAGGGATCCACCCGCATCACAAGCGACACATCTTTCGCATCAGCAAGAGAAATAATGGATTCCTGAATTTTGGCTTGGCGCTTATCATCTAGTGGAATAGCAGATACCACTTCTGCTGATATTTTTCCGCGCCTATTATCAACTTCTTTTATAAAAGCGGAGATGATAGAGGAGATTGCAAATAGCCGCCCATTCTTTGCAATTGTGCCCACAAATTGAACGACTAACGCATTAGCCTTTGCTCTTTTTAATAGGTGCCCTACCGCGGCCGCTTTTTCATCTGCTCCGAACACAGGAGAATAAATCAGCGTTTGAAGATCTGCATTATTATCTATCAATTCGTTAAACGAATTCAAGTCCAGTAATATATCGTCAACTTGTTTAGCCTCTGTCGCCAGCTGATATAGAGCTGTAGCGTATCTTCCTGCCAAACCTGCGGTTATTGAACTCACATGACCACCTTTTTACGATTAATCCACGCATCCTAAATGATGCATAGAACGAATTGTCAAATATCTACATGGTGAGCTATCATACGCATGCAGTAAAGGCAAGTATTTGTATCTAAAATTACGCCAAAAAATGACGATATTCCTGTTCTCGGAATATCTACATAAAATTATAGGGATCTATGTCTATTTGCCTTCTGATGGTGGACGGCATTGTAATGCTAGCGTTCCAACCTTGTATGATTTTTTGAATATTTACCTGTTTGGGCGCATTGATTAAAAAACGAACTCTATAACGACCCTTTATCTGATAAATAGGCGCTGGCGCTGGTCCAAAAATTTGAACATCCTCAAATTGTGGTTTATGGCTGGTTAGTATTTTCACATAATCCGCAAGCGCTAATTCATTAAGGCTAGAATAGATTATGGCTGCTAGTCTTCTATAGGGCGGCATATTTGCGGAACGACGCATTTCCATCTCTAATTCAAAATAAGCATCTCTGTTCTGCGATTTTAAGGCTTGTAATACTGGATGTGTTGGCTCTGCTGTTTGAATAAAAACCGTGCCTGCTTGTTTCTCCCTTCCAGACCTGCCTGCAACCTGCGTTAGCAACTGATATGTTCTCTCTGATGCACGCAAATCCCCGCCAGATAAACCAAGGTCACCGTCAATAACCGCAACACAGGTTAGTTTTGGAAAATGATGTCCTTTGGCAACCATCTGGGTACCTATTATAATATCAACCTCGCCCTCTTCTATAGATTTGATGGTAAGTGCCATTTGCGCTGGGTTAGTAAGGGTATCACTTGATAGGATGGTAACGCTTGCTTCTGGAAAAAGCTGGTAGACTTCCTCTGCTAGACGCTCAACCCCTGGCCCTACCAGCTGTATTGAATCTGTCTGCCCACAAGACTGGCATCTATTTTGAAATGGGCGGGCAATGCCGCATTGGTGACAGCGTAGCTGATTGCTAAGGCGATGTGTGACTAATAGGCTATCACATTGATGACAGCTTTGCTTAACACCGCACTCACTACACACGGCGAGCGGGGCATATCCCCTTCGATTTAAATATAATAATATTTGCTGATCTGACTTTAATCTGTCTTGCATATCGCTGAGTAGCGGCTCGCTTATCCATTTACCAAATGCAGGTTTAAATTTTCTCAGGTCAATGGTTTGAATGTCTGGCATAGTCGCAACACCATATCGATTGGCAAGTATTATATGCTGATAGCGCCCATTACGAACATTTATCCAGCTTTCAAGAGACGGTGTTGCTGTTGCTAGAACAATAGAACAATCGGCGTATTTCGCGCGCAGAATAGCCATATCCCTTGCATGGTATATCACCTGTTCTTCTTGTTTATAGCCTGCCTCATGTTCTTCATCGACAATGATTGCCCCCAAATTAGAAAAAGGAAGAAACAAGGCCGAGCGTGCGCCTACTACCACACCTGGATGCCCTTCATTTATCTCACGCCAAATGCGTTTTTTCTTACCAGCAGAAATACCAGAGTGCCAAATATTAGGCATAAAGCCGACCCATTTTTTAAATCGATTAACCCAGCTCGTTGTCAGCACAATCTCAGGAAGCAAAATTAAACATTGTCGCCCCAATAATATCTGCTTTTTTACCAGCTCGAAATAAACTTCTGTTTTACCAGACCCTGTTACGCCATCAAGTAGAGCGACGCTAAAGCCATTCTCTGTTTCTTTGATTTTTTGGGCTGCGTGGATTTGCTCTGGGCTAAGATTAAGTGTGCTCGCTGACCTGATTGCACTTGTAAGAGAGCTTAATGTGGTTTTTATATCTCGGTTTTGACGCGGCGATGCCTCTATTTTTTCTAGCTGTCCTGCCTTTACCATCGCAAGAACCGTGCTATTGCTTACCCCCGTTTCACGCGCCAGAATATTTGCAGGAACTGGGGGGTTATGCTGGCACCATGATATAATTTTTTGTCTGGATGCAGAAAGCTGTTCAACATTGGATTGCGCGGGCGATGATAATCCATAACGCATAACTGGCGCATCAGATTTTAATGCATTTGGGACACACAGCATCATTTTAAGTATTTGTCCAAAAGGTGCCATCGTCCATTCACTCACCTGATTTAAAAACTCAAGGGTTGCGTTGTTAATTGGGGACGCGCTACTCACCGATAAAATTGGCTTTAATTTGGAATGTTCAATTTCTGTTTCATAATTGCATTCATATACAACTCCCCAGATAATTCGGTTTGCAAATGATACCTCTACAATACATCCTCTCTCCAGCTTTAGGGTTGAGCCTACAACATAATCAAACTCGCTCTTGGCATTTTGGGTGTTCGGCATAAAAATAGGAACAGATACCCGCACTTTGGCAATCAGAGAAGGAGGGGGTGTATTTTTTATCGAGGTGTCTGGTGACATGGCCATTTTGGGTTTGCTCTAGATTTCCAGTTGCAAGCATATGCAACAAAACTGTAGACTAAACATATTAAGACTGCAAAATCTACATCACACACATCAACCGATTGGGACCCTGTCATGAAATTATTCTTGGATACAGCTGATATAAATGAGATTACCGACCTGAATAAAACAGGAATGGTTGACGGCATTACAACCAACCCGTCTCTTATTGCTAAATCTGGGCGTAATATCATTCAAACAATTGAGGAAATTTGTGGGATAGTTTCTGGCCCTGTTAGCGCAGAGGTTACCGCAACAGACTATGATGGGATGATGCGTGAAGGAGCACGGCTTGCTGAAATAGCAAGCAATGTTACCGTGAAACTTCCATTGACTGTGGATGGATTACGTGCCTGTGCAAGCCTTAGTGAAGATAACATTATGGTTAATGTAACATTATGTTTTTCAGCTGCTCAGGCTTTGCTTGCTGCTAAAGCAGGGGCAAGCTTTATTTCTCCATTCGTTGGCAGATTAGATGATATTGGGGCTGATGGTATGAATTTGATCAGTGAAATTGCGGAAATATATGCCAATTATGATTATTCAACTGAAATTTTAGTTGCTTCCGTAAGAAGCGTTCAACATGTTGTTGATGCAGCTTTAATTGGCGCTGATGTTGCAACCATACCGCCAAAAATCATGTCACAAATGTATAAGCACCCGCTTACAGACAAAGGATTGGCAGATTTTCTATCTGACTGGGAGTCTACAGGACAGTCCATTTTATAATGTCCTAATTTTAGAGCCAGAGGGACACTATCATGAGCGATAACACACTTAATGAAGAGTTAGTATCTGCTTTCCTTGATAGCAACCAAGCGTTTTTGGAGCGGTATTTAGCCAAGCAAAGCAAGGGGTTCTCAACTAAAAATAATTCTGTCGAATTAGATACGCCACAAACAGATACGAATATTATTGATGTAACTGGCAAAATCGCAAAACGTGCACGAGAAGAAGCGCGCATCCTCTCACAAACAAATCTATCCTTAATTGATGTTGCTGAAGATAACTCAAAGAGATGGCAAAGACTGCACGACGTGTCTATCGGGTTTATGAAATGCACTGATTTAGAACAATTTTCTTGTATGTTAGATGAGAAATTGCCTGAGATTTTCAAACTCGCTGGTGCACGCCTTCTAATGCCAGAGGAAACAGCCATAAGCAACGCTGAAGAAGCTGGGTTTCTGGTTTTGCCAGCTCAGGAAATTTTGGAAATTAGTGGCGCACAATCTGTTTATCTAGGCCCGCCACCAAAATCTGGATTGGCCTTATTCTCAACACCTATGGCTTCCATTGCTGTTATATCCCTGCCTGATGAGATGGCGGCGCCAATTTCTGATTCGGTACTTTTATTGGCAGGACGAAACAAACATAGTTTTGTCTCCAACCAAGCAGATAACATATTGTCTAATTTATCACAGGTGGTTGGAACCTGCCTTCAATCAATCATAATGCCACAAATAGAGTTATAATTAATGGCTGCTAATCAAGCTCAGGAATTTGCGCGTCATATTGATAGCTGGTTAAACTGGCTATCTTCTATTAAACATTACCAATCTCATACGATTGATGCTTATAGCAGAGATCTTGCGCATTATCTTGGCTGTTTATCGAGGCAGACCGAGATTGATTTTAAACCAAACAGAGCTGTTTTTAGAAGCTGGCTTGCGGAAATGTATGGGGCGGGCTGTGCTAAAACAACCATCGCAAGACGCGTATCTGCTTTGCGAAGTTTTAGCCGCTATTGTCATCGTCACGGCATCTTTGATGAAATCGATTTAAGCTGGATGAAATCTCCGAAATTGCCACTATCATTGCCAAAAGCCATTAGTGTCAGTGATGCATCTTTATTAATTGAGCTATTAAGCAGGAGAGCGAACCCTGTTTGGGAAAATGACAGAGATACCGCAATTTTATATCTTATGTATGGTTGCGGATTAAGATTAGCAGAAACACTTAGCATTACACCGACACATTTAGCTGATTTGAATTGGCTGAGAATCATCGGAAAAGGGGGAAAGACAAGAGAAGTGCCTGTATTACCGGTTGTTGCAGAAGCGCTGCAAACAGCAATTCAAAGCTGCCCTTTTCAACTGGAGGATAACAAGCCCATTTTTATGTCAAAAAGAGGATCTCCAATTGGGCCAAGAGCCGTGCAAAGAATGGTAGAGAAATTGCGCATTTCCGCTAACCTTCCAGCGGAGACAACCCCTCATACATTACGACATGCCTTTGCAACCCACCTTCTGTCCGCCGGGGGTGATTTAAGAGCAATTCAGGAATTACTGGGCCATTCTAGTCTATCTACCACCCAGCGTTATACCCATATCGATGCACAAAAACTCACAGACATTCACCAACAAACGCATCCACGTGCTAACAAAACATAGTAATGTTACATCGCACAAAACTGCTGCTTAATTCACCTGATAGGCCAGAATCTTGTATTAGATATGAATAGCACCCGTTCCAATAGCAAGAGCTGCTTCTTTTACAGCTTCATTCATTGTTGGGTGACCATGACAGGTACGTGCAACATCCTCAGCAGATGAGCCAAATGACATTGCTACTGCAATTTCATGGATAATTGTTCCTGCCTCATGACCTATAATATGGGCGCCTAATAATTTATCTGTTTTCTTATCGGCAAGTAATTTTACCATTCCATCTGTATGCCCAGTTGCTCTGGCGCGGCTATTTGCCAAAAACGGAAAAACACCTTTTGTATAGGAAATACCGGCTTCTTTGAGCTGCTCTTCAGTCTGACCAATAGTTGCAATTTCTGGCGCTGTATACACAATTCCAGGCACAAGCGCATAATCAACATGCCCTGCATGTCCTGCCATAATTTCTACTGCGGCGACACCATCTTCCTCTGCCTTATGAGCAAGCATTGGACCCTCAATTACATCCCCGATAGCGTAGATGCCAGCTATATTCGTTTGAAAATTATGGTCAATTTTAACCTGACCTTTTTGGGTAAGCTCTACGCCCATTGTTTCAAGCCCAAGGCCGTCAGTGTGAGGCTTGCGCCCAACAGCCACCAGCGCAATATTACAGGTAAGCTTACTTTCTTCTTCCGTTTTGCTATCTAGCAGCGTAAGGCTAACAGATGTTTTGGTTTTTGTTGCCTCTTTCACGCCCTTGCCTAAATGAAATTTAATCCCTTGTTTTTCAAGGATGGATTTAAACTTGGATGCAATTTCTGCATCCATACCTGGCAAGATTCGTGGCAGAAAATCAACAACTTCAACCTCTGCTCCAAGACGCGACCACACGGTGCCCATTTCAAGCCCAATATATCCAGCACCCACCACAACCAGCTTTTTTGGTAATTTTGTAATATCTAACGCCCCTGTTGAAGAAACAATCTGCTTTTCATCAATTGGCAAAGAGGCAAGGCTTGTTGGCTCTGATCCCGTGGCAATCAGAATTTTATCAGCTTTAAACTCACCTTTATCCCGCCCTGTTATGATAGTAACCACCCCTTGTGATGTTATTTGGGCAGAACCAACAAGATGGGTTATTTTATTCTTTGCAAAAAGCTGGCTAATACCTTTGGTAAGACCTGAAACAATTTCTGATTTATGTTCTAGCATCTTTTTAAGATCTAGTTTCACGTCACTCAAACCAATTCCTAGTGCCGCAAGATGATTTTGTTTTGCCTCTGCAAATTTCTCAGAAGCATTTAGCAACGCTTTTGAGGGAATGCATCCAACATTAAGACATGTCCCGCCAAGGGTCTCTCTCTTCTCAACGCATGCAACGCTCATCCCAAGCTGTGCTGCCCGTATCGCGGCAACATATCCCCCAGGTCCAGCACCAATCACAATCAGATCGTATTTTTGCGCTGTCATTTTTCCTACCTTTTTCACATTCGTTAACTAATTAATTCTAGTTAATACTGGCCAAATTAATTCACCTAATTGATTTAAACGCAAATTAGATATCCAGAAGCAATCTTCTTGGATCTTCAATTGATTCCTTTACCCGCACTAAAAATGAAACAGCCTCTCTGCCATCAATAATTCGATGATCATAAGATAAAGCTAAATACATCATTGGACGAACAACAACCTCATCACCAACTGCGACCGGCCTTTTTTGAATTTTATGCATTCCCAGAATAGCACTTTGCGGTGTGTTTAAAATAGGCGTAGACATCAAAGAGCCGTAAACACCCCCATTTGAGATAGTAAAAGTGCCGCCCGTCATATCAGATGGTCCAAGCCCGCCATCACGCGCCTTTAGCCCGTAACTTGCAACTGTTGTTTCAATTTCTGCAATAGATAAATCTTGTGCCTCTTTTACGACTGGAACAACAAGCCCTTGCGGAGTGCCAACGGCTACACCAATATTATAATAATCTTTATAAATAATATCATCACCGTGGATTTCTGCGTTCACCGCTGGAAAATCCTGTAGACCTGCTATACAGGCTTTAACAAAGAAACCCATAAAGCCAAGTCTTGCGTTATGATTCTTCTCAAAACTATCTTTATATTCTGAACGAAGTGCCATAACAGCAGTCATATCTACTTCGTTAAACGTTGTGAGCATGGCTGCTGTGTTTTGTGCCTCTTTCAGACGTTGTGCAATCACACGGCGCAAACGAGACATTGGAACACGCTCTTCACGGGGCTTGTCAGCTCTTGGTGCAACAGGTGCTGGCGCTTTTGGCGCTGGGACAGGATTACTAACAGCAGGAGGCGTTGACTGATTTTTTTCCAAGAATTCTAACACATCCCCCTTGGTTAATCTGCCATCTTTTCCCGACGCTGATATCGCATTTGCGTCTAAATTATTCTCTTCTACCAACCTGCGTACAGCTGGGGATAGCGTATGCGCCTGTGGTTTTTGTGCCTGTTGGGTATTCGCTTCTGGCTTGCTGGCAGCAGCGGGTTTTGCAGTTGGCGCAGCAACGCCGCCTTCTTGCAATAGTGCCAACACAGCATCAACCTCAACTGTATCGCCTTCTTGTGCTATAATATCGGTTAGCACTCCTGCATGTGGTGCTGGAACTTCAAGAGATACCTTATCTGTTTCAAGCACCACAATCGGCTCATCAGCACTTACCGCATCGCCTGCATTTTTCATCCATTTAGCGACGGTTGCCTCAACAACGGATTCGCCTAAAACGGGAACTTTAATTTCAATTGACATTCGCTCATATCTCCTTCGATAAGCGCTAGAGTTTAAGGTTATTGCGCGGCTACACTCGTCTCAGATAGTGATAATGATTTTTGTACAAGCCGTTTTTGCTCTTTTGCGTGACGTGCAGCAGAGCCTGTCGCAGGAGAAGCTGCGGCATCCCGGCCACTATAAATAGGTCTGTCAGTATTCAGTCCTGCCTGTTGCATCGCTCCTTCAATATAGTCACGAACAAATGTCCAGCCACCCATATTTTGCGGCTCTTCTTGACACCAGACGACATCTGCATTTGGAGTCATTTTTAATATTTCAGTCAGCTTTTTCTGTGGGAAGGGATAAAGCTGCTCAATGCGTACGATTTTTACATCAAATTGTTCTTCTGCGTTACGCATATCTTCTATATCATAATAGACTTTTCCAGAACATAAAATAACCCGTTTAACACTCTTATCATTAACCTTTGGATTTGGGTCTCTCAAGATTCTATGAAAACTGGTGCCTGGTCCAAAATCTGCAAGTTCTGAGACACATGATTTATGTCGAAGTAGCGATTTTGGTGTCATAACAATCAAAGGCTTGCGAAAATCACGACACACCTGACGTCTTAAAACATGAAAATAATTAGCCGGGGTCGTGCAATTTACAACTTGCATATTATCTTCTGCGCATAATTGCAAATAACGCTCTAATCTTGCAGATGAGTGCTCAGGTCCCTGACCTTCATAGCCATGTGGTAGCAATAATACCAAACCGTTCATCCGGAGCCATTTTGATTCACCTGAACTAATAAATTGGTCAATGACAACCTGCGCACCATTTGCAAAATCACCAAACTGTGCCTCCCACATAACAAGCGCATTTGGCTCTGCTTGTGCAAAGCCATATTCAAATCCCATTACCGATGCTTCAGATAGCGGAGAATCTATCACCTCAAATTTTGCTTGTTCTGCACTTAAATTAGCAAGTGGGACATATCGCTCCTCTGAGCGCTGATCAACAAATACGGCATGGCGCTGACTAAATGTTCCTCTGCAGCTATCCTGTCCAGATAGCCGAACAACAAATCCGTCTAATACAGCTGATCCAAACGCCAAATGTTCTGCGGTTGCCCAGTCTAGATTTTTGCCTGTTTTAATGGCTTGCGACCTTGTGTTTAAGACACGCTGTAACTTGCTATGAACCTGAAATTCTGGCGGGACTGTTGTCATTACATCGCCAATTTTGTTCAAGGTATCTATCGGAACAGCTGTATCACCGCGCCTATCATCTCCATAAGCAACCGTCATTCCAGACCATTGGCCTTCTAGCCAATCTGCCTTGTTCGGCTTATAGGCACTGCCTGCCTCAAACTCTTCCTCAAGATAGGTGTTATGCTTATCTAGAATCGCTTGTGCACGGCTATCATCTAAAACACCATTTTCCAATAACCTGTTTAAATAAATCTCGCGTGTAGATGGCTGTTGGTTAATTTGTTTATACATTAATGGCTGTGTAAATGACGGCTCATCGCCTTCATTATGTCCAAATCTACGGTAACAAATAATATCAAGAACAACATCCACACCGAATGTTTGCCTGAATTCGGTTGCAATTCTACTCGCGTGAACAACAGCTTCGGGATCATCCCCATTTACATGGAAAATCGGGGACATCACCATTTTTGCAACATCTGTTGGATAAGGAGAGGAGCGCGAATAAGAAGGGCTTGTGGTAAAGCCTATCTGATTATTTACGACGATATGAATGGTACCGCCTGTGCGATATCCCCGAAGGGCTGAGAAAGCAAATGTTTCAGCGACCACCCCTTGGCCTGCAAACGCTGCGTCGCCGTGAAGTATTATGCCCACGACTTCCCGATAATCCTGCGACGGACGCTGTGCCTGTTTTGCGCGAACCCGTCCAATTACAACCGGATCGACAATCTCTAGGTGGGAAGGGTTAGGCGCCAAACTTAAATGTATTTCATCTTCATCAAAATGCCTATCCGCAGAAGAGCCCATATGATATTTCACATCACCTGAACCGCCCGCTTCTTCTGGATTAGCTGGATTGCCAAGAAATTCGGATATAATGGCTCTAAATGGTTTATCAAGAACGTTATGAAGCACGTTTAAACGCCCTCTATGAGCCATGCCTATTACGACTTCTTTCAAGCCCATTTGCCCGCCACGCTTGAAAATCTGCTCAAGCGCTGGCACCAGTGCCTCGCCCCCATCTAGTCCAAAGCGCTTTGTTCCGATATATTTTTTATGCAAGAAGCGCTCAAAATTTTCAGCCGCCAGCAATTTCTCATAAATTGCTACTTTACCACGCTCCGTGAATTCGGTTCGATTTCCAATAGCCTCAATACGCTCTTGAATCCATGCTTTTTGAGCAGGATCCTGAATATGCATAAATTCAACCCCAATTGTTCCACAATAGGTTGCTTTCAATATTTCCAATATTTCATTGAGACTTGCTATCTCCAAGCCAAGAACATAATTGATGAAAATAGGTCTGTCGTAATCTTCAAGCGTAAATCCGTATGTCTCTGGATCAAGCTCAGGATGTATTTCCTTATCTTGTAGATTAAGAGGATCTAGATTTGCTATCAGGTGGCCTCTTATTCTATAGGCCCTGATAAGCATAATTGCCCTTAGGGAATCAAGCGTTGCAGAGCGCACGTCACCAGCAAGCAAGTCACGGTTTCCAGCAATTCCTTTTGCTACCGCTTTGATAGATGCATCAGGGTCATTTGCGCCAATAACTTTACTTCTTGGCTTACCCCAAGAAGGGGACGCCTCCTCTAACTCACCAACTGCAAGACTATCAAGATCAGTAAACCAGCTCGACCAATCCGTATCTACCGACTTTGGATGTTGCTTCCAGCGTTGATACATTTCGGCTACAAAAGTTGCGTTTGTTCCTGTAAGAAAGCTGTTATCCATATTACGCTCCGACTCAAAAATAGCGCTTACTTAGTTATAATGAATGCAACTATATCACAAAACATAATGCTAAGCTTTTTCTTAAGCGCCAGACTTCTCCCCAATCCTTCATTCTATTATATTATCGATAAAACAAAAAACTACTTAAATTTTGCAATTGCCTGACTTACAGCCTCTCCCAAACCTGATGGGGAGGCAGCCATGCTATACCCGGCGGCTTCCATAGCCTTAATTTTATCTGATGCGGCGCCACTTCCGCCTGCAACAATTGCTCCTGCATGACCCATTCTTCTGCCAGGAGGCGCGGTCTGACCTGCAATAAATCCTGCAATTGGTTTCTTGTTTGGATAGGCTGCATAAAATGTCGCACCTTGCTCTTCTGCATCACCGCCAATTTCACCAATCATTAAAATCGCCTCTGTTTGATCATCTTCCAGAAACAACGATAATGCTTCTACAAAATTCGTGCCATTTACAGGGTCGCCGCCAATACCGATACAGGTGGATTGTCCAAGCCCGATTGCACTAGTTTGCGCAACCGCTTCATAGGTAAGCGTGCCAGAACGAGAAACAATACCCACCTTGCCTGGCTTATGAATATGACCTGGCATAATGCCTATCTTACATTCCCGAGGCGTTATAACGCCTGGACAATTAGGGCCTATTAATCTGCTGCCACTGCCATTAAGAGCAGCCTTGACCGCAACCATATCCATAATGGGAATACCTTCTGTAATACAGATGATAAGTTCAATTTCAGCATCTATAGCTTCTAGAATTGAATCAGCTGCAAAAGGCGGCGGCACGTAAATCACCGATGCATTTGCGCCTGTCTGTGCCACTGCTTCTGCTACTGTATCAAACACAGGAAGGTCAAGATGCATCTGACCCCCTTTTCCTGGAGTAACACCACCAACCATTTTTGTTCCATACGCTATTGCCTGCTCAGAATGAAAGGTGCCTTGTGATCCGGTAAACCCCTGACAAATCACACGAGTATCGCGATTAATAAGTACTGACATCGACTAGTTTCCTTTCACAGCAGCAACAATTTTGCTTGCAGCATCCGCTAAATTATCTGCTGGAATAATAGCCAGCCCCGAAGATGATAGAATTTCTTTTCCGGCCTCTACATTTGTGCCTTCAAGTCTAACAACCAACGGCTTTTCAAGTCCAAGTGCGCGGGCTGCTTCTACCACCCCTGTTGCGATTACATCACATCTCATGATACCGCCAAAAATATTCACTAAAATACCTTCAACATTACTATCTGATAAAATGATTTTAAAAGCTTCGGTTACGCGCTCTGCTGTAGCACTACCGCCTACATCCAAAAAGTTGGCTGGCGATCCGCCTTCCAGCTGAATAATATCCATAGTCGCCATCGCAAGACCAGCGCCGTTAACCATGCATCCGATATTTCCATCTAGCTTAATGTAGTTTAAGTCATACTCTGATGCTTTAACTTCAGCTGGATCTTCTTCTGATAAATCTCTTAGCGCTAATATCTCTTTTTGCCTGAACAGCGCATTATCATCAAATCCCATCTTTGCATCGAGCGCAATAAGATCGCCGTCCGCATTCACAACAAGAGGATTAATCTCAAGTAAACTTGCATCATTTGAGCAAAAAGCAGTGTACAAACCATTTAAAAATGGGGTTGCTTGTTTTGCTGCTGCGCCTGTTAAGCCCAATGCTTTTATTACCCTTCGTATGTGATGCGGCTTAATAGCTGTCGACGGCTTTATGGATAGCGCCAGTATCTTTTCTGGCGTTTCTGCGGCCACCGCCTCTATATCCATTCCGCCTTCTGTCGAACAAATAATACTAACTTGCGAGGTAGCTCTATCTATCAACATTGAGAGATATAATTCGCGCTCAATCTGGCACCCTTCTTCAATATATAGACGCTGAACTTGTTTTCCTGCTGGACCTGTTTGGTGTGTTACCAAAGTTTTACCAAGCATTTCTTGAGCTTCGCTTCGAACAGCCTCAATTGAAGTAACTACTTTCACTCCGCCTGCTTTGCCTCTGCCACCTGCATGTATTTGGGCTTTCACAACTTTAACATCACCCTCTAGCTTACCTGCTGCCAAAACAGCTTCATCAACCGTAAAGGCAGGGTAGCCGTTTGGCACTTTCACACCATATTGTGCCAAAAGTGCCTTGGCTTGATGTTCATGAATATTCATCTTTTTTCCCCAGTTTTTTAATTCGACAGATTAGGCGTTAGATAACACGTTTAACAACGTCATTTAGCGTTTTTACGGCAGCAACAGAATTATCAAACATTATCTGCTCTTCGTCATTTAGCTTAATTTCAACAATGCGTTCTACCCCATTTTCGCCTATAATAACGGGTACGCCCACATACATTCCATCAAGGCCATATTGACCGTCAACATAGGCAGCACACGGAAGTAATCTTTTCTGATCTTTCAAATAGGCCACCGCCATCTCAATAGCAGAAGAGGCAGGCGCGTAGAACGCAGAGCCCGTTTTGAGCAATCCAACAATTTCTGCGCCACCATCACGTGTTCGCTGAACAATTTTCTCAATCCTCTCAGCTGTAGACCAGCCCATATCTATCAAATCTGGTACTGGGATTCCTGCTACTGCAGAATAACGAGTAAGAGGTACCATCGTATCGCCATGCCCGCCTAATACAAATGCGGTAACATCCTTAACAGAGACATTAAATTCTTCAGCTAGGAAATATCTAAACCGCGCTGAATCCAGAATTCCAGCCATTCCAACCACACGGTTAACAGGAATGCCAGATGCTTGTTGTAGAACCCCTACCATTGCATCAAGAGGGTTGGTAATACAAATAACAAATGCGTCTGGACAATTAGCCTTTATGCCCTCACCAACAGTCGTCATAACCTTGCTGTTAATGCCAACTAAATCATCTCTGCTCATGCCTGGTTTGCGGGCCACACCAGCTGTGACAATCACCACATCAGAGCCTGCCAAATCAGCATAATCATTTGCCCCAGATATTGTGCAATCAAATCCTTCAACAGGGCTTGATTCAGCTAAATCTAATGCTTTTCCCTGGGGAATACCTTCTGCAATATCAAATAGAACAACATCCCCTAATTCTTTTATACCCGCCAGATGAGCTAGCGTGCCGCCAATATTACCAGAACCTATTAATGCTATTTTATTACGTGCCATTATAATCCTCATATAAGGGTGTTAAGGAACTTACGTCGAAACATAGGTTTAATCAATTTAATCAGAACAATTTATCTATGCCGCATTGGTAACTAATCCAACAAAACAAAACAAGCCAAAACGTTCAAAATCCCTCATTTTGCGATGGTAAATGATACCGTGACATTTGGGTTAATCGAGATAGCGTTCTACTGAACTCAAACTGCCAATCTTCGCCAGTATATATCTCCTCTCTGGCAACTGCGGCGCCTATAACCAGAAAGCGCCCCCTATCATAAAGCGCATCCACAAGCCACATGAAGCGTCTGGCAGCGTCTCTTTGGTCGTCTCCTAATACAGGCACATCTTGCATAAGCAAGCCTTTAAATCTATCCGCGATTATTAAAAAGTCACCTGCTGCAAGTGCGGTACGACATAATTCATCAAACTGGACAAGCGCTATATCAGCACCTGTCTGTTTGAATATTATCTCTCTGCCAGAACTGATTATTATATCTTGCTGGGGGGGGGTGTCATGCAATAATCGACTGAATAAGTCAGAAATTTGTCTTTCCGCATTTTCATCGTATGGAAAGATCCAGCCATCAATCCCGGCTAATATTTGTTTGCGAAAATCATCCCCAGACTGAATATGAATAAGTTTAACATTCGATTTAAGCTGATTCATAAAGGGCAGAAATCTATCTCTGTGCAGTCCATTTTCATACAAGCCGTCTGGCTGTCTGTTTGAAGTTGCAACCAACACCATTCCCTGTTGCCATAGAGACGCAAATAAGCGGCTAATAATCATTGCGTCAGCGATATCGCGAACTTCCATTTCATCAAAACATACAAGCTTGCCATTTTGAATAATCTGTCTGGCTGCCGTCTCAATCGGGTCTGCCGCATTTGCTTTTCGTGCCTGATTAATAAGAGAGTGCGCTTGTGCCATAAAATCATGAAAATGCAGGCGCTGCTTATCACCGTCAGGACAGGCAGAAAAAAACAAATCCATCAGCATTGTTTTTCCGCGCCCCACCCCGCCAAACAGGTAAATACCTTGCGGAGCTGAGGGTGAGGCCCAGAACTGCCATGATTTTTTTGTGTTTCTTAACAGAGAAAAATATAACGTATCTAGCTCTTTAATGGCAAGTGCTTGGCCCTCATCTGCGGTTAACTTACCAGATGACAACAGCGTGTTATATTTTTGTTGCGGTGTATCCTTGGTGTCTGACACAGGCTTTTCTACCTGACCAAAAAATAGTGATTAACTCTGCCTCTCAAGCATCTTTTGCTTAATCTCTCCAATTGCTTTGCCAGGATTAAGCCCTTTTGGACAGGTTTTTGCACAATTCATAATTGTATGACAGCGATATAAGCGGAACGGATCTTCTAATGCATCTAAACGCTCACCTGTATATTCATCTCTGCTATCTGCAATCCAGCGATAAGCCTGAAGCAATACAGCAGGGCCAAGATATCTATCCCCATTCCACCAATAGCTCGGACAAGAAGTCGTACAGCTAAAACACAAAACGCATTCCCACATGCCGTCAATTTCCTGGCGCTCTTCTGGCGATTGTTTGCGCTCTTTTCCTTCAGGTGCGGGTGTATCTGTTTTTAGCCACGGCTCAATTGAGGTTAATTGCGCATAGGCATGCGTTAAATCTGGCACCAAATCTTTTACCACTGGCATATGCGGCAGTGGGTAGATTTTTACATCCCCCTTAACATCATCAATCGATTTAAGGCAAGCAAGCGTATTCGTGCCATCAATATTCATAGAGCAAGAGCCACAAATTCCCTCTCTGCATGAACGCCTGAATGTCAGCGAGCTATCCACCTCAGATTTTATCTTAATCAATGCGTCCAAAACCATCGGACCACATTCATCAAGGTCTACTTCAAATTCATCCATTCTTGGATTGTCATCATCATCAGGTGACCAGCGATAAATTGAAAATGTCTTTACATTCTGAGCTGCACTATCAGCTGGAAAAACATTACCAGCTGTAACCTTTGAATGTGCGGGAAGCGTAAATTCGGCCATAATTACTTAATCCTATTAATAAACACGTGCTACTGGAGGAATTGATTCTACTTCATTGGTGAGTGTTGTCATTGTCACGTCACGATAAGCAACAGATGATTTATTATCATCATCTAACCACATGACAGTATGTTTCATCCAATTCTCATCATCTCTTTCCGTAAAATCTTCATGAGCATGGGCGCCCCTTGATTCCTTGCGCTGTTCTGCAGAGCGAATGGTAACCAAAGCCTGACTCATCAGATTTTCTAATTCCATAGCTTCAATTAAATCAGTATTCCAGACCAACGATCTATCCTGAATGCCGATATTATTCATATCACCTGCAATAGAATCCATTGTTTTAACGCCATCGGTTAGGGATTCGCCTGAGCGAAATACAGCCGCATATTTTTGCATCGCCTGTTGCATATCAAGCCTAAGCTCACCAGGCTGCCTGTCGCCTTTTGCGTGACGCATTCTGTCAAGCCGTTCTATGGCACGATCTGTTGATTCTTTGGATACAGGCGCATGCGTTGCGCCAGGCGTTAGCACTTCACTTGCACGGTGCGCTGCTGCTCTGCCAAAAACCACAATATCAAGCAAAGAGTTAGTGCCAAGTCTGTTGGCTCCATGAACAGAAACACATGCAGCCTCGCCAATAGCCATTAATCCCTGAACGGTATTATTAGGGTCGTCGGCAGTAGGAGATAACACCTCTCCATGATAGTTTGTTGGCACGCCACCCATATTATAATGCACTGTCGGCAATACTGGAATCGGCTCTTTTGTGACATCAACACCGCAAAAGATTTTAGCAGTTTCAGTAATGCCAGGTAGCCTCTTATGAAGTGTTTCTGGGTCAATATGCTCTAGGTGCAACATAATATGGTCTTTCTTTGGACCGACACCTCTACCCTCATTAATTTCAATGGTCATAGAACGGCTAACCACATCACGGCTTGCTAAATCTTTTGCCGTTGGGGCATAACGCTCCATAAAACGCTCCCCTTCTGAATTAGTCAGATAGCCGCCTTCACCACGAGCGCCTTCAGTGATTAAAACGCCTGCTCCATAAACCCCTGTCGGGTGAAACTGAACAAACTCCATATCCTGAAGCGGCAAACCAGCGCGAAGCGCCATTGCATTGCCATCACCAGTGCAAGTATGTGCAGATGTACAAGAGAAATAAACACGTCCATAACCCCCTGTAGCAAGAACTGTGCGCTGCCCCAGAAAGCGATGGATAGAGCCATCTTCCATACATAATGCAACAATGCCCTGACAGGCACCATTATCATCCATGATTAAATCAATGGCATAATATTCAACAAAAAATTCTGCCGCATGCTTAAGACATTGCTGGTAAAGAGTATGCAATATTGCATGACCTGTTCTATCTGCTGCAGCGCATGCCCGTCTTGCCATAGCCTTCCCGTAATCTAGCGTATGGCCTCCAAATGGTCTTTGGTAAATATTACCTTCATCTGTTCTAGAAAATGGAACGCCGTAATGCTCTAACTCAATAACAGAGGGGATTGCCTCGCGGCACATATATTCAATGGCATCTTGGTCTCCAAGCCAGTCAGAGCCTTTAACCGTATCATACATATGATACCGCCAACCATCTCCCTCGCCCATATTATTCAGAGCAGCCCCAATACCGCCTTGCGCTGCAACTGTATGCGAGCGAGTTGGAAACACTTTAGTTACGCATGCTGTGCGCAGACCTGAGGTTGCCATGCCTAGCGTTGCCCTCAATCCAGCTCCACCTGCTCCTACAACAACCACATCATAATGATGATCTGTAATATCATACGCGCCCATTATATATTCACCTTCTCTACCGTAAGTTTTTATTCTTTAAATTGATACTATCTTAAACAGAGATAGTGCCGATAACGTTGCAAGCAAGATGAGTATTGCCTTTACAATCATTATTGAAGTAATTCGCCCCCATTCCGAGCCCACATAATCTTCTATAACTACTTGAATACCAAGCATACAATGCCAAAATCCGGTTATAATCAGTAACAATAAAATAGCGGCATGGAATGGATTTTGAAGTAGGGATATTGCTTGGTTATAGTCAGAACCTGCAATCCTAAACACCAAATATATTGCTGACAGAACCAGTGGAACCATAGCAATAGCCGTTAATCGCTGATGCCACCAATGATGTACACCTGATTTAGCAGAGCCTAGTCCGCGCACCTTTGCCAGAGGCGTTCTCATCGAGTTTGTAGATCGTGCCATTTTTATTACCTAACTAAAAAATATAAATGCCCAGAAACCGACCGTCAGAACAACCATAGCTGCTAATGCTATTCGACCAGATGTATAAACACCTGGAATATCTAGTCCTTTTCCAAAATCCCAGAATAAATGACGCACGCCGTTGCTGGCATGATAAAACAACACCACTGAATAACCAAACATTACAAACTGGCCAAGCGGATGAGATATAATCATGCTTACCAGATTAAAACTATTCTCTCCAAACGCCAGCGCAAGCAGCCAGGCTGTAAGCAAAACAGTTCCAGAGGTCAAAATGACAGCTGTGATTCGGTGCGTGATTGACATCACTGCTGGGAGTTGGAATCGCCATATGGATAGATGCGGCGATAAAGGGCGTGGACGGGACATAATTACATATTTCCTGTTTATATCTATATAGTACATAGGTATAAGACAGCATCCTGCCAAAATCAACGAATCCAGCATTGATTCTGTCAATGTTTCCATGATCTAGTAAAAAGACTCTTTTTATTTAGATTCAGTTCCTTAAATCGACACTAACAGCGCAAATTAAACGGCACATTAAACACATGAAAACACCCTCTATTCTATCCATACAGTCTTCGGTTGTGTCTGGCCGCGTTGGAAATTCAGCGGCAGTGCCGATTCACTCCTTATTTGAGCAAGAAACGTTGCGTGTTGATAGCGTTGTTCTTGCCGCACATCCTGGTATTATGCGTGCTACTAAATTTATCCCCCCCATTGAACAAATGAGGTGCTTGTTGCAAGAACTACGCGACGTAAAACCTTCAAGCGAAATTAACGCAATACAAACTGGTTATCTAGGTGAGATAGAACAGGTTAATGTTATTCTCTCATTTATAACAGACCATCCGAATTCTTTATATGTTTATGACCCTGTATTTGGCGATAATGGCGCTCTTTATGTGGATAGCCTAATTGCAGAGAAATCAAAATCTACCCTATTACCGCTTGCAACAATCACAACGCCTAATATGTTTGAATTATCCTATCTCTCGCAAATGGAAGTATCCGGCATTGATAGTGCGATTAAAGCCAGCAAAATTATTCAGTCAAACGGTCCTGAATGGGTATTATCAACTGGTATTTATTCAGGCGAGACTGAGATTGCAGATATTTTAGTTACCCCTAATGATGTCCGTATTTTTAGTCATAAACGACAGCATACTGGCGTTTCTGGTGCAGGGGATACGCTGACTGCCATTCTTACATCCTTGCTGGTTTCAGGTGAACCACTTGAAAATGCAGCTCGCAAAGCCTGTACTATTACGCAATCCCTTATCGGCCTATCTAACTCGCCTCAATCCATGCCGCCTTTGACACTAGATTTACTTCGTAAATAAGTTTTACCGACTAATTTACGAAGAGCCCCTATTAAAATAATCTTGAGCAACTGCAAGCTCTGCTATCTGAACAGAGTTCAGGGCGGCACCTTTGCGTAAATTATCTGAAACACACCAGAATACAAATCCGTTTTCTACTGTGTTATCTTTGCGAATCCTGCTTACGAACACTAAATCATCTCCTGCACACTCAATAGGGGTTACATACCCCTCGTCAGAGCGCATATCAATGATAGCTAGCCCTTCTGCTTTACGAAATAGATCCCGTATCTTTTTCTCATCAAACGATTTTTCAGTCTCGACAAACACAGCCTCTGAGTGACCAATAAATACAGGAATGCGAACACAATGCGCGACAAGCTTGATATCTGGGTCTAGAATTTTTGCAGTTTCAACCTGCATTTTCCATTCTTCTTTCGTAAATCCATCATCCATAAATACATCAATATGCGGTATTGCGTTAAAGGCAATTTGCTTTGTAAATATTTCTGGTGTCACTGTGTCATTCACAAAGATGCCCTTGGTTTGGTTGAATAATTCATCCATACCCTGACTACCTGCACCAGAAGTTGCCTGATAGGTAGAGACAACCACACGCTTGATTTTTAGCGCATCATGAATAGGCTTTAACGCAACCACAAGCTGAGCTGTTGAACAATTTGGGTTAGCGATAATATTTTTGCCCTTATTTTCAATCTTTGCCTGCATTAGCGTGTGCGGATTAACCTCTGGCACAATAAGGGGGACGTCTGGATCCATCCGAAAAGCAGAACTATTATCAATAACCAAACATCCCGCCTGACCAGCCTTGGGCGCGTGTATCTTGGAGAGTTCCCCACCAGCGGAAAATAAGGCAATATTTGCTTTGGAAAAGTCAAATTTATCAAGGGATGTAACCTTGATAACACCCTCATCCCCATAGGAGATTTCTTTTCCAGCCGACTTTTCACTAGCAAGCGCAAATACCTCATCAGCAGGAAAGTTACGCTCGCTCAATGTCTGAAGCATTTCCCTGCCAACAGCGCCTGTTGCACCTGCAACAGCTACTTTATATCCCATAAGAAACTCCTTCTAAAATACCCAGCCTAAAATGCCCAACTCGCCAGGTACTTTTTTATCTTAGCGTGCTAGCCTGTCCATTGAGTCTATAACCGCCTGTGTCATTTGGTCAGTGCCAACAGCTTGCGCATCCTTCGACATAATATCTGCGGTTCGCTTTCCTGTTGCTAATGCATCGCTAACAGCATTTTCAACAAGGTCTGCTTCTTCTGGCTGGTCGAAACTATATCTAAGCATCATCGCAAAACTTAAAAGCTGAGCTAATGGATTAGCCAGATTCTTGCCCGCAATATCAGGCGCTGAGCCGTGAACTGGCTCGTACATAGCGCGCGGTAAGTTTGTTTCAGGGTCAGGCGCACCAAGTGATGCAGATGGCAACATGCCAAGAGAGCCTGTTAGCATTGCAGCACAATCAGACAGTAAATCGCCAAATAGATTATCCGTTACAATCACATCAAACTGTTTTGGGTTGCGCACCAGCTGCATCGCACAATTATCTGCATACATATGAGATAGGGCTACCCCTTCTCCCTCTGCTTTATGTAATGCGGTCATCACCTCACGCCATAGAACACCTGATAGCATGACATTTGCTTTTTCAACAGATGTTAACCTGCCATCACGTTTTCTGGCCAAATCAAGGCCAACTCTGCCAATGCGCTCTATCTCACTCGTGGTATAAGCATTTGTATCATAGCCTTTTTTCTGGCCATCACCCAACTCGTCAATACCGCGCGGCTCTGCGAAATATACACCGCCACATAATTCACGCAAAATCAGAATATCAAGTCCAGATATAACCTCTGGCTTAAGTGTAGATGCTTCAACGAGAGGCTCAAACACCAATGCAGGGCGTAAATTTGCAAATAAATCAAGCTCTTTGCGTAGTGCAAGCAACCCGCGCTCTGGTTTTAACTCAAATGGCAAATCATCATATTTTGGATTGCCAACGGCCCCAAATAATACAGCATCACTCGCAATTGAATCTGCAAGTGTTTCATCCGTGAGAGGCACCCCATGCGCTTCATAAGCAACGCCGCCAACCAGCCCCTCAGAGACATCAAATCCCAATGAGCGGTGCTTTGCCAGCCATTCCATTACTTGCATATTGGCATGCATGACTTCTTGACCGATACCGTCTCCGGCGAGAACCATCACTTTTCTATTCGATGCCATAAACTTATCCTAACCTTATTTCTGTATATTATCGCGCTGTAATATGCTGTGATATAATGAGCGCTCTTCTGTATTAGATATATAATTACAACCAAGGCATGCTTGATTTTCGGTCTTCTTCATAAGAGCCAATAGCCTCTGTTTTTTCGAGTGTTAGCCCAATATCATCAAGACCATTTAACAGACATTCTTTGCGAAATGGATCTATCTCAAATGAGATAGCGGCACCATTTGGGCGCGAAATAGTCTGAGATTCCAAATCTATTTTTAACTCTGGGTTTTCAGTATCCGAAGCATCCGCTAATAAAGCGTCTCTTTCATCAGGGCTGACTTTAATAGGCAGAATTCCATTTTTAAAACAATTATTATAAAAGATATCTGCAAAGCTGGTTGAAATAACACATCTGATTCCATAATCGAGTAACGCCCATGGCGCATGCTCACGACTAGAACCACACCCAAAATTATCGCCAGCCACCAGAATTTGAGAGTGACGGTAAGCAGGTTTATTCAAAACAAAATCAGCTTTTTCATCGCCGTCATTTGTAAAGCGCATTTCAAAAAACAGGCTTTTACCTAATCCAGAGCGCTTAATTGTTTTCAGGAATTGCTTTGGAATGATCATATCTGTATCGATATTGATAATATCCATAGGCGCGGCAATGCCTTCTAATTTATCAAATTTTTGCATTCTTCCAGCTCCCTTAAAGTTCTCTGATATCTGCAAGATGACCCGTAACGGCTGCTGCAACTGCCATCTCCGGACTGACAAGATGCGTGCGACCACCCCGACCTTGACGCCCTTCAAAGTTTCTATTGGAGGTTGATGCTGCGCGCTCACCTTCTGAGAGTTTATCAGCGTTCATAGCAAGACACATCGAGCATCCAGGCTCACGCCAGTCAAACCCAGCCTCTTTGAAAATTTTATCAAGACCTTCTTCTTCGGCCATCTGTTTTACCAAACCAGAACCAGGAACAACCATTGCCCTTAGACCTGATTTTACTTTTTTGCCTTCAACAATACCTGCAGCCGCTCTCAAATCTTCGATACGGCTGTTTGTGCAAGACCCAATAAAAACAGTATCAATTTCAATATCTGTGAGTTTCTGTCCTGCCTGAAGCCCCATATAATCCAGACTGCGCTCAATTTTTGCTTTTAAGACCGGATCTGATATTTTTGCTGGGTTAGGCACTGAATCTGTAATCGGCAATGCATCTTCAGGGCTTGTCCCCCATGTCACTGTTGGTACAATTTCAGATGCTTGCAATGTGACTTCTGTATCGTAAATAGCGCCATCATCTGACGGCAGGCTGTGCCACCATTCAACAGCCTTATCCCATAATTCAGAAGAAGGTGCCATCGGCTTGCCCTTAATATAAGCAAATGTTTTCTCGTCAGGAGCAACCATTCCAGCACGTGCGCCAGCTTCAATCGCCATATTACATACAGTCATGCGCCCTTCCATCGATAAGTCTTTTATCGCCTGACCTGCAAATTCGATAACATGACCTGTTCCGCCAGCTGTTCCAATCTTTCCAATAATAGCAAGAATGATATCCTTTGCCGTAACAAAGGGGCCAACTTCGCCAGATACGGTAATACGCATATTTTTTGCAGGACGCTGAATCAATGTCTGGGTTGCCAGGACATGCTCCACCTCGGAGGTGCCAATGCCAAATGCCAAAGCACCAAATGCACCATGTGTTGCGGTGTGCGAATCACCGCATACTATTGTCATTCCAGGCTGAGTGAAGCCCTGCTCAGGGCCTATGACATGCACAATACCTTGCCGGATATCATCCATTGAAAAATAAGGAATACCAAAATCGGCGGCATTTTGTGCCAATGTTTCAACCTGCAATCTGCTTTCTGCATCTGCAATACCTTGAGAGCGATCTGATGTAGGCACATTATGGTCTGCTACAGCAAGCGTGCGAGCAGGCTCTCTTACAGGACGCGAGGCATTTCGCAATCCCTCAAATGCCTGCGGGCTTGTAACCTCATGAACCAAATGTCTGTCGATATAAATAAGTGAAGTGCCATCTTCTGCCTGATGAATTAGGTGCGCATCCCATATTTTATCAAATAACGTACGTGGCTTTGCCATCATTGTCTCCTCTTAGGTAATATCTATAGCGATACGGATACTCTGTCGAAAGTGACAGAACATTTCCTTAAATGCGCTAACCTTAAATACAGACTGTATTTAAGCAGATTTTGTTCTATTCGTCACTTTTTCAGCAATGCGGGCAGCTTTACCTGTGCGACCGCGAAGATAATATAGTTTCGCACGACGCACACGGCCACGACGAACAACTTTTATCTCCTGAATTTTTGGCGAGTAAAGTGGAAACACACGCTCTACACCTTCGCCATAGGACATTTTACGGACTGTGAAAGAAGAGCCTATTCCATCATTCTTACGACCGATGCAAACACCCTCGAAAGCCTGAACTCTCTCACGTGTGCCTTCAACAACTTTCACATCTATTCTTAACGTGTCGCCAGGACCAAATTCTGGAAGTTCTCGCTGTGCAAGCACGGCGTCCATTTGCTTTTTTTCAATCTTATCGATGAGGTTCATATTCATCTCCTTTTTGCGACAGCCCTCTTAATGACGGCTAGTCTATAATCTGTCAACTTTTTTCGGCTATATTACGCTTTATTATCGAGATAATTTTGCCATAAATCTGGTCGCCGATCCTGTGTTATGGTTTCAGCCTGTTTTTGTCGCCAATTCGCAATTTTTACATGATGGCCTGACCCTAATATTTCTGGTGCAGCCATACCCTGCCATATCCTTGGATGCGTGTAGTTAGGATGCTCCAATAATCCTGTCTCAAAACTCTCTTGCTCGTGAGATACGTGATTGCCCATTACGCCAGGCAAAAGACGAATACAGCTATCTAATATCACCTGTGTTGCAAGTTCGCCCCCAGATAAAATATAATCACCAATAGATATCTCAATCAAATCATGTTTATCTATTACCCGCTGATCTATTCCCTCAAAGCGCCCACACACAAATACAGCGCCGTCTTCCTTGCTTAATGCACGAACATCAGATTGAGTTAATCTTCTACCCCTAGGGCTTGGATAAAAGCGAGGTCCTGGCGCTTCTGCAGTTGCCCCTAATGCGGCATCAATTACGTCTGCACGCAATATCATACCAGGACCACCGCCAAGCGGGGCATCATCCACAGTGCGATGCTTATCGGTTGCAAAATCACGAATATTTACAACATCCAACTGCCAAATATTATGTTCAAGCGCGCGGCCCGCCAGCGCATGATCAAGCGTTCCTGGAAACATTTCGGGATATAGCGTTAACACAGTCGCTTTCCAAGCTTTAGCAGCTTCTATATCAAGCAGGTCTGTTCTGAATTCCTTATCCATCTTATTTTCTTATTTTCTTATTATTTTTTCTTGGTTTTTTTCTTATTTTTTTTCTTGGTTTTTTAATCTATCAGCCCATCTGGAACATTCATCACCAGTTGTTTTTGTGGCAGGTGAACGTGAACAAGAAATCCCGTAAAAGGCAAAAATAATGACTCAGCGGCTTCAGGCTTAACTTCAATAAGATCGCCAGCTCCAAAATTATGAAACCCAATTATAGACCCTATAATTTTAGAATTTGAATCCAGCACCGTAAAACCAAGATAATCTGCCTGATAAACTTCACTTTCCAAAGCTGGCGGCAAAAATTCTCGCGCAATCCTTAATTCTTGTTTCTGGATAGCCTCTGCTTGCTCTCTGCCTGTAATTTCATTGGCTGCACAGATAAGCAATCCTTTATTAACCCCAACCAGACGCGGCGTTATAATAGCGCCTGAAGAAAGCGTCAAACTTCCATAATCAACCAAATTTGATTGCGGATCAGTAAAGCTCTTAACCTTAAACTGACCCTTTAATCCATGGGCTGAAGTAATCACCCCCAACAAAACGCTGTCAGATAAAGACATGGTATCTGTCATCAGAACCCTTAAATGCAAAAATGTTACTCTTTCGCCTCTGCCGCTTCGGCTGGTGTATCTTCGGCTGGTGTATCTTCGGCTGGTGTATCTTCGGCTGGTGTATCTTCGGCTGGCGTATCTTCGGCTGGTGTATCTTCGGCTGGGGCTTCCTCAGCAGAAGCTTCTTTTTCAGGTGCTTCTGCGGCGGCGGCATCTGCTGCGGCCTTAGCCTCTGCTGCTTCAGCTTCCCGCTCAGCGCGTTTCTTACCAACGGCAGATTTTTTTGGTTGTTCTCTTATTTCTGGCGCCTTTAGAATGTCAGCTAATGCAAGTAATTTATGCACTCTATCTGTTGGCTGAGCGCCCTTATTCATCCAGAATTTCACTCTGTCTGAATTAACAGAAAGGCGATTCTCATGCTCTTTGGGAACCATTGGGTTATAATGACCAACACGCTCGACATATCTTCCGTCACGTGGTGCTGCTGCCTCTGCAACAACGATTCTATAAAATGGACGTTTTTTCGAGCCGCCTCTTGAGAGTCTTATTTTTAAAGCCATGTGATTTTCCTTCCATAAAAATCATCTTCTTGAAGTAGACATTATTTCTTTCGATTTGGTTTAATGCCAGGTGGCAATCCGCCCAGGTTTGGCATCCCGCCAAGATTTGGCAATCCACCTGCTTTGGCAGATCCAAATTGTTTTGCCATCGCATCTAAATCCATGCTGGAGCCACCAGGCAGACCTGCTGGGCTACCACCGCCCATCATTGCTTTCAGTCCTGCAGCGCCAGCCTTGCTACCCATTTTTTTCATCATTCGCGCCATGTCCTGATATTGTTTTACAACGCGGTTGACCTCTTGCACGCTGGTGCCAGATCCAGAGGCAATTCGCTTGCGTCTGGATGCGTTTAACAACCCGACTGACACTCTCTCTTTTTTTGTCATAGATAAGATAATAGCTTCTTGTCTTTTTATCATCGAATCATCTACGCCAGCGGCTGCAAGCTGTTTGTTCATTTTTCCGATACCAGGCAGCATCCCAAGAAGACCGCCGACGCCGCCCATTTTTTTTAATTGACGAATTTGCGTTAGAAAATCATTTAAATCAAATTTTCCTTTAGCCATTCGCTGTGCCATTCGCATGGCTTCTTCTTCTTCAATGGCCTCTGCAGCTTTTTCAACAAGCGCAACGACATCTCCCATATCCAGAATTCGGCCAGCCATACGAGCAGGATCAAAGGCTTCTAACGCATCTAGTTTTTCACCAACGCCCGCAAATTTTATGGGGCAGCCCGTAACCTGCCGCATTGATAATGCAGCACCGCCTCTGGCATCACCATCTAATCTGGTTAATATAATGCCCGTAATCCCGATTCTGGATTGAAATGCGGAGGCAGTATTAACAGCATCCTGTCCTGTTAAGGCATCCGCAACTAATAACGTCTCACACGGATTAGAGAGTGATTTAATCTCTGCAAGTTCTCTCATCAGCCCATCATCAATAGACTGACGACCAGCGGTATCCAAAATCAAAACATCATACCCTTGAAGTTGCGCAGATTGCATTGCACGTTTTGTAAGTTGAATGGGGGTTTGCTTGTCATCTTCTGGCAGAATTCCAACTTCTGCCTGCTCTCCAAGCATACGAAGCTGCTCTCGCGCTGCGGGGCGCGTCATATCAAGTGATGCAAGCATCACTTTCTTTCGATTCTTGGTTTTAAGAAATTGGGCAAGTTTACCTGCAGTTGTCGTCTTTCCCGAACCTTGCAGGCCAGCCATTAGAATTACAGCAGGCGGGGTTACATCTACTTTTAGGGGTTCTGCATCACCGCCAAGAATCTCCGTTAATCCGTCATTGACGATTTTTATGACCTGTTGGTCTGGACGAACTGATTTTAAAACAGCTGCCCCAACTGCTTCCTTGCGTATCGACTCCATGAATTGTTTTACTACTGAAAGTGCTACATCAGCGTCCAGTAATGCAAGCCTTACCTCACGTAATGCAGCATCAACATCAGAATCGCTAAGCGCGCCTCTTTTTCCCAAACCGGAAAAAACAGACTGTAACTTATCTTTTAGCGAATCAAACATTCTCTCTCCTAATCAGCACCCTATAAATCAGCATTATCATTATTTTTGTTTATGGTGGTTGTGATTACACAAACAAAAACAACATCTGTGCTCGAATACTTCAAGGACAGATGGAACCTGGCTAAGGTCTGGCTTTTTTAAATGGCCGAAAATCTGATTAAGGTGATGCCCTTTTTCAGCATGAATGTCAAGGCCAGGCATCACTCTGCCAAGTGGTAAGGGCATTTTTACCCATGACCAGCAGCGTTTTAAAAAAACGCTTTTAATAGTTCAGCATCCATAAATGAGGTATGCATTTATTCATCCAATGGCAGTCCAAGCAAAGCGCGTGCATATGCGTCTGCATTAAAATCTTGCAAATCTTCAGCTGTTTCGCCCACGCCGATAAGGTGAATAGGTAATTCGAACTCTTCTGCTAATGCCACAAGCGCACCACCGCGCGCAGACCCATCTAACTTTGTCATTATAAGACCTGTTATGGCAGATACGTCCTGAAATGCTTTGAGTTGCGAAATCGAATTTTGTCCAACGGTTCCATCTAACACAATGAGGCTATCATGAGGGGCTTCAGGCACTAATTTTTTTATCACTCTTACGATTTTGGCAAGCTCTTCCATTAACTCAGTTCGGTTTTGGAGTCTGCCTGCTGTATCAATTAGAATCAAATCTGCTTTTTGTTGCCTTGCCTTTTCTATTGATTGATAGACAAGTGCGGCTGGGTCTGCTCCTCTTTGTGCTGATAATATGTCAACCGAACTTCGCTCAGCCCAGCCTTTTAACTGTTCAATAGCGGCTGCTCTAAAAGTATCTGCTGCAACCAAAACAACTTTTTTGCCCTGCTGAGAAAACCGCCTTGCTAGTTTTCCAGCTGTTGTGGTTTTACCAGAACCATTCACGCCAACAAGCATCATGATGTGGGGATGATACGTATCTAATACCAGCAACTGCTTCTGGAGCGGCTTTAGAATATTCGAGATAGCGACGGCTAGCGCGTCTAGCAATTCATCTTGATCACCTGACTTACCATCATATTTTTTGGCTAGCTCTTGCACTATTTTACTAGAAGCAGCTACCCCCAAATCAGCGGAAATAAGCGCTTCTTCTAGAGACTCCATGGTATCTGCGTTTATTTTTTTACCTGTGAATATGCCCGTTAGCTGGCTAGTTGCTGAGGCTGAGCTTTTCTTCAGCCCATCGGTAAGTCTTTTAAGCCAGCTCATTCTACTAACTCCGCAATTACAGATGGGGTATCATTTCCGTTAGAATGGGCCTGCGTGATTTTAACCTTGTGAAGATGACCAGATGGCAGCAATTCATGATGGGATAAATTAACTCGGATGAAATTACGCAGATAACCTTGATTTGATTTCTCTAGCAGAATCTCATCTGGCTTGTTTAAATGATTGGCAAGAAGCTTTTCATATTGCTTTTTGCCTGCCTCTCTTAAAGCAGATGCTCTGCGACGAATATCAGATGGGTCTGTTTTCGGCATTTTAGTTGCAGGTGTCCCTTCTCTGTCGGAGTAGCTAAAAACATGTAGATGCGATAATTCAGCCTGTTCAATTAAAGCCAAACTTGATAGGTGGGCTTGTTCTGTTTCTGTTGGAAATCCTGCTATTAAATCAGCCCCAAACACAATATCGGGGCGTCTGCGGCGAAGCTCCTTACATAAGCGCATAACGTCTCGCGCTAAGTGCCGCCGCTTCATTCTTTTTAAAATAATATCATCACCATGTTGAACCGACAAATGGACATGAGGCATTAACCTTTTTTCAGTTTCAAAAGCGGTCATCAAAAAATGATCAAATTCAGCTGGATCGATAGATGACAAACGCAATCTTGGTAATTCTGGCACTTCTTTTAACACTTGTAGAACCAGCCATCCCAGCTTTGGGTTTCCAGGTAAATCTTGTCCCCAGCTTGTTAAATCTATGCCTGATAACACAACTTCTTTTGTTCCATTTGCACATAGTGCTCGCACACTTTCCACAACTTGCCCTGCTGCAATCGAGCGAGACGGGCCGCGGCCATATGGAATAATACAGAAACTACAGCGATGGTTACACCCTTGCTGAATCTGCAGAAATCCGCGCGTATGCTCTTCAAAGCTATCAATCATATGAGCCGCAGTTTCCGTAATTTCAGAAATATCTGTTACTTCCATATCTGAAAGTTGGTTGGTTTTAAGACGTTGCCAGCTATCTTGAAGAAGCTTTTCATGGTTTCCGATCACATGATCAACCTCCGCCATTTCAAGCCATTTTTCTGGATTAATCTGTGCGGCACAGCCTGTTACTATAATTTGCTTTTCTGGCTGTTCTCGTTTCGCTTTTCGTATTGCCTGTCTTGCCTGTTTTTCAGCCTCTGAGGTAACCGCACAGGTGTTGAAAATTACAGTATTATTCAGGGATGCGTGCGTTGCGTGCTGACGTATTAACTCTGATTCCCAAATATTTAATCTACAGCCAAATGTCGAAATTGTGGGGCGATTTGAGGTCATTGAGTCATGCCCTTGCCAGCTTCAGACAGCAAATCAGTAATTTGGCCAGAAAAACTATACGATACAGGGCCAGTCATAATAACCCTGTTTTTACCGGAACTCTCCTTTGGCAATACGTCATGATAATCAGCTAGAATCTCAATCCAAAGGCTACCCCCATCTAGCTTGATTTCTACCTCACCTTTTACCAGACCAAGTCTTGCGCCTGCAACAGCAGCAGCACATGCACCAGAACCACACGCCATCGTAATACCAGCGCCTCTTTCCCAAACCCGCATTCGAAATGTTTGATCTGAGAGACGTTGTACAAATTCAACATTCGCTCTGTGCGGAAAATAAGCGTGATTCTCAATCAATGGACCTAGTACCTCAAGCTCTATCGCCTCACAATCTGATACAAAGAAAACAGCATGCGGATTGCCCATTGAAACCAGCGTCGCTGTCTGTGAAAGCACTTCTGGAAATGGTACATATAACAAATCATCCAAATTTAAATCGGCATTTGAAAAAGGAATATCTTCAGGCAAAAAACAGGCTGGTCCCATGTCGACAGCAATCATATTATTTTTATAATAGGCACTCAAAACACCAGAGAGTGTTTCTATATGAACTTCTGGTTTGTTGAGTTCTGATAGCAGAATTGACGCAACGCATCTGGTACCGTTGCCACATGCACCAGCCTCGCTTCCATCTGCATTCAACATTTGAAGATAAATATCACCAGATGTTTTTGCAGGATGCATTATCATTATCTGATCACAGCCAATGCCTAGATGCCTGTCTGCAATTAGGCGAATTTGTTCGAGGGACAGATTAACAGATTTTATTCTGCTATCCAGCACCACAAAATCATTCCCCAACCCGTGCATTTTCCTAAATTCTATCATAATGCAGATATAAACAACTCTACTGAGTATTCCAATTTATTTTAAGCATAATGCGGCTAACAATTTCATCCAAGTTGAAGAGAGATAGGCACATGATCTGATGGCTGCTTCCAGCCTCTAGTGTTGGTATGTATTTCTACTTTTTGTATTTGTGGGGCAAGGTCAGTGGTTGTCCAAACATGATCCAGCCGCCGTCCGCGATTGCTAGAGATATAATCACGCGCTCTGTAAGACCACCAGCTATATAATCGTTCATCTGCCCCAAAGAAATCACGGACAGCATCCACCCATCCGCCCCTCTCCTGCATGGCGATAAGGTTTACTCGCTCTATATCTGAATGGCTTACGACATTTCTTAATTGCTTGGTTGACCAGACATCTTCTGCTAATGGCGCAATATTTAAATCCCCAACCAGCACTGATTTGGATGGTTTATTCTGTTCAAAATATTCCGTTACTTCAGATACAAAATCTAACTTATGTCCAAATTTGATATTCTCATCTCTGTCTGGGATATCGCCTCCTGCAGGAAGGTAGATATTATGGATATTAATACCCTTAATCTGAGCTGCTATATGCCGGCAATCCCTTTTACCAACCCAATCTTGGTAGCTCTTTTTCTCAATCGGAAAGCGCGATAAAATGGCAACCCCATTATAGGATTTCTCCCCTCTTATCGCCTGATATGGCCATCCTGCCTCTGCTATCTCATTCGCAGGAAAACTCACATCTCGTGTTTTTGTTTCCTGCAGGCATAATACATCAAAATCATACTCTTCCAGCACACGCAAAACCTGCGATAGACGTAATCTAACAGAGTTAATGTTCCAAGTAGCAATTCTCATAATATAGGTACTTTCAAGATTTTCACTAAGCCATATCAATTCAAAATGACTTAATATAATGGCTTCCCGAATAATTTATTTGCTAATTCTCGTCCATAAATTTCATTTTGCAAGGTAACTTTAGTGTTAACCCCCAAGGTATCTATCACTATCCAACCTCGCAAATTCATATCATTCGGCTCGAACAACAAAATTAATTCGCCGGCATTCTCACCTGCATCTTTACGCAAACTTATTTCAACCAGACCATCAGATATTCGGCTGGTTGTGCTAAAATCATCTCCAATCAAGGATACTGTATCCTTCAATAAGGGTGCAAAAGGGGTTTCAGAAATTGGATAATTTACTGCCTTTTTATCAGCCGGCTCATCTATAATAAGCCATCTTCGTGTGGTTATTAGATTATACGGATCGTCAAGATCATACTCCAAACGCATTTGAAAGGGTCTGCGAAAATATAAAGTGCCAACAGCATAGCTCCCGTCAGAAGAAATCTGGGTGAAGTCCGCTTGCAATGTTGAAATATTCTGTATCGTCTTTTCAGCGCGCGCAATAAGCTCTGCGTCTGATGTATTTGCATTAGAATAATTTGGCGAAATTATAATGGCCAAAAGCAGGAATAAGCCCGCAAGATATGGCTTGCTTATCGTGCTTTCATTGCAGATATGTCTGATTGTGATATTACACCTCATCATTACTTACCAGAACCTCTCTTTTTCCAACATGATTAGACTTGCTGATAATTCCAGCTGTTTCCATTTCTTCAATAAGCGTTGCCGCTCGATTATATCCAATTCGAAGGTGGCGTTGAACAAAACTTGTTGAAGCGCGCTGTTCTCGGATAACCAAGGCGACTGCTTGGTCATATAGACTTTCCTCACCGCTTGGGGCGGCACCTGTGCCATCCCCTGAGCTAGCGTTACCTTCGGTTATATCTTCTGTGACTTTCTCGTCATATTCAGGCTCTCCTTGTTGACGCAAATAAGAGGCAACCTGTTCTACCTCATCATCATCAACAAAGGGTCCGTGAATTCTGGTAACCCTTCCGCCGCCTTCCATATATAGCATATCCCCTTTGCCAAGTAATTGCTCTGCACCTTGTTCGCCTAAGATAGTTCGGCTATCAATTCGTGATGTCACTTGAAATGAAATACGGGTTGGAAAATTGGCTTTTATAGTACCTGTAATTACATCTACAGATGGGCGCTGGGTTGCCATAATAACATGAATTCCAGCAGCACGTGCCATTTGTGCTAATCTTTGAACTGCTGCTTCTATCTCTTTACCAGCAACCAGCATCAGATCTGCTACCTCGTCAATCACCACAACAATGTAGGGAAGTGGGGTAAGGTCAAGCATATCTTCTTCAAATACAGGGCTACCTGTTTCTTGATCAAACCCTGTTTGAACCCTGCGGGAAATCACCTCCCCCTTAGAGCGCGCTAATGCAAGGCGCTCATTATAACTTGTGATATTACGAACGCCTATCTTGGCCATATTGCGATAACGGCCCTCCATTTCTCTTACCGCCCATTTAAGTGCCATAATAGCCTTTGCAGGATCTGTAACCACAGGCGTTAATAACTGCGGAATTCCGTCATATACAGATAGCTCAAGCATTTTTGGATCTATCATAATTAACCGGCAACTATCAGGCGTATGTTTATATAATAGTGATAATATCATCGCATTGATACCGACCGATTTTCCAGAACCGGTGGTACCAGCCACTAGCAAATGGGGCATTTTAGCCAGATCCACAATGATAGGCGCGCCAGCAATATCCATCCCAAGAGCAACTGGCAGATCTGCTTTATGGTTTGTCCACTCATCAGAATCCAATAAATCGCGAAGTAATACTATTTGACGTATATCGTTTGGCAGCTCGATGCCGATAACATTCTGTCCTGGCACAACAGCAACCCTGACAGCAAGTGCGGACATAGACCTTGCAATATCATCGGCAAGGGCAATTACACGCTGTGATTTAATTCCTGGTGCTGGCTCTAGATCATATCTTGTTACAACAGGGCCATGCCGGATATCGGTGATGTCTCCCTGTACTCTAAAATCAGATAATACAGTTTCAAGCTGTTCCGCATTTTCCTCCAATAATCCCTGAGGCGGTGCAGAATTCGATTTTGTCGGTGGTTTTAGCAAATAAGATGGTGGCAGCTGAAAACTACCATCGCCATCAAATTCAAATACGGCCTGTGACGTGTTTGTCTTTTTGGGTTTAGCTTTAGTCTTAGTACGCAGACTTGGCTGTTTCTTGGCAGAGGGCGTTTGTGTTTTTTTAAAAGCACTATTTGAGGGCTTTGCAATAGCTGTTTGGGATAAGTCCAATATCTTTTGTGATTTATCACGCTTTATTACGGATAGAAGCGCCAAAATAGGCATAAGGAGTAATTTGCCTAACCGATATACCCAGCCTGCTTCTTTTTTGCCAAGAGCTGTTGACCAGACATACAGTAAAATGCCTATTACCGCTAATAACAGCGCTAATGCCTGTTTACTATCAATTCCCAACTGGTCTAAACGAGTGCCCATAATAGGCAATAATGCCTGAAACAGCACCGATGCAATGCCTCTGAAATCAAATCCTAATCCGTAAAAACCAGCAGACAAAAATTGAATAGAAAGTGGTAGCAAGCATAATCGCCAAATCCACAATGATACCCCGCGATGGGCAAATATTCTAACCCCCCAAACAAACAAGGATACTGGAAATAATAGTGCAAAAAAACCAAACCAGGAGACAAGCTGATTTGATAATAACGCCCCAAAGGATCCAAACCAATTCTTTATCTCACTCTCGGATGAGACATGCGGTGCTGGGTCTAGTGCAGACGCACTGGCAAGAATAATACCAAGACAGACGGCGCCCAAAACAAGCAAAATTCCAATAAGCTCTTTTATTCGGCGAAAGAAAAATAGCCGAAGCCTATCAGACATTACTTTGCCTCTAGATTTTGTCTGTTCACTCATTGGTTTTATTATCCTGCCAGATATCTTCGATGAATATCTGTAAGCGCTGCATCGCCTGTTCAATTACCTCTAGCTGATGAACCATTGCGATCCTTACATAACCAGCGGCTGGGTTAATACCGCCATTGAGAGCTGCCATATAACTGCCCGGAATGACTTTTATCGCCATATGCTGCCATAATAATTTTGTAAATTTCAGATCGTCACCCACATACAACCATAAAAAAAATCCCCCATCAGGAATATCACAATTCAGATATTTTTCTGCTAATTTAAATGCATTGTCATAATGCGCTCGCACCATTTTATTATGTTCTAAATCACGGTAAATTTCACCAGCGACATTTAGCAATGGGGTTGGAACCAACGCCAGTCCATTTGCTGCAATCATTGAATAAGATGAGATTACTTCTGGATCGGCACATAAAAAACCAGCTCTAAGACCAGCCGCATTTGAGCGTTTTGATAAACTATTCAACACTGCTAGGTTTGATAGTTTATTATGGTCACTTGAAGTTATTTTCCGGGCAATTTCAATGGCACTAACGGGCCTATTATTGCGCCAAATATCAATATAACACTCATCCACAACCAGCAAAAAGTCATGTTTTCTAGCCAGCATTAGGGCATTTGTTAAATAGGCTTCACTTGCGATCACACCATGTGGGTTTGTTGGTGAACACAAATACATAAGCGTTGTACGAGATAAGGTTTCTTCTTCGATAATGGATAAATCAGGCAGGAAACCAGTTTCCAAACTAGCATTCATTAACTGAATTTCACCGCCATTCATCAAACCTGCGGCACGCCACGCATGATAAAAAGGGTTAGAAACAAGCGCAACAGGATTGGATTTTGTGCCCCGCATACAATAGCCAAGCATATGAAGTGGCTCTCTTGTGCCAGGCACTGGAAGCAAATAATTATCCAAGGGATCTAGCCAATCACCAATATCTGAGAATCTGTTATTAAGGTATGAGCTAACATCACTATAGAATTTCGGGTTACCTTTTACTTTGGGGTAGCTATGCCAGTCACAAGACGGATCAGATAATAATTGTGTAACAATAGATGGCGGGGCGAGTTGAGGCTCCCCAATCGACATATTAATTTCGCTCATTCCCTCAGGTGGTAAAACCTCGCTAATAAGAGAGCGTGTCTTTTGAAACATGTTATCATTAAAAAGTGAAAAATCTGGATTTTGCATCTACAAATCTGCATATATAGGTTAAGTGCATTCTGGCAAGGCGAGTGTAATACAATAGCACGACCAGAACAACAATAGCCGATGAAGGTTTCAAACAAATGAAGGGTGCCATCTTTTTTGATCGCGATAACACGCTTGTTATAGATAATGGCTATACGTGGAAAATATCAGATTTTGCTTTTTTATCTGATAGCGCTGAGGCTCTTGCCTTATTAAACGCCCATCACATACCAGTGTTTATTGTAACAAATCAATCTGGTATCGCACGTGGATATTTTAGTGAAACCGATATGCATAAATTCAATCAGCATCTCATAGAGCAAGTAGATTTAAAAGGCGGCAGAATTACAGATATTGCGTTTTGCTCCCATCATCCAGACTACCCCAAAAAAGATGCTCCAAAGCATTGTGATTGCAGAAAACCCTCATCTGGTATGTTACAAAAACTCTCTCATAAATGGCAAATAGACCTCAAAAAATCGGTGATGATAGGGGATCAGCAAACAGATATACAAGCAGGTATAAAGGCGGGTTGCCGTGAGAGCTTTCTGCTAGAGCCAAACCGTTCCAGAGTAGAATTATGTAACATTATTATCGCTGATTATTTTAGGGATGGGGTATAATTATGGTGCATAAAACACCGAAAACACCGATAATTGTGATTGGAAACGGTCTTACAGCAAAAGTAATGTGTGCTGCATTGGATTATTTTAACCTTGAATATACCCAGCTTATACCTGCGAGAAGTGACGTTACAGATAGCAGAACCACAACAATAAATCTGGCCAGCCAAAAAATGCTTTCGCATCTTAATTTATGGTCTTTTTCAGCAGAGGACAGCACCAAAATTACCGAAATTCTGGTATCACAAAAATCGTTTGGAACAGACTGTTTTGACACCAAGAACAAAGCCTCAAGCCTGCGTTTTTCCCTTGATGGGGAGCCAATGGCATGGACCATAGAAAATAATAGCCTGCTTCAATCCTGTTATGAGCTAAATTTACAATCACCGTCACACATTTGCGTCTATGAAGGGGCGTTAAGCTTTGATTTTAGCCCCTTGAGCGTTACTATTACGGATAGTAAGGGCGCGCAATGGCAGGCAGAATTACTGATTGCATGTGACGGCGCACATAGCCAAGCTCGCATGGCAGCAGGACTGAGCAGCACTTCTCTTGCGGCTCACCAGAAAGCCGTAATTGCTCGGATTAATCTGAACCGCTTTCATAATAACAAAGCCTTTCAAAGGTTCCTGCCAGACGGTCCTATAGCGCTAATGCCTATCAAAGCACAAGAAGCTGCACTTGTTTGGTCCGCAACCAACAAAGTGGCAGACACGCTGTCTGAAATGTCAGATAGTGACTTCACATACCAAGTCAGAGAGGCATTAGGAGATGGGTTTAGCGCGCTTACCATAAATTCAAAAAGGGGAATTTGGCCTCTCAATCCATCCATCACACGAAGCATGGGGCAACCAGGACTTCTGCTTGCTGGAGATTCAAGCCATTCTATTCATCCCCTTGCTGGAATGGGCTTTAATCTTGCACTTGGCGACATTGCGGTTATATGTGACTGCCTAGATAGTGCAAGAAATAATGGTCTTTCATTCTCACACCCATCCATATTAACAGACTATCAAGCCAAACGGCGCGTTGAAATCGAGGGTATTATCGGCGTAACACAGGGCTTAAACCGTCTTTTTAGCCATAAAAGTTTTCAACTTAAACTTCTGCCATCAGGTTTGATTGATCTCGGATTAGGCGTTATGGATATGCTGCCTATCAAAAAACAGCTCACCCAAATTGCTACGGGTGGTGTTCTTACATCGGCACGCTTATTCTCCGATATATAGTTTTTTTTAGATAGTTACATTTAATCGGCGCAGATAATCAGCATATAAATCATCTTTTCGCATGCCATAATCATGTAATAACACCCAGCTATAAATTCCGGTTTCATGCCCATCATCAAACTGCAGCCTTACAGCATAATTCCCGACAGCTTCTATATTTATAATCTTAACATCCTGTTTTCCAGAAATCGTTTTTTTTTGCTCGGCTCCATGTCCTTGAACTTCTGCAGATGGGGATTCTACCCTCAGTAATTCTGCTGATAATTGAGCCGTAAAACCATCATTGAAAGAAACAGATAATGTTTTCTTATCTTTATGAAGCCGAATTTGAGTTGCTATGATTTTAGCTGAATTCATGTGAAATCGATTATTCTATTAATGATGGATTACTTACGGTGATGGGAAGATTGCCATTTATTAACTTCATCTATAGAGAGATTTCGGCAATAATGTTCGCTTAAAAGTGGGCAATATTGTTCTATTGGATATGCTTTTTTTCCCTGAATACTAATAAGCTCTTGCGCTTTTTTATCATAAATCAAAAGACTTTTTGTATCAGGGCAAACTAACATATTTATTAACACAGCCGCTGTTTTAGGCATTTTTTTGCTTATAATTTTATCTTTGCTGGTTCTTGAATCAATGTTTGGCATTATCAGCATAATCATCATGACAGGACATTTGTAGAATGGTCGTTAACAATTCTGCTCTGCTAGATAGGTTTTGCACTTCGAGTAGCGCTTGTTTTTCTGCTACATCAAATGGGCATATCATAGATAAAGTGCTAACAAGCTTCTCGTCTGAGCAGGCTTCTAACTGTGACCAGTCAACCTGAAACCCTTTTGCATCAAAATAGCGTTTTAAAATAGCGGATAAGGTTGCACGATCTATCGGAGCCTCGTCAATTGACAAATCCTCTTTAAAATTATTCCAATCTATATCTGCTATCAAATAGCCTGATTCACGTTCTGAAAAACTAGTGGCACTAAAACGAATGCAACCAGAAAGCGTGATTAATATTCTGCCATCATCCTGTTCTGAGAAGCTAGATATCCTGCCGGCGCATCCAACTGAATAATACGGGTTTGATGACTGATCTTTATTTGGCTGTGTCATTCCGATAAGGCGAAGCGGGCTCGCTATAGCGTCTCTTACCATCGCAAGATATCTAGGCTCAAAAATATTAAGCGGCAATGTCCCGCCTGGTAGCAGCAACGCCCCGGTTAGAGGGAATATCGGAATTTGACCTGGCAAATCTTTAAACTCAGGTTCAAAAGGGCCTCTGATTGTCATATATTCCTCATCCAATAGTGTCCTAGGGAGTAAACTAATTTGTCTATTAGTTGAAATATAGTGCAAGAATCAGGAAAACAAATAGCTAGATAATTTCCGTCTTGCCTTAATCACATCTGGATGTGTTTGGCCAAGCGCTGTGAAAAACTCTATTAGTTGTGTTCGTGCTGCATTTTCCTGCCAAGAGGGGTCCATTTTTATGGACTCCAAAAGATGATACATAGCCTCTGATTGCCGGCCTGAGGCGAAAAGTGCAACCGCCAAATCCTGCCTTGCTTGCAAATTTGCCGGGTCAGACTGAACAGCACTCTCCAAATCGCCTGTCTCAGATACTACTTCAGCGCCTTTTATAGCCACTTTTAGGGCAGCCATTACATCCTGTATAACGGATTTTTTTAGCATATCCTCATCTAGCTGATCTAACACTTCCTGTGCTTCATCATGTTCGCCAAACGCAACCAAACATTTAATAAACCCTGCTAATGCTTCTGCTGATTCTGGGGATAAAGAGAGCGCTTGTTGATAAGACTGCATTGCGGTATTTGCATCATTCTGAGCAAGCGCAGTTGCACCAGCTTCTAGCAAGCCCGAAATGTCGGCCTGCCCTGGTGCCGCTTCTGAGAGCTTCTCAACAAATTGAGTAACAGCTGATTCTGGCTGAGCCCCTGCAAAACCATCTGCTGGTTGACCATTTACAAATCCAAAAACAGTCGGTACGGATTGCACCCGCATTTGCGCAGCGATTTCCTGATTATCATCTATATTAATTTTAGTAAGTTTTACATTTTTGTATTTTGCACATACCTTTTCTAAAACAGGCGCTAATTGTTTACAGGGGCCACACCAAGGTGCCCAGAATTGCACAATAACCGCCTGTTCTGAACTAGCCTCTATAACCTCCGAGACAATATTTTCAGCCGTTACATCCACAGGCTGTTGCGGGGTGTTTTCTTCAATTAATAATGACATCTTCGCCCTCTATTCTACTTATCTGCCCTATTCATTTGCGAGTGTTACCTTAATAGGCTGTACGCCTAAATACTCAAGATATTTATTCAATTCTTCTGGTACCATGGATAGGGTTCGGTCATTCACCAATGGATGCATATAAATCTTTGCCATCTGAAATAAATCACTATCAATGGCAAGCCTTACCCCTTTATGAACCCCGGTTATCATTGATAAGGGCGTGACAGCGCCTGGCCGCACCCCCAAATTTTCAAGCAGCCTATCTGCACTTCCAAAAGATAATCTGCCTGATTGCATCAAATCTGCCAATTCTTTTAAGTCAACCGTTCGGTCTTCTTGTATGACTGCAAGAAAATTGTTTTTCTTATGATCTCGCAAATACAGGTTTTTAATATGCCCGCCACCCTCATGCTTAGTAAGCATCCCATCTCTATGGGCTTTGGAATCTTCTACTGTTTTTAAGGGGGGATGGTTGAACTGCTCAAACTGAATTTTTAAGGTGGTTAAGTCAGAAATTAACATATCAGGGTGAATAGGCAGACTATCTTGAAATAATGATGATGCGTCTGGTGTGATTTCTTCTGACATTTTATTACCTATTTTTAGTATTACCTATTTTTAATATGCTAACCTTAAACTCAAATTGTAACCCGAACTAAAATTATGTTCTGAACGATGAATTGGTAACAGTCTATATATGAGGCTCACCTAATTACAGTGCAAGGGGCTGATATGGTTTGAGGTTCAATTATATCACAATCAAGGTTACGAAAAGCAACAATTGACGCAAAACACTGCTTTCTTTAATGAAAATCGAGTGCTTTTTTTAATCGTATTATCATTCACGTCTGAGGTAAATTAATTGGAAATTAATATCGCCATCATCGGATGCGGCATATGGGGCAGAAACATTGCCCGAAATGCGTCTGAGTTAGGTGTTTTAGCTGGCGTTTGTGACACTAATCAACACCATGCCGAAGCGTTCTCAAAACAATTTTCATGTCCAACATATTCATTAGAGCAAATTCTTCAAACTGATTCTATTTCTGGCGTGCTTGTTGTGACCAATGCCAATTCGCACGAAAAAATAGCATGTGCAGTATTAGAAGCAGGCAAGCACGTATATATCGAAAAACCATTGGCTCTGACCATGGAATCTGCATTACACATTAAACAAGCCGCCATAAAGGCAAACAAGCACGTAATGGTAGGGCATTTGCTACAATATCACCCAGCCTATATTGAACTAAAGAAACAGGTAAATAACGGGATTATTGGCGACATCCAGCATATTCAAGCAAACCGTCTTGCGATGGGTCGCATCCGCAAATCTGAATCTGCAATCTATGATTTATGCCCGCATGATTTATCTCTCATCCTTGGTCTTGTGAAGACTATGCCAGGTTCGATTAATTGCGCTAGCGCCAGTCATGTAACCCATAATGGCGGCGATATTATAGTTACCAATTTTAAATTTCCAGGCGATATTACGGCTGTCATGCATACTAGCTGGTATTCACCTTATAAGGAGCATCGCTTGGTTGTGACCGGTACCAAGGGGTCTATTATGTTTGATGATACCAAGCCATCTGACCAAAAACTAACATTCTATCAGGATAAAATTCTTGATGAGGGTGACGCCATCCAGATCGAGCGGGCTGAGCCAGCGTTTCTGCCTATACAGGAGGGCGAGCCCTTACGAAACGAAGTAAGTGCCTTTATTGATGTTTGCAAAACTAATTCGCCTGCCATAACTGACATGGAGGAAGCTCTAAAAATACAGGAAATACTGACAGAAATGAGTCGGCAAACACAACAGGACACATCATGAATACTCCTTTTATTGACCTTGCATCCCAGCAAAATAGGATTCGATCAAAAATAGAACAAAATATTGAATCTGTTCTTAATCACGGGCAGTATATTATGGGTCCAGAAGTTGCGGAACTTGAAGATGTTTTGAGTAAATATGTCGGCACGCAACATGTTGTAACCTGCGGTTCTGGAACAGATGCGTTGCTGTTGGCGCTTATGGGGTTGAAATTAAAACCAGGGCAAGGCGTTATTGTTCCAAGCTTTACCTTTACTGCCAGTGCCGAAGTAATGCCTCTTCTGGGCGCTATTCCCATATTCGCTGAAATAGATGAAGAAACCTATACCTTAAATCCCTCTAGGCTGCCAGATGCCCTACACAGTGCCAAAGAGGCGCATATTGAAGTTGTTGGAATTATGGCTGTTGGCTTGTTTGGTCAGCCTGCTCAAATGGATGAAATTAATGCCTTTGCACAAACAAACGGGTTGTGGGTTTTAGATGATGCAGCGCAGAGTTTTGGAACAGAATATCGTGGACGAAAAACAGGCACTGTTGCAAATGTCACATGCACCAGTTTTTTTCCTGCCAAACCACTTGGGTGCTACGGGGATGGTGGCGCATTATTTACAGATAATGATGAAATAGCTCAGATTGCCAGATCGGCTCGTATACATGGGCAAGGGGTACATAAATATCAGTGTGACCGCCTAGGTATGACCGCTAGGTTAGATACTATTCAGGCAGCCATTTTGCTGGCGAAACTAGATATCTTTGAGGACGAACTCAAGCAAAGGGAGTCTATCGCGAATTATTATCACGAGCTTCTTAGTGACTGGGTTCAAACGCCTGTTTGCCATTCAGACATGACAAGTAGCTGGGCTATTTATACCTTAAATTTACCTAAATCAGTTGATCGGAAACAGATGCAAGAAAGCCTTGGCAAAAATGGAATTCCGACTGCCATTTACTATCCAATTCCAATGCATTTACAAAAACCTTATGAGCGTTTCCCAAGGGCTAAATTCGGATTGGAGGTAAGCGAGCGTCTGGCACAAACAGTATTGTCCATTCCAATGCATCCCTATCTTAAGAAGGAAGCCCAACAAACAATCAGTAACGCTATTATTGACATTATAAAAACCAGTGACAGTAACTAGATTAAAAGAGCCTAAATTTATCTTGTAAGTTTTCTCAGACCAAGCTATAACGCTGGTCAATTGCGGGTGTAGCTCAGGGGTAGAGCACAACCTTGCCAAGGTTGGGGTCGAGGGTTCGAATCCCTTCACCCGCTCCA
>JADHOL010000037.1 GCA_016779005.1 Alphaproteobacteria bacterium
TTTTTGGAACAGGTACTCTAGACCCGATTGATTATATGGTTGGTCTTGCTGAGGGCAGTATTCCTCCGCCACGCAATTTAACAATTGCATCTATTCAAGAACAAAAGCTAGCCAATAGTTTTCGTTTTCATATAAGTCAGTATCTACTTCGCAGAGCAGAGGATTGGAAATCAGCTGGCTTCCATGAGGCGCTGGATAACTGGGCGTCATTAAATGCACGCTCTAAATTCTGGGGTGACGACCAGCGTGCTGGCTTTAAGAATTGGGAAGAAACGACAGATCCACGAAATGCCCTTGACGGCAGACAGGGCGTGAATGAGCGCATTATGCTGCGCGAATTATTAAGACGAATTGATATGATGGTATTAATTGAGAATAAACTAGATGCTTTTGTTCGCCTTCATACGCCTTGGGCACCAGGTATTATAGGTCAGCCCCATCAATATGACACCATGCATAATTTACGACCAGAAAGTTTATATGGCCCGAATGCTGGTTTATCTGAAATACTAGTTCCAGCAGGGTTTGTTACAACAACATATGACCCTGTTTTTACGCTGAATGCTGATGGTACAAAATATATCTCCAAAGCGAGTGATAAACCAACCAAAATAGAAGAGCCAGGTTTACCATTCTCTCTTGTATTTCGTTCCGAACCAGGGACAGAAGATACATTATTATCAATTGCTTCTACCTATGAAAATGCGTCAAAGCGCCGAATTTCGCCTCCAAATTTTGGTCCGCTATAACACTGTTTTTTAATTTTTCCAGTGTTTTGCTTTAGCTCTCAGTGCCGACATAACTCTTGGCGGGTAGTCGGTGACGATCGCATCCACACCAAGTTCAATCATAGTGTCTATATCTTCAAGCTCATTAAGCGTCCAAACAACCACTATTAAATTATTCTCTCGAGCAGATAATAGTCTATCACGAGTTATATCCTTGAAATAGGGACACCAAACAGACCCGCCTAACGCGCTAATTTTTTCGGGAACAGAATTGGAATATCCTGCCGCATCCTGCATAAAAACCTGCGATGGGTAATAGTTTTCACTCTCATTTTGATAGCCTTTTTTTGTCAAAAATGAGGTTGTGATTTTTGGGTCCTTTTTTTTGAACTCGCTCAATAATAGCCAGTCAAAACTATGCAATAGAACTTTGTTTGAAAGATTAGCTTCTCTTATCTGTTTTATAACAAGGCTAGCTATATTTTCTCTATCTTGGCTCGAATAATTAGGTTCTGATTTAATCTCAACCATCAAACGCATTTGTTCAAATTCAGGCTGTTGCATTTTTTCAAACAATTCCTGAAGAGTTGGCATATAAATGCCGTCTAGCTGCGCTTGTTCTGGAAACCGTTTTCCATAATCACTATCAAGGTCAAATCTACCAATTTCGTAGTTTTTAATCTGTTCAACTGTTAATGATGAGACTTTAATATTCTCGTTCACAAATTCGCCATCAACATCTCGGCTGGTAGATGGGTTGATGGTATGATCATGGGTAATTATGGGAGTTTTATCTTTAGAAAATACAACATCTAACTCTATAAGGGTCACGCCCATTTTCAAGATATTCTCGAATCCAAACATACTATTTTCTGGGAAGAGACCCCGAGCACCGCGATGTCCGACGATACGTATTATTTTAGCAGAGCCTCGAAAAGCATCAAGTAGTGGCTCACACCTCACTTCCCAGACTGACCTTTCGCAATTTCAGACGCTTTTGCGCGTAGCTGCATTTTTTGAACTTTCCCAGTAGATGTCTTGCTAATAGGGCCAAAAACAAACAAACTTGGTAGTTTAAATCCTGCCAAATACTGTTTGCACCACTCTCTAAGCTCGCTACTGGAAAGCCTGCATCCGGTTTTTAATTCTACAAAGGCACAGGGAGTCTCACCCCACTTTTCATGAGGCGCTGCAACTACAGCAACTGAGGATACATTCGAATGCTTATATAACACCTCTTCAATCTCGATAGATGAGATATTCTCGCCACCAGAGATAATGATATCTTTAAGTCTATCTTTGAGTTGAATATAGCCATCAGGATAAACCACCCCCAAATCGCCAGAATGAAACCATCCATCCTTCATAGCATCTCTGGTTGCAGAAGCATTCTTTAAATATCCCTTCATAACGATATTTCCTCGGAACATTACTTCGCCAATTGTTTTGCCATCGCGCGGGACGGGCTCCATCTTTTCAGAATTAAAAACATCAAGCCCTTCTAGCGCATGATATCGCACCCCCTGACGCGCTTTTAGGGTGGCCTGAGATGCATTGGGTAATTCTGACCATTCGCGATGCCAGTCATTTATAACAGCAGGGCCATAAACCTCTGTAAGGCCATAAAGGTGCGTGACATTAAATCCAGCATTATGCATGTCTGTTAGCAGCTTTTCAGGGGGCGGTGCTGCCGCCGTAAAAAAATCGACCGGTTCCTCAAGAGTTTGTTTTACCTCTTCTGCAGCATCCATAATTTTTGACATGACAATAGGTGCTCCACAAAGATGTGTAACCTTATGTTGGTTTAATAACCGCCAAATAGCTTCTGCTCTCACCTCTCTTAGACATACATGAGTGCCACCCACAACTGATATGCTCCAAGGAAAACACCAGCCATTGCAATGAAACATTGGCAGAGTCCACAAATAAACAGCGTGTTTTTTAATGGAAGCTGTGACAATATTTCCCTGCGCAAGCAAATAGGCGCCGCGATGGTGATAGACAACCCCCTTTGGATTGCCTGTCGTACCAGAGGTGTAATTTACACTAATCGCATCCCATTCATCTTTTGGCATTAGCCAGTCATAGGCCTCATCACCGCTTTGCAGTGCTTCTTCATAATCATATTCACCTATCTGAGAATATGCCTGTTGAATCTCTTTATCATTATGATCTATGATTATAGGTTTACATGTCATTATGGTTGCGGCTTCTAATACAATTGAAGAGAAAGCCGTATCTGCTATAAGCATTTTGCTTTCAGCATGGTCTAATTGAAATGCGATAGCAGAAGCATCAAGCCTTGTATTAATAGCATGCAAAACACCACCACACATTGGAATAGCATAATGCGCCTCTAGCATAGAGGGCGTATTTGCAAGCATTACAGAAACAGTATCTCCCCAGCCAATCCCATTTATTGTAAGGAATGAGGCAAGCTTTCGGCAACGAAGATAAAATTCTGAATAACTATATTTCTGCCCCCCATAAATGATAGCTATGCGGGCTGGATAAACACTCGCAGCACGTTCCAGGAGTGTTAGTGGTGTAAGCGGTTGATAGTTTGCAGAGGTACGCTCTAAATTCTGGCTATAAATATCTGACATAAAAAAAACGCCTTGCCTATTCTCAAGCTATATTATTTATCCTGCCATTCTGGCTTTCTTTTTGTTAAAAATGCTGAGATACCTTCTTCAGCGTCTGTTTTTAGCATATTATCCACCATGACTTCACAGCAATATTGATACGCCTTTCTAAGCGTCATTTCTGATTGCTGGTAAAATGCCTTTTTGCCAATAGCTAGGGTTAAACTTGATTTAGAGGCAATCTTGTTTGCAACTGCATTTACCTCATCGGTCAGCAACGAATCATCGCAGGCGCGATTAATCAGTCCAATCTGCTCAGCTCGTTTGCTATCAACCATATCGCCTGTCAATAGCATCTCCATGGCATGCTTATTTGATACATTTCGAGACAACGCAACCATAGGAGTGGAACAGAATAAACCGATATTCACGCCAGGGGTAGCAAATCTTGAAGAATGTGAGGCTATCGCCAAATCGCAACTTGCCACAATCTGGCACCCAGCAGCTGTTGCAGTGCCGTCCACCTCTGCTATTACGGGCTTGGGATGAGTTACAATTGCTTTCATCACCTCGCTACATTTATCAAATAAGTTTTGAAAATAAGTGATACCTTTATCTTCGCTTTTGCGAGCTTGAGTTATCTCTTTTAGGTCATGTCCGGCGCAAAAAACCCTACCTTTGGCTGCTAGTATGATTACCCTAACCCGAGAATTTTCAGCAGCTGCCATCATTTTTGCATAAAGCAAATCAAGCATATTTTCCGATAAAGCGTTCCTGCGTTTTTCGTCATTTAATGTAAGCCGCAAAATTCCAGAAGACAGCTCCTCTAGCACAATTTCTTCTTTATTAGATGTCATTTGTGGCTCTCCCATTAGGGCTTCAATAACTGTGATGAGTGAATTATTTTATGCTACGAAGGTACAATTTGACCAGAATTATTATTAGAGGCGGTATAATTTCCCACTACAGCTAATTTTTTTTTAGGATCATAAAATGGTTTGGGTACAATTTTTATTCCTCGTTGCCCAAATGGTGTATGTAACTTTGCTTCTAATCCTATTTCACTATAATCATTGTGAACCATGGCCAATGCGATGTTCTTTTGAAGCCTAGGGGAGTGGATTGCAGAGGTTACATATCCGATTTGCATAGATTCCATAACAATCTGCCAAAACTCGTTGTTTGCGCCTGGTAGCATTTCTCCATCGATTTCAATACCAACTTGTTTTCGCGACACCCCTTGCTTTGCTATTTCCTTTAATGCTTTTTTACCTATAAAATTAGCTTCCATTTCCAAATCTACTAATCTTTCAAGTCCCAACTCAAATGGATTAGTGTTTGCATCCATATCAGCATGATATGATAGCATTCCACCTTCAATTCTGCGAATAGCTGAAGTATGTCCAGGCTTTAGTCCCATTGGCTGACCCACCTTCATGATATGTTCCCACAAGTCATCTGCACGATTGCTATCACGCAGATAAATTTCATACCCCAATTCACTAGACCATCCCGTCCTTGAGATTATCAAAGGAATGCCTTGAAGATTAAATTCAGCTAAATGGTAATATTTGAGCCCTCTTATGGTCTCCCCAAACATAGCCGCCAAAATATCTCCTGAAATCGGCCCTTGCAGCTGCAACGGAGATACATCAGGCTCACAAATATCAACATCAAGACTCGAATTTAAAGCGATACCCTCGGCCCATAACAAAATATCACTATCGGACAGGGAGAGCCAAAAATGATTTTCTGCTAATCGAAGCAAAACAGGGTCATTTAAAATCCCGCCATGCGCATTTGTAATGAGAATATATTTGCATTGACCAACTGCACAGCTTGATAAATTCCGAGGTGTTAAAAGCTGCACGAAACGGGCTGCGTCTGGACCCGTAATTTCTACCTGTCTTTGAACCGAAACATCACTCAAAGTTGCTTTGTTCACAAGATTCCAGAAATTTTCCTCCAGATTACCAAAAGACCTGGGAATATACATATGATTATAGACCGAGTAGCTTTTTGCACCCCATCTCATGGTTGCTTCAAAATAGGGCGATTTACGAATTTGTGTTCCAAATCCGAAATGATGGCTTTGAGTTACATTCAACATAAATATCTCACAGTACTAAATTTGAACAGACATAATCGATAATCTCTTCACCATATTCAGAATTGCGTTAATCCGACAAAATACTCTCCTGCAACGACTATTAATCTGCCCAAATAGGTTAAACTGCACAAAAAATAAGGTGCAGGGTGTATATTCATCACTTTTATATGAAAAAGGACAGCCCTAGGGCTGTCCTTTTTCCTAGGAGGGTTATGCCTTTTTAAGTACGACCAAATTTAAAATAATTGAAAAAATTTCTTATACAAGATGTTTTTACACCAATGAGTATAGCTAATATTCTCACTAAAATGACTTAGTTATTCATTGTCAGCCATCAGCGTGCGTGCGGCGATAAAATGTATCAATTCACCTGAATGATATTCAAATTCGGAATTAGGGAATGATAACATAGCGAACGCACCCGTTGGAAATATAGGTAGGTTTTCTTTTTGCCCTAATATACACAACGAGTGTGCAACCTGCGAAATCGATGGATTATGGGCAATTACAAGAATAGTATTATGCGTTGAGGCGGTACTGCGAATAGCTTTTATAATTTGCGTGCTATCACCATCATAAAGCATATCGTCATGTTGAATATTTTCTGGCCGAATTTTGGGGATGCCAAAAATCGTATCAAAGGTGAGTTGTGTTCTCTTTGCTGAAGAAACAAGCGCGATATCTGGCTTAATATTATTTTCGGCAAACCAAGCGCGAAGAGCCAGACAGCTCTTCCGCCCACGCTTATTGAGGACACGCTCAAAGTCAGCTACGTTCTCTGACCAGTCTGATTTAGCATGGCGCATAAGGATGAGGTTTGTCACTTTTGTTCTCTTCAGATAAAAAAAATTATACAGTTAATCACTCAACGAAGTACAAGCTAATCAAACATATCATGTTAACGCTTGTTATTGCGCATGTTTTTTGTGTCCAAACAGATTATCGCATTCGTAGCATAATACTACACAACGCGATATTGTCTTCTACCTTGAAACAGCCCTATAATCAGAGATAATCACACGGTATCGTTTTTCAGCTCGTTTTTGGGAATTTTGTTATGTATTTTAATGCCCCTCTATCCCCCATTCGTTATTGCATTTTATGTGCAGCGCTTTTGTCTATCTCTGGCAGCCTTTTGGTCACTCGTTCTTTTGCCGAAACAGTTACATCGCACGGCATTTCTACATTTGGTGAGCTGAAATATGAGGCTGATTTTCAGCATCTAGAATATGTAAATCCTAATGCGCCCAAGGGTGGCGAGATGTCAATTTGGGGATTTGGCTCATTTGATTCTATGCATCCCTATAGCACAAAGGGAAGAGCTGGACGGCTATCATCCATATTTTTCGAAACATTGCTGGAAGGTACAGCCGACGAGCCAGATTCTGCTTATGGATTACTAGCATCATCAATGGAATATCCAGAAGATAGAAGCGAGGTTATATTTAATTTGCGCCCTGAGGCACGTTTTTCCGATGGCTCTCCACTAACAGCAGATGATGTTGTGTTTTCGTATGAAATTCTGCGCGATAAGGGTCTTCCCTCTTTCAGAGCAGTAATTGAGAGTGAGGTTGCAAGCGCAACCGCATTGAGCGCAACCCGTGTAAAATTTGTCTTCAAAGAGGGTGTTCCAACGCGTGATTTGCCCCAAATGGTGGGAGGCCTGCCAATATTCTCGAAAAAATACTATCTGGAAACTGGCGCGAACTTTGAGGATTCTACACTTACACCCGCAATTGGTTCTGGGCCGTATGTTTTAGAAACAGTTGATGTAGGACAGAACATTATTTACAAGCGAAACCCTGAATATTGGGGTCGCAATCTAGCCATTAATAGAGGCCGGCATAATTTTGATCGAATTAGAGTGGAATATTTCGCAGATTATAACAGCGCATTTGAAGGCTTTAAAGCAGGCGCTTATTACTTCAGAAACGAAGCATCTTCCAAAATTTGGGCAACTGGATATGACTTTCCTTCTTTACAAAAAGGATGGGTTGTAAAAGACACTCCCCCAGATGGAACCTTGGCTACTGGACAATCCTTCATTTTTAATCTTAGACGAGAACAATTTACGGATATTCGCGTTCGCAAAGCGCTTGGCCTTATGTTTAATTTTGAATGGTCAAACAAGACTTTGTTCTATGGGATTTATGAGCGCATCTCGTCTTTTTGGGAGAACAGCTACCTAAAAGCGACTGGTCTTCCAAGTGATGGTGAACTTGCTTTTTTAAATCCGTTAAAAAACATCTTGCCTGACACAGTTTTAAAAGCCGAAGCGGAATTAGCGCCTACATCCTCGAAGCGACAATTAGACCGCACGAACCTTCGCAAAGCTTCTGCTTTGCTTGACGATGCAGGATGGATAGTTGGCGATGATGGCATCCGGCGTAATAAGCTAGGTAAGACACTTACACTAGAAATACTCAATGACTCTCAAGCCTTTGATAGAGTAATAAATCCTTTTGTTGAAAATCTGCAACGTCTTGGCGTGGATGCCGTTCACACACGCATTGATAATGCACAAATGACAGAGCGCGAACGAAATTTTGATTTTGATATGGTGGTTGGAAATTTCAGAACTTCATTAACATCTGGCTCTGGACTTAAACAGTATTTTGGCTCTGAATCTGCTGATTATTCTATATTTAATCTGTCTGGATATAGCAGTGAGGCAGCAGACAAGCTTATAGAGGATATACTCGCAGCTAAGGACCGGCAGACATTAAATGACGCCACACGCGCCTTGGATAGACTGCTTCGTGCTGAGGTTTTCTGGATACCTCAATGGTTTAAGAAAAAACATACCGTAGCATATTACGATATGTATCGATATCCAGATAAGCTCCCTCCCTATGACCTTGGGACGCTCGATTTTTGGTGGTTTGATGAAGCCGCATTTAATAAACTTAAGTCTGAAGGTGCTTTCTAGCAGCTTCGAAGGTAATCTTGCATGATCTCTTACATCATAAGACGACTTTGTCTCATTCTTCCGACACTTCTCGGCATTATGCTCATTAATTTCACGCTTGTTCAATTTGTACCTGGCGGACCAATAGAGCAAATCATTGCTGGATTGGAAAGCGATGCAAGTGTTTTCGATAATATGGCAGGAGGCGCAGGAGAGATAAGAGACATTAGCAAAGCAGAAAGCTATCTTGGAAGCAAAGGGTTGCCAGAAGATTTTATTGCCGATCTAGAAGTTCAATTTGGCTTCGATAAACCGCCCTTGACACGATTTTTAGATATGTTGTGGGATTATGCAAGATTTGATTTCGGCGAGAGTTATTTCAGGTCAATTTCAGTTACTGAGCTGATATTAGAGAAAATGCCTGTCTCCCTTTCATTAGGATTATGGACTACTTTACTGGCCTATCTTATCTCCATCCCACTTGGAATAAGAAAAGCGGTAAGAGATGGTACTGCCTTTGATAGCTGGACCTCTAGTCTCATCATTATTGGCTATGCAATTCCAGGCTTTTTATTTGCGATCCTGCTGCTGGTGTTATTTGCAGGTGGCTCTTATCTCAAATTATTTCCACTTCGAGGTTTGGTATCACCTGATTTTGCAGATCTCAGTCTTTGGCACAAGGTGCTTGATTATTTCTGGCATATTGCACTTCCTGTTCTTGCCTCCACCATTTCGGCATTTGCCACCCTTACACTGTTAACCAAAAACGCCTTCCTTGATGAAATTCGCAAGCACTATGTTATTACGGCCCGTGCAAAAGGTTTGTCTGAAAAAGGCGTGCTTTACGGTCATGTATTCAGGAATGCTATGCTGATTGTCATAGCTGGGTTTCCGGCTGTTTTTGTATCTGTTTTTTTTGGAAGCTCCTTGATTATTGAGACCATATTCTCGCTTGATGGATTAGGGCGAATGGGTTTTGAAGCAGCTGTTGCACGCGATTATCCTGTCGTATTCGGCACCTTATTTATATTTAGTTTGATTGGACTCCTTATCGGGCTGATATCTGATTTAATGTATATCTGGATTGACCCGCGTATTGATTTTGAGAAGAGGCTGTCGTGAAACTCAATAAAATTAATCAACGGCGCTGGAGAAATTTTAAGCAGAATAAACGTGCTTTTTGGTCGCTTATTATATTCACAATTTGTTTTGTAATATCATTATGTGCTGAATTTATAGCGAATGACAGACCTCTTTTGGTCAAATATCAAGGCGCCTACTATATGCCCGTCCTCTCCTTTTATTCAGAAGAAACATTTGGCGGAGATCTTAGAACAGAAGCCATATATTCTGATATAGAAGTTGAATGTCTTATCATTAGCGGCGGCTTAGAAGAATGCTGGGATACCCCTGAACAAATCATTACAGATTCTCAAGATGGCATCATTGATGCTAGAAAAATAGAACGCGGATTTGTTATATGGCCGCTCATCCCGTATCACTTCTCAACAGTTGACACGCTTGATGTACCTGCGCCCTCGCCCCCAGATAACAATCATCTTCTTGGCACAGATGATACGGCAAGAGATGTTCTTGCACGGGTTATATATGGATTTCGGCTTTCGGTATTATTTGCGCTGATCGTCTCTATATTTTCGTCTTTTATTGGGATATTTATGGGCGCTGTCCAAGGTTATTTTGGCGGGAGAACAGATCTTTTGGCGCAAAGATTAATAGAGATTTGGGGGGCAACCCCGTCATTATATGTAATCATTATCGTAGCTGCGATTTATCGAATGGATTTCTGGCTTTTAGTGTTTTTGATGATCTTATTTAGCTGGACAGCGCTAGTCGGGGTCGTACGTGCAGAGTTTTTAAGAGCTAGAAATTTTGAATATGTACAAGCAGCAAAAGCACTTGGTGTATCCCCCATTAAAATTATGATACGCCATGTTCTACCAAACGCGATGGTTGCAACATTAACAATGCTTCCATTTATCGTAACAGGCGCCATTGGCTCACTTGCTGCTTTGGATTTTCTTGGTTTTGGCCTGCCTTCTTCTGCGCCTTCCCTTGGCGAATTAACGCTTCAAGCCAAACAAAATCTGCAAGCACCGTGGCTTGGCCTCACTGCTTTTAGCGTGTTTGCCCTTATGTTGATGATGCTGGTATTTATATTTGAGGGTATCCGTGATGCATTCGACCCTAGAAAGACGTATTCATGACGTCTGAATTATTATCAGTCGAAAATCTTAATATTCTGTTCCAAAGAGACAGCCAAAATACCTATGCAGTTCAGGATTTATCATTTGATATCCATACAGGTGAAACGCTTGCGATTGTGGGCGAGAGTGGTTCTGGAAAATCGATATCTGCTCTTGCCTGCCTTGGGCTTTTGGCTGACAGTGCAATTGTTACAGGCTCCATTCACTGGAATAGTCAAACACAGATAAAAAGTAAGGCACCTGATCTATCTGAAATTCGGGGAAGTGAAGCTGGCATTATATTTCAAGAGCCTATGACCTCTTTAAATCCGCTCCATACCATTAAAAAACAAATAGGTGAAGCCATTCGGCTTCATCAGAAGCTTGATAAAGCAAGAGTGCGCCACCGCATTCTCGAACTCCTTGATAGGGTGGGCATTCCAAATGCTAAAAATCGTCTTGAAAGTTACCCTCATCAATTATCTGGCGGACAAAGACAGCGTGTAATGATTGCAATGGCGCTTGCAAATCATCCAAAATTACTAATTGCAGATGAGCCCACAACCGCACTTGACGTTACAATCGAGGCGCAAATAATTGACCTGCTCCAAGATATTCAACGCGAAACAGGTATGGCAATGCTGTTTATTTCTCATGATCTGGGGGTAGTAAGACAACTTGCAGACCGTGTTATAGTAATGAAAAATGGAAAGATCGTCGAACAGGGTAGCAAGACGCAAATTTTCAATAAACCTAAAGCGGACTACACAAAATCTTTAGTGGAAGCAAAATTAAACATAAGGAGAGAAGCGTTAGATAAACCAGAAGATGTAATTCTAGAAGCAAGAAATATTACAGTTAAATTTCCTATTCGAAAAGGATTTCTGCAACGCATTTCAGGGTTTGTCCCTGCGGTAATAGATGCAAGCTTTCAACTTCACCCAAGCGAAAGCCTAGGGATTGTAGGAGAGAGTGGGTCTGGCAAATCCACGCTTGCGCGCGCTTTAACCAAGCTTGTAACCCACACAGGACATATTTATTTTAAAGGTGATGCGGTTACCAGCACATATTCGGCACTGTTGAAGCCTTACCGACGAGCAGTTCAGATAGTGTTTCAAGACCCATTCGGCTCTTTATCGCCGCGATTATCTGTTGGTGAGATAATTGCAGAAGGCCCTAAGGCGCATGTTGATTTTGATGGGGATGGCTACTCCCTTCAACAAAGAGTAACAGACGTTTTAGAAGAAGTGGGATTAGAAGCTGATTTTCAAGACCGTTACCCACATGAATTTTCTGGCGGACAAAGACAGCGTATTGCTATCGCACGCGCATTAATTTTAAAACCTGAAGTTATTATCTTTGATGAGCCCACATCTGCCCTTGACGTTACAGTGCAGAAACAAATCATTGAATTACTTCTAAACCTGCAACAGCGACATGGGTTAAGCTATATTTTTATTAGCCATGATATCTCGTTAATTGGCACTATTTGCCATACTATGTTCGTTATGAAGGACGGAGAAATTGTTGAGATGGGCTCAGTGCAGAAGATTTTAGATACCCCGTCAGATGCCTATACCCAGACACTAATTAATGCCGCTAATAGAAAGTGAGATTAATTATTCATATTTCAAATGGATACATTCATTTATGGCCTATATTCTGTCTATTACGTTTATTCTGATATAGGCTGACATATATGGATGATTTACACTTGGAAGAAACACCGGCCAGAAAAACACCAGCCAAAAAATCACCCGCCATAAATTCACCGGCCAGAAAGTCACAAATAGGCTGGGCATTGTATGATTGGGCCTCCTCTCCTGTGCCAACTCTGCATGCTA
>JADHOL010000003.1 GCA_016779005.1 Alphaproteobacteria bacterium
TTGTTATTGAAGGTTGTTGTCGTTTCTTTAGATACCCTTAGATGACAATAGTTCGCCTGTTCAAAGGCTCAACCTTAGACAGACTGATGATTAATTGGCTGGGGTGTCTGATGTTATCAAAAGAAGGGGTTTAGAATGCCGATTGCTGACTCATACGGAGTCACTGAGTGGGTGTAAGAGGGTGGTGATATGTGAAGTACTGTAGAGGGTCTTAGGGGGCGCTGGTGAGTCTTATTTGGGGTTGTCTTGTCTTCCAAAAAGTAAGGGGTAGCATGACAATGAACTACCCCTTTGCCTACTTTTAACGTCATTTTTAGGGAGGAAAGTAAATGACGTTAGTTTGATACAAAATAGTCTTGCTGCATCATACTGCTAATATTACAGGAGGGTGGTGCATTATTTGCAACGCTAATAAAGTCTTGATTGATTCTTGAACAAAAACATAACTTCATTATTAACTCATGATTTTTTCAATGATGACCTTTTGCCATCCTTTCGTGAACGGCTTTCATTCCCCTTTCAGACATATCACTCACTTCAGCAGCATGAGTTTGCAACAATTTAACAACTAAGGGATTAATGGAAATTTGACTCACTTTTATGCCCAAATCGGTAAGCTCAATCTCTGTATCTATCTCATCATAAAATTTGAAAAGTGAATCTAACGTGGGAGATTGAATAATTACTTCTGGATTGTTACCCTCTTGAAGGCGGGTGACCATCATCGCGACGTGAGTTACTATTGACTGTCGCAATTTATCATCTTCTGCCTCTGTTACGGTGATTATTCCCCGCTCAATATTGGAAACTTTCCGATTTATGCTTTCATGAAACGTGAATATCCTCTTTAAATCGCTAACTTCTTGTGAGGTAGTATTTTTACCTTGCAAACCTGGCATATTCACTTCGTCATGAACATGTTTACCCATTTCACCAGAAATTGACATGTGTTCTCCATGATGTGAACTATGCATTTTTGAATAATTGGATTGAGTTGTGTCTGCATTAAGATGAGCCGCGGGTATTACCCCTCCAATTGTTAAGATTAGAAGATATTTTAGCGAGCTTTTAATCATTAATTTATCCTGTTAGTTAGTGAAATCAGAAGGTTAGAATACTAAATTGCCTTTTTCTATGATGCTTTATGTCATTTCTTTGCAAAGGTATAACTTCCTACTTTAAAATTGTACGAGCATTTATTTGGTCATGCTGCCGCTGTATGCGGCTAGGCCAAGTACTCTTTATGTAAGATAGTGCTGCCAAAATTTCCCCATCAGTCAGCTTGTCTTCATAAGCGGGCATGTTATTGGGGTATGTTTTGCCAATCATTTCTTCAATGCCATATTTAGTCATCAAAAAAAGGTATGAATCTGGGTGATGCCAAGTATGCCCTGTTTCATCATGAGGTGGCGCAAGCAAATACCCATCAGCATCTCTCTGCCGCCAGTTGGCTTGACCCTTTAGAGCGATACCATGACATGATGCGCAGTTTTCGGCGTACACATCCTTCCCCAAATCTACAATAGCACTATCTTTGTGTTGTAGAGATATGTCTGGTTCAGCTTTTTTTACTGGCCATGCAAGGTAAAATATAATGCCTCCAACCATCATTGAACCCACAACCGATAGTAGTAAAGGCAATAGTTTCAATTTGATTTTATGATGCATTCTCATCTCAATGACAGCCTTTTCCGAGAACCTTCAGACGCCAGTAGTTATAGGGAAGAGGTGTAACGAAACCTGCAACAAGCATAAACGGTATTACCCACCAAGTTAAAATAGCGCCACCTGTTAGCAGGACATCAGTAACGTTCATAGCAGCCTCCATAGCTATCATGGATATCAACGACATACCAATGGCTGTTTTAAAGGCAAGTTTGAGCAACATCTGTCTAGAAAGGATGATTGTTTCAAGAAGAATTGATGTTATTAGTCCATTTAAAATTGCCAAGCTCATGATTGCCCAAACAGGCCAGTCGATACCCATAAACTGAAAGTAAGCAATAGTTCCCAAATCTCCGATGGCACAACCCAACAAGCACCATGATGTGTTATAAGAAGCTCTTTTCCATGTGTGCTTGCAAAGCCAATTTATGGCAAGATTCGCTGTTAATGCTGTCATATTTGACCTCCTTAGTTATATCGTATAAACCCTCCACTAACAGGAGATACAAGAGAAAAATGAATATAGGAAAAGCGTCCAAATTATCTGGCCTCACAGTAAAAACTGTAAGATATTATAGCGACATAGGGATTATTAATCCTAAGATTAATACTAGCACTGGCTATAGGAGTTTCTCAGAGCCTGATTTGGCCAAACTTCAGTTTATATCCAAAGCACGTAAATTTGATTTTAGCTTGGATGATTGCAGAGAACTGATTTCACTTTATGAGAATACCGAACGTTCTAGTAAAGAAGTTAAGGCCCTGACACTATTAAAAATCGCAGAAATTGATACTAAATTATCGGAGTTAAATATGTTGAGGGAACAGCTAAGCACCTTAGCTTCTGCTTGCAAGGGTGATGACAGACCTGACTGTCCTATTTTAGAAGCACTTTCAGATAAAACGGATATGTGATAGAATGATGGAAGTTACTACCAAATCTTTTGGACTTTACTCTTCAATAATTAGAGGGATTTAAACCTTATATTCAAATTTGGCACTAAACCAGTCTGTTTATGGAATTGTTCAGAGAGTATTCTCATTCCTAACTCCTGGTCGGACTTACGAACAATAACCAATCATAAAAGCGAAGAAGACAACAAAAGATAGATGACCTAATAGTAGCTATCAGCATAGCAATAGCCTTAGGTATTGGGCTAAGTGTCATCGCAGGAATTGTTTGGCTTCTCGCATACTCACGTAACTAATGCTATTCGTGTTCCCCACCGTTACCTCTTCCCAATCCACCAAAGTAATTTGGTTTTCTCTTGGCGGTCTCAAACGTGCCAAAGGTTATAAAAACTCCAGCTATCACTAAAGCATGTGCAATAGCACTTATTTGAAATACTAAAATAGAGCCGACTGACATACTAAAGATAATACACCACATCCATGCAAGAACCTGCATAACAAGGTGTCTAGTGTTCACATCTGCAATATTCGAGAGGGGGTTTCGAGTACTGTTCATAATCATATTATATATATTCTTTATCATTGTAATGTTTCCTTCCATGATAACTATATACGAAGATTTATGCCGAAGAGATTTCACATAAGTCTTAGCAGAGTAGTAACTTGGGATGCAGTGGGCGACAGCACAGAGGGTCTGTTCGTCTATAATGGAACAAGTTACTATTATATCTTTTGAACTTTACGCTCCAATAAGTAGGGGGTTTAAAACCCTTTCTTCAACTTTGGTACTAATCCTGTTTGTTTATAGAACTGCTCAGAGAGTATTCTCATTGCTAACTCTTGGTCAGACTTACGCACAATAACGCAATCATATACAGGTAACGCTGGAGCGTTATGCACACTCATTAGTTCCAAAATAGTGCCAATTACGATTTCACTTTCCAAGTACATTAGTTTTGACCAACCAATGTCTTCTAAAGGTAAATCAGCCATAAAAGGGAAATACTCCAGCACCACTTTTTCGACCTTCCTTGCAGTCATCCAAGGCTTGTACTCAGGACATTTCTCCTTAATTTCTCGAAGCGACTTTGGCAGCCATTGCCTTGGAAACCTTCCAAGACCAAAACTTATGGCAAACCACATCTTAACAACTTCTCTTGGTATATTCCCGATGGCATATATATCTTCTCTAGTAGGAAGGGGTTGTTGTTTTATGCCATGCATTATCGATATGTAAGTAGCATTAATGTCTACCTCCACAACATCCTCTCCATCTATCTTAATTAACTTACGCTTATCTTTATTCATTCGTATATAACCACCACCATCGGCATGATTAAGACGACCACCTCTATCAAAGTTAAAGTTAGGAGCATCACCTTCATTAAATATACGCCTTAACCCTCCAAACGACATAGCCTCATAAGTAAAAGAGGATAGGAACTGGTTTATTAATAAAACCTGCCACTCCAATTCTTTGTATTGCCTAGTTTCGGGCACTTTCATCTTCTTGCCTTTAAGTTTGCCTTTGGATGCCTTGCGTACCTCGATTACCTTTCTTGGAAGATGGGTGATAAAATGCTCGTGGATTGTGTCTTTTGTTATCCCGTTATCTTCAGCTAACTGGATGAGTGCGTCGGTAGGTCTAAATCGAGTTGCTCGACCAGGGGCGAATGTCTCTTCTTGACCTTCTTCCCAAGTAAAAGGTCTATGGTTGCGACCTAACACAACCTCAATAAGACTTTGTTTTTCCATTAGGCTCTTGGTTATCTTGAAGTTGTCATACCCGACAGGGGCTTCGGAGAAAGCAGCTGCAGATAATCCATGGTAAGACCATCTGTTCTCTTCTTGCTCAAATCCAAGCAATAAGTCTCCTAAGATAAGACCAACTGCCTCTCTAAATGCCTTTTCATCATTAGCTTTTCGTTTGCGCTTTCGCTTTTCTATAGATTGTATTAAGTCTAATACTGATGATGTTAATTGTAGGGCATCGTTAGTAGTTGGTGGGGAGCTAAAGGTCATGTATCTTGCCTCTAGAATTTCCTTAAATTCTAACATAGACACTCAGTCCTTACGCTTTCTAGCATGCTCCGGTCTACCTATAGGCATAGCTCTACTTTGGTGTTATCCACTACATCTACTACTAATATCTATAACTATAGTTCCTTAAGATACGATGGAGACACTTAGGCAACAATATGTCTAAAGTTACTTAAGATACTATGGAGATACTTAGGCAACAATATGTCTAAAGATAAACCATAGTCCTTAGTTGTTTTGTTAGTAGAAGAAGGTGAATAGTAACTTATAGAAGAAGAACCTGTAGCTGTTTACCATAGCGAATATGTCGTACACCACAGCAACTGCTAATACTATAACTATAGCAATCGATAGATAACTAATGATGCTCTTTAGTTTACGAAAGTTAGACTTCAGTCTTCTCATGTCTCGTTTTTATGAAGTTCCCATACTACTTATAACCAACTTTGGCATAAGTCTTGCCTTAGTAAAGGATATTATTCTCCAGTGACGTACTTTTGACGTTACGCATAATCCTCCCTAGACTTTAGACCACCTTCGGGTGGTCTATTTTTATGTCGTTGAAGTTGTTGTCGTTACCTAAGGTAAGACAACTTCATTTCCTCTTTGAGTTATTTAAAATTTGTGATGTAATGAGAAGCATCTGGGGAGATATTCAACTTGAGAAGGACTGGCTATGTTCCCCTATAAATCCAATGCGTTTCACGCATATCAAACCAATAGAAATCCCTTAAAATTGAGATTCTTTGTTTACCTGATAGCAATTGCTTCAATATTTGGTGTGCTTGTTTTTACTGAAGCGAGGGCTGCGGTGGTAGATGATGCAAAATGTAAGTTTTTATCAGACAGAATGATTGAAATGAAAGACGCAGTAGAGCGATATGAAACTTTAATCATGGAAATAGAAGAAAATTTGGATATTGATCAATTTGCTACCATCTACAACGCTGCTTGCAAAGATTAACATTTTAAGTTTGCTCGTCTGTCACATAATTGCAATGATTGATAAATATTGTGAGTAGATAATAAAAAGATGATTATTTGAAAGGATAATAAAATGTTATTTATGTGTGCATACCAAGTCGATAGAGATAAGCAAGCTGACACTCAAGCATTTTTCGCTAACATGACACAAGAACAAATAGATGGCGAAGTTCCTGATGGAGTTAAGCAAATTGGTCGTTGGCATGATATGCCAAATGGCAGAGGTTGGGCAGTTATAGAAGCTGATAGTCAAGAAGCTTTAACATCTTGGATGATGGGATGGTCAGGTCAGGCAACATTTCCATTAGTCACTCCAGTTATGGATGACACAGATGGTCGTAAATTAGTGAAAGCCATGCTTGATAGTCAGTAAAATAGTAAATTATCATACGTTCTTTAAAGCTCCAAAGTTATACCTTTTTTCTTTGGGGCTTTTTAATTGCTTTTGCTTATTGTATCCATCGTTGCGCAAGTGCAGTTGAACCCTAATTTGTTGTCATTACGGTTACCTCAGCGGTCTAGCTCAACGCATTGGAGCTTGTCTACCCAACGTGTAGTGTCATACATATTATCATTTATCAAAACAGGGTCACCATTATCAGTCTTTGTTATCTCTAGTTCATGTTCAGCAGCAAGTTGTACTATAGCTGCATGACATTGCGCTTCCGTTTCGTATGTAGGAAATGAAGTTTCAGGGTAGAAATCAATGTCACCTTCAGGGGATGTCGTAGAGAAAATGACGGTCATAAACACCATAGCGAACATAGGTTTCTATTAGCTCCTTAAAAACAACAACATTAGCGACAAAATTGATGCAGCGATGGTTTTCTTCATTGTCAAACCCTTCCATTGGTCTTTTTATCTCCTACGATACTGCTCACAACCACTACTTTAGACAACCCCAAATAAGACTCACCAGCGCCTCTTGCGACCCTCTTCAGCACTCCTTCATATCTTCACCCTCTAACAAACTCTCAGCGACTCTGTATGAGTCAGCAATCAGCATTCTAAAACCTTTTCACGACAACATAATTGCGCCTTCTCCAACTTAGAAAAAGTACATCAATGATATTAGTTTGATTTAGACGATTTAATTACCGATTCGCTTTTTCCTTTGTATTTCTATTAATAAAAATTTACATCGGATAATCCTAAAAACTCAATAAATTCAGATATAAAAAGAAAAAGCATTTACTGTCATAAAACTGTAATGCCGGAATCGTTGATCTATTAGCTATAAAATAGTTCGAGGAGATGAAAATGAAAAACCTAGTTCCCATTGTTAATGTTGCGGAGGCACACAATGTCTCTACGCAGGAGTTAATGAGTTTAGTTAGATCAATGAAACTAACTTTATTCAACCTTGAGAATATATTTTTAGTTAATGCAGCGGAGTTTGATTTTCTCAATATAGCAGATGACATTTTTCTACCAAATAAGATGGCGGATTTAGATACTTTTGCTCTTGATTAACTGATCAAAATAATAAAATATTCTGGGTCAGTGTCATGAATTACGCTTGCTACACATTTCTTTTTTATACAAACATAAGTCTTTAGGAGTTTTTTTATGGCTTTATATTTAATGATGGGAACTTACACCAATGATACAGCTGCCCCACTGATTAAAGGAAATTCTGACAGAAAAGCTGCGATGATCACAATGGTAGAGAGTGTTGGGGGTGTTTTCAAAGATTATCATATCACAAGAGGGGAGTATGATTTTTGCATAATTGCAGAATTCGATGCTTATGAAAAGGTGGCTGCTATTGTACTAAATGCAAGGGCATCAGGAGCACTGAAAGACTCAATGATACTTGAAGCCATTGATATAGAAATGATTAGAAAGTACAGCGAAGATGTAAATTATACACCACCAAACACTTAATATAATCACCAAAGAGGCGAGTAAAAACACTTCTGCTAAAACAATGCTGCTAAAACACTCGGAAAGTTATACATTAGAATAGTCATACGTCTGCTCTTAATAAGTCGTAAGTTAAGTGGCCATTAACGCCACCTCAGCCATTACCTCGGAGAAGCCAGAGATTGGACGGATAAGTGCTGTCTTCTCCGTTTGTGCTTCTAGGTTTGAACAGGTCATAAAAGAGTATTTGATTATGTTTTTAATTAAGGTTTTGGTCGCGCTTATCAAATCATTGTTTTACGGTATAATCTTATTCTCGGCATTATTCCTTGGAGTTATATTGTTAGAGTATCTTGGATTACTCCCATCCACCACCTTAACAGTAAGAATGTAGGCTCAGCCTCAAGCAACGCAAACACACACAGTGTGTACTGCGGTTATACCTATTGCGTAAGCAAGTCAAGCAACCATGATGGAACTTACAGTCCATCGCTATAACGGAGCTTAAAGTAATGCAGATTAATATAACGGTTCAAACATTCAAAACTGAGAATGAACTTGAATATAGCCTTATACGGTGGAATAAAGTAAAAAATGAATTTATGCCACGTTTCAAAGAAATGGGTTTAATTAGATACACTACAAGCAAAATTAACACTAGCAAAGATAAATTTCAGCTAAGTCATGTATTTGAATATAAAGATGCAGAGGCTTCTCGAAATTGTTTGCCAATTTGGTCAGATATTGAGCGAAAGTTAAAAGAGAAAATAGATAGTAAAACGACAAGTTTTCGTGGAACAATGGTAGACAGATTTGATTTTGACAAATGATGGGAAAAATCCCTCCTATTTTCTGCGGCCAATTACCACTATCATAAAAAACCAACTAAGTTCTTTAGCTTCAGACTGCTGCGGAGATGAAAAGCCAAACTGTCCTATTTTAGACGCGTTATCTTGTACAATATACGATTAAATAGAACGCGTTGTTCATTAAAAAAATATGTTGTTGAGGCAGCATTCAGAACTAATCAACCAAGCGCAAAGAAATATAATTAAATAACGCTGAGAAGCGTCGATAATTCTATTCATATCTATGAAGCTCGTATCTAGGCGGCTAGACTTTACTAATCTATCGAATTTGCCTGACGCCAAGTCCTTAGCAAATGATTGCAAACACGTCTCAATAAATTCTGAAGATTTTTCCAGCATGTTTTGCAGCTCTGGGGTTTTAGTAGCAAGAAATGCCTCAAAGCTCATCAATCTCAGAATAGGCTGAGAAGTCTGGAAACCCACTTGGATAATGTGTGCTTATGAAAGGAAAAATACCATTTCGATATGTTACTGAAAGCGTTTTTTAAATAAAGCTGTATAATTAAGCTAGGCTTTTGAGCTTTTTTTATAAATGTTTTTTTCTGAGCTGATGCTGCGAAGCTGTTTTAACAATGCGGTTATTCTGTTGGGGTAATAAACAAGCATTCTGTCATTATAATATAGCTTGTTTGAATTGATCTATCGCCTCATGCACCTTGCCGTAATCTTTAAAGCTATTTCAAAGATTATTATAGCTTTCAGCCAAGGTTGGATTTAATCCACCCCCCCCTCTTAAATGCGGCTGATGCCTCCTCAATTTTGTTTAAAATAAAATATGCCACAGCGTCCAAATTATAACTGATGTTGGGCTCGTAACGCTATTATATTGAAACTGGTATATCTGATATATATTCAAACTGGGCAAGGACATTACAGCCAAGCCTATTCATAATATAGGTAAGTATGCACCTGATATGTGCCGCCATGGTACCGCTACCAACAAATCTATTTGAGAATACAGATTTATTACTGTAATTGCTCGGTAATGGCACCAATATCGTTGAATAGATTGCCTATCTTATACCGCTCATTAATTGAAATAGTGAGTAATAAGGTGTCGGTTACCTCATCGAGCACCAAAAACTGTCCGCCATGACCCTGCAAAACCATCGCAGGAGATTCATGTATGTTGAAAACCCATGATTGATAACCGTATTTTGCGCCATTTTTTTTACCTGTTTCAACAGATAATGCCACCCCTTCATTAAAAAACGCGCCAAGACAAGTATTGTCCCTTTTTTGTTGCATTAGGTAACTGCCAAAATTAATCCAATCTCTAGCGCTCATCACCAAATCTGAAAAAGAAACAGTCGTCCCTAATTCATCGCTAGTCCAATGCATGTAGTTATTCTGCCCGAATTGGGTATAGATATGTTCATAAAAAAACTGGCTAAGGGGCATTCCAGAAATTTCCTCGATGAGTACCGATAATGCAAGCGTATCAGATGAGTGATAATTCATCCCTGTACCCTGCTCTCTTGCGGCGACATCATAAAAATTCAATGCCTCTCTGACACTTGCTTCACCCGCATATTTTTGCATTCCGCGAGCCTTTTGATTGAATTTCTTTTCATCTGCTCGACCTAATGGACTAACCCCACTATTCATCTGTAATATGTTTCTAATTTTGACCTCTGAATAGGGCGTTGTCCTCAGAAACTCAGAATAAACACCTGCTTTATCATTAAGATTCAATATTTCATTCTGGCAGAGCAAAACGCCAATAGAAGCACTTGCCGCCGTCTTGCTCATAGACATACCAAGCAACGGTGTGGATGCATCGATAGAACGCGCTAGATTATAGCGCTCATAAACAACCTCATCATTGTTCATAATAATCGCTGCTAAATTAAATTTATCCTCGAAGAGATAGTCATATTTATCACTATTAGTCATTGGCGATTGCGACTTTTTAAATTCACCAAATTTTACAACGCTCACATCAAAGGGCCCAAGCATGCCTGTTTCTGCTAATTTTGAAAAAGCAGAAAAATTGCGCATTAATTGTTTAGGAGAATGGTCCGCAAAACCATGGCCAACAAAAGACATGGTGAACCATAAAAATAAAATTATGTATTTTTGTCTGAGCAACTATATCATCCTTATTATCATTTCCTATTATGCTATTTTATGTCTTATTTTAGGACGTAACTATCTTATCGAGGCTTATCAGAATAGATTTTTTTGTTGATACCCTGATGATAATACTACATTTTAGATATAACTAATAAAATTTATATCTTATGTATGTAGAATAAAACAATGTTGCCCGATAGTGCTGTCCTTCTCTCAATTGTGAGTTTGATTAAATCGCAACATTAAGGGTCAAGGAGATGGTTTCATAAAACATTTTATGTGCACCCATACATCAAGCTCTTCAGAGTCTGATAATAATTGGCATCCAACTGACCGAGAGTTTTTTGAATTCTTCACAAGTGAAAAAGCTTATGTTGTTCAACATTGGAGACGAAGAGACGATTTCTTCTTCTGTCATTGGATAGCTGAGAGCGAAGATGACATCCTCGAGCTACTAGACAAAACAAGTATGTCTAACACAATTGTAACCATGGCTAATGAGATGCATCGTTTCATTACGACTTATGATATCAAGGATGAAAAAATAATCATGCCTGATGAAATGTGACGCCCATTTTCATAAATATCAAATCAAATTTATAAATTCGGAGTAGTGTTTAATGTCCCTCAAATTAATTTATTTCAAGATGAGAGCTTTGGCAGAAGCGCCTTTAATGCTGATGCATTGCCATAACATAGAACATGAATATTTAATGTCGTGGGAGCATTTTGAAGATGTTTGGGCTAAGGTAAAACCCAAAATCGCGTTCCGGCAATTACCAATGCTCGAAGTTGATAATTCTACACAGATTTGCCAAAGCATTGCTATTCTGCAATTTCTTGAAAGCAGAGCAGGCCTTGCTATCGAGGATCCAATTCAGGCGGCGAAATCTTCTGCCATTTTGCAATCTGCACAAGAATTGTTTTTCCCATTAAATCCTGCTGTGAATTTCGCAGTAGGAGATAATTTCATATCAAAACGTGATGAAATGCGCGAAATGCTTATTGCCCGATTTGCAGACTTATCTAGGTGTTTGAGTGAAAATGATGCAAGATACTTTTGTGATGATATCCCCCGAGCTGCAGAATTTGCAACATTCCATCATCTAGATTTATCAAAATTACTAGACCCAACACTTATTTCTGAATTTCCAAGACTTGAGATGTTTTTAGCGGATATGCAAGCCATCCCCCAAATGAAAGATTATTTATTGGCACGTCCAGAATTAATAGAGGTAGGCATAGCCCCTAAATTAGTAATCAATGGCATAGCTCACCCAACTGGAACTCAACAAACGTGAAATCAAGGGAGCATGATGGAAGCGATTATTTTAGGGGCGCATGGGGTTGAATTAGCCCTTATTGAGATGCCCGTTATAACCGAAAATCAAGTTCTTATTGAAGTATATTCATCTTCTGTAAATCGCTCTGATTTGCTGGAAACACATGGGCAATCTTTTGGGCATTTATCAGGAAAGCAGAAAATATTAGGGGCGACTTGCAGCGGCAAGATCGTAGAAATCGGCAGTAACATTAGTGGTTTTTCTGTTGGCGATAAAGTGGTTGCCCAAGGTTCTGGAGGTTGGGCGCAATTTTGTGCTGCAGATTACAGGCGGGTATTACCCATCCCCTCGCCCGAAATGTCGCTTCTTCAGGCAGGAACTTATAATTCTGCTGTATTAACCATGCATGATGCAATCGTAACACATGGTCAATTCAAAAAAGGCCAGACAATTTTTATACAAGGAGCCTCTAGCGGAGTTGGTTTAATGGGGCTTCAGATTGCAAGATATCTTGGCGCAAAAACGATATTTGGAAGTTCCAGAGATAAATCCAAATTCCCTATATTTGAGAAATATCATGCGGATATATGTATCGATATATCGCAGGATGATTGGCAAAATCAAATTTTAAATGCAACAGAGCAACAAGGGGTAGACCTTGTGATCGATCAACTATCAGGGGTTTTTGCGTCTGCCAATTTAAATATAACCAAAGTGGGCGGCAGAATAATTAATGTCGGCAGATTAAGCGGTCAACAATCTCAATTTGACTTCAACAAGCATGCAGAGCGCCGAATAACTTATATTGGGACGACTGGCAGAACCCGAAATATTCACGAGCATGAACAAGTAGCACAATCTGCCTATCATGATTTATGGAATGCAATTTCTACTAATGATTTACAAATGCCAATTGATTGCGTTTTTGGCTTTAAGGATGTAGATAAGGCATTGCAGAGAATGGCAGAAAACCAACATCTAGGACGCATTATGCTGGAGTTTAAACAAGAATGAACAATACATCAGAAAATGGGATACTTGTTATTCGCACCATAGCAATGCCCGCAGATACAAACCCGTCAGGGGATATATTTGGTGGCTGGTTAATGTCACAGATGGACCTTGCTGCTGGCAATCTGGCAGGGCGTGTATCACGTGGCAGGAGTGCAACGGTTGCCGTAGAAGCAATGCAGTTTTTGCGCCCTGTTAGAGTAGGTGACGAGGTCACCATTTATGCTAAATTGCAGTCGGTTGGCAGAACCTCTATGCGGATTCATGTTGATAGTTGGGCAAGAAGTAGATTTGATGCTGAAAGTAACGAGGTAACAAATGCCGAATTTGTATTTGTCGCCTTAGATGATGACGGCAAGCCAAGACAAATTAATTATCACGAAGATACCGCTATTTTATCGTAACTAACGATTTTTGGAATAGTCCAACAATTCTGCATATTTAACCAAGAAACAGTGTTGATAGACTAGCGCGACCTCATTAATTTTTTGTTGGCTTCGCGAAGACGCACACTAAGCGATTTTATCAGTGCTTTTACAAGTGTGTCTGAACTCTCATATTTTTTAAGAAAAATTTCTCTTTCTATTTGCACAACTTCACAGTCTGACAAGCAGGAAGAACGTGACTGGCGTAACTCATTATCAATCACGCCCATTTCACCAAAAGTTTCATTCTCTCTAATAGTGATATATGGATTTTTTGGGTCGGTTGAGAAAAATAATCCAACCTCACCTGATATTACCAAATAGATATGAGAAGCAGGCTCACCATTTTTAAAAATAATCTCCCCTTTTTTGAAACTCAATTTTTTCATAGCACTCACTTATTCTCAATAGGTTCTAAATGGCTACTGATTATGACACCATAATGACAGTGCTTTTTTTGCACTATATTGACGCAAACAATGCATGACCAAAAAAAATTCTCTTTGAATAATTTTATTTATTCAGATCGCTTGTATCACTGGTGATTCCTGCATAGAGTTGAAACCTCAAAAAAAAATCATCTAAAAGTGACCAAAAAACCATTTGGGGTTAGGGTTATAACTATGAATATGATTACAAAAATTGTAATTGCTGGCTCTGTATGGCTTATCTGGACGCTCATTGCTGAAAAAGCAAATTTGTCAGGCTGGAAATATTGGACAGGTTTTAGTCTTGCGAGCCTTGTTACAATCGCCTTGTTCAGTGATTAAAGGAGAGGTTAATTTAGGGTCTCAGAATAATTTTTTTGCGCTGGTTTCTAAAATTAATGTTTAGATTGCGCTAACTCATCTGCTAACTCTGCCATACTATCGTGAACCGATGTTATGCCTTCAGCCATCATTGCTCGAACCTTCTTTCTGACAAGTAGCGCCTTTATGCTTCCCAGAAAATCTTGAGGCTCTATCTCAGAAAATCGTGTCTTTACAATACAGCCATTATCTTTTTTGATAAACTCTGTAGTTTCTCTCATAAATAAACCAAATGGAAGCATATGTTTAAGAGACACATAATGGCTGGTTTGCCAATCTGTTATTTCCATTTTGAATACCACATCTCCGTGATGACAGTGAAAGGATGTGCCCTCACCTAATGTTGCTGATTGATTATTGAATATCTCCATTTTATCAGCATGCATCACTCTTTGCCGCCATTCAGGCTTGGTATAAATAAGGAATGCTAATTGCGCGCTGGCATTTATCTCTATCGAAATCTCGTCAAATAATAATTTATCATCTGGCTCGATATAATATCGTTTTGCCTCACGATGCATTTTCCAGTGTTTGCTTAAATCATCAACAACAAATTGAATCTCTCCTACATGCTCATAGCTTTGGGATAATGTATGTTTGTTTTGTGCATAATCAGTCAGAGCCATGGCATCTAATGCTTGCTGCGTGACCAGCAAATAAGGCTCGATATTTGTTTTTTCAACAACATCATTTTTCATTAACCTGAATAGGCTATTCACATCAGACCCTGCAAGCTCTTGCCTTCCTTGCAAAGACTGATTGATATATTCGCCATAATGAACAAATAGTTTTAAATCAAGCTCCTTCATATGTTTGCATGCACTGCATACGCAGGAGGTATTAATGTTGATAAGCTCTTTTTTATCTGCAAATGAGTTATAAACGTCTTTTGAAAAATCCAACATATATTGTGAATTTAATATGGTCATATCATCATTATGAGCAAATATGGCATCTCCCATAAAATTAGAAATCTCTACTGAGTTCTCAAAGACGGGAACAATAGCATCAAATAAATCTTTCAGGATTCCATTGGCGTGCTCCAGCTCTGTATCCGCTAGAAAACGAGTATATCCAGAAATATCGGCAACAACCAAAAACCCTTTTCTTGACTCTGATAGCATCACTCACCTCAATCATAAAAATTTACAAATATAACAATAATACATACAGCAATAACAAATAGAGCAAAATATGAATAATAACTAATTTATTAAATTCTATACTGCAACAAAAATAGACAGCTATTGCATGAGCAAACCAGCCTTTATCTTGTTGAGTTATGCCATTCTTAATTTTATTATCTGCTAATCTTATCTCTAAAAATACTGCTGAAGATCATTCAGATCCTGAGGTATCTCGAGGATACTGCCTGTTTTGGCAGCACAGTCAATCGCCATACATATCGCCAGATTCTCATGCCCCTCTTTGGCAGTAGTATGAGGCGTGTTGGCACCTGTAAGCAGACGATGAAACCAAGAGAATGTCTCCTCTCTTATGGGGCCCCACATCTCACTCTGGCTCCTTTGACCAAAAGGAATGCTTGTTAGGAAGTCAACATTTCTATTTTGCCTATTTGATTTTAAATCAATTTGGGCATCACGCTTATATCCAGGGGGTTGATAGTGGTTGCTTGCGAGTATTACCTCTTTGTGCATATCATCAATCTCAATGACGCCGTCTGTTCCTATCAGGCCAATCTGCATTCCATATACGCCGCCAGGCCAATTTTCTGGTGCGGCCCAGCTGTGAGCGACCGAAAGCAGCGTATCATTGTTAAACTCTATCACTGCCATTGTTGTATCTTTACTACCAGAACCGCCAAAAATCTTATCAGTGGAGCGTGCGAAAATGGATTTTGGTTTTATGTCACCCATCAGCCAAAAACACATATCAAGCATATGAGTACCGCTTGTAACAATTGGGGTGATATTACGATGCTCATTGGCTCTTGATAAAACCATATTCGCAATTGTACGATTTAGCATTCCCTTTGCGGTAACAGAGGTAACATGGCCAATTTGGTTGGTATCAAGCTTCTCTTTGACGACAAGAAAGCGCTGTCTGAAACGCTGTGTATACCCCATTACAGCATCAATCCCTGCAGCCGCAATCTTATTGGATAACTCAATAGATTGAGCAAAATCCACAGCAAGTGGTTTTTCAATAAACATAGATAAATTTCGTTCTATCGCCAGTAATACTGGCGCGTAATGGGCCGTTTCGTTCGTTGCAATAATAACGGCATTTACTTCAGAGCGGGATAGCAACTCTGCTGCATCACTTGTTACAAAATCAGCCTGAATTTCATCTGCCAGAATCTGTGCTCGTTCTCTATTTACATCACAAACGCCCATCCATTCAACGCCTGGATAAATCCGTGCAAATTCTGCTCTCGCTCTTCCAATATCCCCGCATCCGATTATTGCTAACCCTATTTTTGACGCTAATTTGTTAACAGACATCATATCGCTCCATCACACACCCTAAAATATACGTTATTACCTGATAGCCAGAAAAGGATTAACCAGAAAAGAATAAAAATGCTTCTTAAATTAAAAAAACTATCCAAGTATTTAGCAATAACACAAAAATTTAAACAAAATTAGCGCCCTTTTCTGGAACCAGTATTTTCAGATCGTTACAAATCCATAGATCGTAAATACACATAACATTTTGCTGGTATTTCTAAATAAGTCACACTTTAACGAACCGTTATGTGGTATGAGTGGTTTAAATACTGGCCGAGTGCTGTGTTTTCAAGCTTGAGCAAATGAGTACATCATTTTCCCTTAATCTATCTGCGAGTGCCTGAATGTCTTTATCTATAACTGATTCAATGAAGGCTGGGGTTTGGATGCTTGGGGCTGTTATAAGCTTTAGTTTAATGGCAATCGCTGGAAGAGAATTAGGAGGAGAGTTAGATAGCTTTGAGATTATGCTCTGGCGCTCTCTTGCTGGCATATTTATCGTGTTAGCACTGGCTTGGCGCTTTAATACGTTAAATCAAATAAAATTTAATACTCTAAAACTTCATACAATCAGGAATGTTAGTCACTTTTTTGGTCAAACATTATGGTACTTTGCGGTTACAAAAGTAACTCTTGCTCAACTCTTTGCATTTGAATTCACAGCACCTTTATGGGTTGCTCTGATAGCGCCCTTATTTTTAAAAGAGACCTTAACCAAAACCAAATTCCTGTCGATTTTTATTGGTTTTATCGGCATATTAATGATTGCCCGTCCTGAAGCAACAGGCCTATCGGCAGGCATGCTGGCGGCTATATTTTGTGCCGTAGGTTTTGCAGGAAGCATTCTTGCAACCAAGCTATTAACCCGCACCCAATCCGTTACATGCATTTTATTTTGGCTAACTGTTATGCAATGCGTCATGAGTATTATTGGTGCTGGTTTTGATGGTATTATAGCACTTCCTAATACCGCAAATCTGCATTGGGTTGCTGTTATTAGCGTTGGCGGGTTAACCGCTCATTTTTGCATTACAACAGCGCTAACGCTGGCACCTGCATCTATTGTCGCACCGTTAGAGTTTCTGCGTCTGCCCCTTATAGCAGTGATTGGCTATTTTGTTTATGCAGAGGCATTATCACTGTTTATATTAGGTGGCGCGATATTAATCATTGGGGCAAATATAGCAAATCTTAGAAAAGCGGAAACAGGGTAGAATATGTCACCTTACAATAGAACATCTCTTGGTATATTCTTATTTGTTGGGGCTGTAAGTATCAATGCTGTGAAAGATGGTATCTCAAAATTATTATCCGCAGAAATCACGGCTGTTACATTTTTATCTATCCAATATATGTTTCTGGTGATTCTCTTATCGATCCCAATAACCTTATATTTCGGGAGAAGCGCCCTTATTCCGCCTCGACCTTGGCTTCAGCTTTTGCGCGGCGGATCTGCCTGTCTTGGCATTGGTTTTTATTACTGGTCAGTTCATTTTATCCATATAGCAGACGCTATTGCGGTGGTATTTGTCTCACCACTGATTGTGACTACCCTATCTCCTTTTTTGCTGGGTGAACGGCCTCTTGGTGCAAGACGCATTATGGCTGTCCTAGTTGGCTTTATAGGCGTAATTATTATTGTACAACCAAGCTTTACTGGGCAAACACCTGGTTATCTCATAGCGCTTGGATCTGGGTTTTTCATATCCTTCTTCTACCTTTTGAATCGAAAATTATCCCAAGAAAGCCCGCTTATTTGTAGTGTTTTCCATACCGCTCTTTGTGCCTCGTTTTTTCTACTGCCATTGCTTTTTTTCTACGCAAGTCCGATACATCAATCACAGCTACCCCTATTAGCAAGTTTTGCGATTTTTTCTGCAATTGGCCAAATTGGAATGATTGCGGCCTTCAGACTAGCTGCGGCAAATATCATTTCTCCATTTATATATGCCCAAATAATTGCTGCGACAGCTGTTGGATATTATCTTTTCGGCGCCATTCCAGACAAAATGACGTGGTTTGGTATCTTGATAATCGTCGGTGCAGGAATTTATATTGCGCTTCGGGAAATAAAACTTGAGCAAAATAATTAAATAATTAATATCTAATTGTCGTCCATAAATGCCCCTGCACCAGTATAAAACAACATAAAGCATAAGACTTAATTAGAATGGAACTGGAATTAAAATGATACGCATCTTTTTAACATTACTAACCACATTAATATTGGGTTTTTCTGCAGCATCATATGCAAATAAGGACGCAACAGGTATTGTAAAAGAACGTATGGATTTGTTCAAAAAGAGCCAACAAGATATTAAAGCTTTATACGCTTCAATCAGAAGTGATGAATTAGAAGATATAAGGGCAAATGCTGTAGCATTAGCACAATGGGGCGCTGTTATGCCTGACTATTTTCCAGAAGGAAGCGGCGGCGGCGTGTCTGAGGCATCTGCAAAAATTTGGAAGGATTTTGACGGCTTCAAAGATTCTGCAAAAACATTCGAATTAGCGTCCCTATCAGTGGTTGCCGCGGTTGACCAAGGTGATAAAGAGGCCATAATCTCCGCTGCAAAATCCGTTGGCGACAGCTGTAAATCCTGCCATCGGAAGTTTAGAAATTAACGCTCTGTAACGCTCATAAAAATAGTTCTTAAATCTATTAGGCTAATTGGCCGTGCCTAATTTAGCTGCCAATCGTTTTTTATTGGGGACATAATTAATTAAATAAATTCAATCTGTTAATAATATTATGCAGAAAAAAAATATTATTACCGAAAAAACAGATCCACCCTAAAGCCTCATCCGTATAGATATATGTCCCTTAGCTGAGTAAAACTAGCCGGTCCCAACTCACCTGAGGGACACTCGCGCCAATTTCACGCGGATGATCGCCCCCACAAATACACCCCCAAAATAGTAAATGGGTAGCTCGATGAAGCGGCTATCAAACATTATTGTTAAAAAGGCGTAATGGAAACACATAAATCAGCAATAAATCCAACTAAATCAGGAGATCTTGCGATGAACGGCAATGCTGCTATGGCAATAAAGACAAGTCCTATCCAGATGAACCAGACTGTTCTGTCCTCATAAGAAATAGCCTCAATGCTATCTTGTGCCGCTTTTTCATGTTGAGACTGATTACCAAGTTTAGAGCGCATGTTCGATGAGATCCTCTAAGGATACAAGGCTAAGGGTTTTATAGTTCGATGCCTTCAAATTTACGTTAGGAGCAACGCCTGCTAACCTTGCCTCCTCCCATCTTGCTGCACATAGGCACCAATAATCACCAGCCTTTAAACCAGCAAAATTAAATTCAGGACGCGGTGTGGATAAATCATTTCCCGCTTGTTTGCTAAATGTTAAAAAAGCATCATCCATTAATGCACATACAGTATGAATGCCTGCGTCCGCGCTATCAGTATGACAACATCCATCTCTGAAATAGCCTGTCAGGGGCTCAAGAGAACAGGTCTCTAACAGGCCTCCAAGCACATTTCGTTGAGAGCCACCAAATGGGCTTTCTCCATCCATTTTAAATTCTCTTTTTTTCCAGCTCAGCGCATTTATCTTCAATATTACTTTTTAATTTTGCCATAAATTCTTTTCGTGGCAAACCTGTTTTAATTGGTGACATAAATATCACATCTATAATTCCAGGATTTTTAAGAAATCTTTTATTTGGCCAGTAACGTCCCGAATTCAATGCAACCGGGATAACAGGGATTGATAGTGCTTGATACAGTGAAAACACACCTATTTGATACGGTGTTGTATTATCGCGCGGCTCAACTCTGGTGCCTTGCGGAAAAATCAGAATGGACCTGCCTGTCTGTTTTGCTAAGAGCGCTTCTTCCTGAAGTTTTTTTAATGCACGCATTCCAGCTGATCTATCAACAGCAATACATCCAGCACGCTTCATAAATTGACCTACTATCGGAATGGATAATAATTCTTTTTTTAATACCACAATAGGGCTATCTAATTGCCAGTATAAAATCAAAGTCTCCCATGCAGATTGGTGTTTGACCGCATAGATAACCTGCTTAGATTTTGCACTATCTCCCTTAAGGGAAAAACCAATCGGAATGATAAAGAGACATAAATGAACACAGCGCCCCCAGAGTGAACCTAGTTTAGAGGCATATCTGGCTGGCATTAATAAAATAGGAAGTCCCAAAACACCCATCAAGGCGGTGGTACTATAAAAAAACACCGAAAATAACACAGCGCGAAAAAAATTCATAATAACTAGGTAGCGCGTTTAAGCCTCACAAGCAAGTCCGCACGCCCAACTCGATTAAAGCTGAATTCAATATATTTTTATCTCATAACAGGTTATTATGAGGGTTTAGGTCAGTTGCTTTTTTAGATAAGGGGTTATAAATAAACCAATGCAACTAACGTCAGATGAGCACCTAACAGCAGAAATCATACTTCAAAGCTTGATACAAACTAGAACAGCTATGTCCTATTCTGACTTTGCTGTTTGTATGAAGCTAACGGGGCCGCAAAAAATCAATCGAATTGTCACATGGCTGGAGAAAATCACGTTAGAGGATATGCGCGCAGGAAGGCCGTTGCGGGCATGTATGATATTCTCAAAGCAAACGCCTGGCCTGCCCTCTTCTGGTTTCTTCTCATTCTGTGCGGAAATAGGCGTTTTTGATTGGCAGAATGATCTCGCAAAAGCTCGTATTTTCACTCAGTCCCAGCAAGAAATGCTTTTTTCTACTCATTAGACTTGCGAATTAAAAAGGTAAATAAACCATCCTGCTCAGATTGTTGTTCAAGCATGTGACCGGATGTTTCGCAAAAATGCTGAAAATCTATTGGGGCTGCTGGGTCATCTGCTGTTATTTCTGCTAATTGACCTATCGCCATAGATTTTAGAGCTCGCCTTGCTTTCAAGACTGGCAATGGACATTTCAAACCCGTAAAATCAAATAACAGTTTTTGCATTTAGATAAGGACACTCTGTTAGACAAATTATCATCACACAATACATTTTTACAGGGCTTATGCAACTTGCAATTAACCCTAAAAACAGTCACAACATAGCCTATGAATATCTGGGGAATTATCATTGGCGGGGCTACTGGATTTGCAATTGGTGGGCCCATAGGCGCTCTTCTGGGAGCAGCAGCAGGTCATTATGCGGAGGCAAAGTTCAAAGGGCCTAGCGATTCTTTTGAGTCTAAAAAAATCGCCTTTACGGTTGCTATCATCGCTCTTTCAGCAAAAATGGCAAAGGCAGATGGTGTTATCACCCGCTCAGAGATCACAGCATTCAGGCAGAAAGTTCACATCCCCACAGAAGATTTAAAACGTGTTGGACAATTCTGGGATCTGGCAAGACAAACCCCAGATGGTTTTCAGTCTTATGCAAAACAAAGTGTTGCGTTATTTGGGAGTCGCGCGCCCATTCTTGAACAATTACTAGAGTTGCTTTTTTTCATCGCAAAAGCAGATGGTGAAATCTCCACACCAGAATGGAATTATTTAAACATAGTCTCTTCCATTTTTGGATTTGATGAAGGTGAATTTCAGCGTATGGCAGATATCTACGGAAGTGGAGAAGGTGCCGCCCATACCATCCTTGGAATTGCATCAGATGCAAGTGAGCGCGAAATCAAGGTCGCTTGGCGTAAATTAGTGCGTGAAAATCATCCAGATAAATTAATTTCTCAAGGATTACCAGAAGAGTTTGTACAAGCTGCTACAGATAGATTGCGCCTTATTAATGCGGCATATCACTCCATGTTAAAGCGCATATGATGCATCAAGACACACTTATTATAGTAGAAGAAAAGTTATAAGAATTATGTCAACGCCGCTAATCACGCTTAAAAATGCTGGGGTAAATCTTGGCGATAGATGGTTACTTCGACATGTGGACTTATCATTGCATGCAGGTGAGAGACTAGCACTTGTTGGCAGGAATGGGGCTGGCAAATCTACTTTGATGAAACTCATTACAGCAAGCGTAGAGCCTGATGAGGGAAGTCTATGGGTTGCCCCTGGTGTTGAGGTTGCTTATCTGCCCCAAAATCCGATTATAAATGGGATACAAACACTTGCAAGTTATGTTGGGGATTCCCTTCGAAACCCAGCAGAGTTGCATGTTGCAGAAGCGATGCTTATGAAAATGGATTTAGATCCTGCGCGTTTAACAAACACACTTTCTGGCGGGGAAGCACGCCGATTGGCACTTGCAAAAGCATTAGTAAATAAACCAGATATATTATTACTTGATGAGCCAACTAATCATCTTGACCTGCCGACAATTGAATGGCTGGAAGCGCGTCTTTCTTCTCATCAAGGCGCTTTAGTAATTATCAGCCATGATAGAGCGTTTCTGCGCTCGCTAGGCAATAGTATTATCTGGATCAATCAATCAACGCTAAAAAGACGCGATGGGGCATTTTCAGAATTTGAGGAATGGTCAGAGACCATATTAACAGAAGAAGCTGTAAGACTTTCCAAGCTAGATAAAAAAATAGCAGAAGAGACGAGATGGTCACGCCAAGGTATAAGTGCAAGACGCAAGCGAAATCAGGGCAGACTAAGAGAATTAACTGCGTTAAGAGAAGTGCGAAAAAGCGACTTCAATAAAGCAGAACATGAATTTAAAATTTCAAGTGGCAAGGCAGAGGCAGGCGGCCAAATTGTTGTAGAAGCTCGCAACCTTGGCCTGACCGTTCCGGCGAACATTCCGGCAAACATTCCGGCGAACATTTCAGAAAACATTTCGGCAAACATTTCAGCCGAAAATGGCAAAAACGCTTCTGTGATATTAGCAAGCCATTTTAATCTTGTTATAAAAAGACGCGATAGAATAGGAATCGTCGGCCCAAATGGTGCTGGTAAGTCAACGCTGGTTCGCACATTGTTAGGACAAAGAGAGCCAGATTCTGGATATGTAAAAGCTGGAATTGGCCTGCTGCCAGCATATTTTGACCAGAAACGTGAACAGCTTGTGCAAGAAGCAACTCCGTGGAAGATATTATGCCCTGATGGCGGCGATACAGTAGAAGTAGCGGGAAAAACAAAGCATGTGGCAAGTTACCTTCGTGATTTTTTATTCGATGATTTTAAGATGACACAACGTGTCTATAGCCTCTCTGGAGGAGAGCAGAACAGATTGCTTCTTGCCAAAATTTTTGCACAGCCACATAATTTTCTTGTGCTCGATGAGCCGACAAATGATCTTGATTTAGAAACCATTGATCTTCTGCAAGAAGTTGTTGCTGACTATGATGGAACAATCTTGATTGTAAGCCACGACCGTGATTTCATTGATAGAACTGTTACCTCTGTTCTAGCATTCGAAGAAGATGGCAAAATTCAAACTCATGCAGGTGGATATTCAGACTATCTGGAAAAAAGAAAATCTTATGGAAGTAAGAAAACAGCGAAGAAGATTAAAAAAACAGCTCATAAGCCAAAAAATAATACCAAAGACAGATTAACCTTTAAGGAAAAATATCTATTGCAGACACTCCCCGAAGAAATTGAGGCATTGCAGGTAACGATATCTTCAATTGAGCAGAAATTATCTAATATGGCATTATTCCAAGAGCAGCCAGAAACTTATCGGAAACTGGCAACAGAAGTCGAAGATTTAAGAGAGCAGCATGAACAAAAAGAACAAAGCTGGCTTGAACTCGAATTACGCCGAGAGGAACTTGGCGAGGCGTTATGATCCCCCCGCATTATATCAGGTTTGTTATTGGGGATTTTTTGCCTATGCATCACGGTTTTCATAATCAATCTTGATTTTAAATACGAAACACGTCACAACAAATATGTTCAGAGAGCTGGATAGCTGCTTGGCTAACATTTTAAATGGAAGGTGAGAGGAAAGTCCGGGCTTCACAGGATCAGGATGCTGGATAACTTCCAGCGAGGGCGACCTTAGGGAAAGTGCCGCAGAAATTAAACCGCCTTAGCTGAAAAGATAGGGTAAGGGTGAAATGGTGCGGTAAGAGCGCACCGCAGTTTTGGTAACAAAACTGGTCAGGGTAAACCCCATCCGAAGCAAGATCATATAGGGACATACGCGTCTAGACGCACTGGCGGTCCTGCCAGATTGTCCGGGTAGATCGCTAAAGCCTATTGGTAACAATACGGTTCAGATGAATAGCTATCAATGAAGATTTCTTCTAACAGAACCCGGCTTATAGGCTCTCTGAACAGTATAATTAATAGCAGTATAAGCTCCCTTATATAGCTAATAATCCCCTTTTTTTTGTAGCTAAGAATGGTCTTGATTTTATCCCGCTCCCATTGAATTTTTACATAAAAACAAGAACAAAACATAAACAAAATAAAATTATCATTTAAATTCAGAATTTTAGATCGCACTCCTTATATTTTACATTGAAATAATTGAAAAATAACGCTTTTTTCTATGGAATTACAGTAAAATACCATTGACTACCATAGTAACCCATGATATCCCATAGTATCCCATATCTCATTTAACAGCAGTTATCGGAGAAATAAAAATTAAGGAGGCGTTGGGTGGATCTGTTTTTATCCACTTTTGAAAACAAGATAGACAGAAAGGGACGTCTTTCTGTGCCTGCTAAATATCGCGCAATATTTGAGCGTAATCACACACCTCTTTATCTCTATAAATCGTTAACGCGTTCTTGTCTTGAGGGATGCGGCATTGAGCGTATAAGCCAGATTGTCGATGCAATAGACCAAATGGATGTCTTGTCTGAAGACACCCTTACCCTGCAAACAATGCTATCAAGTGCGCAGGAGATGAAATTTGATAATGAAGGCAGAGTAATGCTTTCAGATGATTTCATTCAATATGCAGAACTTGAAGAAGTGGCGTTATTTTCAGGAATTGGGCGCTCCTTTGAAATTTGGAATCCAGCGCACTGGAAGCCACGTGATGCCAAAACCCGCGATAATGCACGGAACGGCAAAGTACCTAAATTATCCTTTGCCGGAATACCTAACCAAGGAATTTCCTAATGAATATGGGCGCGCTTCACCATCCGGTTATGTTGCCCCAAATTATCTCTGCCCTCGCACCCGGAGATGGCGATCATATTATTGATGCGACCTTTGGCAATGGCGGATATAGCCGCGAAATTCTAAATCAAGCTGATTGTTGTGTTGCTGGGATAGACCGAGATCCAGATGCAATATCACGCGCGCAGGCACAGATGCAAGATTTTGGCGAAAAATTTACTATTTTGGAGGGCTCCTTCTCTGAGATTGAACGACTAATAGCCAATACTCAGTTTAACAGACCAGACGGAATTGTGTTTGATCTTGGCGTTTGCTCCACACAGCTAGATGAAGCAGAGCGAGGTTTTTCCTTTAAATCTGATGGTCCGTTGGATATGAGAATGTCTAAAGCAGGTGAGAGCGCAGCTGATATCGTTAATTCAATGCCAGAAAAAGAACTCGCTGATATAATTTTTACCTATGGAGATGAGCGCGCATCACGTAGGATTGCCCGCGCTATAAGTGCCAAACGCGAAGAAGCGCCCCTGCTTAGAACATCTGAGCTTGCGCAGATTGTTCGCTCTGTACTACCTCGCGCGAAAAAAGGTCAGTCAGACCCAGCCACTCGTACATTTCAAGCATTGCGAATTTATGTAAATAACGAAATTGGTGAGCTATGCGATGCTTTGCTTGCTTCAGAGAGAATTTTACCAGAAGGCGGTATACTCGCAGTTGTAAGTTTTCATTCATTGGAAGACAGAATTATTAAAAGGTTCTTTAGCCAGCGCGCAGGGTATGCAGCCCAGCCATCGCGTCATCAACCGTTTCAGCCAGATACAGAGCCAACATTTCGGCTTTTACCTCGCAAACCCATCCTTCCAGAGATAAGCGAGATTGAAACTAACCCTCGTGCACGCTCTGCTAAATTGCGGGTTGGCATTCGAACGTCCGCTCCAGTGCAAGAAGCACGCGATGCGCGCGAGATAATGATGGGGAGAGATTAATGCGCTTTGTACTTTTATCCTGCCTCATCGTTGCTGTACTCGGATCCGGGTTATATTTTGCAAAACTCACTGTTGATGAGCAATACCGAACGCTAAAACAGCTAGAGTTGGAAATAAAATCACAAACAGAGCATAATTATGTTCTTCAAGCAGAATGGACTTTCCTGACGCGCCCTGAGCGTTTGCTTAGATTGTCGCATTCTCTGCTTGGAATGAACGCCATAACACCAGAACGTATTCTGCCTATCTCATCAATACCGATGAGACGTTCAGTGACCACATCAATCCCGAATGCAGATGCAGGAGTTGAAAATGTGGCATATTAAATTTCTGAATATTTGTCGCAGCTTATTATGGCCAAGCCGCCCAGAACCATCAAAATCCAGAAAAATAGCTGGCTATAGACTAATATTTTCAGGTTTCTCGATGCTTTTGATATTTACGCTTATCGGCGCGCAATCTATCGCGCTTGCGTTAAGCAAACCAAAAACATCTAACCATTCCTATGCCACTATTAACGATAAAGCCAGAGGCGCTATTTTAGATCAAAAAGGGCGCATCCTTGCCAGCACGGTTCCGGTCAATATCCTATATGCAGATCCAAAGCATATTTTTAATCCAGAAGAAGTTGCATCAGCGCTTCTACCTTATGTTCCAAAATTGGATAAACCAACGCTTATAAAGCGCCTCACTAAAAAAGGGCGATTTACAGAGCTAGACAGAAAACTAACGCCCAAAAGGCATTCAGCTATTCTACAATTAGGTCTGCCTGGTATTTATGTTAAGCCAGCAACCATACGGATTTATCCGCAAGGAAGAGAGGCTGCCCATATTATTGGCGCTGTAGACAGAGATAATAACGGAATTGCTGGTATCGAGAAAAGCCAGAATGAAACATTAGCTTCTGGCGAGAATGTATATTTATCAATCGATACAGGGTTACAAACAGTTTTACGGGAATCACTAGATACTCAAATTAAAACATTTGAAGCATTAGGCGGCGCTGCATTAATTCTGGACGTCAAGACTGGAGAGATTATGGCAGCAACCTCTCTTCCGGATTTTGATCCAAACCATATTATGACATCCACAGACACTGCGCGATTTAATCAGGTTACCAAAGGCGTGTATGAGATGGGGTCTATTTTTAAAGTCCTCAATACTGCTATTGCCCTGGAAACGGGCGCAATTGATATGCAAGCCACAATTGATGTATCAAAACCTATTCGCGTTGCCGGCCAGCTTATTGATGACTATCACCCTATTAAAGGCTCGATTGGGCTAGCAGAAATATTAGTGAGATCTTCTAACATAGGCTCTGCCCATATAAGCCAGCTAATCGGCTCTGAAACACAAAAAAATTATATGAAGCAACTCGGACTTCTATCAGCTTCTCCTCTTGAAATCGTGGAGAACGGCGTTCCCTTAGTGCCGCAAAACTGGTCGCATATCACCACAATGACAGTGTCTTATGGATATGGCTTATCCGTAAGCATGGTGCAGGCAGCTGCTGCAATTGCTGCTGCAGGCGGGGATGGTCATTATATCGCCCCTACTCTGTTAAGGCGAAACGCAAATGAGCCCATTGAAAAGTTAAGAATCTTTTCAACAGAAACATCTATGGCGGTGCGTTCTATGATGCGTCTGGTTGTCAGCAATAAAATTGGCACTGGCAATTTTGCAGATGCGCCTGGCTACCTTGTTGGCGGAAAAACCGGCACTGCTGAAAAAGTGGAGAATAAGGGATTTAATCGGAAGGCTAACCGGGTGTCATTTGTTGCAACATTTCCAGCAAATGACCCTGCTTATCTGATTATGATGATGGTAGATGAGCCAATTGGACAAAAGCATTCTTATAATTACGCAACGGCAGGATGGGTGGTTGCACCCGCAATAAAAGAGGTTGTGAATCAAATTGCACCAATTTTAGGCGTTCATCCCGTTGACATAACAAAGCCAGAAAATAACCAGAATCTTCTGCCACCCATGATGCTAGATGGCAAGGAGTCCGTATATGCATCTTTCTAGATTATTCGATTTAACAGATAAATTGACGCTTGAGAAAGGGGATGATGACTTAGTTATTACTCATCTAACAAGCGACTCTCGTAATGTTCGAAAAGGCTCTTTATTCGCTGCTATTTCTGGCAATTTATCTGACGGACATAACTACATAGATAGTGCGATAAAAAATGGCGCTGTTGCTATTCTAGCAGACGGCAGAGACTTGGTTATTCCAGATGGTATTGCCTTACTCCGCGCAGATAATGTCAGAGGTTGCTTTGCTATTGCGTGTTCTAAATTCTGGCCATCAAGACCTGGCTTTACAGTCGCTGTTACTGGCACTAATGGCAAAACGTCAACAGTAGAGTTCCTGCGACAACTTTGGGAGCGCAATACCTGGAATGCGGTATCTCTTGGCACGCTTGGTGCACGCTCCTCCACAGTGCTTAAAGTGCCTTCTTCTGGTCTTACCACACCCTCGTCAGAGTATTTTTTCTCAGCTTTAAACAGTTTTTCTAAACAAAATATTTCCTATCTTGCGATTGAAGCCTCCAGTCATGGTTTAGAACAACAAAGAATGAATGGCCTCAACGTTCAAGTTGCGGTTTTTACCAATCTGAGCAGAGACCATCTTGATTATCATTCAAACATGGATGCTTATTTCGAATCTAAACAAAAATTATTTTTAGACTATCTTGCAGATGGTGGTCATGCAGTTATTAACATTGATAATCCATATGGAAAAAAATTACTGGAAAATGTTAGAAAACGGCCAGTATCAATCGTCACTTTTGGCGAGGATTCGCAAGCTGATTTTTGCTTTGAATCTATCAAGCCAACTGGCTATGGATTAGAGTTAAACGTTCTTTTTAAAGATAAAAAATATACGTGTCCTCTGGGCTTAACAGGTGCTTTTCAGGCCAGTAATGCGCTTGCGGCTGGCATATCTGCTTATCTATCTGGACTGCCAGTTGAAATTGCCCTCCGGTCGCTTTCGTTCCTGTCTGCGATTGATGGGCGTATGCAGCCTATCTATGGCCATCCAAAGAATGCTCTAATCATAATAGATTACGCACATACACCAGACGCCCTAGAACAGGTGCTTCTATCGCTGAAGAAACAGACCGAAAAACAAGTCCATCTGGTTTTTGGTTGCGGCGGCCAGCGTGATAAAGGCAAACGCATTTTAATGGGCAAAGTAGCCCACCGATTAGCAGATAAAATCACTATTACAGATGATAATCCTCGAAACGAATCTCCCAGTGCTATCAGAGCAGAAATTATGGCCGGTTGCCCTGATGCAATTGAAATAAGCAACCGAGATGAAGCCATTGAATTTGCAATCCAACAATTGCAAGGCTCTGACAGTCTTCTGATTGCAGGCAAAGGGCATGAAAGTCTTCAATTAATAGGGTCAGAAACACTTCCCTTCAGTGACGCCGTTGTTGCTAGAAACATTGTAAAGGGCCTGAATGATGCCAGCCAGATTACAGGAGATAGCCAATGATGGAATCATTGTCTCCTTGGGATTTGGCCCTCATATGTGGCGGACATTGGCATCTTGACCAAGTGCCCTCCACCGAATTTACAAACGCCAAAATCAATAGCCTTGAAATCAATAATAATGAGTTATTCTTTGCGCTAAAAGGCCATAATCTTGACGGGCATGATTTTGTAACAGGGTTAAAGCCTCCTGCAGCTGCGATTGTCGAGCGGCCTGAAAATATTGCCCAAGTGCCTCAATTAATTGTGGCCTCCCCCTTAGATGCAATGCATCGATTAGCAGGGACATTCGCACAAGAAACAAATGCAATAAAAATTGCGGTTACAGGATCTGTTGGAAAAACCGGAACCAAGGAGATGCTCGCCAGATGCTTGAGCCAATTTGGGGATACACACGCAAATCGAGGTAATTACAATAATTATCTGGGCGTGCCGCTTACACTATTATCAATGCCATCCCTGCTCTCATATCTAGTAACAGAAATAGGAATGAACCATGAAGGGGAGATTGCCCCTCTTAGCCAACTTGTCAGGCCAAACATCGCGATTATTACAAAAATCGCTGAATCTCACATAGGTCACCTGCATTCACTTCAAGCAGTTGCTCACGAGAAAGCTAAAATATGCGCTGGGATGAGCCCTGATGGCTGTATTATTCTACCGCGGGACGATGACCAATATTCTATATTGGAAAAAGCGGCTATTCACGCAAAAATTGGAACCATCATTAGCTTTGGAAAAAATAGCAATAGCACAGTTCAGCTTCTCTCACGCATAGTGGATGATGCGCATGACAGCCAGATAAAACAGCATATTTCCTTTAGAATTGGCAAAAACACCTACCAGCTCGGCATCGCAATGCGGGCAGAACATTGGGCCATTAACGCGCTTAGTGTAATTGCCGCCTGTCATTTTATGGGCCTTGATATCGAAAAAGCCTGTGCAAGTCTGCAGAACCAAACCGAACTAGATGGCAGAGGGGCTGCGATACATCTTACCATTAATACCCATTCAACTCTTCTAATTGACGATGCGTATAATGCGTCCCCTTCTTCAATGAGAGCTGCTATTTTGGAGGTTGCCAGCCGGCCAGAAGCGAACAAAGTATTTATCCTCACCGATATGCTTGAGCTTGGTGAATTTAGCGACGAGATGCATGCCGAGTTAGTCCCTGACATCATTCAGGCGCACCCGTCAAGCGTAATTCTGGTTGGCCCTGCCCTGAAGAAAATAAAAAAAGCCCTGAAACCTATTACAGCAGTTCATACATTTGAAAATGTTGAAGAAGCTAAACCAGCGATAGAATCGCTTATTGATGAGGCTGATATAATACTTGTCAAAGGCTCTCATGGCTCTGGCGCATATTTGCTTGTGCAACATTTAAAATCATTATCCAACAAGGAGATCGCAAATGCTGTCTGATATCCTTGTACCTTTGAGCGATCAGTACCAAATATTTAATCTTTTTAACTACATTACCTTTAGAACGGGCGGGGCTGTTCTAACAGCTCTTCTTTTCTCGCTTATTCTTGGCAAGCCTTTTATAGCTTGGCTAAAATCACGTCAGGCAGAAGGTCAACCTATAAGGGATGACGGGCCTGATACACATTTTGCCAAAAAAGGCACCCCAACGATGGGCGGGCTTCTTATTCTATCAAGCCTTGTGATTTCTGCCCTTCTTTGGGTTCCACTTGGAAATCCTTATCTCTGGCCTGTTTTAGCCGTCATTGTTAGCTTTGGGTCTATTGGCTTGGTCGATGACTGGATGAAATTAAGCAAAAACACAAGCAGAGGTTTGAGCGGCAAGCGCAAACTTCTTCTTCAATTAGTTATCTGCATATTTGTTAGCATGTTCTTTGTCGAACTCTCACCAGAAGAGCTGAGATACAGCGTTGCTGTTCCCTTCTTCAAAGAACAGCTTCTTCCCCTTGGGTTATTCTACATCTTATTTACAAGCTTTGTAATTGTCGGTGCCTCACATGCTGTGAATTTAACAGACGGGCTTGATGGGCTGGCAATTGTTCCTGTGATGATTGTTGCTTCGTGTTTTGTCCTATTTGCTTATCTTTCTGGAAATATTAATTTTGCCTCCTATTTGCAGATTAGCTACATTCCTGGGGTGGGCGATCTTGCTACGCTATGCGGAGCCCTGATAGGGGCTAGCCTTGGATTTTTATGGTTTAATGCCCCACCTGCCAAAGTATTTATGGGGGATACAGGCTCCCTTGCATTAGGCGGCGCACTTGGCGCTATATCGGTTGCTACCCGCCATGAATTTGTACTGGCAATTGCAGGGGGCTTATTCGTACTAGAAACAGTCTCCGTTATATTGCAAGTTGCGTCCTTTCGGCTCTTTGGCAAACGTATATTCTTGATGGCGCCTCTTCATCATCATTTCGAAAAGAAAGGCTGGGCTGAATCAACAATTGTAATCAGATTTTGGATTATTTCTGTTGTTCTCGCTCTAATTAGTCTTTCAACCTTAAAGTTGCGGTAGAGGATTTAGGAATGTTGCACAACTCTAAATCCACAAATAAACAACAGCTGCAGAAAATTGCGGTACTTGGTTTAGGAAGGTCAGGATTGGCAGCCTTAAGACTGGCTGTCAGCAATCATATCATAACGTATGTTTTTGATGATAATGCAGAAAAAGTTCCAGAAGAATTTAGTGATTTATATGCACATTATTCAGACTGGCCTTGGGGTGAGCTTGATGCGGTTGTTTTTAGCCCTGGCATTCCAACCTATCTGCCAGAGCCACATCCTGCATCTCTGCTCTCTGCTAAATTTAAAGTGCCCATTATAAGCGATATAGAGCTTGTGATTAGACTTCAGCCAGCATCTAAATGGATTGTAATAACAGGCACTAACGGGAAATCCACAACAACAGCGCTTACCGCTCATATACTGAGTTGTTCTGGAAAAACGGTTGCTGTTGGGGGCAACCTTGGCACGTCAATGGCAGAATTAAATAGCCCTGGCGCAGATGGTTACAGGGTGGTTGAATTATCCTCATACCAATTAGAAATCACACCCTCCCTAAATCCAGATATATCTGCAATCCTTAACTTATCTCCTGACCATCTTGACAGGCATGGCTCGATGGCAAATTACGCAGCTGCCAAGGCAGAAGCTGTACGAAACGTAAAGCCAGATGGGATAATTATTCTTGGGAATGGCTCAAACCTGCTACCGCTACTCCCCGCACGGTATGAGTGCCAGCTTCATTTAATAAGCAAAGATGACACCCCTGATGGGATACACCAAAACTTTGCGTTATCTGGGTCCCATAATGCTGAAAACGCAGCGGTTGCGGCGACTATATGCAGATATGTTGGTATAAAAGAAGAGAAGATTAAAACAGCTATTTTGAGTTTCAAGGGATTACCGCACCGGTTAGAACTGGTTGCAAGCTGTGATATAGCTGGAAATCAATTACGAATTATAAATGATTCCAAAGCAACAAATGATGCCGCAGCAGCGCGGGCATTATCTTCATTTCAGCAAATTTTCTGGTGTGCGGGCGGCCTTGCAAAAGAACCTAGCTTACCAAATTGTATAAAAGAATTAAGGCAGGTTAAGCACGCCTATCTATATGGAAACTCTAAAACACAATTTCAGTCAGAATTATCAGGGTTAATCCCTACAACGCTGGCTGAGAATCTAGAAGACGCTACTAGCAAAGCATTTGCAGCTGCTAAAAAATTAACCCTTCAAGATGGGGTTGATAGTTTTGTTTTATTATCTCCAGCGGCTGCTTCTTTTGATACATTCGCCAATTTTGAAGAGCGGGGCAAACAATTCACCAACCTTGCTAAAAAACTATGCCAACAGCAGCCTCACCATGTGGAGGCGCTATAATGTTGGATAGAACAGACAGATCTCTTATTGGAATTTGGTGGTGGACGGTAGATAGATGGCTGCTTAGCATTGTGCTTGTTCTTATGGCACTTGGAACCATCTTGGTTATGGCCGCCAGTCCGCCAGTAGCGCTCAGAATTGGCCTGCCAGAGCAACATTTTGTCTGGCGACAACTGATATTCCTCCTGCCCGCTTTGTGCATGATGTTATTTTTCTCCCTGATTTCAGCAAGACAAATTCGGGTTATCAGTTTATTAGGCCTTTTAGCTGCTATCGGATTAATGATTATAACAGCTTTAATTGGCAATGAAGTAAATGGCGCTACAAGGTGGGTTTCTGTTGGGCCATTCCGAGTTCAGCCTTCTGAATTCGCAAAACCATTTTTTGCAGTGATCTGTGCATGGTTATTAACGCTTTGGAGAGATGGTGAAGATTTCCCAGGCTGGATATGGGCAACAAGCCTTGCTGCTATCTTAGTGTTTATTCTGGTATTGCAACCTGATATTGGCATGACATCGGTAATTGCGCTCACATGGGGCTTTCAGATGTTCTTAGCTGGAATGCCGATGCTGCTCGTTCTAATTGCAATCGCATTAGCACCTTTATGTTTATATGCGGCCTACCTATTTCTGCCTCATGTAGAAGCCCGCATAAATCGCTTTCTAGATGGCGGCTCGATGCAAACAAGCAAATCAATCGAAAGCTTCTCAGAGGGCGGTTTCTTTGGGGTGGGACCTGGAGACGGTCAGGTAAAACTTAATTTACCAGACGCCCATGCAGATTTTATTTTCTCTGTTGCCGCAGAAGAATATGGCGTTCTGGCCTGCTTATTTCTCATCGGGCTATATGGCTTTTTCTTATTGCGCGGGTTTGAGCGATCTGCAACTGGAACCAGCCTGTTTAATCTGCTAGCGGGTGCGGGGCTCATTATGCAATTTGCAGTTCAGGCATCTATTCATATGGCATCTTCTGTAAACCTTATTCCTGCCAAGGGGATGACATTGCCCCTCATTAGTTATGGTGGCTCATCTCTTGTAGCCTCTGGGATTACGGTTGGCATCATTTTAGCCCTAACCCGTGATACGCGTCACATGATTGGAGCAGATGATGACGTCTAATCGTATTTTACTAGCGGCAGGCGGAACCGGGGGACATGTTATCCCAGCATTGGCTGTTTGCAACGGATTAAGGGAACGCGGGTTTGATTGTAAATTCTTAACAGATATACGAGGTCAAGCTATATTAGAAAAAATTGCGCCTGAACAGAAAGTCAGCACTATTTCAGCATCATCCCCTGTTTCTGGAGCGTTTCTGAAAAGGCTTTTCTCATTATTTAAACTCAGCTTTGGGGTTATCCAATCTGTATTCCACATTGCAAGGTTTCGTCCATTTTGTATCGTCGGGTTTGGTGGATACCCATCCGCCCCGCCCCTAATTGCAGCAAATATATGCCAGCTTCCAAGTCTACTTCATGAGCAAAATGCACGTGTTGGCAGAGCGAATTTATTTCTTGCCAACCGTGTAAAAACCATGTTGCTTAGCTGGAAAAACAGCACGCCATTACCAAAAAACACAGATGTTAAATTAACAGGACTTCCGGTAAGAGATGTTTTTTTTGAACTTGCGGACTATCCAGAAAAATCGTACTTTAATACAGATAAGCCCTGCCATATATTAATTATAGGCGGATCTCTTGGCGCAGAAATATTTGCAAATCTAATCCCAAACGCTATTTCAAAGCTGCCTGAAGAAGTGCAAAAGTCACTTACAATTACACAGCAAGTGCGCTCAGAGCAACAATCCGAACTTGAAGCCGCCTATTCTGCTATGTCAGTCACACATTTCTGCTCCTCGTTTTTTACCAAAATGCCAGACGAGATGGCGAAAGCAGATATTATAATCTCAAGAGCAGGCGCAGCATCTGTTGCTGAGATTGCAGCCACTGGAAGAGCCGCTATTTTTATTCCTTTCCCAGCGTCATTAGATGACCATCAAACAGTTAACGCCAAAAGTCTCACAGATGAGAATGCGGCTATTCTTGTGACACAAAAAGAGGCTGAGAGCGATCCTACATTACTTACAAAAGAGCTTTTATCGCTTATTACCAACCCGCAAAAATGCAAGCAAATGGCCGCAAAGGCTAGAAAGCTGGCACATAGAGATGCGTTACGCAAAATTATAGAAACAATTACATCTTGCCAGAATTCAGCTGCCCGGAGTGCTAAATGACCGCCCTTCCCTTAACAATTGGAACCATTCATTTTATTGGCATTGGCGGCATCGGAATGAGCGGCATTGCTGAGATATTATTTTCTCTTGGCTATCAGGTTCAAGGAAGTGATATCACAGAAAATAATAATGTTAAGCGCCTGCGCAAATTAGGAATTCAGATTTCTACACCTCAAGATGCTAGCAACATCAACAAAGTTTCTTTTGTTGTAGTTTCAACTGCGATTAAACCAGATAATATAGAATTAGAAGAAGCCAAAAGACAGTTTCTGCCGATTGTACATCGTGCTGAAATGTTGGGCGAATTAATGCGGCTTCGCTGGTCAATAGCAATTGCTGGAACGCATGGTAAAACCACCACTACTTCGCTTGTGGCCACAATTTTGGAAACAGCTGGTTATGACCCAACAGTGGTAAATGGCGGCATAATTCAAGGATGGGGAAGTAACGCAAGATTAGGTCTTGGAGACTGGATGGTGGTAGAGGCTGACGAAAGTGATGGTTCATTCTCTAAACTTAATCCCACCGTTGCAGTTGTAACTAATATTGATCCTGAGCATCTTGATTATCATGGCAGTTATGAGAATCTAGAACGTGCTTTCGCTAATTTTGTAGGTGCTATCCCGTTCTATGGATTTGCATCTGTATGCATAGACCACCCCTCTGTTCAAAGATTACTCCCTACAATTATGGATAGGCGAATTATAACCTTCGGTCTTGCCAGTAATGCAGATGTGCGTGCCAATAATGTGCATTCAAAAGACCGAAAAATGGTTTTTGATTTGCAATTATCTGACCGTATTGCAGGTTTTGAGAAGCAAACAGCAACCCTTCATTTCCCAATGCTAGGCGAACATAATATCCAGAATTGTCTGGCGGCTATTTCTGTTTGTCTTGAAATGGGCATTAATATTACCACAATTGAAAAGGCGCTTGCAGATTTTAATGGTGTAGCAAGACGGTTCGATTACAAAGGATGTGAGGCTGGAATTACCATTATTGATGATTATGGGCACCATCCCGTTGAAATTAAAGCAGCCTTGTCAGCAGCTAGATTATATTGCGGTACTGGCAAAGTGATAGCTGTTGTTCAACCCCACCGCTACAGCCGAGTTCGCGATTTATTTTCAGATTTTTGTGCCTGTTTCAATAATGCAGACATCATTATCGTTGCCGATATCTATGCCGCTGGCGAGGCGCCACTTCAAGGATATGAGAAAGAAGATCTGGTACGAGGATTACATGAATTTGGTCATCGTAACGCGATGATTTTAGATCATCAAGATAATCTTGCCCAGATGATATATGAATACACTAATGCAGGGGATCTTGTGGTTTGTCTAGGAGCTGGTACTATTACAAGCTGGGCTGCTGCATTACCAGAGCAAATTGCACAAATTGCACCTCAAAAAAAGCAGGAATCGGTACTATGAGCCTGCATCAACCCTCATCAATAAAAGGGCTGAGATGGAAAAACGTTCGCGGCAAGCTCACCTCAATGGCAGCATTAGATAAGCTTACCTGGTTTGGCGTTGGAGGCCCAAGTGAATGGCTGTTTGAGCCAGCTGATACCCAAGACCTTGTCTTTCTGCTACAAAATTGTCCCAATGAAATACCAATCCATGTTCTAGGCGCAGGTTCCAATACGCTGGTAAGAGATGGCGGCATTAAAGGGATTACCATAAAGCTAAATGGTTTATTCACACAAATCACTTTTGAGAGCCCAAACAAAATCATCGCTGGCGCAGGTGCAAGTGACGCCGAAGTTGCCCGCTTTGCAGCCAGCAAGGAAATTGCTGGCTTGGAGTTTTTAATCGGCATACCAGGTACAATCGGCGGCGGATTGCGCATGAATGCAGGCGCTAATGGCGGAGAGTTTAAAGACGTGCTTGAACGCGCCTTTGCGATTGACAGAAATGGCATCCAACATGTTGTAGGCGCATCTGATCTGGGGATGGATTATCGCCATACCCAGACACCTGAAGACTGGATATTCACCCATGCTGAATTTATCGGCAGGAGTGCTGACAAGCAATCAATTCGTGAAAAAATGAAACAGAATCTAGCACATAGAGCAGATGCCCAGCCTATTGGAAAACGCACAGGCGGGTCTACTTTTGCCAATCCTGAAGGACATAAAGCATGGCAGCTTATCGAAGCTGCTGGTTGCAGAGGCCTTCGCATTGGCAACGCACAAGTATCTGACAAGCATTGCAATTTCCTAATAAATAATGGGCAGGCAACCGCATCTGACCTTGAAGCCCTTGGCCTTGAAGTCTGCAAGCGTGTAAGGAAAAACAGCGGCATTGAGTTGCGCTGGGAGATAAAGCGAATTGGCTTGAATGAAGATATACAAACAAATATATATAAGGGGGAGCAGGTTAGATGAGCAAGCTTCCAAAAATAGGTATGCTCTATGGTGGCTGGAATTCTGAAGCAGAAGTCAGCAGAGCATCTGCAGCCTTTTGCACTGCTGCAGCAAGAGAGGCTGGATACGACGTTAGCGAAATAGCGTTTGATAGAAACCTGCCACACTACCTCATGCAACATAAAGTCGATATTGTCTTCAACGCCTTGCATGGACAAGTTGGTGAAGATGGATCTGTTCAAGGATTACTTAACATCCTAAATATTCCCTACACTCATAGCGGGGTGGCGGCATCTGCTATTGCCATGGACAAGACGTTATCTAGCAGACTGTTCGAGGGTGCAAATATTCAAACCCCGCCTCGTCTTTCTCTCAATGAGGCTGATATTGTCACTCCGGTGGATTATGAAGGCCCCTACGTTATAAAGCCGCGAAATGATGGCTCAAGCGTTGGCGTTGAAATCATATTAGATGGCAGAGTATGCCCCAGAAACAGATGGGCTAGCAATTGCCCATTAATTGCAGAGCGCTATATTGCGGGGCGTGAATTAACCGTATCTGTATTAAATGGTAACGCATTATGCGTAACTGAAATTATCACAAACACCCAATTTTATGATTATTCAGCAAAATATGATGTTGGCGGTTCACGCCATATACTACCAGCTGCTATCCCAGATAGCTGTACCCAAAAGGCGATGAGTTGGGCAGAGCGCGCCTTTGAACTTTTGGGGTGCCGGGGAATAGCTCGGGCTGATTTTAGATGGGATGAAGATAATGACAGCTTATATTTGCTAGAGCTAAATACCCAGCCAGGCATGACAAAGACCTCCCTCGTCCCTGAACAAGCATCATTCTGTAATCTTGAAATGCACCGTTTAATCACAACTTTGGTGGAGGCGGCACAATGCGATTAGCAAAACAAATCGCCCCTGAAGATAAAAAAACACCGCGTAGAATGTCTCTTCGTGGATATCTATTTGGTTTTCTTGCCTTATGTTTTATTCTGGGCAGCGGTATCATTATTATTCAGTGGCCGACTATCAAAACTGGCTTTCTTCACCAAATTGCAGAAGCTGGCTTTAAGCTTGAAACTGTAACGATCAATGGACGTAATCATACAACACATCAAGAGCTTAATGATGCCTTAAAGCTTCAAAATGGAGCGCCAATTCTATCTATTAATCTTACCGAAAAGCGTCTTCAAATTGAGCAATTGGGCTGGGTTGAAAGCGCCTATTTAGAGCGCCTTCTGCCAAACACACTTAGACTTACTATTATTGAGCGCACCCCTATTGCGTTACTTCAAACCAATGAGGGGCATCAGTTAATCGATGATACTGGAGCGATTATTGCGGGCGCTGCGCCTGAAGCATTTAGTCATCTGCCTGTGGTATCTGGCAAGGATGCTGCTAGACAAGCCAACCATCTAATTGAAATTCTTAAAACAGAGCCTGAATTATATGCAGAAATTTGGGCAATCCAACATATTTCCAAGCGACGTTGGAACGTACATATGAAAAATGGAATCACGATAAAACTACCTGAGAATGAGCCTGGTTTTGCCTGGTCTCGGCTGGCTAGATTTGAGCACCGGAACCAGATTATTCAAAGAGATTTAGCTGTTATTGATATGCGGCTTCAAGATCAGATTTTAATCGAGCCAAATTTGCCTATTCGAGGCAAAGGACAAGAAACATGAGTGAACAAAGCAATGGTTAAAACAAAGCAAAAACCAACCTCAGCCTTTGCTATTCTGGATGCTGGAACCTCCAAGCTTGCTGCCATAATTGTAGAGCCAAGTAAAACAGGTGAGCTGAATGTGATAGGCGATGCCATTCAGGAAAGTGCTGGATTACGTGGCGGTGAAATTAATGATTTAGAATCTTTTAGCACCGCTATCGGAAATACAGTTCAACTGGCAGAGGATAAAGCTGGGGTTACCGTAAAAGACGCGCATCTTGTGTGTAATGCGGGTCAGCCTAACATGCAAATTATCCGCTCGAACATAGAATTGTCTGATGCAAAAATTTCAAAGCGAGATTTACGCAGAATAGTGAGCAAGCAAAATGACATTAAAACAGATGATTCAAGAACCATCATTCAGCATGAGCAATTTCTGTATATTCTTGATGGACAAACCCAAGTGCAAAACCCAATTGGAATGTTTGCACAAAAGCTCTCAAGTGACTCGCTGCTGTTAAGCATGCGCTCAACTTCAATTGCTAACTTGAAGCAGGCTTTGCAACAAAACCATCTAAACCCCGGACATATTCATCATGGTGCAAGTATGTCTGGCCTTGCGTGTTTGAGTGAGGAAGAAAAAGACCTTGGCTCGCTGGTTCTGGATATAGGCGGCGGTACATCCAGCCTATCCTTGTTTATGGAAGGCAAGGTAATTTACACAGACACAATTGCAATTGGTGGCATCCAGCTAACGCGAGACATTGCCAAAGTCCTGTCAATTTCTATCCAAGAAGCAGAGAGACTGAAAGTTTTCGAAGGCACTGTTTTTGCCCCAAGCCCTGTCTCGCACACCGCTTCTGCGCGTTCATCTGGCATCCCTTCAAAAGGTGATAATTTCATTTTGTCAGGTGGCTTGTCAGATTTAGATACCATTACACTTTCTAACTCAGAGCAAATAGAGCGCCATCTGCTCAATAGTATAATCAAAACGCGATTAGAAGAAATTTTGGAAAAACTAATGGCAAGACTGGTGCAGGCTCATATGCATCAAGCAGTTGGCAACCGTGTCATACTGGTAGGCGGAACAGCAAAACTTACAGGAATTTGCGAATTCGTATCTTCAATCTGGAAAAAGAATGCCAGAATGGGAACACCAAATCACATCTCTGGGCTTGGCGAAAGAGAAGATATAGAACCTCTTTCTGCGGCGCTCGGAATGGCAAATTACATTCAATCCTATCCCCAAAACGAACCGATCCAACATCAAACCAGAGCTATGCCATTTGGCAGGTTTGGTAGAATTGGCAATTGGTTAATTGAAAATATTTAAAAAAGGAGAAAGCAAATGTCCCTTATCTGTTTTTATAAATTTAGATTATCCAAACCGGCGCGAATTTTACTTAAACCGCTCACCCAACCCAAATTTAAACCTAATTATTCAACTTATAATAATGGAGTGAATTATGCCTATTAATCTTACAATCCCACAAACTACGCAAGAATTACGTCCTAAAATCACTGTAGTCGGCGTTGGTGGCGCCGGGTGCAATGCTGTCAATAATATGATTAACGCTAACCTTGAAGGCGTTGAATTTCTGGTGATGAATACAGACGGTCAGTCACTATCACATTCTCTTGCACCTCGAAAAATACAACTCGGCTCTGAGATAACCCAAGGGTTGGGTGCTGGCTCCAAGCCTGAGATGGGAAAACTTGCTGCAGAGGAAAGCATGGAAGAGGTTCTAGCTGAACTGAATGACTGCAATATGGTATTTATTACCGCTGGAATGGGCGGTGGCACTGGTACTGGAGCTGCCCCTATCATTGCGAAGGCTGCCAAAGATAGAGGCATTCTTACCGTTGGGGTGGTAACAAAACCATTTTCGTTTGAAGGCCAGCGACGTATGGCGCAAGCGGATGAAGGCATTAGCGCATTACAAGCCTATGTGGATACCTTAATTGTTATTCCTAATCAGAACTTATTCAGACTTGCTAATGAGAGAACAACATTCGCGGATGCCTTTAATATGGCTGATGCGGTTCTTCATCAAGGTGTATGCGGTGTAACCGACCTGATGATAAAGCCTGGTATAATTAATCTAGATTTTGCTGATATTCGCTCCGTTATGACTGAGATGGGCAAAGCCATGATGGGTACTGGCGAAGGAACAGGAGAAAACAGAGCTATTGAGGCCGCAGAAGCAGCTATCAATAATCCGCTCTTGGATGATACAACAATGCAAGGGGCGCAGGCACTATTAATTAACATCACTGGCGGAATGGATATGACGCTGTTTGAAGTTGATGAGGCTGCAAACCGCATTCGAAGAGAAGTGGATGAAGATGCCACAATTATTTTCGGCTCAGCATTTGATGAGAGATTAGAAGGCATTATAAGAGTATCGGTGGTTGCTACTGGATTTGAAGCAGCTGAGCAAACTGGCTCTCTTCCATTCTCGAATGCAAAAGCACCTGCCATGTCCAATATTAATGAGGTCTCCCCTATCCCAGGTTTGTTTTCTGCCGCCATTCCAGCAGAGCAGGTGCCAGAGGCACATAATATGGGGCGTTTTGCAGATAAGTTATCTCCTCCATCAGAGATGAGCGAGAGCGTGGCAGAAAAAATAGAGTTATCAGACACAAAAACGCCCTCTTCTACTCAGTCAGAGAATGATGAGCCATCACAAGCATCCCCACTAGAAAATGATAAAGGCGTTGAGAAAACAGATGCACTGCCAGAGCAAATGAATGCAGCTGAGCAGAATTTGCCAAAGGCTTCATCCCCTGAGCTCTCGCCGCTCGGATTAATGAATGCACAGGCTACATCTTCTACCTTCTCAGAAAATGAAGCTAATAAAAGCTCTATTGCAGATGAAAAATTAGGCTCTTTGAAGGTAGAAGAAACAGAGAATACAGCCCAGCCGGTTTTTATTCCTGAACCAACTGAACCAATGTCTCCAAATGCAAGCTATGCACCTGTGCGACAGAAAACGGGTCTTATGGGCCGAATTTCCCAAATGTGGGGGGCCTCAGCAGCGGAAAGGAGCGATTCACAAAAATCAAATCAATCCCCAACTGCCAATTCACTAGGAGGGAGCACACCGTCTCTCTCGCCGCTCTTAGCAAAGAGATCTGATGAGAGTGAACCCGCTATTAGGCGAGAGTTAGCCCCCCCAATTTCTGATGAGGCAGGAACATCTAATGGCGCAAATGAGACCCCTAAAATTCTGGACTTGCCAACTATTTCTGGTGGTCAGGCAGCAATGGCGTTTCAAGAAGTTCAAGAGCAAGAAGATCCTGATGAGCTGGATATTCCAGCATTCTTAAGACGTCAGGCAAATTAGAGCTCCTGCAACAATTTGTAACTAAACGTGATTTGTATATTACCCAGACACTCGCTAGTTTGTCTGGGTATTATTATGACTAAAGGTTTTAAATTGAATTACTTACAATCTACGATAATAGAGCCCTTTTCCTTATCTGGGGTTGGGGTTCATACCGGGCGTGCCATAACCGCTAGAATTGAACCCTCTGATACAAATTCAGGAATTTGTTTCTGGCGTGAGGATATTCACGAACAGAATAATAAAATCCAAGCGCACATAAATAATACAGTTAGTGCATCGTTATGCACCCGAATAGAAAATAATGATGGGGTTGGGATTAACACCATAGAGCATTTTATGTCAGCTCTATTCGCAATGGGAATCGATAATGCCAATATCTATGTTGACGGTCCTGAAATGCCTATCCTTGATGGTAGCTCAGAGCTTATTGTAAAAGCACTCCTTAAAGCAGGACAAAGGCAGCAAAAATATCCCGCAAGCTATCTTAAAATTCTAAAAGAAGTGAGCATTATTAACGAGAATGGCGCATGGGCGCGCATCAACCCATCCTCTAATTTAGAGTTGTCCCTTCATATAGACTTTCCCGATCCCGGGATTGGACAGCAAAAAATTGACTATTCTTTTACAACGTCAAGCTATATTGAAACGATTTCTCCTGCACGAACATTCTGTATGTTGCGTGACGTTGAAAATATGCAACATGCAGGGCTTGCCAAAGGCGGTACACTTGAAAATGCAGTTGTCGTAGATAACGGAAAAATCCTGAATGAGGGCGGTTTGCGTATGAATGATGAATGCGTGCGTCATAAAGCGTTAGATTGTATGGGCGATTTGTTTCTTACTGGCATGCCTATTTTTGGAAAAATTGAGGCGTTTAGGCCCGGACATGCATTAACCTTAAAATTGTTGCATACGCTCATGGCTGATAAATCAGCCTATGTTGTTAAAACAATTTCAGAGGATGTTGCTCCAGGGCGCGGTTTTGTTAATCTGCCAAAATCTGCTGCGGCAATCCCTGCTTAAATATCAAAAAATAGTTCCAACACTTAAAGTGTCTAGCCGTATCACCTGCGAGATGGTACTATATTGCAGTGTTGAAAAATCTCATTTTCATCATAGAACCTATGATTATAGAATAGATTAAGGAAAGCAGATGACTATCAGTAATCCGTATAGTTCTGCTGTGTTTGCAGCTTTATTATCGTTATTTCTATTCTTTTCAGCGTGTAGCTCTAATCAAAATACAGACGATCTTGACCAAATAGACCTGCCTGTTGATTCCCTCTATAATAAAGCGCTGGATTCTGTTTATAACGGCAATCCAAAAGAAGCAGCGTCATTATTTGAAGAAGTCGAGCGCCAGCATCCCTACTCTAGCTGGGCTGTAAAATCCCAAATCATGGCTGCTTGGGCCTATTATGAAGCCAATGATTATCCCCGAGCATTATCAACACTTGAGAGATTCATCGAATTATACCCAGCTCATGAAGATACCGAATATGCATATTATCTACGTGCATTATGCTATTATGAACAGATTGTTGATGTAGAGCGAGATGCCGCAATGACCAAACGCTCGATGGATGCTTTTTCAGAATTGCTTCGTCGTTTTCCAGATGGAGTATATGCACAAGACGGTCAATTAAAGCGCGATCTGGCTAGCTCAAACTTAGCTGGAAAAGAAATGGCAGTTGGAAGATTCTACCTCAAACAAGGATATATCTCAGCAGCAATCAACAGGTTCCAAACTGTAACAGACAAGTATCAAACCTCTAATCAGGTTCCAGAGGCCTTATATAGGCTGACTGTTGCCTATAATATGATGAACCTAGATGACGAAGCTGAGAGAGCGTTAAAAGTAGTGCAGTATAATTTCCCAAATTCCCCTTGGACAGAAAAAGCAGAGGCTTTAATGGGTGTTGTGGGCAGCAGTGATGAGACTGACCAAAAAGGGGTGGTAGGCAGCATCATTAGTAGAATTAACATTTTTAAGTAAACTCATGCTGGTTCACCTAAGCATCCGAAATATTGTATTAATCGAAAAATTAGATCTTGAATTTAATTCAGGATTAACAGTTCTCACTGGCGAGACAGGTGCTGGAAAGTCAATTCTGCTTGATGCATTAGGCCTGGCGCTTGGGAGCAGGGCTGATTTCTCGCTGGTGCGGCATGGGCATATATCGGCGCAAGTAACAGCTAGTTTTATCATTCCATCAGAACATCCCGTAAGAGATCTATTGATTGAGGCTGGAATCCCAATGCAAGATGAGCTGATTTTACGGCGTCAGTTACGCCAAGACAGGTCACCAGCCACTATCAATGATGAACCAGTATCTGTATCTTTGCTTCGCAAATGCGGGGATTTGCTTGTTGAAATACAAGGCCAGTTTGAAGGACGTGGTCTTCTTGATACCAGCACCCATCTCACTCTTCTAGATAGGATTTCTGGACATCCACACCTTGTTGTCAGCACCCAAGAAGCCTTTCAGCATTGGCGTCAATCACAGCAGAATTATAATGATGCGGAAGCAATATTCATAAAGGCTCGAGCAGAAGAAGACTGGCTAAGAGAGTCTTTGACAGAATTAGATATGCTTCTGCCCGTTACTGGCGAAGAAGAAGAGCTCATGACGGAGCGGAATGTTCATGCAAATGCGAATAAAATTATTCAAGGATTACAATCTGCTCATGAAATTCTAAGTCATGATGATGGCGCTATTAGCAAGCTAGGGTCTGCAAGCGCCCATCTAGATAAAATAGAAACGCTTGGTAGTAGTCTTGTAAATCCGGCAATTGAAAAATTACAGCAAATTACATTTGAATTAAATGAAGTAGAAACAGAACTTCGCGATGCTGCTGAGAATTTAGATGCAGATCCAAGGCGGCTTGAAGAAATTGATGAAAGACTTCATTTGCTTCGCTCCCTAGCGCGAAAACATAATTGCTCTGCAGATAATTTAGCTGAGTTGTATCATAGCTTCCAAGAAAAAATTACGCGTCTAGATGACGAAACAGATAATATTGCCCAGCTCCGCTTACAACGTGATGCTGCTTATGAGCAGTATGTAAAGAAAGCCAAGGAGTTAAGTGCTTCCAGAATTACCGCAGCACACATCTTAGATCAGCAGGTTATGCAACAGCTTCCTGTTTTAAAACTTGAAAGCTCGGAATTTAAAACAAATATCCAATTATTAGATGAAGATAGGTGGAGCGCAACTGGTATTGATAAAGTACGCTTTGAGGCTCGCACCAACAAAGGTCAAGCAATCGGTGCCATCGATAAAATAGCCTCCGGAGGAGAATTAGCAAGGTTCTTGCTTGCGCTTAAAGTTGTATTATCTGAAGGAGAGCCAGATAAATGTCTTATATTTGATGAGGTGGATTCTGGTGTTGGTGGCGCGGTTGCAGATGCGGTTGGATCCCGCCTTTCTGCATTGGGAAAAACAACACAAACTCTGGTGATTACCCATTCACCGCAAGTAGCTGCCAAGGGACAAAATCACTTAAAAATAAGTAAGCTGTCAGTTGGCGATAGCATTATCAGCAATACAACGCTTCTTGATGCGGATGGTCACCGCGAGGAAGTAGCCCGTATGCTTGCAGGAGAACAAATAACCGATGCGGCAAGAATGGCTGCTCGAACCTTGATCGATGCTCGTCGTTGAGTTGGCAGTTGAGTTAGCAGTTGCGTTAAAGGATAAAAAAAATTATGACCTCTCAAAAACCGTATGATGAACTCACCATAGATAGTGTAAATATGCTTTCTGAGGATACGGCAAGAGATGCAATGGCAGATTTAAACCAGCAAATAGCGTCCCATGATATCGCTTATCACCAAAAAGATGCACCTGTCATTTCAGATGCAGAATATGACACATTAGTCAAATTAAGTCTTGCAATAGAGAATGCATTTCCAAACCTAATATCGCAGAAAAACCCTTCTATGCGAATTGGCAGCGCGCCTTCGGAACAGTTTGCCAAGGTTAAACATGCGCGCCCAATGCTTTCACTATCGAATATTTTTGACCCAGAAGAGGTCACTTTATTTATTCAGCGGATTAACCGCTTCCTAAATCTTTGTGAAGATGAGGCAGTTGAGTTTACTGCGGAGCCAAAAATTGATGGCTTGTCAATTTCGCTTCGCTATGAAAAAGGCAGGCTTATTACCGCCGCAACGCGCGGGGATGGCACAACTGGGGAGGATGTAACCCAGAATATAAGAACCATATCTGATATACCCTCGATGCTTCCTGAAACAGCGCCAGATATTTGTGAAATCCGTGGTGAAATTTATATGACAAAAACAGATTTCCACGCGTTAAATATAGCTCAGGAGAATGCTGGAAAAAAAGTTTTTGCAAATCCCAGAAATGCGGCTGCTGGCTCGCTCAGGCAAAAAGATGCACTAATTACTGCAAAGAGGTCCTTGCATTTCTTTGCGTATGCGTCTGGTGAAATTTCACAACCAATTTCAAATACGCATTCAGGTTTTCTTACCTGTCTTTCTGAATTTGGGTTCACCGTAAACCCATTAACCACTAAATGCGGGTCTGCAGAAAGTTTGCTTTCCACATATCATAATATAGCATCCTTAAGAAGTGAGCTTGAATATGATATTGACGGCGTTGTGTATAAGGTTGACAGGCTAGATTGGCAAGAACGCCTTGGACAAGTAAGTCGTGCGCCACGTTGGGCAATGGCTCATAAATTTCCAGCAGAACAGGCGGAGACACGGCTGTTAGATATTGATATCCAAATTGGAAGAACAGGCGCACTTACCCCAGTTGCAAGGCTTCAACCTATTACGGTTGGAGGCGTTGTTGTCTCAAATGCTACGCTGCATAATGAAGATGAAATACGCCGCAAGGATATCCGTATTGGCGATACAGTAATTCTACAAAGAGCAGGAGATGTCATTCCTCAAATTGTTGCCAGCCTGCCGAATAAAAGAACTGGAAGCGAGACTATATTTTCGTTTCCAGACAGCTGTCCCATTTGCGGCTATCCAGCGATAAGACCAGATAACGAAGCTGTTCGACGATGCACAGGTGGGTTTAACTGCCATGCGCAATCCGTTGAACGCCTTATTCATTTTGTAAGCAGAGATGCCTTTGATATTGAGGGCTTAGGAGCCAAGCAAATCGTCTTATTCAACGAATTAGGCTGGCTAAAACTGCCCTCAGATATATTCCTACTTCCACAGCGAAGAGATGAGATTGCACAGCTAGACAGAATGGGCGATAAATCGGCAACCAATCTAGTCAATGCCATAAATTCAAGACATGAAATCGCCCTAGGCCGTGTGATTTTTGCACTTGGTATTCGCCAGATTGGTATCGCAACGGCAAGGTTACTTGCGCTAACCTATCAGTCTTTGACTTCTCTTCAAGAGAGCTGCTTGCACGCACAAGATATTACACATCCCGCCTATCAAGATTTGATAAATATTGACCAGATAGGGGAATCTGTAGCTGGCGATTTAATCGATTTCTTTGCCCAAGAAGAAAATCAGCAATTAGTTGAGAAGCTTCTTGAACATATAACGCCTATTGCACCGACAGCGCCTCAATCAACCTCTCCCATTAGTGGCAAAATTATTGTGTTTACGGGTACGCTTAATCAGCTCTCAAGAGCAGAAGCAAAGGCTCAGGCAGAACGAATGGGAGCAAAGGTTGCAGGCTCTGTCTCCAAAAAAACAGATTATGTAATAGCAGGCAGCGATTCTGGCAGCAAGGCTCAAAAAGCAGCTGAATTGGGAGTTACGATATTAAGTGAAGAGGAATGGATAGCCCTTCTATCATAAGGCTTCACATTTATGATCCAACCAATCTTGCAGTGCGTATGGAAGATGCGGACTTATTTTTTCCAGCACTTCTTTATGATAGCTGTTCAAAGCGTCAAGCTGGGTTTTTGATAACAAAGATGTATCAATTAGTCTTTTATCAAATGGAACAAAAGTGAGATTCTCAAAGCCTAGAAAATCATCACAAACAGTAATTACGTGAACAAGGTTTTCCTGTCTTATGCCAAATTCACCTGGCTGATAATAACCAGGCTCATTAGATAAAATCATCCCTGCCAAAATTTCCTGACTTCCGCGTTTAGATAGTGATGCAGGCCCTTCATGAACACTTAATACGTGACCAACGCCATGGCCTGTTCCATGACCATAATCCATTTTATTATCCCACAAACCCTGTCTGCAAATGGCATCAAGCTGAATACCGCTAACCCCTTTCGGGAATATAGCGTTCGATAAAGTTAAATGGGCACCAACAACTAGGCTGTTTGCAAGCACCGCTTTGGCAGCGGGTTCTGCGATAGCAAAGCATCTCGTAATATCGGTCGTTCCAGCTTTATAATGAGCCCCTGAATCAATTAGTACCACACCATTATTCTCAATTTTGTTATCTTCCCCTTTTTTAGCGCGATAATGAACAATAGCGCCATTATCATTAAATCCCACGATTGCTGGAAATGAGTCACATATATATTCAGGCTGCTGCGCACGAAATTCTGAAAGATAGGTGGCAACTTCACATTCGGTAATTGGCTGATTATATACCGCATGCTCAAACCAATACCAAAACTGACAAAAAGCGACTGCATCTTTTATGTGAGCATCTTTCATACCCTTTAATTCAGCTTCGTTCTTTTGTGCCTTAACCAGCACTGTGCTATCTGGCTTAAATTCAATCGCGCTATTTTGTTCTAAGAAACAATCTAACAATGCTTTGGGACAGGATGATTTATCAATTTGAATTTTTCTATCTACCAGCTTTTTTGCTATTTCTGACATTTCCGTAAAGCATCTATGCTCGATTTTTAGACCCTCTATTTGAAAGTCTATCTCTGGCTTATCCTCTGATATTACGACGATATCCCTGCTTGAATGCACAAGTAACATTGCGTGAAAAAACGGTGTATGTGCAAGCGCATCGCCACGAACATTTAATAGCCAGTTAACACTATCTACCTTGCTAACCAAAATACTGGTTGAAGGGTTACCCTTACTTTGTCTTTCATATAGCTGCGTGATTTTCTGCTGTGCGGATATGCCAGCTATCTCATCTGGCATATACCAGTGATGAATAATTTTCTTATCAGGTCTTTCCTGCCAAATTTCGTCAATAAGAGAATTTCTTAACGCTACCCAGCTGATAGAAATTCCGTTTTCGCTATCTAGAAGTTTTTCAACCTGGCCTGCGGTCATTATCCAGCTATCATAACCAATAATTATGTTGCCTGCTACATCATCTAAATCAGCAATTACATCTTTAATGCCAGAATTCATAGTATCGAAGCATTGCCACTCTTTAGCATCAGTCTGGTTTTGCATCTGCAAGCTGTAACGCTGATCTGAAAATAATGCGGCTGTGTTTTTTAGAATAAGCGCATAACCAGCAGAGCCTGTAAAACCACTAATATAAGCAAGACGCTCATCACACGGCCGTACCTCTTCTCCTTGAAATAGATCTGCTCTTTGAACCAGCAATCCATCTAACCCTTGCTTTTCTAATACAGAGCGTAATGCGGCTAGTTTTTCGGATGAGGTATTATCTGCCATCTAATCTCTACCTTTTGGTATAATTGGTTTTGGGCGCAAGCAGGAGTGTTGACCATGCATCCATCTGAATATGTTGCATCACAAATAAATGATGATGTCGATAAATAGCCCGAATATCACGCATTTGACTTGTCAGAAGACCTGAGAGAATAACCCTGCCATTAGATGCGAGGTTTTGAGCAATTAGCGGTGCAAATTGTTTCAATGGTTTTGCAAGAATATTCGCAACTATCAAATCAAATTTGTGCTTTCCACGGAGCCTTTCATGCGAGAAACCATCAGAATGAAGTGCAAAAAATGCCGTCTTTGGATATTGGTTTATATGCCAGTTTTGGCGTGTGGTCTCAACTGATATTTTATCATAATCTGCTGCCATAACAGCGGCACTAGGATTAAGGGATTTTGCCGCCATTGATAATATCCCGCTCCCACATCCTAAATCAAGTATTCGCCTAATATGTCTTTTTGAGCGAGATGCGTTTTGTATTGCTAACAGACACCCTTTTGTTGTTGCGTGTGTTCCAGAGCCAAAAGCTTGTGCAGCATCAACGCATAACGGAAATAAACCCGTAGGTGCTGGGTGTGTAATATGACTGCCATGCACCCAGAATCTGCCTATCTTAAATGCGGGAAACTCTTTTCGGTTTTCATGCACCCAATCTGTTGGCGGTAATTTTTGAAGCTGTACAGATTTTATGTTCGCAAGCAAGCATCTACTGAGATAAAAATCCACCTGCTCTAGGCTTGGCTCTATATCGAATAAAGCAACTACCTTAGTGAGCTGTTTTGTATCTTCCCGCCTTTCAAGAGAAATCGCATTAGCATCGAGTAATTGCTCAAAGATGGCCTCCAATTCTGCTGTGGGGCCGGTACACTCTACCTGTAATTCATAAAATGTCTGCGCGATCATCTAGCTAAACACTCCCTAATTTGCGGCATTATTTATGACTGACAAAGCTAGCAATGACTTTCTTCCTACCTGCTTTATCAAACTGTATGTCGAGTTTATCCCCTTCAACGCCAAGGACATCCCCCATCCCAAATTTCATATGAAACACTCTATCGCCAATAGAAAATGTGATTTGTTGTTGCTGCTCGATTATCCCGCCTGAATCTCTGCGAGGGGCGGCACGGTTAGCTGTTGTATTAGATGCCATTCTTTGCCAGCCTGCACCATATCCAGGCTTTCCAACACGGGTTTCTGCCTGTCCTATCATTATAGGCTCTACACGCCCAATAGACAGCCCCCGTGCCATATCTTCAATTAAGTTTCGCTCTGGTAATTCAGATATAAACCGAGATGGGATAGCAGATTGCCACAAGCCATGAATGCGTCTGTTTGCAGCAAAACTTATAAACAAGTTACGTCTTGCCCGCGTTATTCCAACATAGGCTAATCTGCGCTCTTCTTCTAGGCCAGCCCCCCCATTTTCTTCCAGAGTTCGTTGGCTTGGAAACACGCCCTCCTCCCAGCCAGGCAAAAACACGGTATCAAACTCTAAACCCTTGGCAGCATGAAGTGTCATTAAAGTCACTTCACCTTCTGTTGTTTGCGTTTCATTATCCATTACAAGGGAGATATGCTCAAGGAAGCCAGATAAACTCTCAAATTCTCCAATGGCAGAGACTAATTCTTTTAGATTCTCTAATCTTCCTGGGGCATCTGGGGATTTATGCATTTGCCACATTGTTGTATAGCCAGCTTCTTCTAATATCGTTTCTGCTAGTTCCGCAGGCGGCATGTCTGAGCGAGCAGAATGCCAGCGCATAATATCATCGATAAATTTACATAAAGCCCGTTTTGCTTGTGGTTTAAGCTCGTCTGAGTAAGAAAGATTTGTAGCCGCCGCAAATAACGGTATATTTTGCGCTCTTGATAATTGGTGTATCAGCTGTAGCGAGGCCTCACCCAAGCCACGTTTCGGGGTGTTAATTATCCGCTCAAATGCCAGATCATCTGATTGTTGATATACCAACCTTAGATATGCCAGTGCGTCTCTAATCTCAGCGCGCTCGTAAAACCGTGTCCCAACCACGCGGTAGGGAAGGCCTATCGCAATAAAGCGTTCTTCAAATTCACGTGTTTGGTATCCAGCCCGAACCAAAACAGCCATAGAAGATAGCTGTTGTCCGTCTTTTAAAAGAAACTCTATCTGGTTAGAGATAGTGCGAGCCTCTTCACTACCATCCCAATAGCCAGCAACGCGTATTTTCTCGCCATCTGATTCTGCTGTAAAAAGGGATTTACCAAGACGTCCTTCATTATGGGCTATTAGTGTCGATGCTGCTGCTAATATATGTCCCGTAGAACGGTAATTTTCCTCTAGGCGAACAATATCTGCACCTGGAAAATCTTTCTCAAACTTAAGAATATTGCCGACTTCAGCGCCTCGCCACCCATAGATTGACTGATCATCATCCCCAACGCAGCACAAATTGCCATGTGCAGCAGAAAGCAATCTTAACCAGAGATACTGAGCAACATTTGTATCCTGATATTCATCTACCATAATATGCGTTAGGCGATTTTGATATTTCTGTAAGACATCCAGATTCTGGTTAAAAATGGTAAGCATATGTAATAGAAGATCGCCAAAATCAGCTGCATTTAATGTCAAAAGCCGTGATTGATAAGCGCTGTATAATGTTTTAGCTTTTCCTTGCGCTGCATCCCCTGCTTCTGATTTCGTGATTTTATCTGGCGTAAGACCTCTATCTTTCCACCTGCTAAATAAGCCCAAGATCATTCGTGGTGGCCAACGTTTTAAATCCAGACCCTCTGCTTCCATGACTTGCTTAATTAATCTTAACTGATCATCTGTATCTAAAATTGTAAAATTAGATTTTAATCCAATCAGCTCAGCATGACGGCGAAGCATCTGTGCGGCAACGGAGTGAAAGGTACCAAGTGTGATCTGCTCCGCCATTGGGCCTACCAGCTCAACCGCCCGAATACGCATTTCCCGAGCTGCTTTATTGGTGAATGTAACCGCTAATATATTGAATGGATTAGCAGTTCTTGTCGCAATTAGCTGCGCCAGACGAGACGTTAGAACACGTGTTTTTCCAGTTCCTGCTCCTGATAATACAAGCAATGGTCCATCTAAATTCGTAACAGCTTGCTGTTGTGGCTGATTTAGACCTTGTAACCAAATAGGGTGTAAGTCTCTTTGCGTTATTTCACTATTAGTTTCTAGATTCATAAATTAACCATATTCTAATATAAAGGGCTACGATTGGGTTCTTATATGGGGTACTGATATAGGCCCCTTAAATAGATTTTTATTCTTGGCCATCTGGCATACAAATACACATTCTTATTCCGCAATAGATGGCTGTGAAACCTTTATAAGATACTCGCTCTTATATACCAATAATTGTGCCTCATTGATAAACAACAGATTAATAAAGATCACTATTGAGTCTAGCAAAAATTCAATGATATCGATATATGTAAACTATTATGAAATTTAAGTTTATGAAAATCCACCAATTCTATCTACCCATTATGATTTGTCTTGGTTTTATTTTAACAAGCTGCAGCGGCGTAGATAAGTCAGATGCCTCTCTCAACAGAGACCCGTTTGAGAATACAAACAGGCAAATCTACGCCTTTAATGACAGTGTTGATACATTAATATTAGAACCCGTAGCCTATGGCTATAAAAAAGCAATCCCGCAAAGTGCTAAGACAGCGGTTGCAAACCATGTGTTCTGGGCTGGGCTGCCTAATACTGCTCTAAATTCTGGACTTCAAGGCAATTGGGAAAATGCAGCTTTATCTAGCCTGCATTTTTCTGTGAATGCGCTAACGCTTGGGTTAATAAACCTCGTCTCTGAAGAAGAGCCCCCGGTAAGTCAAGATTTTGGCAAAACTTTGAGTGTATATGATATCCCAGAAGGGCCTTATGTTGTGCTTCCAATATTAGGGGGGAAAACAAGTAGACACGCATTTGGGCAAGTTGCAAATATGATTGTTAATCCGTATTCTGCCCTTGAGGAGAAAAAAGCCATAAGCCAAGCAGTATCAATGCAACCTGTATTATCTACTATATCATGGAGAGCTGCTAATTTTGACATTGTAAATGACATAAAATATAATAGTCTTGATGGATATGTAAGAGCGCGTTCGGCTTATTATCAGTTACGGTTTGGGGAGATGCCGTCTTCCAGCATTCACAAATCTGAGGCAGACTCTCTTTTTGATGATTTAGATTTTGAGGAATAGGATGACAGTTTATTCGAAATTATCTGTATTATTACTTTCGGTCTGCATGCTTTGCGGTATTTTTATAAATAATGCTGCCCTTGCTTCAAAGACAGATAATGCGGTTAGCCTTGTTAATGAATTATTAGACGAAGTCTCAAATATTCAGAAAACAGAGATATCCATAGAGCAAAGACGAACTGATTTCCTAAAGCTCATCTATGCATATTTTGATATTAATATCATTGCAAAAGCGTCAACTGGTCCCTATTGGCGGGCAGCAACGTCAGATGAAAAAGAGCATTATACCAAACTAATTTCGGAATTAATTGCAGATGTTACATCATCTCAATTAGGTGATATTGATAATTTTAGTTTTGATTTTCAATCCTCTATCCCTAAGGGAGATAAAATGGTTATGGTATCAGGAAATTTGCTTGTTCCTAACCAATCTATTCCTAAAATCTCAGTAAAATGGCGGGTTTCAACGCCTGATAGTGATATAGCAAAAATCATTGATGTCGAATTTGAAAACATATCAATGCTCGTAACCCAAAAGCAGGAAAACGTCGCGATTATCCGAAAAAATGCAGGTTCTTTTCCTGCGCTGATTGAGGCGATAGAAGGTAAGTTACGTAAGTAATTTCACCCTCTTGATATAGGTTTGTATTTTATTCGTGATGGTTGAGATGCATCAGCGCCCAGTCTGCGTTTTTTATCTGCTTCATAGGCTTCGTAATTGCCTTCAAACCATTCCACATGGGAATTACCTTCAAATGCAAGAATATGCGTTGCAATCCTGTCCAGAAACCAGCGATCGTGGCTTACCACAACTGCGCATCCCGCAAATTCAAGAAGCGCTTCTTCCAATGCACGCAAAGTATCCACATCAAGGTCGTTCGTAGGCTCGTCAAGAAGCAGCACATTTGCACCTGATTTTAACATGCGTGCAAGATGCACCCGATTACGCTCTCCTCCAGATAATTGTGAGACTTTCTTTTGTTGATCAGAGCCTTTAAAATTAAATAAACTAACATAAGCTCTTGAGGGCATAACCCGCTTGCCTAATTCCAACTCGTCATTCCCGTCAGATATAACTTCCCAAACTGTTTTGGCATCCTCTAAAGAGTCGCGTGACTGGTCAACATATCCAAGTTTTACGGTATCACCAAGTTTCAAGCTTCCCTTATCTGGAGTTTCGTCACCAACGAGCATCCTAAACAAGGTTGTTTTACCAGCGCCGTTCGGGCCAATTACACCGACAATACCCCCCGGAGGAAGCCGGAAATCCAAATCCTCAACAAGCAGCTTACTTGCAAAGGCCTTGCTAAGATTATCTGCTTCAATCACCACATCCCCTAATCTTGGGCCTGCTGGAATAATGATTTTTGCAACATCTTCACGGCTAGACTGCTGCTCTTCCAACATTTTCTCATAGGCGTTCAATCTTGCTTTTGATTTAGCCTGCCTTGCTTTTGGGGCAGAGCGAACCCAATCTAATTCGCGTGAGAGTGATCTTACCCGTGCATCATCTTTGCGCCCTTCAACTTCAAGACGCTTTTGTTTTTGCTCAAGCCAGCCTGAATAGTTGCCTTCATACGGAATGCCTTGGCCACGATCTAACTCAAGAATCCAGCCAGCAACCTCATCTAGAAAATATCTATCATGTGTGATTGTAACAACGGTACCTGGGAAATCATGTAAAAACCGCTGTAACCAAGCGACTGATTCTGCATCCAGATGGTTTGTAGGCTCATCCAATAGCAACATATCAGGCGCGCTTAATAGTAACTTGCATAATGCAACGCGTCTTTTCTCTCCACCTGAGAGAGTCGTCACATCCGCATCTGGTTCAGGCACACGCAAAGCATCCATTGCTATTTGGGCTTTACGCTCAAGATCCCAGCCATCTGCAGCATCAATCTGTTCCTGCAACTCGGCCTGTTCATTGATAAGATCATTCATCTCATCATCGGTAAGCTCTTCAGCAAAACGGGCGCTTACCTCGTTAAATCTATCAACAAGCAATTTTGCGTTGCCAAGACCTGATAATACATTACCAGCCACATCCAGTTTTGGGTCTAACTCTGGCTCTTGCGCCAAATAGCCAATATTTAATCCGTCTGATGCTTGCGCTTCACCTGTAAATTCAGTTTCAATTCCCGCCATAATTTTTAGCAATGTAGACTTACCTGCACCATTCAAGCCAAGAACACCAATCTTAGCGCCTGGGAGAAAGGAAAGACTTATATCCTTTAAAACCTCTTTACCACCTGGATAGGTTTTTCCAAGACGGTACATTGAATACACATATTGAGAGCTCACCATCGGCTTTGTTCCTTAAAGATAACATTAATGTGAGAATTTGATATACGATTTTACGTGGTTGCACCAGCTATCAATGACTCCCAAGAAGGAAAAATACATATCCATAATAGCGCTATGTGCGGGAGACTATCTGTCAGTTATTATTTAACGGTTATGAAAAACTGGCTTTTAACGATTCCTGATTTATCAATATGCTGAATTAGCTGTTTCATATCAGAAGCGTTTGAATTCTCAATCCATAGTACTATACCGCCCTGTGCATCTGGGCTAACAGAAAGAATTTTTTGTCCCTCAGAAAGAGAAATTTCAACTTCAGAATAAGCATCTGTTGTATCTGATAGTTTTTGCTGCAATCCAAAAATCAGCGCAATAAAGCCAAATATAATAAGAATGCCCATTATAATAGACGCCATTTTCACCAGTTTCAGCGATTTATCTGACATGGCAGCCTGCTTATTAGGTGTTATTTCCGCGCGTTCTGGTGTATTATTCATGATAATGACAGATCCTCATCACATTACTATTATATGCTCGCCAGATCAGCCGAAACGCCGAATAGATAAATTTATAACAGAGCACATAACAGAAGGAAGTTATTCACGCTCTCGTATAAAAACGCTTATTCAGGAAGGCCATTTATCCTGCGATGGCAGAACATTAGACGATCCCTCCGTGAGCGTCAAACCCGGTTGTTCCTATCAGCTAACAATACCTGCCATAATTGACGATATACCGCTGGCAGAAGATATAAAGCTGGATATTCTTTATGAAGATAATGACTTAATTATTATCAATAAGCCTGCTGGACTTGTGGTGCACCCAGCCCCCGGTTCTAGAAATGGAACTTTGGTCAATGCTCTTTTACATCATTGCGGGCGAAGCTTAACAGGCATTGGCGGTGTTGCAAGACCTGGTATAGTACATAGGCTCGATAAATATACATCTGGTGTAATGGTTGCCGCTAAATCTCAGGAAGCCCATCATGGGTTAAGCACCCTGTTTGCTAAGCACCGAATTCACAGAAAATATGAGGCGTTATGCTGGGGGGTACCGTCAGAAATGACTGGGACTATTGATGCGCCTCTTGGCAGGCACTCTGTAGACCGAAAAAAACAAACAATTCGTGAAAATGGCCGGTCTGCTATTACCCATTATAGAGTGATAAAATTATTCCCGCCTTTTGGATGCCACATTGAATGCTCACTTGAAACTGGCAGAACACATCAGATAAGAGTGCATTTAACCTCCATCGGTCACTCTATTATTGGAGATGCTGTATATGGAAGACCGCAGCGTGTAGCCCAAATGCCTGATAAAATCAGCAGACAAGCGCTTGCTACAATCAGAGCGTTTGAGCGTCAGGCGCTTCACGCATCTGAACTAGGGTTTATACATCCGGTAACAAAACAAGAGCTGGAATTCAAAGCCCCCTTCCCAGAGGATCTAAAAAATCTGCACACCATCTTGGAACAAGCCGTTTGGGAGCGTGGACACACTAATTACTAGTTATGTCTTTAAAAAAATAGGGTTAATTCATATATAATAAGGAAGACTAATTTGCCACAGAAACAAAGGCAGGCACATGACAAAAAATGCACTTATCCCTGCGTTAACGCCAGATGGAAATTTATCTAAATATCTATCTCGCATCCGCTCATTTCCAATGCTGGAAAAAGACGAAGAATACATGCTAGCAAAATCATGGTCTGAGCGTGATGACGTTGAAGCTGCGCATAAACTTGTAACAAGCCATTTGCGATTAGTTGCAAAAATTGCCATGGGATATCGTGGGTATGGATTGCCCTTATCTGACCTGATATCTGAAGGAAATATCGGCATGATGCATGCTGTTAAGAAATTTGACCCAGAGCGGGGATTTCGATTAGCAACATATGCTATGTGGTGGATAAAAGCTTCTATTCAAGAGTATATATTGCGTAGCTGGTCGCTTGTTAAAATTGGAACAACCGCAGCCCAGAAAAAGCTTTTCTTTAATCTTAGGCGATTAAAAGGAAAGATAGACGCAATAGATGGCGGTGATCTAAAGCCAGAACAAGTCACTTATATTGCTGACACTCTAGAGGTAGCTGAAACTGAAGTTATTTCTATGAATCAGAGAATGTCAGGAGGCGATAAATCATTAAACACGCCGATGGCAAGTGACATTGATGGGGGCGGTGAATGGCAAGATTGGATTGAGGATGACCGCGAAAATCAGGAAGTTGAGTTTGCTGAAAGAGAAGAATTTGAAGCTCAATATTCTGTTATGAGAGAAGCTTTGGAAAGTCTAAATCCAAGAGAACAGCGCATCATTCATGCAAGACGATTAACAGAGCCTGCTCTTACACTAGAAGACCTCTCAGAAGAATTTAATGTTAGCCGTGAGCGTATTCGTCAAATCGAAGTAAGAGCGTTTGAGAAGTTGTCGCAGGCGGTAAAGATAAAATCTGCCGAGCTAAATTTACTGCCTCATTCTTCCCAAGAAAACTAGCTTGAGATAAACGGATCTTTCACCAGAATAGTATCTTCGCGCTCTGGACTGGTTGAGAGAAGCGCTACTGGAATTTGTGTGAGCTCTTCAAGGCGCCTGATATATTTTACCGCATTAGCTGGTAAATCAGCCCAGCTGCGTGCGCCAAATGTAGTTTCACTCCATCCTGGCATTTCTTCATAAATGGGAACACACGCGATTTGTGATTGCGTATCAGCTGGAAAATAGGTGATTTTCTGTCCATTAACTTCATAGCCTACACAAATTTTGAGAACTTCAAAACCATCAAGCACATCAAGTTTCGTAAGAGCCATTCCGGTAATGCCAGCCATTAACCCTGCTTGACGAACCATAACCGCATCAAACCATCCACATCGTCGCTTACGCCCCGTAACCGTCCCAAACTCAGCGCCTTTCTCGCCCATTCTTTGGCCATCTTCAGCAAAATCTTCAGTTGGGAAAGGCCCCTCCCCAACTCTTGTTGTATAGGCTTTGGTAATACCAAGTGTGAAATGAATGTTTGATGGGCCAGTACCACTACCTGTTGCCGCTTGTGCAGCCACGGTGTTTGATGATGTAACAAACGGGTATGTTCCATGGTCAATATCAAGCATAACGCCTTGTGCACCTTCAAACAAGATACGTTTGCCACTTGCATGAGCAGCGCCAAGCACTTCCCAGCTTCTGCCTGTATAAGACAAAATTTCTGGAATTATTGGTTCAAGCTGTTCGAAAACCGAGCTAGCAGTGATACCTTCATCACCAGAAGCCTTAAGAAAAATATTATGCCAAGTAACAATCTGCTCTATTTTTTTCTTAAGGACATCTGTATCTGATAAATCTGCAATTCTAATAGCGCGCCTTGCTATTTTATCCTCATATGCGGGGCCAATTCCACGCCCAGTAGTGCCAATTTTACCTGAACCCCGAAGCACCTCTCTTGCCTTATCTACTTGCGCATGAACAGGTAGGATTAAGGTCGCTGTTTCCGATAATAGCAAATTATCTGGTGAAATTTGAACACCCTGATTTTGTAAATGCGCTATTTCAGACAATAGGTGAAACGGGTCTACTACCGTGCCATTACCAATAATCGACAATTTGCCAGAACGCACTGTTCCAGAGGGCAGAATAGAGAGTTTATATTTCGTGCCGTCAATGACTAAGGTATGACCGGCATTATGCCCGCCTTGAAAGCGAACAACGATATCTGCTCGCTCTGATAGCCAATCGACTATTTTACCTTTACCTTCATCCCCCCACTGGGTTCCTATTACCGCTACATTTGCCATCAAAATACCTTATTCTTCAATTGATTCTGGCGGGGAGCCCGCATTACGTACAATAAATGCACAATTAAGCTGTTTTGCTTCTTGTAAAGCCATCTTATCGTCTGCTTTATACCTGCCCGATATAACCGAGCGGCCTCTATCAACATAGTTAAGAATGGTCTGCTTTGGAATGTCGATTGGCATATAGATACGTTGCATCGGGGATAAATCTGGAAGTCCTCTTAGCACTCGCTCCATATATACAGACAATCCCGTAGCAGGCTCTCCAAAGCCTGTAAGATAGGCACCGCCTCTTGCAATCTCGCCTCTAAGGCCTGTTGCAAATATCGAAAAGCCTATGCCCGTATGATAGTCAAATCCGCGATTCTCGAGCGGATCAAGGGTAACAGGAAGGTCAGGATAGGCCTCTTTTAGCTGCTGTGCTACAAACAATAAATCGCGCATCATATTCCCTGCATCCTCACTCATTTCGGGGATTAATGCGGCAAGGGCGTCTTGATTTGTTCCAGATGAATTTATTACCTTAACAATAAGAGTGATTTCTGGATCATCAATTTCCTGTAATGCATCAATATCTTTATCTAAAATTGCAGTAGAAGCCAAAGCCCTATTATCTGGCGCAAGGGTGCTCATCAAGCTCTCTGCGAGCAAGGGTGCGCCAAGATCCACAGTAAGAGACGCAATTCCAACCTGAAATAACGCCTTTATTCCTAATATTAATATCTCTGCAGTTGCGGTGGCATCATTAAACCCGATTAATTCCGCCCCAGTTTGAAAAAGCTGGCGCTCTGAGTTTAAACTATCGGGGAGAACCCGCATCACATCGCCTTCATAGGCCAGTCTCAAAGGACGGGGATTATGGGCAAGTCTAGTACCAGAAATTCTAGAAATCTGCGCTGTCATATCAGAGCGAAGCACCATCATATTTTGCGTTAGCGGATCCATTAACCGGAAAGACTTTGCTGCTGTTGTAGCCCCTGGACCTTTTGCAAGCAATGTTGCTTCAAATTCCACAAGCGGTGGTTTTACCCGCTGATAGCCAAATTGCGCAAAACAATTCAGCATGGTTGTGATCGCCTGACTATTTTGGCTTGCAACGGGATCAAGCAGATCCATTAATCCAGCTGGCAATAACCCTTGATTGTTATTATCATCTTCTGTCGGTGCCATCTGATTATTAACGTCCTAATTATATGATGCGATTAGCAAATCCCACAAATAGTGGCAAGCAACTCAAATAATTAGCGCAGATGAATGCTAAGTGCAAGTCTGTACTACGGCGTGAACTGCAAATAATCTGCTCTGACGACTTGAGGTAGCTCACGAACCTTGGTTAGAACAGATTGGTCGATTTTACCATCAACTTCAATTAACGCTACGGCTTCTTCTGTCCCTGACTTTCTGCCTAAATGAAATGTTGCCACATTTATATCAAGTTCCCCAAGAAGACTACCCATCGCCCCGATAAATCCTGGCCGATCATAATTTCTTATATATAGTAAATCGGCTGGAAAATCAGATTCAACTGAAATTCCCTGCACCTCAATAATGCGTGGCTTATTACCCCCCACCAAAGTGCCAACGATACTTCTCTCACCCCCTTTGTAACTAGCAGATACTTTGATCATTGTCTCATAATCGCATCTTCTGTCATGTTTAACAGTAGAAACAGCGATGCCTTTGGAAGAGGCTATGGCAGAAGCATTTACCAGATTGGCAGAATCCATTTTAGGCCCCAATAATCCAGCTATGATCGACGCAACAACCGGCGCATCGTTTAAACTAGCTGATTTACCATCAAATTCGATTTGCACCGCGGCAAGGTCATTCATATCTACCTGTCCCAGAAACCCGCCCAAAAGCTGCCCAAGAGACATATATGGCTTTAAAATGGGGGCTTCTTCTGCCGTAACAGAGGCCATATTCAATGCGTTTGTAATCGCGCCATTCTGTAGATAATCTGCCATTTGCTCAGCTACCTGCAATGCAACTTTCTCTTGCGCTTCTATTGTAGAGGCACCAAGGTGCGGCGTTGCAACAACATTCGGATGCTCGAATAAAATATTATCTTTTGCAGGCTCTTCTGAGAAAACATCAAGTGCGGCACCTGCTACATGCTCTGAATTAAGAGCGGCATAAAGCGCGAGTTCATCAACAAGGCCGCCTCTTGCACAATTAATAATGCGCACACCCTTTTTGGTTCTATTCAAGGCATCTGCAGAAATTATATTTCGAGTTGAATCTGTAAGCGGTGTATGCAGTGTAATAAAATCTGCTTGTGCGAGTAATTCATCAAGCTCGACTTTTTCAATACCGATTTGCGTTGCGCGCTCGGTAGTAAGAAACGGGTCATATCCAATCACCTTCATTTTTAAACCAAGAGCTCTGTTGGCAACAATAGCACCAATATTACCACACCCGATAATACCAAGTTTCTTGCCCGTAATCTCTGTTCCCATAAATTTGGATTTCTCCCACTTGCTCGCAATTGTAGACATATGCGCTTGGGGAATTTGACGTGTAAGAGACAGCATCATGGCAATTGCATGTTCAGCTGTTGTAATGGCATTTCCAAAAGGAGTATTCATAACCAATATTCCAGCCGCCGTTGCAGCAGGTATATCTACATTATCAACACCGATACCGGCCCTTCCAACGACTTGCAAGTTAGCGGCTAGTGCGATTATCTCTGAGGTCACCTTGGTGGCAGAGCGAACCGCCAGCCCATCATAATTATGAATGATTTCTTTTAACTCATCCGCTGGTAGTCCAGGTTTAAAATCGACCTCTACTCCAGCAGCTTCAAAAATATTAACTGCTTCTTCTGATAGTTTATCGCTGATTAAAACGCGTGGCATAGTGCAGTTCCTTCTTATGAAATTTTAATCTGTTTTTGTTCTGCGAAGATAAAGTCAAGCCAATCCAACAATATCACAATATCTGATGTATCAACCGTAGGCCCTCCCCAGATACGCAATCCAGCTGGTGCTGTTCGGTAGGCACCAATATCGAGCGCCACATTCTCTTCTTCTAGCCGTTTTGTAATGGCTATCGCAAAATCCTTCTGCTCTGCTTCTGAAAGCTGTGATATCTGAGGATCGGTAATGGTAAGACAAATAGATGTATTTGACCTAGTGTCAGGCCTAACAGCTAAGAAATCTGCCCAAGCAGAGGCATCTACCCAATCTGATATCACCTTTAAATTATCATCACTTCGTCTTACAAGCGCATCTAATCCGCCGATTTTTTCTGCCCAATCAAGCGCGGCAAGTAAATCCTCTAAACATAAAAGAGACGGTGTGTTAATTGTCTCTCCTTTGAAGATCCCTTCAATGAGTTTACCATTCTTGGTGAGTTGAAATATTTTTGGCATTGGCCAAGCAGGCGTATAACTCTCCAAACGTTCAACGGCTTTAGGGGACAGGACAATAACCCCGTGTGCAGCCTCACCGCCAAGGGATTTTTGCCAGCTAAAGGTCGCTATATCAATCTTGTCCCATTCTAGCGGCATTGCAAAACAGGCAGAAGTTGCATCCACAATGCTTAGGCCCTTGCGATCATGTGGAATCCAGTTTGCATTTGGAACACGCACGCCAGAGGTGGTACCATTCCAGCAAAAAACAACATCATGATCAAAATTTACCTGTGAGAGGTCTGGGATCTCGCCCCAATCTGCTGAGTGGAGTGTAACATCTGGAAGTTTCAACTGTTTGGACACATCTGTTACCCATGTCTGACCAAAGGATTCCCATGCCAAAATATCCAATGGTCTTTGGCCTAAAACAGACCACATCGCCATTTCAATAGCCCCTGTATCGGACGCAGGAACAATCCCCAAACGATAATCATCGGGAAGTTCAAGCAATGCGCTCATCCTATTAATAGCATCTAATAATTTTTGTTTGGGGATGGATGCGCGGTGACTTCGGCCGTGCGGTGTGTTTGATAGATGGGTTAATTTCCAGCCTGGAAATTTTTTTGTCGGTCCTGAGGAAAAAAGCGCGCTAGACGGCTTCTGTTCTGGTGACATAGCAAACCTCGATTCAAAAATGTGGCCATCCGTTGGGAGATGACAACCCAATCTGGAAAGTAGGCCGTTCGCGTTAAATGTCAAGGATGAATACAAATAATCAGAGAATAATTATATTTTGGCAATAATTTCAGATAGTTAAAAAATATATTTCCTATAGTTATTTAGTTATTCTTTAAAATTTCGGAAAGTTCATTTATCGTTTTATCGACCAAGACTGCGTCCTCAGCCTCAACCATAATTCTTATCACAGGTTCCGTTCCAGAGGGTCGCAATAAAATCCTGCCTTTGTCACCAAGCTTGTTTTTTATCTTTTCCACCTCATTTACTACCGTATCTTTTTGCAGAACAGCGTTATCAATATTTGACAGATTTACAAGTTTTTGTGGGATTGAGGTACATAAATGTAATAGCGCACTTGCAGATTTTTGGTTTTTTACCAAGAGTTCGAGAATTTTCAATGCTGCGATTAACCCATCACCACATCTCGTAATTTCAGGAAGAAGAATATGCCCTGACGGCTCCCCTCCCAAATTCCCACCATCGCGCTTTAATGATTCCAAAATATACCTGTCCCCAACATTTGATCTGTTAAAGGGGATATTATTTTCCTGAAAAAATCGCTCAAGACCTAGGTTCGTCATCAAAGTTCCTACTACAGGACCCCGTAATGTTCCGCTGTGATGCATCTCAAGCGCTAATGCTGCAAGAACAGAATCGCCATCATGTAATTCACCTCTCTCATCACACAAGATCAATCTATCTGCGTCTCCATCAAGGGCAATCCCGATATCAGCATTATGGTTTTTAACTTCGCGCACGAGATTTTGCGGGGAGGTTGCACCACATTTAGCATTTATATTCAGCCCATCTGGTTCGACCGAAATTGGGATAACATGTGCGCCTAATTCACGAAGTGTTTCCGGCGCGGTTTTATAGGCAGCCCCATTTGCACAATCTACGACAATTTTAAGAGAGTCTAAACTTAGTTGAGGCGAGAATTTTGCTTTGGCAAATTCCACATAACGAGCAACAGAATCAATCATGCGCCGCGCCCTGCCTAATGATTCTGGTTCCGCGAGCGAAATCGATCCCTGAAGCAGGTTAGAAATTTCTAATTCAATATCATCCTCTAATTTAAAACCATCAGGACCAAATAATTTAATTCCATTATCAAAGTGCGGGTTATGACTTGCTGATATCATAACACCTAATTCTGCTCTCAAAGAATGGGTTAGATAGGCAACTCCGGCTGATGGAATTGGGCCTGTGAGCCTGCAGTCCATTCCAATTGATGTAAATCCAGAGACAAGCGCAGCTTCAAGCATATAACCTGATAATCTGGTGTCTTTTCCGATTACTACAATTGGTTTTGTGGATTTATGATAGCTATCATTTTTTGCTATAAAATATTCACCCGCTGCTAATGCAAGTCTGACGATAAATTCAGCTCTCATTGGACCTGTATTTATCCGAGATCGCACCCCGTCTGTGCCAAATATGCCTGCCATATTTTCCTACTTGCTTATTCTAACCTAATCAGACTATAGGCACCATACGAGTTCTGTGCAAGCTATCAGGTTAGCCTGCCTGCCAAAGCTTTATTGCCTGCGCGGTTTGTCTTACGTCATGCGTGCGGATCATCTGAACCCCTGCATCTGCCGACTTTAAGGTCAGGGCAATTGAGCCCCCTAATCTCTCATCAACGGGGGCATTATTATCGAGCTTTGCAATGGCAGATTTGCGGGAAACACCTATTAGAATTGGCACACCCAGGCCATGAAATAACGGCATCCAATCAATTAATACAAGATTATCTTTAACTGATTTCCCAAATCCAAATCCTACATCCACTGCAATATTAGAACGTGGAAGCCCAGATGAGACCAGCAGCCCAATTTGTTCCTGCAGATACATATAAATATCAATAGGCGCAAAATTATAGCTAGGGGCTTCTTGCATGGTCGCTGGCTCACCTTGCATATGCACAATGATAACATAAGGGGACATTCCAGCTTTGTAAGCATCAGTGATAACGCGCAAACATTCCTTATTTCTGAACCCAGAAACATCATTAATGATCGTTGCGCCTTCTAATAGTGCTGTTCGCATTATTTCTGGATTACGTGTATCAACAGAAACTAAAATATTACGTTTGGATAATGCTTGAGTTACCGGTATTACCCTTTGGCGTTCTTCATCTATCGTTATCTTAGCTGCCCCTGGCCTTGTGGATTCTCCGCCGATATCGATTATTGACGCGCCTTGCGATAGTAATGCATTTGCATGGCTAATTGCTGCTTCGCGCTCTAAGTACTGACCGCCATCAGAGAAGCTATCTGGTGTTACGTTAACGACACCCATTAGATGGGTGGCTGACATATCAAGCCCTGCGAAATCTGGTCTAGCACTTACAATATTATCAAGTGTCTGGCTCGCAGCTTGCGCCATTTTTGTTTTTTGAAGCCAATCTGATACGCTACCACGCCAAATCTTCAAGCTATTAGAGCTATAATCATAGGAGCTTATATCAACCTGCGTGAACCCTGTTTGCCCGCCAGGCAACCTGAAATGTGGCATACCAGAAAGACAGGACAGCCCCACCCTATCGAGTGGTACAGGTTTCACCCAGCTAATGTCGCTTTCAACATCCCTCAGTGACGAAAAATGATTAATCTGGAACCGCGCCGTCATAACGCTACCATCATAGACTTTAGAATAGATGCTTTATACAGGCTCTGTTCCAGGATTATCATCATGTTTTCTAGTTCTACCACCTGTGGGAAGTCCTGTTCTAGGACGTTTTTGTCTTGGTGTAGGGGTAGTATCGTCATCTTGGTCAGTTCTGGACAAACTGCCACCCTCAACGATTATTTTGATTTCATCTCCGTTAAGTGTCTCATATTCAAGCAAACCAAGCGCAAGACGCTCAAGCTCCACACTATTCTTTTTTAGAATATCTTCGGCATCAAAATACGCTTCATCTACGATACGTCTGATTTCGGCATCAATAATATCCGCTGTTTTATCAGAAACATTCTTTGACTGAGTGACAGAGCGACCCAAAAATAATTCTTGCTCGTCGCCGCTATAGGCTAAAAACCCAAGTTTTTCTGACATTCCCCATTCTGTAACCATACGGCGTGCCATATCTGTTACCATTCTTATGTCCGATGAAGCACCTGTGGTTATTTTATCGGCACCAAATATCAAATCTTCGGCTATCCTGCCACCGCACCCTACCCGAAGGTCAGCAACTAATTTATCAACTGCCATTGAAACACGATCGCCCTCAGGAAGTCTCATCACCATTCCAAGGGCGCGCCCTCTTGGTATAATCGTAGCTTTATGTATCGGGTCAGACGCCGCACAATGCAAAGCAACAACAGCATGGCCAGCTTCATGGTATGCTGTTAGCTTTTTTTCTTCTTCTGTCATCACCATAGACCGGCGCTCAGAGCCCATCATTACCTTATCTTTAGCCTCTTCAAACTCTGCCATCGATACGGTTCTGCGACCCTTTCGTGCAGCTAATAATGCAGCCTCATTAACAAGATTAGCCAAATCAGCACCTGAGAAACCAGGCGTACCTCTGGCAATAATGCGTGCCTCAACATCGCTGGCAAGCGGTGTTTTGCGCATATGTACTTTTAAAATCTTTTCTCGTCCGATAACGTCTGGATTTGGCACTACCACCTGACGGTCAAATCTACCTGGTCTGAGAAGCGCAGGGTCTAACACATCTGGACGGTTTGTGGCTGCAATTAAGATAACACCTTCATTCGCCTCGAACCCGTCCATTTCAACAAGCATTTGGTTAAGTGTTTGCTCACGCTCGTCATTACCGCCGCCAAGGCCAGCACCGCGATGCCTGCCTACAGCGTCAATCTCATCAATAAATATAATACAAGGCGCATTTTTCTTTCCCTGTTCAAACATATCACGAACACGGCTTGCCCCCACCCCTACGAACATTTCAACAAAATCAGACCCCGATATGGTGAAAAATGGTACTTTTGCTTCCCCAGCAATAGCTCTTGCCAGTAGCGTTTTACCTGTACCAGGAGGGCCAACAAGCAATACGCCTTTTGGTATTTTACCTCCAAGACGCTGGAACTTTCCAGGGTCTTTCAAAAATTCAACAACTTCTTCTAATTCTGTCTTAGCCTCATCAATACCAGCAACATCATCAAAGGTAATCCGTCCTGTATGCTCTGTTAAGAGCTTGGCTCGTGACTTACCAAAGCCCATTGCCCCGCCACGACCGCCACCTTGCATCTGGCGCATGAAGAAAATCCAAACTCCAATAAATAACAACATTGGGAACCAGCTAAGAAGGATTGATAAAAATCCTGGCATGTTACTCTCATCTGGCTGTGCGTTAATGCGAACATCACTTCCAGTTAGCGCATCGACAATATCAGCGCCATCAGGCTTGTAGCTACTCACACGCCGACCATCAGAAGTTAACCCGGTTAAATTCTGGCCCTCGATTAGTACTTCTGAAATACCGCCTGTTTGTGCTTGGTCAATAAATTCCGAATAAGCAATCTTGGTCGATTGGGTGGTGGTACCACTGCCCTGAAACATATTAAATAATGCCATTAATGCAGCACCAATAATCAACCAAATTAGGATATTTCTGACGAGATTATTCATAAGATTTTAGCCCTTTATCACCAGTACTGTTTTATATTCAAACAAAAGCCCTAACGGCTTGCTTACCTTTTTTTTCTAATCATACAATGATGATTAAGATTCATTCCAAAATGGTTTTTTTCTTATTGGGATCAAAGTAGCCAGACTTGGAATTTTGTCTAACGGCTTCGTTTCAGAAAAATCATTTTCAATATTACAAACTTCAATGTGGGGTTGAACCAGTCGTCCGTCAAGGTCTTGTAATATCGGAATACATAATCTAGCTGGATAACGCCATTTTTTTATGAAATAGTATCCATTTTCAGCCTTATTTAAATGCCGATAAACCTCATCGCTCATATGATGCAGATATACCACCTTATTTGTTTTAACAAGCCATCGATTATCAATCACAGCTGGCGTGCCAGGAACAATTTTTATAGCGCCCCTTGTTTTTCTTTTTCGCTCAGCATGTATTTCTATTTGTTCGTCTTTAGGATAAATAATGCATCCAGCTAGCGTGAATTTTTCTTGTATCCCTATTTTCTGAAGGCCTAACTTTATTGAATTCACGCTAGCAGGATAGTTACCTGCGCCTATTTGCCATAGTAATTGCTGGAGAAGGTGTATTCTCATCAACTCTGGAAGGCCATTAAACTCAGCACTCGTAAAAGACGCATAAACAGGCAGCTCGATTTTGACATTCTCTCTACACCAAGCAGCACAATGCTCTTTAAAGACACGAACTATTTTGCCAAAATAAACACTAGCTTGAAGCAATTGGCGGGAGAGAATAGTATCCGTGTTGAGGTGATTTCGCGCCTTTACTCTATCATATGTTAAGTCTGTATTGGTTGGGTCTTCAACAATGCTGATATTCTTGTATCGACAATAAGCACGAAGCTCTGCCTTTTTTCGATGTAATAAGGGCCTGATTATACGTACTGCTTGATAATAGCGTTGCATTTTCATGCCTGCCAGACCAACAAGACCACTATTATGCTCAAGGCGCATATAAAGTGTTTCAAGCTGATCATCTTGATGATGCGCAATCATTAAAATGCCATCAAGAGCTCGAGCCTCAGAAAGAAGAATTTGATAACGCTGGTTTCTAGCCCAATTTTGAATATTACCAGTAGGCTTGGTGTTATCGATTTTAATAATTTTTGATTTTAAATTTAATTTTTCTAGCTCGATTTGAGACAAGGTTGCTTGCGTTCCAGATTCTGCTCTTAAACCATGGTCAATTATGATAGCAATAGAATTGTTTTTTGCATCATCTGACCAGTTTGCACATAGACCCGCCAGTGCCATGCTATCTGTGCCGCCTGATACTCCGATAACAATCCTACTAGTTGGTTTTAGTCCAAGGTCTTCAAGAGTGTGCTGAAAATCCTGCTCTAATGAGGCAAGGTCTATGCTTAGATTGGGCTGTTCGGCGGAGCTGTCTAACCCACTTTTTGACATTGTTTTTTATCTAAGAGAAGCTGCATTTCATTTAAGAAACTTTGTGGTTTTTCTTCTAGTAATTCTGGAAGCGACTTAAATATCGGACATGCCTGCTCAGGATCTGCAAATTCACCAACAGACTTTGCAAGAAACAAGGTTGAATCAACCAACCTTGAATCATTTGGATAATTGATGTTAAATTCGGAGAAACTATATGCTGCTAGCTCAAACTGTTTTTGCATATATTGCACTCTGCCTAAAAAAAACAACGAATCTGCTGCTCTAGGCTCATCTGGATAGGTTGCGTTAATGGCTTCAAAAGCTTTTGCAGCTTCATCAAGTTTTTTGGCAAGCGCAAGTTTTACAGCAAAATTATACTGCTCTTCAATTGTGCCCTCTGGCAAATTATACTGCCCTGCGCTCTTACCATCAGCCTGCGCCATATCTTGCTGGCTGGATAATACCTCAGAAGATAGGGTGGCTGTATTATTATCAGTTCCATCATCTGTTTCAATTTGAGAGGCAATATCAGAGTTTGCGTTTTGTGATACCAAAAGAGCGTCAACATCATCACTTACTGGAACCACATCACTCGCTGCTTGTGTTAGATTTTCATCTAGTTTCTGCTGATCAATTAGCCAAGTTGAACCGTCAGAACTGACCAGATTAGAGATATTATCTGACTGCTGTTTTGGATCATCCAATGTCTGTTTCGACATATCTTGCAAATTTGCATTAGAAGATGAGCTGTTTTCAGTCGAAAGACTTAGCAAAGTCTGCAATTTATTTTCAAGACGGATAATTCTAAAATCAAGATCTGACGACATCTCAATTGTTCGGCGCATTCTTTGCTCCAAAAGGCTTATTGTATCCTCAAGGGAGGCGAGAGAAGAAATTGATTTTTGTATCGCTTTTTTGTCTTCAATTGTTTGGTCGTCCATTCTTGCAACAATATCTGACAAGCGGGCTCTTATGTCTTGCATATCATCTGAAATACTGCCTCGCAAATCACGAAGCTCATTTTCAATTTGCTGCGTTTTTATTTGCTGACGGGCAAGTAAATCAGTATCCCCGGAACTTACCTCCTGAGCATTTGAATAAGAAAAGCTAAAGACCGAAACAAGAATCAACACCTGTAATAACGCCAACCGCGGAAATCCTGCATTCATATCTTACTCCTTACTTTTTATATAACAAACGAACAGTCCTAAAAGATGCTAAACTAATTTATCTTTAAGGCTAAAATGAGACAAAAAAAAAAGGCTTTGTACGACAAAGCCTTTTTCAAAATTATATGCAAAATTTAATTAATTTTTGACATCGAGCGACGGTTTAACGCGTATGAAGTATCGTTTGAACCCCCTACTGCAGGTCGCTCTTTACCATATGATATGGTTGTCAAACGCGACGCGTTTACGCCTTTTGCAACTAGGTAATCGCGTGCTGCAGAGGCTCGTCTATCGCCAAGCGCAAGGTTATATTCGCGTGTTCCACGCTCGTCACAATGGCCCTCAATGACGATACGAATGGTTGGATTTGCTTTAAGAAAGGCTGCCTGCCTGTCTAGTGTAGCTTGAGCTTCAGCTGAGAGGGTAGATTCGTCATATCCGAAATAAACAGTTGACCCTACCTTTGCTAACATCTCATCAGGCGTTTGCATATCACTGTCAGCCGAATTGCTTCCAGATGAGCCAGATGCTTCAGATGCCTCAGAAGAAGCAGAAGTGCTACCGTCAGATGTATTAGAAGATGCAGATGCTGCAGCATCCGACCCTGATGATGCCGCGCTTGAAGAACCAACCACCTCGTTGGAATCAGTTGACGCTGTTTCGCAAGCGGCAAGCAACATTGTAGCAGCACAAATAGTTAGTAGGCGTTTTATCATGGAAGTCCCCATTCAAATTAGATGAAATTTTGTTTTTTTTGTTTTATGTTCAAGTATGCTTCTTTATCCAAAAGTTCCATCAACATTCCTTGAAACTATTCATTTCGCTTATAATTACTGTCAATATATCATTATTTAACGCGATTTTGCTTATGAGTAAAGCCTTTTAGTCGTTTTTAACCCTAACTTGCTCAAAAAACCTGACCTGTTCTTATAACAGTCTATTTGCATTTTGCGTTACCAAATTGGATGAACATTATGGGTTACTTCCGAGTAACGGCGACCATGCAGGATCACTAGCATCTGCTGGAGTGTTCATGATACTCTCATTAAACCCTGTTATATCAACCTTATATAACCTGGTATTGCCGCCAGATCCATCTTGTTCAAACCTGTCTTGTTTATAATACATTAAGACACGCCCGTTGGGAGCCCATGTTGGTGCTTCTACAAGAAAGCCGCGAGCAAGCAGCCTCTCTGCCGTGCCATCTGTTCGCATAATACCGATGAAAAATTCGCCCGCTAGCATTTTAGTGAATGCAATGACATCCCCTCTAGGAGACCAAACAGGTGTTGCGTACCTGCCTTTATTATAACTTATTCTTTTAACATTTCTGCCATCACTATCCATAATAAATAGCTGTTGCCTGCCGCCATCACGATCTGACTCAAAAACAATTTTTTTCCCATCAGGCGAATAAGAAGGCGCAGTATCAATGTGAATAGTATTTGTTAATTGGCGAGTAGTTCTTGATAGCAAGTCCATCTCGAAAATATTGGTGGCCCCATCTTGAGCAAGTGACATTATTAGCTTATTGCCATCTGGATGAAAGTGGGGCGCGAACGTCATCCCAGGAAAAGATCCTAATTTTTCAGTCCTACCTGTTGCAACTTCAAATAGGTAGATATTCGGCTCATCATTAAAATAATTAAGATAGGCAATTTCATGCGCTGTCGGGGAGAATCTAGGCGTTAATACTAAGTCCCTTCCCGATGTTAAAAACCGATGATTATGACCATCCTGATCCATGATAGCCAGTCTCTTAACACGTTTATCTTGCGGGCCTGATTCCGAAATATATACTATTTTGGTGTCAAAATATTTCTTATCACCCGTGAATTCCACATAAACAAAATCTGCTACTTTATGCGCTATTCTGCGCAACCCTGCTGGATCTGCAGAGCCTCCTCCCTCGGTAAGAGCCTTCTGTGTGACCACATCCCAAAGCTTAAATTCAAGCTGAAGCGTATTTTCACTATCAAAAAACGCTGAGCCAACAAGAAGCCCCTCTACCCCTAATGGAGACCAATTTGCAAAATCTGGTGTTATGTCTGGTGATGATGGCGGGTTGATAAATGCCGCTGAATCAACAGGTTCAAACAAACCGGAATTTTGCAAATCATCCGAAATGATCTTGCTTATCTGGCGCCCTTCAGGAGTGGTAGTGCCGTCTGGCCCCGTGAAATCGGCAATAGCAATTGGTATGCGGGCAACCTGTCCATCTGTTATATCGATTCGAGTAGTTTGCGAAAATGCAATTCCCGAAACTAGGTTCGCAACTAACAAACAAATTAGGACATAAATTCTCAACATAGACATACCTTAATCAAATAGCCTGTGACACAAAAACACTCATTATCGAAATATAGAAAATTCAAACACTATATTATTTTGAATATAAGTACCTCAAATTTATGTTCTGAATGAGGCAAACTTGACACACATTTAACCACTAATAAAATTTGGGTCAAAATGAAATATAAAATCCTTCCAAACCTCATGTTTTTCTGCAGGAAGCGGTAATGGGCTACATTCCTCAACAGCTCGAACAGCTGCCCTAGCTGCAGTTCTATAAAATCTGTCTGTTTTGAATCTTGTTGAATCCATGGATTCAACAAACGTAACCGTGCCATCACTATCAGCACGCACGCGCACATCCACCTCTAATTTTTCGGCATCTGGCGCTGCTGCTGGCGGCGACCAGCATTGCGCAATATGATTTCTCAGCCTATCAATTTCACTAGCGCCCAGTTTCATTGACCTATTAGGTTTGACTTGCAAGGAGCCTTGCAAATTAGAATTAATTTCCTCAGCATCCAGTGTTTTTTTATCCTCAACAGGTGCTTTAGAGCGTGATTTTTGAGCTGTTGTTGCAGATGCTTGAGCAAGATTTTGTAGCACGCCACTCATCGTTGAATCTCTATTTTTAACAGGTGTTTCCTTTGCGAGTGCATTATCGCGCTGATTCTGCAGTTTTGGTTTTGGCACAGGTTTGCTATCTATGAGCGGTTTTAACAAATCTCGTGTCGTAGTTTTGGCTGGCTGTGCTGATTTTGGCGTTTCCGGTTTTGATACAGGTTCCTTGATCTCTGCCTTTTTGGCAGGTTTAACCTCTGGACGAGAAATTGGTTTTTTTTGTGGTTTTGGGATGTTGGGGCGTTTTGCAGGAGCAGCAATAGCTACCTTTTCAGGCGCTGATACAGGCTTTGCAATTGGTTTTTTCTGACTGTCTATTTTCGTTTCGGGAAGCACGATAGCGGATTGTTCAGGCTCTGGCTTATCGGCAAGCGGCAGCTCATCTGCTTGGATTTTTTTTGGAGTCTCTACTACCGCTTCATTTTTTATTGATGACGAGGTAGTTGGAGGAGGCGGCGGCGCATTAGAGGGCGCAGGCGGTGTCCTGCTCGCAACTTCGATTTTTTCTGATTGCGTTGTTGCCGTTGCAGATGGCGCAGGCTGATTAGTTTCAGGAACCTCATCTACTATGGTAACAAACACCAGAGGGTCTGAATTGTCGATATCACGCTGAAAGAAAGGAATGCCTATTACAAATATAACAACAATAACAATATGCCACATTATTGAAAGTAGAGTTGAAATTAACATTTCCTGTCTCTCTTCACAGACGTCATAGTGTTCGCTATTCTTGTCAATTTCAGCAACAAACCCACATTTTCTATTGCGGCAATTGCGCTACCAAAGCCACTCTCTCAAATCCAGCTGATTGAATTCGTCCCATCAACTCGATCACCTCACCATAGGCGACCAGCCTGTCCCCTCTCACAAAAATACGAAGATTGGGATTAGCTTTTTGGATAGCTGACAGACGCGGTATAATCTGATCCGGTTCTGTTTCCACTTCCTGCAAGTATAGTTTACCAGAATTTTGTAATGAAATAACAAGGGGCGGCTCTTCTGATGAAATTTGACCTGCCTTTGTCTTAGGCAAATCAACTGGCACGCCAACTGCTAATAAGGGTGCTGTTACCATGAAAATAATCAACAAAACCAGCATTACATCAACAAAGGGAGTCACATTAATTTCAGCAACTGGTCTGTATCTTTTGCCTCTTCCTCGAGACGATATCATCATTCCCATTTAACTGGCATCCTCATCAAGCTGTCTTGCAATTAGATTTGTGAATTCAGCGGCAAATGATTCCAAACTATTTCCAATTTTTTCAAGATCACCCGAAAATTTATTATAAGCAACAACCGCAGGTATCGCAGCCGCAAGACCAAGCGCAGTTGCAAATAAAGCCTCCGCAATGCCAGGGGCCACTACTGCAAGACTGGTATTTTTTGATTCTGCAATAGCCGCAAAAGAATTCATAATTCCCCAAACCGTGCCAAACAGACCTATAAAAGGGGCAACAGAACCGACCGAAGCCAGAAACGGAATGCCTTTTTCAAGCTCATCCATCTCTTTGGAAATCACAAGAGACATTGATTTTTCTATTCTGCCAACAAGAGAGGTTCGAAGTTCCCTGCCAAGTGAGCGTGGCACTCCTTTGGTAGATGCCATCCGCCATTCCCTCATACCAACGCCAAACACCCGTGCCATTGCGCCATCTGGCTCGCTACCGAGGTGATCATAGAAATCATCTAAGGATTCTTGAGACCAAAAACGCTCTTCAAAGAAATTAGTAAGATTACGCTGATTTCGAAAAGAACGCGATTTTTGTATCATGATTGACCAGCTCCAAATAGATGCGGCAACCAGTAAAATCATCACTGTTTTGACAAGCAGATCTGCTGCCAAAAATAAACCGAATATAGATAACTCTGATGATGTTGATACAGCTAGTTCTGCAGTTTCCATTTAAATTTTCCCAAACACTAAAAATTCATTGTCATCATTGTCATCATTGCCGTCATTGTCTAATGCAAATGTAATTGATTATATTCACACGATATATTTTATTTCTTGAATCGAAATCAAACCTATCTATTTCTCAACTTCTGCAATTTTCAACTTCTCCCGCATAAAATCAGGTAATCTGCGCGCACCCTTATCAAGTTCAACCCAAACCGCCTGCACCTGAAATCTGGCAAAAATATGTCCATCTTCCTGATTTTTGATAATTTGTTCTAAATTAAGCCTTACTTTTCCAATATTAGTGACAGTTGTTTCAACTATCAGGCAGTGATTTAATCTAGCCGAAGTTAGATAATCAACTTCAATCTTAGAAATTAAAATAGTTTTCCGCTCTTCTTTTAAATAGTGATGCAAGTCTATTCCGATGGTACGCAAAAACGCTGACCTGCCCCGCTCTGCATAATTTAAGTAATTTGAATGATATACAACGCCGCCAGCATCCGTATCCTCATATTGAACGATTAACGGATAAACATGCATATTTCCTGACATAGTGCCATTCAAATTTATCTGTGTTGCGCTCATGGGGGTGCTCTTATATATCGCTATACTTACGGGGGTTTTTTCATCTTCCAAAAGATGTATTTTTATCACTCATCGGTATCTTGGGTTACATCTTGGCTTAATAGCTCAAGTTGCTTTGCGGCCTCTTTTGGAGGCTCGAGACCCAAATAACTCCAACCTGACTTAGATAAGCATCTACCGCGCGGTGTTCTCATTAATAAGCCTGTCTGCAATAAAAATGGCTCGATCACTTCTTCTAGCATGTCACGTTGCTCGGCAAGCACAGCTGCAAGCGTTTCAATTCCTACTGGACCACCGCCATAATTTTCTGCCAAAGAGTTCAGATAACGCCTATCCATTTGATCAAGGCCATTTTGATCTACTTCTAACCTTAACAGTGCTGAATCTGCTGCTTGTTTTGTGATCATATTATCACCATCTACCGCCACAATATCTCTTACCCGGCGCAATAACCTTCCTGCAACGCGCGGTGTTCCTCTGGCTCGTCTTGCAATTTCAAGAGCGCCGTCCTCTGCTAATGCGACATTCATTTTTATGGCTTGTCGTGACAAAATATGCACTAATTCATCATTAGTATAGAATTGCATCCGCATTTGGATACCAAACCTATCTCTTAGCGGTGTCGTAAGCAAGCCTGAGCGAGTTGTCGCCCCCACAAGCGTAAATTGCGGCAAATCTATTCTCACAGAACGGGCAGATGGCCCTTCACCTATAATCAGATCTAGCTGAAAATCTTCCATTGCAGGATATAATATTTCCTCAACAGCAGGGTTTAATCTATGAATTTCGTCGATAAACAAAACATCCCTTGGGGCTAAATTTGTGAGCAAAGCAGCTAAATCACCTGCGCGCGCAATAACCGGCCCTGAGGTTGCCCGAAAACCAACACCCAGTTCAGCAGAAATTATCTGTGCCATGGTGGTTTTACCAAGCCCAGGAGGTCCATACAATAATGTGTGATCCAACGCATCGCCCCGCTGCACAGAAGCCGCAATAAAGGTCTCAAGATTTCGTCTGCCAAGACCCTGACCCACAAATTCATTTAGCCTTCTTGGACGCAAGGCTGGGTCAGCATTCTCTATGCTCTCTGAACTTTGTGGACTTTCTATGCTTTCCGGGCTTACTAAACGCTCATCACTCATCATTTCTGTCCAACTTCTTTTAGTGCCAGATTCAATATTTGCCCAAGCTCATTGGTATCAGATTTAGCAGAGGCTCTCTGAACTGCAGCCCAAGCCTCACTTTGCGAATAACCCAGATTTACCAATGCAGATATGGCATCTTGGGATATCGCTGATTGACCCGCGCCAGCTGGCGATACACCCATATTTTCGGTATTACCAAGGCTGGTTGGTAATTTTCCGACTTTTTCTGCTAACTCATTCACAATTCTTTGCGCCAATTTTGGTCCAACCCCATCAGCACGGCTGACCATTGCCTTATCAGATGACAGAATTGCCTGTTTTAGACTATCTGGGGTTAGAACTGATAATATCGAAATAGCAGCCTTAGCCCCCACACCCTGAACAGATTGAAGCACTGTAAAAGCAGATTTCTCTTCACTGGTGTAAAAGCCATATAATGTCAGTGAATCCTCGCGTACAATCATCTCAATCAACAATGATATCGTTCCAGAAAGCGCTCGGATTTGACTCAAAGTTGATGAAGAAACAGTAACAAGATACCCAACACCATGAACATCTAAAATTAACTGATTAGTGTTTTGTTCAACTATTTGCCCTGATAATTGTGCTATCATATTTAACGAACTCCCTTTATTCTTTTGCAAGAGCTGCTTCAATTGCACGTGCAAGACCCGTTTTCGCTTCTGAATTTAGGGTATCAGGATGGTAATCTGGCCCTTTGTTAATCCCAGCAATAGCAATGGCAAGTGCATCAGCGGCATCTGGTCCTTCTGGTTTCACTAATAGTAATTTTTCGACCATTGCGGCTACCTGAATCTTATCTGCAGCACCAGTGCCTGTTACTGATTTTTTGACCTGCCTTGCTGAAATCTCTCTCAAAGAAAGGCCTTTTCCAGCACAAGCCTGCATTGCAACGCCTCTCGCCATTCCCAGCTTTAAGGCAGATTCGGCCCCTTTTGCCACAAAAATCTGTTCAATAGAGGCGTCATTCGGGTGCCAGTTTGCAATTACTTCAATCAAACCAGAATGGATTTCATGTAGCCTGTCAGCTGCTGACCAGGATGTTTTGGTCTTAATAGTACCATGCGCGATATGAGATAGCTTTATACCAGATTGAACAACAATACCCCATCCTGTGCGTTGCAGGCCGGGGTCAATACCAAGCATTCGTAACTCAAGCTTATTACTATTTGTAATTCCCACAAATGCTATCCATCTAGTTTTGTCATTATCTCATCAGAAATTTCAAAATTAGCAAACACATTTTGAACATCGTCATTTTCATCCAGCGCATCAAATAATTTAAGTAGTGTTGAGGCGTTTGCCTCTTCAACTGAGATGCTATTTTGGGGTTGCCAGATTAAGCCAGCCTCCTCAGGAGCTGAAAATTGCTGTTCTATATTCTCTCTAACAGCGTTGAAATCCTCAGGAGACGTCGTAATTATGTGGCTATCTTCTTCTGACTCAACATTATCTGCGCCTGCCTCCAACGCGGCATCAAACATCGCTTCTGCATCTGCAGTTTCTATGGGGTAGATAATTTGACCCACCTTGTCGAACATAAAACTAACGGCACCTGTTTCCGCAAGTGACCCGCCGAATTTTGAAAAGGAGGAGCGCACTTCAGATGCGGTTCTATTTCGGTTATCTGTCATTGCTTCGACAATAAAGGCTACTCCGCCAGGCCCATAACCCTCATATCTGATTTCTTCATACTCATCACCTTCCCCGCCCTCAGCACGCTTTAAAACGCGTTCAATATTATCTTTTGGCATATTAGCGGCGCGGGCAGCAGCCAGCGCACTCCGCAATCTAGGGTTACTGGCAGGGTCGGTGCTGGAGCGCGCAGCAACAGATAATTCTTTTATGAGCCTAGTGAAAATTTTCGCTCGCTTTTTGTCTTGTGCCCCTTTGCGATGCTGAATATTTTTAAATTTGGAATGTCCTGCCATTATTTTTTCTCTTAATTCTTATCTTTTAGGTTATCGATGCTATCGGTTTTTTTTACAGATTTGGGTGGAAGCGCCGTTTTTTCCAATGTACCTTATTTGTGTACCTTATTTATGTACCTTATTTGAGAATAACCACATAGCAGATACCAACCAAGAAAACTATTAAAATGGGCAATCATACAGCATGTATGGTGTTTATAAAACAAAGCTATCTTATTCCATAAATCAGGTTGCTTCTTGTAATCTGCCTCCCTTGCGGAATGGTTTAATCGAAATCGCAAGTCCTGTCTTATCATCTATTTCAACTACAACGCCACATAAAGTTGGCTCGCCGGTTGCAACGCTTAATCGACCAGAAGATTGCTTGCGAAACCTATCTGTTGCCACTTCCTTATTCATTCCAATCACAGAATTATAATCGCCACACATGCCAGCATCTGTTTGATATGCGGTGCCATTTTCAAGGATATGATGATCTGCGGTTGGCACATGGGTGTGTGTTCCAACGACACAAGAAACACGCCCATCCAGATAATGCCCTATCGCCATTTTCTCAGAGGTTGCCTCTCCATGTACGTCGACAAAAATAGCATCTGCATCTTGGCCTAGCTTAATCTTACCAAGACAATCATCAAGGGCAGCAAATACATTTAAATAATCTGCCATAAAAAGATTAGTAATTACGTTTAGTACAGCAAGACGCCTGCCGTGTTTATCAGATACGATAACCAAACCAGCGCCGGGAAATCCCTCTTTCATATTTACTGGGCGAAGCAATCGCGGTTGATGCGTAATATAGCTGGAAATCTCTGACTTATCCCAAATATGATTACCGCTCGTTAGAACGTCACTTCCAGCATCAAATAACGCGTTACAAATATCAGGTGTTACCCCAAACCCACCTGCTGAATTCTCACAATTTGTAATGACAAAATCACATTCAAGATTTTCTTTAAGCGTTGCAGTTTCGGCGATGACATGTCCTCTTGCCTGACGTCCTACAATATCACCAAGAAATAAAATTCGCATAATCAGGCTTTCTAATTTTGTTACTCACAGCGTGTCAACAAGGTCTACATTTAGGTTCAAGATGGGTTCAAGGTAGCATTAATCCTTCAGGGGTTAACACGCCATCCATGGGCTCATCTGTTGAAGTTACGGGAACTTTATCAACTTGTTGACCAGAATAAGCAACCCCCACAACTTTGACATCAACGCCAGATTCGCGAAATTTTTTAAGTGTTCTGTCATAATACCCACCGCCATATCCAAGCCTATTATATCTCATATCAAAGGCAAGTAACGGCAACAATACAAGGTCTGGGATAAGCTGGTGTGAGCTGGCATCAGGATGCTTGGTGTTTAGAGGGCCTGCCTCTAATTCTTGACCAGGAGCGTAGGCGCGGAAGCACAACGCACTGGGTTTTTCAGGTGTGACTGGAAGACATAATTGACAGTGTTTTTCAGCTAATGCCGTCATTAAGGGAATAATATCAATTTCAGTAAAAATAGGCAGAAAACCTGCAACTATAGAACTTGTAAATTTATCAATAAGGTCAGGAGCAAACCGTAATAGATGCTGTGCTGCGATGTTACGCTGGTTTTCATGCAGATGTTTTCTTACCTGCTTTGCTTGTTTTCTGGCCTGCTGCTTTTGAAGAGAGATTTGTGAGTGATCCATCACCATTTCCGATCATCGACATTCGTGTAAAGCCAATTCAAACCGATTTTGGCTTATAACCCTTTTTACTTATCCCCATTTGGGCTTATATAGGCCATCGGAAGTAATTTCAGGCATCTAACGCAAACCAAACATGATTATCAGACTTTGTGTGAGGGATGCCCAAATGATTACCCAAAAATAGTGTCCAAAAATAATACCCAGATATATGTTTGGGTGATAGCCAGAAAAGCCGCTGGTTTGATTTCATCCTCTGTGACCTGGTTTACAGGTGGGCATCACATAAAAAAGCCTCGACTTTCCCAGCGGCAATTCCCGACAGAAGATTATGGTCCCAGGGATTGAAAAGCCTGGCGAACTATCCAGCTATCCACTGGGGTTCTACTCCTACTCTTGCGATTGTGCAAGATGCTCTATTGTCTGAGCCATTATTGTTATTTGATTTACAAGATTATCCATCTGCTCTGTGGTTAGAGTTACCGTATTTTCTTCTTGAGCTGTTACTGGCTCATCACCAGAGCTCTGTCTTGAGGCTACACCAGCCTGCTGATTTGCTGATTGAACCTGATCAGATAAAATAAGCCCTGCCATTGCTAATAATCTTGCATCACCAATTTGTCCGACTGAACCCACAAGCTGTTGGACGATTGCATCTACATTACGCCCCATTTCCTCAATATGAGACTCCTGCCCTACATCGCACCCCATCTGATATGGTTGACCATTGATTCGCACTGTTACCGTTGATTGGCTCATCACCTGTCTCCTGACTAATGGTCTTTATTGGACTCTGCTAACATAGGGTTGGCGGCATCATCTATCTGTGAACTCATTTGCTCCATCAAAGATATGGCATTCGAAATTTGACTTTTTATGGACTTCAATTCAGCAAGATCAATCGCTTGCGGGTTTACATCACCGCTTGTTGAATGTTCTGAATTATCTGAGAACGAAGCAGACATATCTCTATCCAACTTGTCTTTCAAGTGATCCACGGCTTTTCTAAGCCTTCCTAATGCTTGTTCAATTTCATTCATTTGGAATCCAAAAAAACCTTTTTCCGTTTTGTGAGATAAGCGTATCTGGTTTCAACAAAAAAATAAATACCTCAATTAGTTGCGTGATGACCTTATCATAGAGAAAAGCTTTTTTTAAGAATAATCGCGCCGTGTTTTGTGTTATAATTCGTTTTTTCAGGACTGAAAGCAAACTAGCATTTGACGGCTACCTGCTAAATCGGGCATTTTCCATAGCGCCAATCAATTACTGACTTGATACACTTAAGATAATTATACATAAGGAAATTTCTGTGATGAGTAATTCTGCTAAATCAAATGCGATGGCCAATGCCATCCGCGCTCTTGCCATGGATGCTGTAGAAGCAGCAAATTCAGGACATCCTGGAATGCCGATGGGAATGGCAGACATTGCGACTGTTTTATATTCGAATCATCTAAAATTTTCTGCTCAGAATCCAGACTGGCCTGATAGAGATAGATTTATCCTATCTGCGGGCCATGGCTCAATGCTGTTATATTCTCTGTTATTTCTGACAGGCTATTCTGATATGAGTCTTGAAGAAATCAAGAATTTCCGCCAGCTTGGCTCAAAGACCGCAGGGCATCCTGAATTCGGTCATGCTAGCGGTATTGAGACGACGACAGGCCCCCTTGGGCAAGGATTTGCGAATGCTGTGGGATTTGCAATGGCGGAACGACATCTAAACGCAGAATTCGGAGATGGTCTTGTTGATCATATGAGCTACGTGATTGCAGGAGATGGATGCTTGATGGAAGGTATTAGCCATGAAGCTGCCTCTTTTGCAGGACATTTAAAACTAGGCAAACTTGTTGTGCTTTTTGATGATAACGGGATTTCAATTGATGGAAGTACGGATATCACCACTTCAGATGATATCACACAGCGTTTTCTCTCTTATGGGTGGCAAGTGCTGGAATGTGATGGGCATAATCATGAACATATTAATACAGCCCTTACAGAAGCAAAAGCTGACGCAACAAAACCCTCTCTTATAAGATGCAAGACACAGATAGGATATGGCTCTCCTAATCGCGGGGGCACGGCTGGCATTCACGGAGCGCCTCTTGGAAGTGCGGAAATTGCCCTTACCAGACAATCGTTAGACTGGCAGCATGAGCCGTTTTTTGTTCCAGATGAAACCCTTCAGGATTGGCGGGATATTGGCTCTAAGGGGGCAAGCCTCTGCGCAGAATGGGAACAACGCGCCCATTCAGATGCAAAAGGTGCCACCTTTAAAAAGCGCCTGTCTGATGATTATAAAGCAGATATTCAAGGTGCGATTTCTCACTTTAAAACTCAACTAATTGCTGAGCCTCAGAAAGTTGCGAGCAGAGTTGCAAGCCAGAAATCGATTGAGGCATTGGTTCCAGTATATCCATCCTTATTTGGGGGCTCTGCTGACCTTACCGGATCCAACAATACCAAAGTCGCCGAACATACGATTTTCTCAAGCTCAGATTATCTAGGGCGATATATTCATTACGGCGTAAGAGAACATGCAATGGCAGCTGCCATGAACGGACTTGCTTTGCATGGCGGTGTAACGCCATTTGGAGGTACCTTCCTAGTATTTACAGATTATTGTAGGCCAGCAATCCGTCTCTCTGCTTTAATGCAGCAAAAAGTAATTTATGTAATGACACATGATAGCATTGGACTTGGTGAAGATGGCCCAACTCATCAACCGGTGGAACATTTAGCCTCTTTGCGGGTGATACCTAATCTTAATGTATTCCGGCCATGCGATATTGTAGAAACAGCAGAAGCTTGGGAATTAGCCTGCCTGTCACAAAAATCGCCTTCTATATTAGCGCTTTCACGGCAAGGGCTACCCCAGATCCGCCTTGAAGAAAACGCAAATAATCTATCTGCAACGGGCGGATATATTCTACGTGAAGCAAGTAAATCGCCACTAGTAACATTAATGGCAAGTGGCTCTGAGGTAATGTTAGCAGAGGAAGCGCGCATTCATCTGGAGGCCCATAATATCCCAACCAGACTAGTTTCTGTGCCGTGCCTTGATAGGCTGTTAGAACAAGAGGCTACCTTTATTGAAAATTTGCGAGGCGATGCTGACGTGGTAATTGCAATTGAAGCAGGTCTGGAGGCAGGCTGGGCAAAAGCAATTGGCTCACAAGGTCATTTTATTGGTATGAACAGCTTTGGCGCTTCTGCTCCTGCTGCTGCGCTATACGAGCATTTTGGCATAACAACTCAAGCAATCATTGACTTAGCCCAAAATCAGCTTAAACACCCATAGTTAGCATTGAATAGGTGGCATTGAATAATAGTGCCAGATAAATGAGCTGTTAAACGCTGAGCTAAGGAGGGGTATCTATGAAAATAAATGGCAACGCGATAAAACCAGGCAATGTTATAAGCCATAATGGACGCTTATGGGTTGCATCAAAAACAAGCCACGTAAAACCTGGAAAAGGGGGCGCATTTGCGCAAGTGGAATTGCGCGATATCCGCGATGGAACAAAGTTGAATGAGCGTTTTCGGGCAACAGAGGGTGTTGAGCGTGTAATACTTGATGAGGTTGAATGCACCTATCTATATGCAGAGGGCGATACGCATATATTTATGCACTCCGAGACATTTGAGCAAATATCCATCCTGCAGGACATGATAGGGGAGCCCGTAGCATTTCTTCAAGACGGCATGACGGTTTCGGTTTCCATGTATGAATCAGAGCCCATATCTGTCACCATGCCTGACCAAACCACCGTTACTGTAATTGAGGCTGATGCTGTTGTAAAAGGCCAAACGGCTTCTTCTTCATACAAGCCTGCTGTTGCTGATAATGGTGTGAGAATTATGGTACCGCCTTTTATCGAAACTGGAACCAGAATCGTTGTTAAAATTGAAGACGCAACCTACGTAGAACGAGCGAAAGACTAAACCAAATGGCATTAAGATCAGCGCTTATAAATGTAATTTTCAAAGCAGCAAGTAAAGCTGCAAGACGCATGATGCGCGATTTTGGAGAAGCCGAAAATTTGCAAGTTAGCCGAAAAGGTGCGGCAGATTTTGTAAGTCAGGCGGATTTATCTGCAGAACGCACCCTAAGAGATGAGCTGGAATATGCACGTCCTGGATGGAATATGATTCTAGAGGAATCTGGTCACATCAAAGGAGAATCATCTGATGCGCCAACTTGGATCATTGACCCGCTTGATGGAACTACGAATTTTCTTCATGGTATCCCACATTTTGCCATCTCGATTGCTGTTCTAGATAATAAAAAACTGACAGCAGCTGGTATTCTAGACCCTATAAGAGACGAGTTTTTCTTTGCTGAGCTGGGTAAAGGCGCCTATCTAAATGATCGTAGAATCCGCGTTTCAAGCCGCAAACAGGTTGAGTCTGCTTTATTTGCAACTGGTATTCCATTTCTTGGCAGGACAACATCTGAGCAAGAGAGAATTTTCATCAACCAGCTAAATCATGTGATGCCCAAATGTTCTGGGATCCGCCGATTTGGGTCTGCTGCATTGGACCTTGCATGGGTTGCTGCAGGCAGATATGACGGCTTCTGGGAGCATGGCTTGCAACAATGGGACATTGCCGCTGGTGCCCTAATCGTAAGAGAAGCAGGTGGTTTTGTATCTGACTTCTCATCACGAGATACTGTTTTACAAACTGGAAATATTGTTGCGGCAAATGGTGGGCTGCATGTGCCCTTGTTAAAAATGCTGCGAGAAGGCGAAAAAGCCTAGATTTTTGACCATCTCATATCAAACTTGCTTTTTTAAAAAAATGCATCTCAGACACTTCTATTAGCTTATCTTATTATTTCAGTCATATTCCTGCCATTGTTTTCAGCCATGAATTTGATGTAGAGTTATGCAAGTAGCGCCTATCATGCTCAGTGCCTATGATGCTCAGGTATAATTCTAAGGGTCAAAACTGAATCTGCGCGCACTCTTTTTTAGGAAGGATACTTAAAACTTATGACGGATCCACGTTCTTTTCTAATACGGATGATTTCCGTCCTTGGCATCTTTATTCTTATATGTGGGTTCCTGTATGAGCAGATTTATATAAGCTTTATGGGAAACCCTATCCTGAACGGCACCATCATTGCTACTGCGCTTATCGGTGTTATTTATATTTTCAGGCAAGTATTACTTCTGGTTCCAGAGGTCAAATGGCTTAGTGATGTTCAGCGTACACGAACCCTATCTAAAAAAAATGCAAAGCCTGTTTTGTTAGCTACCGTAAATGTTATGCTGGCCGACCAAACCAATGAGCGACAATTATCAGCACAATCCTTGCGCTCTGTTCTTGACGGGGTAGCCGCCCGGCTAGATGAAGGGCGTGAGATTTCTCGATATATGATAGGGCTTTTGATATTTCTAGGGTTGCTAGGAACTTTCTGGGGCCTATTACAGACCATAGGAGCTGTTGGAAATGTCGTAGATGGGCTGAGTAGCACCAACGCTAATTTAGATAGAATGATGGAACAATTGCGCTCTGGTCTGGATGCGCCGCTATCAGGCATGGCAACTGCATTTTCCTCTTCTCTTTTCGGCCTAACAGGCTCGCTCGTACTTGGTTTTCTGGATCTACAGCTAGGGCAGGCAATGGGACGGTTTTTTAATGAGGTTGAGGATTGGCTATCATCATTTGCTCGCTATAATGATGTAAGAGGACAAGAAACTCAGCCCCAAGCTAGCAGTGGTTTAATGTCAGAAGGGCTGAATGAAGAAGGGGCACGCGCATTATTGCAATTAGCGCGGGCGATTGAGCGTTCTGAGAAATCTCGAGAAGCAACTGAATCTCAACTCGATAAGCTGAATATTCACCTAGGGCTACTATCAGAGCAAATAACTGATGATAAGAGAATAAGGGACCAGCTGATTTTGCTGAATAGCCGGCTTGAATCCCTCGGAAGCCAAATCATGAATGCATCAAGAGAGCAACAGGATGCGCTTGGAACCGATTTGCGCTCTCTTGCAACCTCCATAGACCGTCTAATTTCGAACAACCTAAAAAGTGAGAAATAACATATGTCGCTTTCTCGACTAGGTAATCGCGGTCGCCCAAGTGATTTTACATGGCCTGGATTTGTGGATGCGCTTGCCAGTTTACTGATGGTCTTTGTATTTGTATTGATGGTCTTTGTGATTATTCAGGCTAATCTTTCTTTTCGCATCTCTGGACAGGATAGTCGAATAACCGCCCTTCAAAATGAATTGCTAGAACTTGGCTCGCTTCTCAATATGGAACGCGAAACAAATTTACAATTATCTTCTGAGCTATCAAATGCACAGCTTAAAGTAACAAGCTTAGAGGGGGATAATGAACAATTATTATCTCAACTAGCATCCTTGCAGACAGAATTATCTGATAGAGGTGATGAAATCATCGCACAACAGGCAGATATTAGCGCCCTAAGCTCTCAAATATTTGAGCTGGAGGATAATCTTGAGAGTGCGCGTTCTCTTGCTGATGAGAGATCTGACGAGATTGAGGCGTTGATTCTTCGCCTAACAGCTAGTGCAGAAGCGTTTGAAGAGCAATCAGATGCATTTAACAATCAGGCAATCGAACTGCAACAGAGTATTACGCTTGCCAAGGATCGCGAAGAGCGTATCTCAATATTAGATTCAAAGATTGAAAATTTAAATGCTAAGAACACGCTTACGCAAGAAGAATTAAGCGAGAAGCAACGATTACTACTCATCGCAGAACAGGCATTGCTTAAACAGGCTGAGGAATTGAAATCTGCCAATAATGCTAGTAATGAGGCCAAAGCAGAAATAGATAAATTATTGGCAAGCACAACAGCGCTCCGCCTTGAAATCCAGAAATTAAGCAATCTTCTAGCTGACAAAGAGCGGCAATCCATAAATGATAAGATTGCGATAGCCGATTTGGGTAAGAAATTAAATTCTGCCTTGGCAACGCGGGTTCAAGATTTACAAAAATTCAGGTCTGAATTTTTTGGCCAGCTTCGCGAAGTTTTAAAAAACAGATCAGAGGTACGCGTCGTTGGTGACCGATTTATATTTCAATCAGAAGTTCTATTTGCAACTGGACAGGCTGATATTAGCGATGCTGGAAAAGAGCAGCTTGCTGAAATAGCTTCTGCATTGCGCGAAATAGAAGAGGTGATACCAAAAGACATACCATGGGTGCTTCAAATTGAAGGACATACAGATAGCGACCCAATCGCTGATAATCCCTTTTTCAAGGATAACTGGGATTTATCAACCGAACGAGCGCTTTCTGTTGTACGTTTTTTAAGGTCAGAAGGCATCCCTGCTAATCGACTTGCTGCGGCAGGTTATGGTGAGTTTCAACCTATTGATACTCAGAATTCTGAAGCTGCAAAACAGCGCAATAGACGCATCGAGTTAAAACTGACTCAGAGAATTGCTCCAAATACTTAATGCCTCAATAGTTATGACACATTTATTTGGATTGAGAATAATATGTGGTCAAAATGAAGCAAAAAACAAATCTTTACTGGCTCATTTCAGCATGGCTATGAATATGCCCTATTCTGCGCGAGCTGTAATTATTGCTTTTTTTCTATATATTTTGCATCCATCAAATCCGTTACAAGCTGCTGAAATCTAGTGGCATAACCTAAAAAATTCGCTTGTTCCAATCAGTGTTTTTAAGCAGACAGATGATAGGGCGTTATATTAAGAATCTATAAGCTTGAGTAATCTTCTATCTATTAGCAAATTACAAAGCCAAGGATCTTTATTTGACGCTACAAATCTTGTCAGTAATTTACAATCAGATACCAGCATTCAGGCAAATGATACAGATGATATAGTAACCGGGGATTTTAGCGCCCTGGTTACTGGAAATACTATTTTGGCACATGTTATATCTGTCCAAGACCAAGCAAACTCAGAAATGAGAAATGGTGATACGATAAATAGTCAGAAATATTTTGTTTCTTCAGAGAGCCAAACCGAAATCGACCCCGAAACTGGCTATGCTCTTTCTGCAAGCAGCCTTGAACAAGAAGGGACAATATTCACATTTATCCAACGCCAAAATTATGTTGCATTCGACTATGTGGGTTCTCAGACAATGAGCTGGGATATAGACCTTAGTTTAGTGTGTAAATGTGGCTTCTCCGCACTTCAACCCTTTGATGGAAGGGGAGCATTTGAATTTAATTTCAAAACTGGCACAGCAGATCTTACAGGCTCTTTCTCCAATGATGCGGATGTAACAGGTGGATTGACGATACACACTACTTTCAAATCCCCTACTATTAATGCTGGATTACTAAGCGAGAGGGCACAGGCAACTATTGTAACAAATCAGTCTTCCAAACAAACCATTGATGGTACGTTAGATATGTTGGTTTCTGGACCATCCGCAAATGAGACTACAGGCCAATTTATCGCAAGATCCAATAAGCTTAATGATTTCCTAGCAGTTCAATTTATTGGAAAATAGGTTTTATTCACCCATCTGATAATAGTTGATGCTTGGCTAATTGGTAATATAAGTCTGACTGAGCAAGCAAATATTCATGACTTCCTTCTGCAATAATCCCTCCCCTATCCATCACGAAAATGCGATCAGCATCTATAACCGTTGAAAGCCGGTGCGCAATCACAATGCTGGTTTTATCACGGCACAGTTTGCGAATAGCTTTTTGAACAAGTGCTTCACTTTTGCTATCTAGGGCGCTTGTGGCCTCATCTAGCAACATTATCGACGGCTTACGCAATATTGAGCGAGCAATTGCAATTCGCTGTCTTTGTCCGCCTGAAAGACGCACGCCCTTCTCGCCAACCAATGTATCATAGCCCTCAGGCAATTCACTTATGAATTGATGGGCTTCTGCTTGAATGGCTGCGTGTTGAATTTCTGCGAAATCAGCATTTGGACTCCCAAACGAAATATTCTCCTTAATGGTTTGCGAGAATAAAGCGACATCTTGCGGCACGAGCCCAAGCTGGCTTCGAAGGGTATTATTTGTCATCTGGTTTATAGGCATATTTCCGATTCGAATCTGCCCTTTAAGGGGCATATAAAACCGTAGCAGAAGATGCAGAATTGTAGATTTTCCAGCCCCACTAGGGCCAACTAAAGCAACATGTTCTCCTTTCCTTATCGAAAAGTTTATATTTTCTAATACTGGCCAATCGGGCCGGGACTCATAATTAAAACTTACATTATCAAATATGATATCTGATGTGATATCCGATGTGATATCCGATATGATATCTGGGGAAGGCGTTGTAGAAGATTGCATTTCTTGTTTAGGTGGAACAAACTCTGGATGAATATTAAATATATCTGTTATTCGCTCTAGCGCGCCTAATGCACGTTGTATTTCGCCACCAAGTTCAGATAAGGCGCCAACAGATGCTGCAACTAGAAATGCGTAAAATACAAATGAAGTCAGCTCTCCTGCTGTTATTGCTCCTTGTTGCAAATCTTTCCCGCCAATCCACAACAAGCATCCAATGCCAGCGATTACCAAGAAGATCACCAAACCACTTAGCAAACCTCTTAACCTTGCTCTAGTCTTGGCAGCGAAAACAGCTTCATCTGTAAGATTCTTAAACTTACTTTCAATAAAAAATTCTTGCGAAAACGCATGAACAGAGCGAATTCCAGAGACTGATTCCTCTGCCAACACCGCTAAATCTGCAATTTTTTCCTGTGCTGTTTTTGACGCTTGTCGCAGATTACGTGCCAGCAAAACCAACGGAAATACTATCAAAGGCACGAGCACTGCTAAAACAAAGGACATTTTTGGGCTCGATATTATGACGAGAACAAGTCCGCCAACCAATAAGATTATATTTCGAACCGCCATAGACAAGCTAGAGCCAAGGACGGTCTGTATTATGGATGTATCTGTTGTAAGCCTGCTTAGAATATCACCTGGTCTGGCACTTTCGAACCAGTTGCTTGATAGGGATAAAATATGGCGAAATAAGGCCACTCTGATATCCCCTATTACGCGCTCTCCAAGCTGATTAATCAAACTAGCTCTAAAATAACTACCTATCGCTAAAACGATTGCTATTGCCAGAGTTACTATAATTGTTGTGCTTAAAAAAGCTGGATTATCCCCTGACAGCCCTTCATCCACTATAAATGCAAGACCTCTTCCAAGAGATAACATAGCAATAGATATCATTAGTAAGGCACCACAAGCAGCTGCTAGTTGCCATCTATAGGGATAAATATACGGTGCTAATATTCTAAGAGCGGATAGCGGTTTGCGAGCTGATTTTTTATTAATTTCTGTTTCTGAGGCGGGTTTTGTCATCTTTTATCCAAAGGAGGCTTGCATCCTAGCTTGAAGAGAGGTATTACACTTCGAGATTAATGAAAATTTTGCCGGCATGATTGCGCATCGCACTGTTTTTGGCAAGTGGAGCTGATAAATGAAGAAAGATATTCACCCAGACTATCATGAAATCAAGATAGTTATGACAGATGGAAGCGAGCGCAGTGTGCGCTCTACCTGGGGGAGCGAAGGCGAAGTAATGAAGCTTTCTGTGGACCCGCTGAACCATCCAGCATGGACAGGACAACAGCGCGTTCTTGGCAGTGAAGGACAGGTTGCACGCTTTAACAAACGTTTCTCTGGCTTGGGCGTTAAAAATTAAACATAGCTGAGACCACTACAAATATTTTGTTGAAACCAGCATTTTCGTGCTGGTTTTTTTTATGCCTTACCTCTTGAACTCAGAATTCATGCTTCTTAAATGCGATTTAGAAGGGAATGACATACTTGTATTTCCGTCTGCTAAACGGCTTGCCTTTTACGGGAGCCATCCATTTATCTTGCTATTTAATAGGAGAAAAAACATGACACGTATAGACTTAACCCCATTTTATCGCAGTGCCATTGGCTTTGACCGCATGGCCAATCTTGTTGATAATCTATTTCAAACTCCAGAGACAGGTAACACTAATTTTCCGCCTTATAATATTGAAAAAATCGGAGAAACGGATTACCGGATTACCATGGCTGTTGCTGGATTTGCTGAAGCAGATTTAGATGTTACCATCCATGAAGGCACTTTGATTGTCACCGGACACGCAAATCAAGAAACACTTGATGAAGACAAGACATTCTTATATCGAGGAATCGCAGGAAGACAATTTGAGCGTCGTTTTCAGCTTGCTGATTTTATAGAAATTAAAAGCGCAAGCTTAAAGAACGGTTTGCTTCACATTGATTTAAAGCGCGAAGTTCCAGAAAAACTGAAACCACGCAAAATCAATATTGGCAATCATCAAACGCTTGAAGAAAACATCCACTAAAACGCCGCTAGGAAAAATCGCTTAAGGACGGTTATTTATACCGTCCTTAAGGAACTTGCTAGCCCTTTCCCGAATTTTTACTAATTAGGTCTTTGATTTTATGGTGGCTTGTGCTGCCGCTAGTCTGGCGATAGGAACCCTAAATGGCGAGCATGAGACGTAATCTAGCCCTATAGTCTCGCAGAAGGTAATTGAATTGGGATCGCCGCCATGCTCGCCACATATGCCGAGTTTTATGCCTTCGCGAACACTTCTTCCCTTTTGCGCTGCCATTTCAACGAGTATACCAACACCATCAACATCAATCGATACAAACGGATCCACAGGGTATATATCTGCCTCTGAATAATCACCTAGAAAACTGCCCGCATCATCTCTGCTGATACCCAAAGTAGTCTGCGTTAAATCGTTGGTTCCAAAACTGAAAAATTCTGCTGGGCCTGCCAGCTCGTCTGCTTTAAGAGCAGCACGCGGTAATTCAATCATAGTGCCAACCAAATAGTCAATTTTCTGACCACTATCTTGCATGACTTGTTGTGCGACGCGGTCAATAATTTCTTTACAGATTTCAATTTCCTTTGCTGTTGCAGCAAGAGGAATCATAATCTCTGGAATCGGAGGTGCAGAATTTCTAGAAACCTCTATAGCGGCTTCAATAATAGCCCTTGCCTGCATCTCACATATTTCTGGATAGGTAATAGCAAGACGACAGCCACGATGCCCTAACATTGGATTTGATTCAGAAAGGCGCAATGCACGCGCTCTTGCAATCTCAATATCAACACCAGCCGCACTTGCTACATCTGCCAATTCTGCATCCGTATGAGGCAAAAATTCGTGCAATGGAGGATCAAGAAGGCGGATGGTTACTGGCAATCCAGACATAATCTCAAACAAAGCTACAAAATCGCTTCTTTGCATTGGCAATAGCTTTGACAATGCAGCTGACCTTCCTTCTTTACTATCCGCTATAATCATTTCTCGCATCGAGACAATGCGGTCGGCATCGAAAAACATATGTTCTGTGCGACATAAACCAATCCCTTCTGCGCCAAATTCCCGTGCAACCCGGGAATCCTCAATGGTCTCCGCATTTGTTCGCACAATCATTCTGCGTTCAGCATCCGCCCATTCCATTAACGTTGCAAAGGCATCTGATAATTGTGGTTTTATGGTCGCAACCTGCCCTTTATAGACCTGTCCAGTAATCCCATCGATGGTGATAATATCCCCTTTTGCAAGCTCTTCCCCGCCCATAAATACACGGCCAGCCTCTGTATCAATGCGTAACTCGCCAGCACCGGAAACACATGGTCTGCCCATTCCGCGTGCGACAACGGCTGCATGACTTGTCATCCCGCCTCTTGCGGTAAGGATCCCCGCTGCTGCATGCATGCCATGAATGTCTTCTGGGCTTGTTTCAACCCGTAATAAAATCACTCTGCGGCCTTGATTTGCGATTGCTTCTGCAGAATCCGCATCAAGGACAATTTCGCCTGATGCAGCCCCTGGGCTTGCTGGTAACCCTCTTAGCAATAGCTGCTTTGGTGCGTCTGGGTCTAAGGTGGGGTGAAGCAGTTGGTCTAACGTTTCAGGCTCTATTCGGCACACCGCCTCCTGTTTGGTGATATGGCCTTCATTTGCCAAATCAACCGCGATACCAACGGCAGCCTCTGCTGTGCGTTTACCAGACCTTGTTTGCAGCATATAAAGCGTGTTTTGCTGTACCGTGAATTCAAGGTCTTGCATGTCCTTATAATGTTTTTCGAGCCTCTGGCGAACTTCATTTAGCTGCCCGTAAACATCTGGCATCTTCTCTTCCATCGACTGGCCATTTCCGCCGCTTGATTCTTTCGTAAGCGGGAATGGTGTTCTAATACCAGCAACCACGTCCTCGCCTTGGGCGTTTATCAGGTATTCCCCATAAAATTCTTTCGCTCCATTAGAGGGGTTGCGCGTAAAGGCAACACCAGTTGCACAATCATCACCAAGATTTCCAAACACCATAGCTTGCACATTTACAGCCGTTCCCCAACCAACTGGAATTTGATTCAAACGGCGATAGGTGATAGCGCGCTGGTTCATCCAACTTTTAAAGACAGCCCCAATAGCACCCCATATCTGCTCATAGGGATCTTGCGGAAAAGAGGTGCCTGTATTGTCCTCAACCAATTTTTTATAATCAACAACAAGCTGTTTTAAATCATCTGCTGAAAGCTCAGTATCTTCATCAACATCTGCTTTATATTTTGCATCTTCCAGGATATCTTCAAATAAATCGTGATCTACTTCAAGAACGACGTCGCTAAACATCTGTATAAACCGGCGATAGCTATCATATGCAAATCGTGGGTCGCCGCTTGAATGCGCAAGACCCTCAACCACCTCATCATTAAGCCCAAGGTTTAAAACCGTATCCATCATACCTGGCATTGATGCCCGAGCACCAGAACGGATAGATAGAAGTAAGGGTTTTGATGCATCCGCAAAATCAAGCTTTGTTTGTAATTCCACTTGTTTTAACGCGGATAATACTTGGTTCCTTAGCTCATCTGGGTAGGTTTCCTCATTATCGTAATAATAGGTACAAACCTCTGTTGTAATGGTAAAGCCAGGAGGCACGGGAAGACCGATAGATGCCATTTCAGCTAGGTTAGCGCCCTTGCCACCAAGAAGATTGCGCATGCTTGCATCCCCATCACAGCCGTTCGCACCAAATGCATAAACCCATTTATTTTCTGACATTCTTAACTCCCATATTCCTATTGCCCTCGTAACTTGTCCAAAAAAATAGACAGACTATTTTTCGATTTTTCCTAAATCAGCGATAGTGTGTATTTTCGTGCAGACAAGCGATAATAAATTTAATCTATTTTTGCGTATCTCTGGTTTATCGTCATTTACAATAACTGTTTCAAAAAATTTTGTGATAGGCTCATATAGTGCACTAAAGCTTTGGATGGTTCCATAAATTTCATTCTCTCCAACATCATCTGGTAGCAACAAAGCCGCTTCATATAATTGTGTTTCAGCTGGAAGTTGGAATAAAGAGACATCAGGTGAGGCAGTATCTATCACCTCTATCGAGGTTTGGGTTAAATCTGCGTTATTATTACCCTTTTTTGCCTCTGCCGCTAGGATGTTTGATGCTCTTCTCCATCCCTCTAATAGCTTTATGCCAGCAGGCGTATCCAGCATCTTGTCAATTGCTTTTACTTTTTCAATTTGGATTTGAAGATTATGAATATCTGCATCAATAATTGCAGCAGATACAACATCATGAGAGATACCTTGATCTCTTAATCTGACTTTTAATCTTTCTGTTATAAACAAGGCAAGATCATCCTCAAATGAATCAAAATCATATAAATGAGCAGCCTTACTTAAAACCTCATCTAATGGCAGGGAAATCGAACGCTCATCTATCATTCTTAAAATACCAAGAGCTGCTCTGCGAAGTGCAAACGGATCCTTAGACCCGGTTGGTTTAACATTTATCCCAAAAAAGCCAACAAGTGTATCAATTTTATCAGCCATCGACACTGCAATTCCTTCTGCAGTTTCTGGCAGTTTATCATCGGCACCTTGAGGACAATAATGGTCACGTATCGCAACCACCTGCGGTGTTGCTACATCATATGCAGATGCATAATAGCTTCCCATTACCCCTTGTAATTCCGGGAATTCGCCAACCATGCCAGTAACCAAATCAGATTTAGATAAGCCTGCTGCTTGAAATGCATCAACCTCGCTACATTCTGGAATATAGCGGGCTATTAAGGCTGCCAGCGCTTCCATTCGATCAACTTTTTGGCTTACTTGGCCAAGGCCTTTATAAAAGGTAATATCTCCAAGCTTTTTGCGATATTCTCTTAAATGTGTTGCTTTATCTGCATTCCAGAAAAACAACGCATCAGATAGACGTGCGCGCAAAACACGCTCATTTCCTTTGAGTATCAGCGCATCATGTTGCGTATCTGGCTTGCGGTCAGCAACAAGCAGGAAATAAGGTGCAATTTTGCCATTTTCATCTTCTAGCGCGAAATATTTTTGGTGCACTCTCATTGATGTAACAAGCACCTCATCTGGCAAAATCATAAATGTATCGTCAATTCTACCACATAACACATTCGGGGATTCAACCAGTCCGCAGACCTCTGCCAAAAGAGTATCGTCTTGGCGCAACTGCAGGCCTTTTTGCTCTGCTATCTTCAATGCATTTTTAAGAATAAAATTTTGGCGCTCTTGTAAATCAACCAGAACGTCCAATTCGCGCATTTTATTCACATACTGTTCAAATCCTGTAATTTCAAACGGCGTGTTGTGATAAGCAGAATGACCATATCCAGCATTAGTGAATTCAATGCTCATACCCCCACCTAAATCCAAAATGCCTGGCAACAACGCGCCATCAAGAACAACATTAATGTAATGTAACGGGCGAACCCAGCTTAATCTAGACGTACCCCAGCGCTGACTTTTAGGCCATGGAAATTCTGCTACAAAATTATATATAAGCTCTGGAATAAGCGTTTCACTATGTCTTCCTTTTTCCAGAATCTCTGCAAAATAAAACGCGCCCTTATTGGTTTGTCTTGTTACAAGCTGTGATTCTAAAATACCTGCTGATTTGCAAAATCCATCTATTGCCTGCTGAGGAGCGCCTATTTTAGGTCCTCGTTTTTCAACCACCCTGTCATCTTGTTGCTTTATGACACCTGATACGCTAACGGCCATATGCTTTGGCCCAATGGCCGATTTTATTTCAGCAGCTGAACGTGTATCTAGCAATCCATGTTCCGATAATCTAGAGGACAGAAATTCAGCCATATGGCGTATTGCATTTTTTTGCATTCGTGCTGGAATTTCTTCACAGATCACTTCAATGAATAACTCACTCATGATGAATTGCTTTCAGCTGTTTTGGCAACCCAAGCCTCGCAGCAGCCTTTTGCAAGCTGTCTTACTCTGCCGATATAACTCTGACGCTCCGTAACAGAAATAACACCTCGCGCATCAAGCAGGTTAAACAGATGGCTTGCTTTCATGCATTGATCATATGCAGGCAAAGGCAATGCGGGTTCAACTGAAAGTAAGTGTGCACATTCTGCCTCTGCATCATTAAAATGAGATAGCAGAATGGCTGTATCTGCTAATTCGAAATTCCACCTTGAGAATTCCTTCTCAGCAAGATTAAAAATATCACCATATAGTTTGCCGCCTTCAGAGGCAGGCACGCCGTCCCAATCCAGCTCATACACATTCTCAATTCCTTGTATAAACATGGCTAGTCGCTCTAACCCGTAGGTTAATTCAAGAGGCACTGGATCACATTCAATTCCGCCAACTTGCTGGAAGTAGGTAAATTGCGATACTTCCATCCCATCGCACCATACCTCCCAGCCAAGACCCCATGCACCAAGAGTAGGCGATTCCCAGTCATCTTCAACAAATCGAATATCATGTTTATGAATGTCTAAGCCAATTGCTTGCAATGAGCCTAGATATAATTCTTGTGAATTGGCAGGAGATGGTTTGATGATAGTCTGAAATTGATAATAATGTTGAAGCCTGTTTGGGTTTTCACCATAACGCCCGTCTGTTGGGCGCCGTGAAGGCTGCACATATGCTGCCTTCCAGTGGAAATCAGGGCCAAGAGAACGCAAGGTGGTTGCTGGATGAAACGTGCCAGCGCCTACCTCCATATCATAGGGCTGGAGAATGACACATCCCTGTTTTGCCCAATATGTTTGCAGATTTAAAAAAATGGATTGGAAATCTATTTGCATCGACCAGTAGCATCTTTATAAGTGTGTCGCAAAGCTACATCAAATCACATAGCTAAATCAACCATTTGATTAATCAGTAATACCACAATCAGCACGATCACACCCAGCGCCAGCGGTGAAGGTTGCACAAGTAGAGCAATAAACAGCTGCAATAGGTTCAGAATCTCTGTCAGCTTTTTTGTCTGCAGTATCAGAATTACTGTCATTTCTGTCTTTTAGCGCTTGTCTTTTCTCTATAATGCGAAAAAGATTCCAAACAGCTATAAGAATTATACCTAGCCAAATTAATTTTGAAACTGTGAACATTACTCGTGATCTATCCTAAAAAAAATACACTATATTCGCAGACGATTTAAAGAACATCTTGTGCAAGCTATAATCCGAAACGTGCCCAATGATGCCTTTGATCTATTTCACCCACAAGCTCTTGCGAAATAGCAGCACTCATACTGGCAGAACTGCCTGCTAGTGAAAATAATCCTTTTTTTGCGGTTATCTGCTTCAGCTTTACATTCTCACCAAATCTCTGTGCTAATACAGAATGCATTGCACCAATTTCGTCAATAAGGCCTAGCTGCTTAGCTCTAGCGCCTGTCCAAAAACTGCCTGTGAATAGCGGTTCCTCCTCGTTTAATCGCTCGCCTCTTCTTGATTTAACATGGGCAATAAAATGTTCATGAATTTCAGTCTGAAGCGCTTTTAGACGTTTTACGTCTTTTGGATTTTCATTCTTAAACGGATCTAACATGCTTTTGGATTCGCCGCTCGTATAAACACGTCTCTCCACGCCAAGCTTTGCGATAGCCTGCGTAAAGCCAAATCCTGCAGATATAACCCCAATTGAGCCAATTATCGAGGCTTCATCAGCATATATCTCATCTGCACAAGAGGCGAGCCAATATCCCCCTGAAGCGGCAACATCCTCACAAAAAGCAATCACTGGCGTATTATTTTTATCTGCTAACTGGCGTATCCGCTTGCCGATAAGAGCTGATTGTACAGGAGAGCCCCCTGGAGAGTTTATACATAAAATCACCGCATCCTGCTTTTGGTCAGCAAACGCTTTTTTAATAACAGGCTCCAAGGTTTCATAATTTAGGTTCTTGCGCAGTGCCCCTCCTCCAGATGCAATGACGCCTGAAAGCCTTAATACGCTAACCTTTGGGTGATCTGATTTCCAAAACATCAGTTTTGATAGAAAAGACATTTAAACTCCGTTGTTTTGTAGCCCGTTTTTATGATTGATAACATACGATAGATAAGAGCAAATTACCGCTCAATACCAAGACCTTTCATAGCAAGAGAAGCATTTGAAGTCAAAGAGCCATCTGTGTTATGCAGTGTTATTCCAGACAACAGAATAGAGCCTGTTTTGCTGTTCTTGCGCGCGGAAATAATAATGCGATTTGCTGGGTTTCCATGAACTGGCCAGATGGGATATAAGGTTACCTCTCCCATCTTGTGAGCATTCAAGAACGAGATGACCTCATCTGTTCTATCTGCGCGTATCATAAAGCTTACATATCCTTTTGACTTGCATGCCCATACTGCCTTTTTGAGCCAATCTGTTAAGGATAACCCATCGCCTATATGTGCAAGGTTTCGATGTCTGTTTGTTGAACGTGTCCCTGTATTCTTATGAAAGGGTGGATTGGCTATGACATGGTCGAAACGAGATTCAAAATCCGCAGGTAAATGTTCAATTGAAATATGTTCTGTAGTTACCTGCTTTGACATTTGATTTGCGGCAATATTTTCTGATAATAGAGCCCCTATTTCAGGGTCTTTTTCTACTGCTACAATCTGGCATTCTGGATTTCTCCAAGCAATTCCAAGTGATACTGCACCAACGCCAGCGCCAAGATCCAATAAAAGACCTTTATTAGCGGTGATATAGGATGCAAGCAAAACAGCATCACTGCCAAAACGATAACCTTTTTTAAGTTGTTTTAATCGTACCTGTTTGCCAAATATAAAATCTTCGGTATAGAGTTCCTGATTATCATTTGAACTACTAACACTCATATTCTGACCATTCCTTGCGTATTTTTCATTATGTTTTTTTAGTGCGTTTTTTTAAACGTTTTTATGGGCGGATTGCATAATACTCTAATCATTATAATACTGATGGGCTTCACTCAGAATAGTTTTAGCCGCCAGAAAATAAGCTTCCTCAACCATAACCCGCCTTGGGAATGCGCCTATTCCAGCTTCCAGCATAGAGATATGCTGATCGAAAACAAAAAATGGAATATCTGCATCATCTAGCAATGCTTGCAGATAGGTCAGCCTAATCGCGTTTGTTGTTTTTACCAATTCTACCATTTTTATAGTTTAACGAAGATAGTGAAAGGGTAAACAGCTATTTCGCTTTTACAAAATCCAAACTATTCGCTTGCCGAATTATAGACAACACTCTAAATCTGCACTTAGAGTACATTCTAAAGATCAGCGGAATAATGACAGATAAGCCATCCTTAAATCCACTTGTTGCGCTTACGCAACAAACCATGTCTGAAGTAAATAAAGTAATATTGGACAGATTACAGTCTGATGTATCGCTTATACCGCAACTGGCAGGGCATCTAATCGCTGCAGGTGGCAAAAGATTAAGACCCATGCTGTGCATCGCTGCATCAATGGCAAGTTCTAAAAATACCAACACATCGCCCGAAAGCGCCTTATATCTAGCGGCCTCAGTCGAATTTATCCATAACGCAACACTGCTTCATGATGATGTGATAGATTCGTCCGATCAAAGGCGCGGAAAGCAAACCGCAAACGCAGTTTGGGGAAATGAGGCTAGTGTATTGGTTGGGGATTTTTTATTTGCGCGCGCATTCCAGCTTATGGTGGAGACAAATGATATTTGGGTACTCGAAAAACTTTCTGTGGCAGCGGCGCAAATAACCGAAGGTGAAGTTAAACAAATGTCCATGCTGGGCCAACCCGGCAGTCCTGTATCAGATTATTTTTCAGTGATAAAGGGGAAGACAGGTGTTCTGTTCGCTGCTGCTGCCCAAACAGGGGCAAAAGTCGGTGGCGGGGATACAATGATGTGCGAGGCGTTTTATCAATACGGATTAGCGCTTGGAAACGCATTTCAGATTATGGATGATGCGCTAGATTATGGCGCCTCTGACAGTCAAATTGGCAAGAATCTCGGCGATGATTTTTCAGAGATGAAAATTACACTACCTATAATTCTAGCTTGGCAGGATAGCTCTGATAAAGAGCGGGAATTCTGGAACCGGACTCTTAACATAGGTGAGCAGAGTGAGGGTGATTTTGAGCAGGCACAACTCATTATTAATAAATATAGCTGTATTGAGAGATCTCTTGATTTTGCAACTGCAGAGGTAGTAAAGGCCGCAAATGCTATCTCTGTTATTCAAGATTCGGTGCTGAAGGATGCCTTGATTGAAGCTGCTGAATTTTCAGCATTTCGAGATAGCTAATAATGCTAACAGCCTTATGGGGTGACTAACAGCGCCGATGATTAAAAGGCTGGTGATTAAAACGCCGGTGATTAAAAAGCCGGTGATTAAAAGGTGGAATTGTTGAATAACAAATCTTCCTTTATTAAATCGGAAATCTCGTTAGCGCTATCGCCGGCACGCCTTGCCCATTTGCTGTCTAACACTTGAATTGGGGCTTCTTGATAATCTAAACAGAGCAATGCCTGTTGTAATTTTGCATATTCTGATAGGCCGTTACTGCCAAGATTAAAGGCCAGCGATACAAGAGCTGTCTGACAGCTAGATTGCAAATCTGAGAAGTTTGATACAAAGCTTTTTATGGCAGCTATCGCAATCTTTAGGTCATGCTCGAACAGAAAATCAATCTCAGATGGGTCAAGACCTCTATGCGAGAGATTTCGTCCAACACCTATTTTTTTGCCATTATTTTAAATAAGCTTTTTTTATAAATTGAAGTTAGGTGAGATCTGCTTCTATTAAATTTTTGTTGCAGGAACGACCAAGGCAGCCTATTGGCTCTTGCCCACACAACAATTCGTTCGATTTCTGCCAAGGTAATTATATAGGTTAGAAATATTTCTAGCTGATCTATTTCTTCGGATGATGGATGAATGACGGTCTGCCTTCCTTTTGCCATTCTTATCTGATTTTGTGCAAAATCCGACCAATTTGATCTTATGCCTGTTGGTTTATCAAGATAGTTTCTCGGCAATCTTTTTAGCGTAATTGCAGCTCTCTCTAAATCCATTTTTAATTGGTTAATGTCGATTGAATTAAATTCTTGTGATGGCATTTTTACCTCCGCCTCTTCGATAAGATTAAATACAACCGTAGCTAAATTAAACATGCCTTTGGAAAAATAGAGGCTGGCAATCGAACAAGGATTAAGTGTACATAAATTAAACCACGTCTATTTGCGTTACCATATGCGCGCCGATTGCAAGGAGACCTTCTTTGGGTACATCAAGATATACTAGAACCGGCAAATTGCGGTCAGGGAAGCAAAAATCAAGGTCCAACAGACAGAAACTTCCAAAAAACACTCCAGATATTGAAGTAAAAATAAAGCGTATTTCTAGTAAAGGGGATGGCGTAGGATTAGCAAATTGGGGAGAATACGAACCAGAAAATAAACCAGAAAATAAAGTTGAAATTTACATTCCAAATACGCTTCCAGGCGAGGTAGTGCGCGCACAGCCACTAACTAAAATAGGCAATAGATTAGAAGCTGATTTATTGGAATTAATGACGCCTTCACTTGAGCGACACCCACCAGAATGCAATTCATTTTCGAGTTGTGGCGGGTGTCAATTACAGCATATGTCGCACAGCGCATATAGGAGCTGGAAGCAACAAAGCATTCTTGATCTCCTCCATAATTCAAACATAAATATTCTGGATTTTGGCGGTCTTTTTACATCACAAGACCAGAAAAGACGCCGCGCAAATTTTAAGTTTAAACGCACTAAAGAAAAAAGTTTTATTGGCTTTTATGCCAGCAAGTCATATCAAATTATCGAACTTGATAACTGCGCTGTCTTAAGCGAAGCATTACTGGCAACTAAAGAATTAATACGTGACGGGCTTGATAGAATTATGCCTATGGGCATAACAGCTGCGATTAATGTGAACCACTATGAGAATGGAAGCGATGTATTAATTATACCAGAACAAAAATTACCAGATAACACGGAAATAGAATTGGCTAGCTGGGCATCTGGAACCAATATTAACAGAGTTTCTCTTGTGTATGCAGACCAAGATAAATCGCGTTTGCTGTATCAAAATAGTGCTCCTTTCATCAAGTGGGGTGGTATCTCAATCTCTCCGCCCCCAGGCAGCTTTCTACAGCCAACCCTATTCGGAGAGAATGAGCTGCAATATCAGGTGTTTCATGCTCATAAGGATGCAACAAATTGTTTGGATTTATTTGCGGGGTGCGGAACATTAAGCGCAAAATTGCTATCACAAAAAGTTAGGATAACCGCGATTGATAGTCACAAAGAATGCCTTGAGGCTTATCAAAGTGGCTACAGGAATGTTGCGCAGGATAATTTATTAAAAACGGAAACCCGTAACTTGATAGAAGCACCTGTCAGATCTGAGTTCATGAAAGATTTCGATGGCATAATTCTAGACCCGCCACGCGGTGGCGCTTACTCGCAAATAAAACAAATTGCACAAACCAATTGCCCATCTGTAACCTATGTTTCGTGCAATCCCTATAGCTTTATCAAGGATGCTAGAATATTGCTGGACGCTGGTTATCAGCTAATACATTTGAGCATATTAGATCAGTTTAGCTGGACCACTCATAGTGAGTTAATTGGCAACTTCCAGAGATAATAAGTTCTTCCTCAATTTGTTTATCAACATCTAAACAGGAATAAATTGACATGATAATAAAACGTTCAATCACGATAAAGAAGCATTCAACCTCGATTTCGCTTGAGACCCCTTTCTGGGTTAGTCTAAATGAAATCGCATCTAGTCGCAAAATATCTCTTGCATCCCTTGTCAGTGAAATAGATGAAAGAAGAAGCACACACCCTAAATTGGGGCTCTCTAGCGCTGTTCGAATTTTTATTCTTGAATATTATAAAAATTAATTAATTCTTCCTTGCCCGTAAAACTGTGTCAATTTACGCTGATTTAGACAGAGTTAAACATTTTTGCGATGGTGAGGATAATAATGAAGCGCGTGGCTATTCTTCAAACAGGGGTAAATAATCCCAAAATGTCTGCAAGCTACCCAGATTATCCTGGTATGTTTAGAAGTCTTATTGGACAGGCGCAATCTACCCCCATGATTGAACTTATAAGCTTCCCAATATTGGAAGGCTCTTCCCTGCCAGAAATAGATACATTCGATGGTTTTCTTATTACTGGTTCTGCTTCAGGTGTCTATGAGAATACAAGCTGGATGAAGTCCCTGTTTGCCTTTATCAGAGAAGCTCACAAGAAAAAGAAAAAAATAGCGGGGTTTTGCTTTGGTCATCAAGCAATCGCTGTTGCACTTGGAGGGGCCGTAGTAAAATCAGAAAAAGGCTGGGGTGTAGGCATTAGAAAACATTCTATATCTGACACAAAAAATTGGATGAGACCTGAAAAAAAAGACCTTGAGCTAATCTATATGCACCAAGACCAAGTCATAAAACTACCCGATTCTGCTGAGGTGTTGAGCGGGGATGAATTTTGTCCATTTTCTGCATTTTCTATTGGAGAGCATATATTATCCATGCAAGGCCATCCTGAATTTTCTGCTGAATTTACGCAAGATTTAATCGCATTACGCACCCGCAATATTGGGCAAGAAAAAGCAACTATTGCTTTAGAATCGCTATCAAAATCGCATGATGGGCCTATTGTCGCTCAATGGATAGTTAACTTCTTTTGCGATACATAATGAAAGCCTAATTGCGACGAGACAATATATATCATTCTGTGTCACTCTCCTGAGAGAAACAAATATGAGAACTATACTTGGCTTAGATACAGGAGGTACTTTTACGGACGCGGCCATTATAAATGCCGAGGATTCGTCTGTAATTAGAACTTCAAAATCACTTACAACGAGACAAGATTTATCTATTGGTGTTGGCAATGCGATGCGCCTTGCGCTGGGCATAGAAGCTCCCAGTGACCTGTTAAATTATATTTCAGGCACACATCAAAAATTGGCAATAAAAGACATAGAGCTTGTATGTCTGTCCACTACTCTTGCCACTAATTCCATAGTTGAAAATGCGGGCTCCCATGTCGCTTTAGTGCTCATTGGGTTTGCAGAAGACGCCTTGGAGCTGGGCAAGCTTGGAGAGGCAATTGGGCAAAATCCAGTAATTTTTATCGATGGCGGACATAAATCAGATGGAACCGTCCGGTCGCCGCTGGATACCAAATCACTGTTGCAAGCCATAAAATCAACAGCGCCGCAAGTATCCGCATTTGCAGTTGCAAGTTATTTTGCCACACGCAATCCAGAGCATGAAATAATAGCACGGGATTATATCAGAGGGCATACCCAAATGCCTGTAAGTTGCAGCCATGAGCTATCTGCATCTCTTGGGGGGCCGAAGCGGGCATTAACGGCTTTTTTCAACGCAAAGCTCATAAGCTTGCTTGAAAAGCTGATAGATGCAACTCAGCAGCAGATGCACCAGATTGGCCTAAACTGCAAGCTGATGGTCGTTAAAGGGGATGGGTCTCTTGTTTCTGCAGATTTTGCAAGAGAGCGTCCAGTAGAAACTATTTTGTCTGGTCCAGCGGCAAGTGTCACAGGCGCCGCATTTCTGGCAAACCAGAGAACAGCAATTATTTGTGATATTGGTGGCACAACAACCGATATTTCAATACTCAAAAATGGCGATGTTGATTTAAGCGAGGATGGCGCTAAAATTGGCGGCTGGAGCACGATGATTGAGGCTGTAAAAATCTGGACAAGCGGAATCGGAGGCGATTCTGAATTACATATTGGCTATGATTATCCTCCATCTGCTATAAAATTAGGCCCTAGAAGAGCGCTACCATTATCGCTTCTTGGTGCGCAATTTCCAGCTTGCATCTCTATTATGGAACAGCAATTATTAGCGCCAATTGCTCTTGCCACTGATGCGCGATTTATAATGCCACTAATGTCAGAAAAAGCACCTAGCTGGCTCGCAAGGTCAGAGGCTAAAATGGCAGAGCGCCTAATAAAAAATGGTATTTCTGCAATTGCAGATATAGCAGATACACAAGTTGCATTAGGAGCCCTTGATAGACTTATCAGCAAGGGTCTTGCTCAACTAAGTTGCTTTACGCCGACAGATGCGGTGCATATTCTTGGAAGCTTCGATATCTATAATAAAAAGGCAGCTATTTTAGGGGCACAGCTATTGGCGCGGCAAAAAGACAATAAAGGGCAAATAATTGCCAAATCTGCCGAAGCATTATCACAAATTTGCTTAGATAAATTAAGCTTTGAGTCAGCTTTGAAAATTTCAGATGCAGCAATATCAGAAGATGATGGAGCAGAAAATACAGCCTCAAACACACCTGCTCTTAAAGCAGCACTGTCTAACAGAACTCAGCAATCACGTTTGCTACAACATGATATTCGTTTATTATCGCCAATTATAGCACTTGGCGCATCTGCAAAAACACATTATCCACATATAGCAGAGCGTTTAAATACTTCTTTGGTTATTCCTGAATATGCGGAGGTTGCAGGCGCTATCGGCGCTGCAATCGGCTCAATTCATCAACATAGTTCGATTACAATTACGCAGCCACAAGAAGGAGTGTTTAGGGTACATTTAACAACGGGTATCGAAGATTTTCAGATGTTGGATGAGGCCATTGAAAGAGCAAAGCAAGCGGCAACAATAGTATCAGAGCAAAAAGCTGCAAAAGCAGGTGCAACCAAAACCTACACCACCTTATTTGAACACATTCAAAGAGCTGATCTTGGCGCTGGCAAAAGCTTGTTTATTGAAGCGGTAATAACCGCCAAAACCGCTGGGAGCACCACCTCAAATCCTAATGTTTAACCTCGGCCTTACTTCTAGATTTGACCTTAATAGTATAGATGTTTGAAATTCACTTTCGTCTAGCAGGGCGTCTTCCAGAAGGAGGCTGAATGGGCGCATTAATTTCAGCTTTTAAGTTTGTATTTTGTGCTGATTTTGCCATCCCAGGCGCATCTAGTCCAAGCTGTTTATTTTCAATACGTTTTAATTCATCCCGCAATCTTGCCGCTTCCTCGAATTCAAGATTTGCAGCAGCATCACGCATTTTTGTCTCAAGCTCTGCAATTATGGTTGGAATATCTTTTCCGTGCAAGCTTGCATCCTTGCTTCCAGCTTTTACAGTTACCCTATCTGCTTTTTCATAAACGGAATCTAGAATATCGGTAATATCCTTTTTGATTGTCTCAGGTGTGATGCCATTGGCCTTATTCCAAGCGGTTTGCTTATCGCGGCGTCTTTTAGTCTCATCAATGGCATATTGCATTGAATCTGTAATTCTATCTGCATATAAAATCACTCTGCCTTCTGCATTTCTTGCGGCTCTGCCAATGGTTTGTATCAGCGACGTTCTAGAGCGCAAATATCCCTCCTTGTCAGCATCTAATATACCAACCAAAGCGCATTCAGGTATATCAAGCCCCTCTCTCAACAAATTAATACCTATCAGCACATCAAACAGACCAAGCCTTAAGTCACGAATAATTTCAATTCGCTCTAATGTGTCCACATCTGAATGCACATATCGCACTTTAATACCTGCCTCATGCATATATTCTGTCAGCGCCTCTGCCATTTTTTTAGTAAGGGTCGTTACCAAAACACGGGTTCCGTTAGCAGCCGCTTCTCTTGATTCAGCTATTATATCATCAACCTGCGTTTCAATTGGCCTTACAATACATTCAGGATCAATCAGCCCTGTTGGCCGAACTACTTGCTCAACAAAAACCCCTCCTGTTTGTTCTAACTCCCATTTTCCAGGGGTTGCAGAAACATGAATAGTCTGTGGCCTGAAATGCTCCCATTCTTCGAATTTTAAGGGCCTGTTATCAAGACAAGAGGGAAGCCTAAAACCATATTCTGACAAGGTTGATTTACGGGCAAAATCCCCTTTATACATGGCTCCGATTTGAGGAACAGTAACATGACTTTCATCAACAATAAGAAGGGCATTTTCAGGCAAATATTCAAATAAGGTTGGGGGCGGCTCTCCTTGTTTTCTGCCTGACAGATATCTGGAATAATTTTCAATACCGTTACAACTGCCAGTTGCTTCAATCATTTCGAGATCAAATTGTGTTCTCTGCTCAATCCGTTGTGCCTCTAGTAATTTACTAGTTTCATTAAATTCCAATAATCTATCTTGCAACTCAGAGCCTATTAATTTTACAGCCTGTTGCAAGGTTGGTCTTGGGGTAACATAATGCGAATTTGCAAACACAATGATTTTATCCAAACTGGTTATTTTTTCACCGGTAAGAGGGTCAAACTCCCATATTTGTTCGATTTCGTCCCCAAACAGGGATATCCGCCATGCCCTATCCTCAAGGTGTGCTGGAAAAACCTCGATATTATCTCCCCTTACTCTAAATGTTCCCCTGACAAAGTTAAGATCGTTTCTTTTATATTGAAGCTCGGTTAATCGGCGAAGTAATTTTTGCCGCTCTATTTCGCCGCCAGTCTGAAGCGATAAGGTCATTTCAGAATAAGTCTCAACAGAGCCAATGCCATATATACATGATACGGACGCAACGATAATTACGTCATCACGTTCCAGCAAGGAGCGTGTCGCTGAGTGGCGAAGCCTGTCTATCTGCTCATTTATTGAAGATTCCTTTTCAATAAATAAATCTGAACGAGGAACATAAGCTTCTGGCTGATAATAATCATAATAAGAAACGAAATATTCTACAGCATTCTCTGGGAATAGCCCTTTCATCTCACCATATAATTGTGCAGCTAATGTTTTGTTCGGTGCCAAGATTAGAGCTGGTCTTTTGGATTGCTCAATAACATGTGCTATCGTAAAAGTCTTACCAGAGCCGGTAACCCCAAGCAAAACTTGATCCTTCTCATTATCGGCAATTCCCTCCAGCAATGATGTTATCGCTTTGGGCTGATCGCCATTTGGTGCGAAATCAGACACAAGTTTAAAATCAGCAGGTTCGCGAGGTCTGTTTGGAGGCAATATATCCATCTGAGTATCCATGCCTATAACCTATGTCTTATAGTGAATTTTTGCTAGTGGGCTTGGGTAGAATTTTTGGTTTATATTAGAAGATGCGTTAATCATTCATTCCCAATTCAAATTGGTTAAAAATCTATGGACATCTAGCAGAATGAGAGCGTATTTTAAAACTATATAAAACCACTTACTATATTGGAAAATTTATGCTTGCTGATCGCCTATCTCTTATTAAACCATCCCCAACTGTTGCTGTTACTGCAAAAGCAAATGAGCTTAAAGCAGCAGGGCATGATGTCATTGGACTAGGTGCTGGTGAGCCTGACTTCAACACGCCAGAACATATTAAACAGGCCGCTATAAAAGCAATGGCAGATAACAAAACACGTTATACTGCAGTCGATGGTATTGCAGAGTTAAAACAGGCTATCTGTGATAAATTCAAAAAAGATAATAATATTTCATGTACTCCAGATATGATAACTGTTGGCACTGGCGGGAAACAAGTTCTTTATAATGCGCTTATGGCATCGATAAACCCAGGAGATGAGGTGATAATACCTGCGCCTTTTTGGGTGTCCTATCCAGATATGGTGCTTCTCGCCGAAGGTACTCCGGTAATTGTAGAATGTGGGCAGAATAAAAATTTCAAGATAACTGCTGATGCACTTGAAAACGCCATCACTGATAAGACAAAATGGGTTATTTTAAACAGCCCTTCAAACCCTACTGGTGTTGGATATACCAAAACAGACCTTGAAGCTCTGGCAGAGATACTACGTAAATATCCCCACGTAAATATTATGACAGATGATATGTATGAGTATCTTGTTTATGATGATTTTAAATTTACGACAATGGTAGAAATCGCGCCTGACCTGCAGGATAGAACCTTAACTTGTAACGGGGTGTCCAAAGCGTATTGCATGACAGGTTGGCGCATTGGATATGCAACTGGACCCAAGCCGCTTATCAAAGGGATTGCAAAAATTCAGTCTCAGTCAACTACTAACCCAAATACAATTGCACAATATGCTGCACTCGCAGCCCTTAATGGCCCAGTTGATTTTCTTGCAGATAATAATGCTGCTTTTGTGCGACGCAGGAATTTTGTCGTCTCCCGGTTAAATTCAATTGATGGTTTGCAATGTAGTATGCCAGATGGCGCCTTTTATGTTTACCCAAGCTGCGCTGGTGTGATCGGCAAGAAAACACCTGATGGAACATTGATAGAAACAGATTCTGATTACGTAACCTATCTATTAGAAGCGGAGGGTGTTGCTTGTGTTCAAGGGACTGCATTTGGACTATCCCCTTATTTTAGAATATCTTATGCCACAAGTGATACGCTTTTAGACGATGCCTTAAACCGGATTGAACGTGCCACCATAAAATTACGTTAACCTTAACACTAATTCACACTGCTTTATTCTGGCTTATTTCGGTTTCAAGCCTGAAATAAATAAATAAAAGGAAACAGGATGTACATTAAGCAAAAAAAATCATGGGAAATTTCCGAAAATGAGGCTACCTGCGAATCTCTTTATTTAAACAGGCGCAAATTACTTCAAGCAGCAGGTCTTGCAGGGGCTGGATTAATGATTGGCGGCACCCCCTCTTTTGCAACTCCTATTAGCGGCTTTCCGCCAATACGAAATTCTGAATATACCTTAGACAGAGCCCTTACCTCTGAGCAAGATGCAACCACCTATACAAATTTTTATGAATTTGGTTCCTCAAAAAACATCTGGCGGAAAGCTAAAAAACTTAGCACAGACCCATGGCTTGTTACAATTGATGGGCTTGTTGACTACCCCATTCAAATTGATGCAAGCGAGCTTGTTAAAAAGCTTGGCGGCATGGAAGAGCGATTATATCGACATCGTTGTGTAGAGGCATGGTCAATGGCTGTACCTTGGTCTGGCTTCTCCCTCTCAAACCTCGTTAAATTTGCCAGCCCAAAATCAGACGCAAAATATATTCGCATGGAAACTTTTTTTGACCCTGATGTTGCACCAGGTCAAAAACAAAGCTGGTACCCATGGCCATATGTCGAAGGATTGACCCTTAATGAAGCTAAAAACGAGCTTGCCTTCCTTGCGGTAGGGCTATACGGAAAAGCTATGCAAAATCAGAATGGAGCCCCCATTAGATTAGTGGTTCCTTGGAAATACGGTTTTAAATCCATTAAATCCATTACGCGCTTTACCTTTACAAATGAGCGTCCTGTTAGTTTCTGGGAAGAGTTGAGCCCAAAAGAATATGGTTTCTGGGCCAATGTAAGCCCGTGGGTTCCACATCCTAGATGGCCTCAAGATAGAGAGCGTGTATTAGGGGGCGGTTATGTTAAAACACAGCTTTATAATGGATATGAAGAAGAGGTCAGCTACCTTTATAAAGATAAATATACAGACGATAAAAGAGAGCTTTTTTACTAAGTAAAAACAAAGGCCACCTGATAGTTCAGATGGCCTTTATATTAAGATTATCTCAAAGTAGCAAAATCAAATTAGAATGATGCCTTCAAGAAGAATGTTGTATAAGTACCATCATTATCAGCATTTGGAGTGTCAGCAACCGTTACATCCATTGACTGCTATGTAATGCCTGTTTGTAAACCAGTAGCAATTGTATATGTAAGTGATGCACCCATTTCACTATATTCGTCATCATTCTGATTGTCATCTGCTGTTAGGTAAGATGCTGCAAGCTTTACAGAATCAGATGCAGAATAAGAAATACCAACAGATGTGTTGCTTACATCTACGTCAGATGTATCCAATGTTGCATCCTGCTCAAGATCGTTTGCTGCAACAGTAAAGCTAATCTTGTCTGTTGATAATGTAAAACCGAATGAAGTAGCACTTGCATCAGCACTTGTGTTATCGTCATCATTCGCTTTACCAGCAGTTCTCAAACCAGCACCAAGTTCAATATCAAGGCCACCAGCTGTTGTTGAATAGCTAAAACAAGCCTCAGTAGTGTCTGAGCTAGATGCGCTACCACCATCATCATAAGAAATACCTAGAACAAAACCGCTATAATTAGGTGAGGTATAGGTAAGGGTGTTATGATCTGATTTATTTAACCAATGATCATCCATCAAAGTTGATGATACGCCTGCCGCTGCTGCTGATAGAGTAAATCTATCATAAAGCACATCTGTTCCATCTACAGCATAGTTATCACCTGCTGTTGAATCACCAGTGCGGATACTACCCCAGTCACCACCTAGAGAGAATTCATAACCATCATTATCAAGACCATTATCAACACCATCATGGTTCAATGCGATAGCACTTTCAACACCAATTGACAGTCCACTATCTGTCACACCATTGTAAGCAACACTTAGATTGGTTTGAGTTTCAGTCTTGGAATTATTTGCACCACCCATATCATCTGCACCATTAGACCATGTATGATATACAAATTTACCACTGCCAGGGATAGTAATACCCTTCTCAACGTGGGACATAGTTTCGGCTACTGCTGCATTTGTTAAACCAAATGCGACAAGAGCAGTTGTTGTTAATAAAATTTTACGCATAATACGCCTCCGAAAAAAGTTGATTTTCGGCAGCACCGTCTTTTGCCATTCATTCTTAGTAAGTGAAGTCAAGCTAGAGGCGTTAATATTTTGGATATATGCGGTTTTTGTGTTTTTTAATAGCTTTAGGTATTTAGCTGTTGCAAAAATACAACAGTTTGGTTTTTGCTAAATTGCTATATTCTGGCAAGTTCTGGATTCTGACCCTATCGAGTAAGCACTATCGAGCGAGTAAGCACTATCGAGCTGTAGATATAAAGCTGGCACTATCTGATAACAGATGGGCTGGCAACAGACTCGCTATATTAACCTAATAATTAATAACGATTTCGATTCTTCTATTTTTAGCACGACCTGCCGCTGTATCATTAGGCTCAATTGGTTGCGACTCACCAAAGCTAACGGCCTGCATCCTATCGGCAGTAACAAGGGCGGTTGCTTCTATCGACTGAACAACACTTGAGGCACGAGCAGCAGCCAAATCCCAATTATCCCGAAATCTGGAGCCAAATATTAACGGCACATTATCAGTATGTCCTGACACATCTATCATGCTTGTGCCATCTGCACTAACCGTTGCGATTTGAGACATTATCTGCTTTGCTTCATCGGTAAGCTCTGCCGACCCTGATGGAAACGCTCCGCCAGACCCAACGGTTACAATTACCTTATCATCAATTCGCTCAACAGCGACAAGCCCCTGATCTATTTCCTGTTTTAAAGCGACCTGCAAAGCTTGTTCTGCTAGCTCTGCTTTTTGTTCTTTTTCTTGCTGTTGCGCGCCATCAATATCGCTATCAGATGTTTGTGTATTCTCTGCTGAGCGCTGGGCTGCTAATGCTAATTTCTCGAGTTTTTCCTCTAGACCACCAAACAGAATTTCTTGATCTGCTTTGCCTGTAGCCTGTTTTACCTCTTCAATCGCATCCAACGTTTCCTGTAGCATCTGTGGCAAGTTTTCATCTGTATCTGATTTAAAATTAACAACTACATTCTCGCCAAGGGATTGAATTTCAACATCCCCCCGGTCTATTGCCGATTGTAATTGGGCGGCTAGTTCTGCTGTTTCTAGCATTTTGCCAGCACCATCACCCTCGCCGCCAGCCTCACCGCCTTCAGCGCCTTCGCCCTGTTCCACTTTTGTCTCAACTTCTGGCTTTAGTGTTTCCGTGGTTTGCTGGGTTATTTCCTTAATAAGTGCAGGGTCAGGAGATGGGCTGAAATTCAATGAAAGTACGGTCGTACCCTTGGGTGGTTCCATAACAGGAACAACACGCTGTACCCCAAACGCATTTTTAAGAGAACCTGAAATTTGCTTAAATTTAGGGACGTTAAATTCCGCAAACGACAAAATCAGAACAAAGAAAGCCATTAGAAGTGTCGCCATATCCGCAAATGTAGCCATCCATGCAGGCGCTCCTACAGGGGGGCATTTGGGACATTCCTCTTCTTCTTCTTCTTCAATCTCTTCCTCTTTTTCAGCGGCTTCTGCCATGCTATCCTCGCGTAATCAGACTTATCATCACCCTGTTATATAGTATCCAACGGCTGTTAAGCTGCTTCCAGCGCCTCTTGTACTTTCGGCGATAGATTTGCTGCCATAATATCTTGGATGTTTCTTGGCGACTCACCACGGGAGATATTCCGTAAGCCAAGAACCACCATTTCACGATAAACCACTTCGTAAGCGGTATAATTCTCCAATTTTGTTACCATCGGCCCAAAAATCACGTTTGCGATAAACGCACCATATAACGTGGTCAAAAGTGCAACCGCCATCGCAGGTCCAATCGCTTTTGGATCTGCCATATTTCCAAGCATCAACACCAATCCAATAAGCGTTCCAATCATGCCCATTGCTGGCGCTGTATCCACCCATGCTTTCACAACACCTTGGCTAGATTCATGCCGGATTTTCATGGCTTTTATTTCTTGGTTTAATTGCGTGGTCAGCTTGCCTTCATCGGCGCCATCAACAAGCATTTGCAACCCTTTGGCAAAAAACTTATCTGGCACGTCCTGTCCCTCAAGTGCCATCATACCGTCCTTACGCGCAATACCAGCTAATTCTACCATGCGTGTAATTAAGTCTTCCTGCTTTCCAAGCCCTGGCATAAATGTTTTTGCCATCGCCCCGAAACTTCCAAGGAAAACCCCCATAGGAGCCATATACATAACGGCAAAAAATGTGCCGCCAAACACAATAAGTACAGATGGCGCATTCCAAAACGGACCCACACCTCCACCACTAATCATGGCGTAGATGATCATTCCTATAGCGCCTAGAAGTCCAATAAGCGAAGCTAAATCCATAATAAAAAAACCAACCTAATTTGAATAATTTGGTACTAAAGTTGCAAGTTTGATACCAAGTTTCGACATACACACCAATTTTTGATATCGTGTATAATTACGACTTAGAATATAATTTATTAGATTATGGTAATTTTTTGGAAAGGATGCAAGTATGCCCGTTTTCTGCACAATAAAATTAATCTTCAGGTTAATAGGCATTTTGTGCTCGATTTTAGCAATAACGCCTGCACTTGCCAATAATGCTCAATTTATAGCCAAGGATCATATTGTCATTGACCTGAAATCTGGAGTGGAATGGCTTAGATGCAGCGTTGGCCAGCGATGGAATGGTACGCAATGTGTGGGTGACATAATCAAACTCAATCAGGAAATGTCTGTTCAGGCTATTAATCTTGCAGATGAACAATTGGGCGGAAACTGGCGCCTTCCAACACGTGAAGAGTTAGAAAACATCGTCTGCCATCAATGTAGCCAGCCCAAAATAGATGCATCGATTTTTCCCAACACACCTGCAGAGCCATTTTGGACAGGAGAGCAGAATAAATATTCCCCGCGTCATGTATGGTCTGTCAATTTTTTCACAGGTCATACATATGGCAGGTTTATGCCATTCCAAGATTTGGTGATTAGGCTTGTTCGGGACCGTTAGCGTTATCTTTCGATTTATCCAACAACCAAAAAGAAAATTTTATTAAGAATAGCAACCCACCAGCTATCCAGATTGCAGCGGCGATTCCCTCAGCAGTCACCATGCTCAAAAAACGCAAATTATCCCCGCCTACCAAGCCCAATATTACAATAAACATCGTAGCTATGATAAACATTCTAATTATTCTGCAACGTTTACAGCCTACTCCTCTTTGCGCCGTATTTCTAGCTGAGGTAATCATATAACAACCCTAATTATCCCTGTTCTTCAATTATAGACGCTTAAAGTAGACTAAATTTTCTAACCTATCAGTATCACAAATCAAATTCCGTGCCAAATCGCATTATTATAGCAAAATAGAATGTCTATTATTTGACATGCATAAATTCATGCTGGAAGTAAATAATATAACAAACTGTTTTATTTGTATTTTTTTGTCAAAAAACCAACTATAGGCAACGTCAAATTAAGATTTTGCTATTTAATATATTACTTATTTAAAGTGGTTGCATCAACAGGAGGTTCCTATGCAACTTATGCCATCATTAGGTCAAAGACAAAAACAATCACTGGTCATGACACCTCAATTGCAGCAAGCGATAAAGCTGTTGCAGATGACGAATCTGGATATAAAAAACTATCTGGAAAATCAGGTTCTTGAAAATCCTTTTCTGGAGGTGCACTCGCAGGAAACACTCCTCCAATCGCTTCCATCTTCGCAAAATTCTCCAACCTCTGACACCCCACCCGAAAATCAGCCAAAAAATCAGCCCGAAATTCAACCAGAAATTCAACCAGTAGATTCTACCTCCGCCGCTGTGAGTAATGATCCAACAGAACATGCAGATTTTGATAATCGCTACAGCTCATCCTCCTTAGATTTAGGAAATAGCCAACCCAAAAACCATGTTGCTGATTCTAATTGGGATGACATTATGTCAAATGTGGCAGGGCAACCCGATAATTTAAACACACATATACTACGCCAAATTGATCTCAATATTAAGGATACACGTGAAAAATTCATCGCCTGTATGCTTGCTAATGCAATAGAGGCATCAGGCTGGCTTGGTCAATCTTGCTCTGAAATTGCCTCTCACTGTAATTGCGAGGTGGAACAGATAGAAATAGTTTTAACTAAGCTACAAACTTTTGAGCCCGCAGGTATATTTGCAAGAACCTTATCAGAGTGCCTGACATTGCAGGCAAAAGAACAGGGAAGTTATGATACCATAATGGCAACTATTCTTGAAAATCTTGAATTGCTTGGTAAGGGAGAGCTCGCAATCTTGGCAAGAAAGGCACATGCAGAAATAGCAGATATCGCCAAAAGATTACAGATAATCAGGAGCTTTAATCCAAAACCAACGGCCTCGTTTGAGGCTGAATATCTAGCGGTAAATGCGCCAGACATTATTGTGCGTGAAAGCTCTGATGGATTGGTTGTAGATCTTAATCGCTCCACCTTGCCTTCTCTTGTTATTAATGAAGCATATGTAAACGAAATAAATAAAGGTGCGAGGAACAGGCAAGATGAGGAGATAAAATCGTTTACGTCTGATTCAGTTGGCTCGGCACGCTGGCTAAAGCGCTCGCTTGAGCAACGTAATAATACCACATTAAAAATCGCAGGCGAAATCGTTAATCAGCAATCAGACTTTTTTAAAGAAGGTTTGTCTGGCTTAAAGCCCCTTTCTCTAAAAGATGTTGCAACAGCTGTAAATATGCATGAAAGTACGGTTAGCCGAGTTACAAGTGGGCTCCTTATGGCAACTCCAAAGGGATGTTTTACACTAAAATCTTTCTTTAGTGTATCCATTGCTGCAACAGAATCTGGCGATGGAACGGCGGCGGCGGCGGTTCGCGATTTAATCAAGACAATTATTTCAAATGAATTACCAAAAAAGCCATTAAGCGATGATGCAATAGCAGCCTTAGTCAGTGAAAAAGGCATTAAGCTTGCACGTCGAACAGTTGCAAAATACAGAGAAATGATGCGCATACCATCTTCATCAGAGCGCAGGCGCCAAGCAAAATTAAATATGGCTATCTGAATTTAAATTATCATAATAAGGTTGAATTTGAGTTTTCACTTGTAAAAGCGTAAATAGAATTAGGGCTTAACATACCCGAAATTAATGCCCAAAATTAATGCCAGGGAACTTAGGCCAGGGAATTAATGCCAAGGGGTGAATGCCTAGAGATTTTTTCGCAAAATAAATTCTAAAACCCCAACTCTACAAATTAGATTTGTAAATATAAAAAAACCGAGCGAAGCAATTTTAGCTTGTACGAAACTGGGCTTTTTGAATAACCCTTATTTCTTATCCAAAAATCGGTTCTGATTGCGTCCAAGGTGCCAAGAAGGGCGCGATAGAAACTTGCGTTGATGATTCTTCATTATCCTCATCATCGAACCGTACTAACTCAATCCCCATAAGCGCAGGCTCTGTATTCAAAATAGTACGATCTGTTTTAGAATTTTTTTTATGGTTTTCTGGTTTATGGTTTGCTGAAATTATAATTCCCTGTAATTGGCTTTGCATAATCTGGTTTCCCTATATTCATGTCAGTACAGGAAACAGTGCATTTTTCATGCCACCACCCGAAAAAAAACACACATTTCTTGCACATTTTTTAGAGCTGGTATTTGAGGATAGGTATTTTAGATCAGGAAAATTCGCATATGAAAATGTGAAATATGTAGGGATTAGGGTGTATCTTTTAACACATCCTCTGCCATCTCCACGGTATCGATACACCTAGCCACAAACGCCATTGTTTCTGCCCGACCATAAAGCTGGCACATGCGCATAATTCCAAATCTAGCTGATGATAGCGCTACTGCTTCTGGATCTTTGCGAATGCCTGAAATCAGAGTGAGCATGGACTCCACTCCGTCCCTAATAGATTCAAGACGCTCTTGCTCAGTTGAGTTATCCGATAATGCCAAAGCTTCCATTTCATCTGGAAGCTCTTTTTTTCGTTTATTTAAATAAATAACAGAACCCATTATCTAAACCTGCTTAATTCGTTTATTTGATAACAATTAACATCACACCAAACCAAAAATTCATGATCATAAAGGATGTCTTATAACAACGTCCGGTTTGGTATTTTTTTTAGCTGAGAAAGCACAGATTCTCATTAAATAAATATCTCTTTGTAATAACGGGATACCGATTATTGATAGGAAGTAAGCCTCAAGCTATTTGGGCTTAATAAAGATTGTCCTACATCGAAAAACTGTTTTGGGTTTTTGGATTCCTTATTCACCCGAATTTCATAATGAAGATGTGCCCCATCTGATCTACCGCTTGATCCCATAGAGCCAACCACATCTCCTGAGGTTACATAATCCCCTTTTTCGACATTTAACCGGGCAAGGTGGGCATAAACAGTCTGTATTCCAAATCGGTGCTGCACTCTTACCACGCGGCCAAAAGAGCCTTCCCAGCCAGAAAATACAACTGTCCCATCTGCGGTCGCTCTTACTTTTTCCTGCCAAGTACCAGCTAGGTCTATGCCATGATGCATAGCCCAGTTTTTAGTCACAGGGTGCTTTCTTTTACCGTATTTGCTAGAAATATAATAATATTTCATAGGCGAATGAAGCGGCAGAGATGCTAAAGCGTCTCTATAAATATCCAGCTCGACAAATTGTTGTCTCATATATTCTAGGTAATCTGCTGAGCCCGGCTCCATTGGCCAATTCAGATTAACTCTCGATAGCTCTGAAGATTTTGGCTTTTGTAATTCGATACCCAACTGATCAAACACATGTTCTATTACCCTTAATTCGCGGTCAATTGACTTTAAAAACCGTACGCCACGCACTGTTTCATTCATCCTTAAAGGCATATCGTTTGGCAGGCTCAGATTAGCAGCAATTCTGCTAATTGTATCACTCTCCGGCGCGTCACTCTCTGGTGTGTCACTCTCTGATGTGTCACTCTCTGATGTGTCACTCTCTGATGTGTCACTCTCTGGCAAGATAATAGTCTCATCTATCCCCATCACCGTATCTGTTAATGCCCCTGCAAGTTGTCTTTCTGCTTCATTTATTACGTTACGATCATCTCGATTCTGTGCCAAATGCGAGGGATCTGCCATGTGTTCATCGCCTATTTGCAAGGGATTAACCTGTGACGATTGCGGCGCGATACCAGCCTGCATCTGCTCTGATGGTTGAACCTTAATATTCTTATTTTGATCTGGAACTAGGGAAAAGTTTCTCTCGAATTTGGGCAAATCAAATATAATTTGGATTTCTTCTTCCTCCAAATTTGAATTTTTTATATCAAATGAAGACAGCATCTGCTCTCGCAATTTCATTATCTCATTTAATTTTTTGCTTAAATCTATGTCATCACTTGCAGCTTCTAACGGTTGTTCGTGCCAATCATCATCATGTTCGGCAAGATTATTGATACGAGCGGCATTGCGAATATCTCTTACTTTCATTGCAAATAGATGGTTTGAGATAGATTGTTCTGTTCTACGAGGGCCTAAATTTGGAACAATTTGAATATCTAATATTTTTTCTTCGATTCTATCCAACTCCGCCGACAACTTATGGCTTGTTATCAAGCTTGCATCAGCTGGGCTAATTAATTCCTGATTTGCAACCGTAAAAGCTGTGTTTAATGTTTGCACCGAAAAATAGCCCAATGCAAAAATGCTTCCGGTAAAAAACATCGCACAAGCACCAACATGAGATGGCTTAATAACCAGTTCCCAAGGCCCGCGTTTACCAAAAACAAGAAACCTTCTCTCTGAGAAATACCACGGCTTATCCTGTCCAACTACGGCGTGATTTACCTGTGTGCTATCCACAATACGCGGCAAGCGTTTTTTAATTTTTGACCAAAGCCAACTTCTCATTACAAAGCCATTCTATACATCAAAAAAATCAGTGCGATATTGGTCAATATTTGAATTGCAAGCATTGCATATAATCCCAGATTGCGAGACTGATTGCTTATATCAAGTTTAATCGACGGAAAGGATGATGGCTGCTTTTCCAAGCTTGATGATTGTATTTGTGCCGGCATTTCGATTTTAGGTGATTGCAGCATTTCTGTATTGATGTCTGCTTTTAATTGCCGTTGATTTTCAGCGACAATGGTATCTAGCTCAATCGTGCTAGAAACGGGCACTATTGTGTCCGTACCTGTTTGACCTACTGGATTATTTTCAACTGCTTCACGTATCTTCTCAATCCGTTCACGAATATCAATCACATCATTAACCACGACTACCACCTTGTGTCTTTCAGAAGATTGTTTCCAACCAAATATACCGTCCTGTGTGTTTGGCATAATCGTTGCAACGCTTGCTGAAGTTTTCGGCGTACACGTATTATGTTAGAAACAACTTAATATTATAGTATTTAAGTTCTATGTTAAATAACGACCAGTATAATTATTTATTTATAATAAAGGTTTCACTTTTATAGGTTAAAAATGTAATGGCTAAATTAGAAAAAAATACACCTAATGGCATGAGCTCTGAATCAGTTATCGGTTCGGAAATGGAAATTGTGGGTGATATAAAATGCAATGGAATCATGCGGGTGGTCGGAAAACTTGAGGGCACTATTAACTGCAGCGAACTTATCGTGGAAGAAAATGCCAAAATTATTGGCGCGATTTCTGCTGATTCGGTTAGCATTGATGGAGATGTCACAGGAACAATTAAAACAGAAGCAATAGAGATTAGCAGCAACGCTTCTTTCAGTGGCGAGGTGTATTATGCGCGAATCGCGATTGATTCTGGTGCGAATTTAGAAGCAAAACTTAACCATGACCCCTCTGGCGAGAAAGCCCGTAAATCTGTAAAACCAGCTGCTAGCGAAACTGACTCCAAACCAGCAAAAACAGGTAACCCGCCCAGTGATAGCACAGGTTAACATCTCTCATGCTTCGCTGTGAGGCTATGTCAATTTAAGTTAATTAGAACGAAAGAAGAGTAAAAAATGGCAGAAAAAATGACCACGATTGGCGCAGGCGCGCATTTTAAGGGTAAAATATCAAATGCCTCTACCATAGAGGTTAGTGGCATTGTTGAAGCAGATGTTGCTACCGAAAAACTAACCATTAATGAATCTGGTAAATTTGGTGGCTCAATCCATTCCAAGCTAGTGGTTGTGTCTGGAAGCTATGATGGCAATATGGTTGCTGATAGTGTTTGGCTGATGCCTTCTTCACGTGTCAGTGGAGAGATAAAATATAAATCATTACAGCTAGATAGAGGAGCTGCTCTCAATTGTAGAGTGATTCAGAATTGGGATGAAAAAACCCCTTCTGATACAGAAGTCAGCGCCTCCGAAGAGGCAAAAATAGCTGCAACTAGTAACAAAGATAACTCAGAAGTGAAGGCGTAAATCATGGCAGACGTAACCTATATTTCACCTGAAATCATGATGGAGGGCACATTAGATGTAACCTCTGCAAAGGGCTCAACAGTTGTTCTGGCTGGTCATTTTAAAGGCGAGATGCGTGCCGTTGATGTTAAACTCGAAACAGGTAGCACCTTTAATGGCAAGATTTTCGCACACTCCACCGAAGTTGGCGGAAAAATTAATGGTGATATTGAAACCAAAAGTCTCAAGCTTACTAGTTCTGCTAGATTTGAGGGTTCGATTTTAACAGATGAGCTTGCGATTGATGTTGGCGCCGAAGTCAGCGGAAGCATCTCAAAACTGCAAAAAAGTTAACTTAGTTAACAACACTATTCTAGGAAACATAGATGAAAAAAGCTGGTATTCTTGTCCTCATTATTATGTTGGTCAGCGTATCAGCTTTTTTATTATGGGAATTTGCATTAAAGCCCACACCGCCTGAAATGATTTTCGTAACAGCGAAGCTGGATAATGGGTGTGAGTTTGATGAAAGCACTTTTGCTGTGGAAGTATATGAAACAGGGTTTGTATCTACCTTTAAAAAAGGGGTTGCCTATCTCTCTGCGCGTTCTGATCATCGACTTCGCCTAATCGCAAACCCCGCATTCCCAGACGTGCAATATGACGGGGATCTTGAACCTGTTACAAGTTCAATAACACTCAAATCATATTGTGATTTATCAGAGCGTATGATGAATATATTCAAATCAATGAATAATACATTCAAATAGCACCTGCCACTTGAATAGGCATGCCCACAAATCGGAATGAAGAATATTAGAGCCGAATCTTGGCATGTTGTTTGCTAGTAAGGATGTATGATAAATCAAATATATAACTCAAACATAATCCTGCCAGTCATACGCTGGCAAAATCAAGCTAAATGGCTTGCGTCATTTATGTTACTTTCTATCGTTATTAGCGCTATCTGTTCAAAATCAAACGCAAGCACTGATGCTACCGCTGAGAATTCTTGCGAGGCCGTTGCATCAGAAGCCGAGGAAGCCTTTAGCCTGCCTGAGGGGATACTTAGCGCTATCGCACGTGTTGAGTCTGGTCGTAAAATGCAAGATGGCGGCTACAAAGCTTGGCCTTGGACGATAAATGATAATGGTAAGGGGCTATTCTTTGACACACGTCAATCTGCTATTGACTATATTAACAAACAAGAAGAGCTGAATAATACAGGGATTGATATTGGGTGTATGCAAATTAGTGTGAAATGGCATGCCGATGCATTTAGCTCACACGCATCCATGTTAGACCCTTATACTAACATTGCCTATGCCGCTATTTTCTTAGAAGAATTATATCAAAATCACGGTGAATGGGATTTAGCAATAAAGCATTATCATTCAGCCGATACGCAAAAAAACGTGCCTTATCTGCAAAAAGTAAATGCTGTCTGGAAAAACCAAGCAGAGCCGGCAACACAGCCGTCAACTGCCTCTGCCAGCTATGAAACAGCTGACCAGCTACGCAATAATTCCAACCCAGAAAACGATTATAGCGATGCCTCAACCCCGTCCTTTAAGATTGCGCGCACAGACGACACGCCTGAAACCGTGATGCCTTCAGTTGAAATAGGTTCTAAAATCGTAGAAGAAACTATCTTTGCGGCTTCAGAAGAAATTGCTCAAAGGCATAGTGATAAACAGCCCACTGAAAAATTTGCCCAAACACAGCCCTACCTTGCCAGAGAATGGGAAAAAGTGATTCATTTCAGAAAGCTATTTTCAGCAGAATAAGCGTTAGCTTGAGCTTGCTTCCTTAGGGGCATCAAATTCCTCATAATGCGGATAGGTATTTACCATGTACCAGTTATAAAAATCCCAATAGGATTGAGACGGATATTTTGACGGGTTTTCGTCTGAAACACAGCTTTCAATCGGATGGCAAACAGGCTCAAACGAGGGATTAATAAAGGCTGCTATAGAAAACCTATGCCTATTTTTAGGGGGGATAACTCTATGCGGACTTGCTCTGAACTTCTCATTAGTCCAGCGCTCAAGAAATTGCCCTGTATTAACAAGAATTGCATCATCCATTTTAGGAGGTCTAATCCAACTACCATCAGTTAGTAATACCTCAAGGCCTTCCACATCTGCTTGCGGCAGGAATGTCATGAAGCCTGTATCAGCATGCGGCCCTAATCCAAATTCATTATCACCAAGATCTGGCACTGGCGGATAATGAGCAAGACGCAAATAATTATGCGGCTTATGGAAATAAGGTTTGAAATAATCCGTATCAAGCCCAAGAGCAAGAGCCCAAATCGGCAATAATTTTTTGCCAAGCTGTTCTATCTCTGACATAAATTCTTGCACTGCAGGCTTTAGTTCAGGCATATTTTCTGGCCATTGATTTTCGCCATAAAAGCGTTTTCCAGCCTTAACAAATTCATCCTCTGAATCATAATCTGTTGCAAAGACAAGTGTTTCGTTACTGTCATATTTGGTGTTTTTATTATAAGTTGAATGCGAAACGAGTGTCGCCCCTGGTTTAATATAGCCACGCTGGTTTTTATTAATTGTTATTGCAAGTTTTTCGTCCATCGATAAATCATGGAATGCTCTTGTTTTAGCAAACATATCCTCAATAATGGATTGTGGTACGTGATGGTTCTTTAAAAAGAAAAAACCGATTGTCTCACATACCTCTTTCAATTGTTCGGCAAGCTTTATATCTGCATCTGCTTCCCCATTAAAATATGGCTCTAAATCTAATACCGGAAATTCTACTTCTGACATATTTTTCTCCCCTTAATTGCCCGTATTTAAATATCTTTCTTATTCTTCTAATGCGGCTGCCATTATCCTGTCTGGGTTAAATGGCATTTCTCGCACTCTAAGACCGGTTGCATCCTTCAACGCATTTCCAATTGCTGCAGCAGTTGGTCCAGCTGCACCCTCCCCTGCCCCAAGATAGGGCATACCAGGGTTCACAATAAGATGTGTGTGCATCTGTGGTATATTATCGAATGTGATAATTGGATATGTATCCCAATCCCGGCTAACAATTCCATCACGCTCATATAAAACCTGCTCATACAACGTCCAGCTTGCTGCTTGAATAAAACCACCTTCAAGCTGAGCACGCACCCCTTCTGCATCAACAATTTCACCTGCGTCGCAAACAATGTAAGCATCATGTAATTTCACTTCAGCAGCCTCATTTACGGACAAACACACCCCAATTGCACAATATGCGGCCGAATTCTTGTATCTTGCAAATCCAATACCGTACCCGAATTGTTCCTCATCCCTGCTATTATCTTCCATTACCTGCTGTAACTTAACGAGTACCGCGATAGCCCGCTCGTCCTTTAGATGGTTTAATCTAAAGTTAAATGGGTCAATATTTGCACTTTCAGCGAGTTCATTTATCATAGATTCATTTGCGAATACATTGCCATACGCCCCTAATGTGCGAAGCGCCGATGTGCGTAACGGTAAATCATATACTCTATTTTTTACAAGACGCGGTTCTGGCATTTCATAGAGCATTTCCATATTTCGATGAATACCACCATGAGGAACCATCATCGGCTCGGCTATTGGCCAAGGAAGCGCATCTTCTATGTAATGAGCAGACACCATTCTGGTAGCGGGTTGTTTTCCTGTTATAGGACGTGCAAGGAACGTATCAGCAAATGTTTCGTGAGACCATGAACTAATCTTTCCGTTTTTATCGATGCTTGCCTGAATTTCACACTGCATAGCAGAGCCATAAGGCTCCCAGCTATGCTCATCATCACGCGTCCATTTAAGTAAGATAGGATGCCCTCTAATGTGCCGTGCAATTATCGCTGCATCAAATGCAGCATCATCGGCACCATTATGCCCATATACGCCTGAACCTGGAACAAATTGCACCGTAACGTTATCTGTTGCCATATCAAATGCTTCAGTAATGGCGGCACGCAGTGGATAAACACCCTGATTATGTGTCCAAACAATTAATGCATCACCATCGAAACTTGCACATCCAGCCGAGGGCCCGATGGAAGCGTGCATATGGTAAGGTTTTCGGAAAGTTGCGCTTATCGTTTTATTCTCATCCTCATCCATCTGTTCCAGCTCTGGGATTTCTCTGGTGGCAGACGGGATACAGCCTTTTTCAACAAAAAAACTGTCTTTATTATTCGAGGTAAGCTGAGAATATATATTTTCTTCTGATAATTGTTTAACAGATTTCCATTTAGCAGCTAGCGAGAGCCGCCTTGCTGCCTTTACCGCCTGATATTCTTGCGATGCGGCAACGGCTAAGAAACTACCATCTTGCACCACATGAATATTTTCTTGCTTTAGACGGTTTAGAACATCTGAATCTAAACTTTCCAACTCACAATGATAATGGGGCGGCCTTACTATTCTGGCATGCAACATATTATCCAGCTTGAGATCATGCAGAAATTGGTATTTTCCAGTCATAATTTCTGCCATACCCTTGGCAATATGTGGTTTATTCTGAGTAGAATAATCAGTTGGATTTTTAGTTTCGACTTCTTCATCGACATCAACATCCAACATAACATCAGATATTAATTCCCAATAGGTAACAGATCGGTTGGTTCCAGTAGCACGAAACTGGCCATCGCTAATTTCGAGCTCTTGCTCTGCAACATTTAGCCTCTCAGACGCTTTCTTAGTGAATATATGGCGTGCTGTAGCACTCGCTTTTTTTATTGCATAACCGGAATGCTGCATCGAGAAACTACCTGCCGTGTATCCTTCATTTGGGTCGACATCGGTTCTGGTTTTCCTAACAGTAATGTCATCAAACGGAATGCTTAATTCCTCTGCTGCAATTAAGGCAAGAGCTGTTGTTATACGCTGGCCTATATCAACTTTACCAGTGTGTAAAATAAGCTCGCCCTCACAGGAGAAATCAAGCCAATCACTTACCCATGGACTATTGGAGAGACTTGAATGCTTGCTCATATTGTCTCTCCTGCACGAATTCGATCAACAGCATCCAGAATGCGAGAATGAGAGCCACACCTGCATAAGTGACGATTAAGCGTTTCTTTAATTTGTTCGTCTGACGGGGTTCGTGTTTTTCGAAATAGTGCTGTGACACTGCATACAATGCCAGCTGTGCAATAGCCACATTGTGCAACATTCTCTTCTGCAAATACCTGTTGGACTTCACTCATCTTATCAGGAGTTCCAAAACCTTCGACTGTTTCTATCTGCATCCCCTCAAATTCAGCTGCTGCCCGCACACAGCTATTTGTTGGCTCGCCATCCACTAATACCATACATGCGCCACATTGCTCCAACGCACATCCAAGTTTTGCACCGGTGTAATCCAAATCATTTCGTAACACATAAATTAACGGGGTATCTGGGTCTATATCAACTGATATAATGTTGCCATTAACCGATAGATTGATTTCTGCCATTTCTTAAACCTCTATCCACTCATCACCTACTCTCAGCCGATGTCCTACCATATTAGGCCGCATTAATGTCTGTTCAACAAAACACCCTTTTTTTGCTGCCTCTATAAGTTCTATTCGTTGTTCAGTTGAGGCAGAGCCTTCCATATCAATATCTATCTCAAAGCTAACAGGCTCGGTTACATAGGGCTCGCGTCCCTTCTGGAAGCCTTGCCAATGCAAACGCGTTGCAAGCTTAATTTCTCCAACATCCACTTTTAATCTTTTCGAAAATGCCCTTAATTGTGTCATAAGACATGCTGAAAGCCCCCCGGCAAACAACATAAGCGGCGTTGGGGCAGAACCATCACCTCCATGAAATCCCATTTCATCGGTAGCCAGATCGCATTCAAACGGATCTGGCTCAAGCATGCGAACTTTCATATCCGTTCTCATTCTGCCAGGGTTTATCGCATCACATTCAAAAATTACGTCGAACCTTTTGGTCTCTTCACTCATAAGTTTTTCTTCTCGCTAAAAGTTAACTTTATCGCTGCCTTTCAATTGCAGCATCTCACGCGCTTCTTCTGGGCTGGCTATTTCAAGTCCAATCCCCTCAATAATTTGTCGTGCATTTTTTACCTGCTCGGCATTAGATTTTGCAAGTTTACCAGGCCCCGCCCAAAGCGAATCCTCAAGACCGACTCGAACATTCGCGCCCATAGAGGCAGCTTGTGCAGCTATTCTCATTTGAGCAGAGCCAGCACCAAGTACAGACCATTCATACTGTTCGCCAAAAAGTCTATCCGCCGTTCTCTTCATATGGGCAACATCCTCAGCATGAGTTCCAATACCGCCCAAAATTCCAAAAACAGACTGGATGAACAAAGGTGGCTTTACAAGACCTCTATCAAGGAAGTGCTTTAAATTATATAAATGCGCAATATCGTAACATTCAAATTCAAATCTGGTATTATTCTCATAGCAGGTGGTCAGAATGTATTCGATATCCTTGAATGAATTTCTGAAAACAAGATCTCTAGTGCTTTCAAGAAACTCTGGCTCCCAGTCATGTTTGAATTCTGTATATCTGTTCAACATCATATAAAGACCAAAATTGATAGATCCCATGTTCAAAGAGGCAACCTCTGGCTTAAACAATTCTGCTGGCTTAACACGTTCTTCAACGCGCATGTATGGGCTGCCGCCAGTTGTTATATTAATAGCAGCGCTAGTTGCCTGTTTAACCTGAGGCAAGAAACGCCCAAAAGCTTCTGGTGTTTGATCAGGTCTTCCTGTCTCTGGGTCACGTGCATGAAGATGCAGAATAGCAGCCCCTGCCTCTGCCGCATTTAGCGCATCATCAATTATCTCACTTGGCGTAATTGGCAAATGAGGAGACATACTCGGGGTATGAATTGCTCCTGTAACTGCGCATGTAATGATTACTTTTTTGGGTTTTGCCATAAATTCCTCCGAGCCAAAATCTTTTACAGACTGAAAAAGATTCATTTTATCGATATTTTGATTGATTCAACTCTAATGTTTATGTTGACTATTGAAAAGAATAAATTTCTATTAAGTTTGATAAGTTGATTTGACATTGATAAATAACGCGGTATCAAAGATACTGATTATTAGAGGATAAAAAAAATATGGAAGGCATGATACGTCGTTCAACAGAAGTTCTGCAAGCTATAGCTGCTATTTGGCTGATTTTTGTTGCCCTAACCATCTTTGCTGAAGTTGCTTTTCGTAATTTAGGACTGTTTTTGGGCGCAGACCAAATTGTCCAGAATTCCGTCCCAGCGATCGTTTTCCTTCAGGTGCCATTTGCAATTGCAGCTGGAACCATGCTGAGAACCACTCTGATATTCGGTCTGGTAAAAAAGCGCGTAAGGCTAGGCATAAATTTTGTATCCTATGTAATCGGCATTGCGCTTTTTATTGGTATAGCAGTTGGCGGTTGGACGGATATGGTGCGCGGCTGGGAAATCAAAGAATATCAAGGCATCGGAGCAATCGAATTTCCAGTATATATAATCAGAACTGTAATTGTTTTTTGTTCTATAATCGTAGTTTTCATTTATTTGAATTTAGCATTCAGAGCTGTTACTGGGACTGACTCAACACCAATGGCACAAGACTAAATATTCAAAAATTTAGAAAAATACGGTCTTAAATAGCTGACTAACTAATTTAAAGGAACGAACAATGGATTTAGATACCCTCATGCTTCTAACCCTTTTAGGGATGCTTGGAGCGATAGTGCTGGGTGTTCATATTGCACTGGCACTAGGTGCTACAGCGATGATAGGAACTTACTTCATATTTGGAGATACCTATCTGGCCGCAAGCCAGGTGGGCGGTGCGGCATATGAGCTTATAAGGGATCATGTGTTTATGACCATACCTTTGTTTGTGCTGATGGGTGATTTCTTATCCAAAAGTGGGGCTGCATCCGATCTTTATACGCTTATCAATAAAGGATTAAAAGGCGTTCCTGGAAGACTAGGCGTTGCAACCGTTACAGGAAATGCGGCATTCGCAGCTGTCACTGGAACCTCTATCGCGTCTGCTGCTGCATTTACAAGAATTGCTTGGCCAGAAATGAAGGCTGCTGGATATAAGCATTCATTCGCACTAGGCTCAATTGCGGGAAGCGCATGTCTTGGCATGCTTATACCGCCAAGTGTATTGTTGATTGTTTGGGGCATTATAACTGAGGACTCAATCGGTAAGCTATTCGTAGCTGGCGTGTTACCTGGAATTCTTCTTGCTGCATTCTTTGCTGCTTATAATATGATTACCGCGAAAATGAACCCTTCAATTGCGCCTGAGCCTGATACATTAGGTGATGTATCGCCTCTCACAAAAGGGCAAGTCTACTCTGGTGCT
>JADHOL010000038.1 GCA_016779005.1 Alphaproteobacteria bacterium
GTTAGATATAGCCCGATTTAAAGGGGTTGATAGTCTTGATGATGGGTATCCAATCACAAATAAAGACCTTGATGAGTGTGCTGCTGCACAAAATGTTGAGGTCCGAAAAGGTGATTTTGTTATTGTGCGCACAGGTCATCAAGAGCGTTGTTTGGCAAAGAAAGATTGGACTGGATATGCGGGTGGCGATGCACCTGGTCTTGCGTTTGAGACAGCACATTGGATTAAAAATATGGATATTGCTGCTATCTGCGCGGATACTTGGGGATGCGAAGTCAGGCCTAATGAAACAGATGAGGCTAATCAGCCTTGGCACTGGGTGGTAATCCCTGCCATCGGAATTTCTATGGGTGAAATCTTTTATTTAAAAGAACTTGCAGAAGATTGCGATGAAGACAAGGTTTATGAGTTTTTCTTTAATGCCCCTCCTCTTCATATACCTGGTGCTGCAGGCTCCCCAATTAATCCACAAGCAATCAAATAATGATGCGTGTTTGGGGAAGAAAATCATCTTCCAATGTCCAAAAAGTTCTCTGGGCATTGGAGGAACTCGGCCAGTCTTATGAGCACGAAATAGTTGGCGGTATTTATGGGGGTAAAGATAGGGTTGAATATGCATCTAAAACACCCACTAAACTTGTACCTGTTTTAGAGGATGATGACCTTGCTATCTGGGAGAGTCACTCAATCCTAAGATATTTAGCCAGAAAATTCCCAGATTCTGAAATTGGGATCGATAGCAACCGAACAGAAGCCAAAATAAACTGCTGGATAGATTATAATAGCAGCGCGTTTCAGCCTGCCCTTATTGGTTTATTCTGGGAATTGGTAAGAACGCCCTCGGCCCAGCGATCAAAAGCGAATGAAGAAAAAAACTATAAAGCACTTATTGCTGCCTCTACTATTGTGAGCGAGCAACTACAAAATAAGGACTTTTTGTTAGGTAGTTTTTCAATTGCTGACATAGCCATTGGAACCTTAATGTACCGGATGCGCGATGTTGCGCCCAACCTTGCTGGATCACCACCATTAACGCGCTGGTATAATAGATTATTAGAACGCCCAGGATACACAAAATTTGTTACTACTAGCTATGAAGAGTTAAGAGCAAAAGACTGATTTAACAACTAAATTATTTAACTATAGTTGCTGTTGTACTTACAATTTCGTACAGATTAGGGTTGCTGCGGCCATCTTCATTTCCGCCTTCAGGGTTTACAAATATGGTCGCCCCTAAGTCACGGGCTCGATAATGCGCGCGCGCTGATGCGGCTACGCGTTCTTCAGAATAGGCCTCCAGCGCTTCTGGAATAGTTGAGTAGCTATCTAATGAGCGCGCAAGGCATAACGCATCACAGGCTGCCTTTGTAACCCCCATCCCAACATGAGGACGAGCAACACACGCAGCATCTCCTACCAGCCCAACATTACCCGTTCCCATTACAGGCGAATGATGATCATATATTGGCGTAAAAAACGGCATTTCTGATTTTTCAAGTATTTCTGCAAAATTTGCGGGGAGTATCTGACGGGCTGTTTCGGTAAACCGTTTCATCACATCCTCTCTTACAAGAGGCGGCGGAATAGAAACAGAATAATATTTCCCATTATCGTCGGTAAGCATATCTTTTAGCTCTGACTGCTCAACACCGATATACCAAACGAAATTATATCGTCTATGCCCTTCTCTTAAATCATTGCCTGGACCCGCAATTGGATAACCGATAATCTGACTACCAGTTGGCACAAAAAACCCAAATGTTTTAAATACATCTGAGCGCACTTCCTCTGATAAATCAGATTCATTTGCTAATGCTCTCCAAACAACATATCCAGACGAAACTGGTTTTATATCAGGTAACATCTGAGTACGTATTTTAGATCCAAATCCGTCTGCGCCAATAACAAGGTCAGCCTCGAATTCTGTTTTATCGTCTAAAATCGCAACTGCTTTATTCTGTTCCTGACGAAACCCTATTGCAGAACGCCCTAAATGATGATGCTTATTGGGATGCGACGCGCGAAGTAGGCTATGAATCCTATCCCAAGAAGTTACAATTTGAGGAAATGGCAGTCTTAGCACTTCATTTCCGCTTTTATCATAAGCCGTTCTGTCTTTAACAAATACACCCAGTTCATCAGTAGTAATATCAATCGATTTAAGCGCATCAATCAATACATCATGCGTGACAATACCAGCGCCTCTGCCAGATAATTCAATTACGGTGCGTTCAAACACATCCACTTGCCATCCTGATTTACGAAGTGCCGCTGCCGCAAACAAACCGCCAATTGAACCACCGCAAATAACCGCTTTTTTCATAAACGAACCTAATAATACTGATTACAATTAAACTTGGATTAGCTGAACGAAGAATTCAGATATCTGACAATCTATAGTGATCTGGGTTAAATTTCAAATCTCAATGCTTGCGTTTTTAAAAAACAACTGCTTTTTTATAAGATACATTGATGGAACATGATTGACAGTAAGAACGCCTTAGAGTAGCAGAGTACAATAAAAACACCATTGGCCCGGTGGCAGAGTGGTTATGCAGCGGTTTGCAAAACCGTGGACATCGGTTCAATTCCGGTCCGGGCCTCCAATTCATCCACCTAATCCACCAATCTGTAGTTATTGCAAGACCGCTTCATATAGATAAACATCACATATTGCTTATAAGCACTTCAGGTATTGAAACACGGCCTTCTGATTTTGAATTTATCGAGCGCCTCGCTGTTATCTCAGTGATGGATAACCCCTGATACAGCTCGTAAATTAATGGGTGAGATGCATTAGAAGCTAAAAATGATATGTTCTTTTTATTAAAATAATGTAAGAACTCGGCTAACTCTGACTGTTCATCCCTGCCAAATCCTATCTTATCATAATTGGTAAAATTTGAGGTTGGGGATACTGGTTGATATGGCGGGTCGAGATACACAAAATCATCTTGCTTAACCTGTGATAACACATCCCTGAAATGAAACTGTGTTATTTTTGAGTTTTGCAACATGTCATGGCATGCCTTTAGCCTGCCACTATTTGCTATTTCTGGATTTTTATATCTACCAAATGGCACATTAAAATGACCTTTTGAATTCACTCTATACAGACCATTAAACCCTGTTCTGTTTAAAAAAATAAATCTTGCGGCGCGCTCAGTTGGATCTATCTTTAAAAGCCCCCCTTCCTGCCTATCTAGCTTCCGAATTTCATAATAAAAATCTTTATCATAATAATAGTTTGAGAGTCTTTTTAGCAGCTCATCCACCTCGTCACGTACTACGCAAAAGCAGTTAACAAGTTCATCATTAATATCATTTAACCAACTTATCTTAGGAGCTACACTGAAGAAAACAGCAGCAGCGCCCATAAAAGGCTCAATGTATCGCCCCTTAATTATCGGAATCCTAGGGTAAATTTCTGGTAATAATTGGCGTTTTCCGCCTGCCCATTTTAAAAAAGGGCTAACAGATTGTCTCAAGGTTTTCATATCGGTGACTATTATTTGAAAGCAAGATAAGTGCAATCACAAATTTTCATTTATATTATAATATGGTAATTTTTTTTAATTACTTTTGGAATGGCTGGTATATATAGTTTCCAGAATTGCTGATACGGTAACAGATAAGCAACACGACAACCATTATTCATGCTGTCTTTCTCTTACAAGCACGAATGGATTTAATCTATGACACGAAATCAGGCTCACTTACTGCTGTTAGTAGTAACGATATTATGGGGGTTTACATTCGTTGCTCAAAAAACAGGTATGGAAACACTCGGGCCAATGAGTTTTTCAGCAGCACGCTACTTAATCGGCTCTATTGGAATAGTACCGATTGCTTTTTTTGAGTTAAGAAAAAATTCTATTGTCATAATGTTACGAAGAGACCGATTGCTTGCACTCAAAGCGTTTGGTCTTGGCTGTTTTATGTTTTGCGGCATTTCACTTCAGCAAATTGCTCTTCAATATACCAATATCGCCAATGCAGCATTTCTAACAGCCTTATATGTGCCAGCCGTTCCTTTTATAAGCTGGGTACTCTCTTCCAACCCTATTAAGGGTAAAATTTGGCTAGCGCTTATTATATCCTTATTTGGTTCTTGGATGTTATCAGGATCTGGAACCGTGCTTAGTCAGTGGGGAGATCTTCTTGTTGTAATAAGCGTTTTTTTCTGGGCAGGACATATTATTTTAATCTCTAATATAACACAGAAAATTAATATGCCTTTTCAATTATCATTCATCCAAAGCTTTATTTGCTTTATTATGGCGCTATGTTTTGCCTTTGTGCTAGAAACACCCACATTAATAGATTTTATACCTGCTATTCCTGAACTAATTATAGCTGGTTTTCTCTCAGTTACGCTTGGCTTTTCATTTCAAATTGTGGGACAGCGCTATTCAGACCCAACCGCATCTGCCTTTATTTTATCTCTTGAATCTGTATTTGGTTCTATTGCAGGATGGCTGTTTTTATCGCAAATTATAGGCACCTCATCTCTGATTGGGTGCGCTCTAATTTTCTTAGCCGTAATTATCGCTGATGTCGTTCCAGACAGCTGGATATCGCTCAGAACTAAATGGAGAAATGACTAAATGAATTCAAGCACAGAGCCGATACAAACTGAGCTTGTATTAGTAGGCGGTGGTCATGCCAATATTCAAGTATTAAAATCATTTGGCATGCACCCAATTGCAGGGCTTCGGGTTAGCCTAATTAGTGATGTTATAAATGCACCTTATTCAGGCATGCTTCCTGGATTTGTAGCAGGTGAATATAGTTATGACGAGATGCATATAAATCTGGTTCAACTGGCTAATTTTGCAAATGCCCGTTTTATAAAAACAAACATAACCTCAATTGATACTCTAAATCGGCGAATCCACTGCGAGGGACGACCAGAAATAAGTTATGATTTAATATCAGTAAATACAGGCATAACCTCCGATTTTGGAGATATAAAAGGGGCAAGAGAACACTGCATTGCTGTAAAACCGATTTCCCATTTCCTGAGTCATTTGCCAAATCTAGATGCCACTGTTACCACGCCAAAAGATGTAATCGCCATTATCGGTTCAGGCGCCGCAGGAATTGAGTTAGCATTTGCATTTAGAGCGCGGTTTAATCAGAAAAATATTAAACCTAAAATCATACTAATCGGGTCGGCTGAGAGATTTTTTCCAACTCTTCCTAAAAAATGTCATCAAACCATCTATGAGCAATGCAGAAAAGCGGATATTGAAGTTCATCTTGGGCAGGTTGCAACACAAGTGAGCAATAAAGTTGTAACGCTAAATTCTGGTGTTCAATTAGCTGCCAGTCATACATTTCTTGTCACAGGCGCAAAGCCGTCAGAATGGCTAAAAACTTCATCTATAGACCTTACTTCTGATGGGTATATAGAGGTGAATAATGCTTATCAATCTATCTCAAATAACCGCGTTTTTGCTGGCGGGGATATTGCTAAGATTAAACATCAACCGCGTCCACGCTCTGGCGTATTTGCGGTACGTGCGGGCCCTATTCTTGCAAAGAATTTACGACTAGCATTAAAGGGTATGGCGGTTCAACCCCATCAACCACAATCTCGCTACCTCAGTTTAATTATGTTGGGCAATGGCACGGTAATGGCACTATGGGATAGGTTTTATATATCTGCAAAATGGCTCTGGCCTGTTAAAAAATGGATTGACCAGAAATTTATATCTAACTTTTCCAATTTACCTGATATGAAAGAGAGCACGCACAGCTCTATCAAGCTTTCCGAAAAAGAGCTAATGGTAGAAAAAGACCCCTTGCTTGAGAAAATGCATTGTGCGGGGTGTGGCGCCAAGGCAGGTGCCCATCTATTAGACACGGTTTTACCTATTGCCGCAGAAATGGCTGCAAAATTGGGCGGTGATAAGCGCTATCTTCCAAATTTGAATATAGTTGCAGATTCAGCTGAATTTCCTATTGCTGAATTTTTAGACAGTAATCAAACCATGGTTCAAACAATTGATTCGATTAGTCAAATGATTAGTGACCCATTCCTATTTGGAAGAATTTCTGCCCTGCATTCACTAAGCGACCTTGTGGTAAGCAATACCATTCCATTAACAGCTCTTAGTTTAATCACACTTCAACGCGCAAAAAGAAATCTGCAAGAGTCTGATCTTACAAACATGCTTGCTGGCGCTATGTTCGAGTTTAGTAGGGCAAAGGTTACACTTATTGGTGGACATACCTCACAATCATATGAAAATAGTCTTGGATTTGCCTTAACCGGAATTAAGAATAAATCAACACCTTCCAAGGCTTACTTGCCATCATTTGCTTCTAATCTAGAACCACTCTCTGTTATTCTTACCAAGCCGCTTGGTATAGGATTGTTGCTGGCAGCTTCAATGCGCAATCAGGCACCTGATGGTGCTTATCAAAATTGTGTAGATGTGATGCTTACCTCTAATACTAGTGCTGCTGAATTTTTGTGGCAGAATGGGGTGTTAGCAATGACAGATGTTACCGGATTTGGTCTTGCAAGGCACATTGAAAATGTTATCCAAGATATTGAGACAAACTTTAATGTAAAAATGGGGGCAGCGTTATTTCTTCATAAAATACCAATATTAGAGGGGGCTTCCAAGATTTTAGAAAATACATCCATAAGGGCCAGTTTATCCCCCTCAAACAAAAATTCTGTAAGAAATTTTAAGGATCTGAATACCAAAAACACTTCTCTTATAGATATTTTATTCGATCCACAGACTTCAGGCGGTATAGTTGCTGTTGTTCCAACCACAAATGCAGATAAGCTTGTGGCACACATGCAGGAGAGCATTGCCCCAAAAACCGCTATAATAGGCTCGCTTTCATTTGATCAAACAGGCATTATCGTTAACTAGTTTTTTTTAAGGGTATTATGAGCGCACCAATAGATATAATCCAAAATTGGACAGAAATTACAGCTGACATGTTTATAGATGTGCGCTCTCCGGCGGAATTTGCCAAAGACCATATTCCCGGCGCGATTAATATGCCTGTTTTGAATAATGAGGAGCGCGCAAAAGTTGGCAGAATATACAAACAGATTAACGCATTTCAGGCTAGAAGATACGGGGGTGCCCTTGTAGCAGGGAATATTTCTCAACATATTTTAAATTACCTGCAGAATAAGCCTGCAGAGTTCAGGCCTCTTATATATTGTTGGCGCGGTGGTCAACGCTCACATTCATTTGCACGCATTTGCTCAGACATTGGTTGGAGAACTTATGTGCTAGAAGGCGGCTATAAATCTTACAGAAAAAATGTTTTGATAGGTCTTGAAACTGAGGCACCACATCTCAAACCCATTTTGATTAGCGGGCCAACAGGTACTGGAAAAACACGCCTGCTTCATTACATCAAAGAAGGTGGCGCTCAAATCCTAGATCTTGAAGCGCTGGCTAATCATAGAGGATCGCTTCTTGGGCTAACCCCCGGCGAGAAACAACCGAACCAAAAATATTTTGAAACCAAATTATATCATGAAATAAAGCTTCTTGACTATAATAAACACGTTTTTATAGAGGCTGAAAGCTCCAAAATTGGGGAGTTGCAAATACCGCAGTCCGTTTTTAAAATTATGAAATCAGCGCCCTTAATAGAAATCGAAATGTCAGCAGAAAATCGAGCTGAATTTTTAATCAAGGAATATCTCTATCTGCAATCCCATCCACAAGCGTTATACAAGCTTTTTGATGCGATGGTTTATCGGCATGGCGTTAAGAAAATCGACCAGTGGCGATTACTAGCAGATAAAAAAGATTGGCAAGAATTAGCGAATGAATTGATTATGTCTCATTATGACCCAGCCTATAAAAGCTCATCCATGCGAAAAGATAGGAAAACAGATTTTATTCTAAAACTCGATTCTGGGCATGATGATGAGTTCGTAAAAGCAGCACGTACAATAATACAAAAATATAATTAGATTTAGCCTTAAACAATCTTAACTTTAAAACCGTTTATATGTTTTTTCCTTCTCCATGGACATGCTTTTCAATATGTCTACTCGCTTTTTTACCATTAATATCTTTGCCTGTCGGCAGCCAGGTACAGATATTAGTATCTTTTTGCCAAATAGTATTATACGAACCTGGAACAAAAAATTCAGCAAAAACAAATTCTTCAGGCTCTTTGTTTATAAATGAATGAAGTTCATTTTCAAAGAAATACAATATATCGCCTTTTTCAACCACATGTTCGGTTTCATTAAAAGTAACTGTGCCTGAACCTTCCATTATATATTGAAAATGCTCCGCGCCTTCATGATGGTGAGGTGGGGCGGCACCGCCTTGGGGATAGATAATCATCTCTCCTTTCACACAAGACACACCCTGCCATAAATGAGGGCTTGCTAAATAAATTCTTTTACGAGAATCAAATTCAGATACTAAAACTGGCTCTACAGACCAGTTAACCAAGTGATTGTCAAATGGAATAGACTCACTTTGTGATAAGTACCTGCTTACTTTGGGGACCGCGCAAAACAATAACTCAGCCTCAGTATCTCCCATATTTTCTATGATAATTTTAGTACCGCCGTTAAGCACTATAAGTGATTGTGTATCAAATTTATGAGTATCCACCGCCAAACCTGATGTAAGCGCATGCAACCAATTTAAGCTATTTTGTTCAAGCCTTAATTCAAAATTTGCTTTTGCGTTCAGGCTAATTTTTTTTATTTCAAGCCGCGAATCTCCAGTCTCATGTCGATTAAGCAATAGCTTCTGGTTAACACCATCACTTATCTCATATTTAGCGATTTTAGTTCCTCTTATCAAAAGGGTCATTTCTTACTCCTAAAAATATCAGTTATTAGTTTTTCATAATTTAAGAAAAAAAAGAAGAACTATTAGTTTAAGAGACATGAAAAATAGCTATATTTAGAAATGGAAGATTTTTTTTAATCCTCCCGCGTTAAACCAAACAATTTAATATATTCACGCAAACAGCCCCTATTAGCTTTATTGCAACTTAATCTGGGATTGGCTAAAACGCTATTATTCATACCCCCTTACGGGCTAAAAATATTTCTGCACTTTACTGGCAACGCATTACTGCTAAAAAATTTTTAGATGTGTCATTTTTGAAACTGTTTGACAAACATGTGTGTCATGAGTAGATAACGGGTCACATAAGGATATTGTTATACAAAATATATCTATTTATGGTAGGTAGATAATGGTGTGTATGTGTTGTTAGCGAGTACATCATTATTAGTTAAATTTGGTATTATTCCCCGGTAGCTCAGCGGTAGAGCAAGCGACTGTTAATATGAATAAATCAATACTTTAGACGCCATAGTTACTACATTTAGTAATCTAAATTAAGCGTTATCAGAATCTCATATTCAACAATAGTTTGCAAGTGTTTTCGCAGGAATTCTATTTGCAGTAATCAGGTGTTTAACAGGTGGTTAGTCCCTGCCCTTTTTTGGTTTATTCTTGCCCCTTTATCGACAAATTATATATTGTAAGTTAATCAAATAGATAGGATAGGAAATATTTTTGGAGGCAAAAAGTTGTCAATAAAATTTACAAGTTTAATAATACCAGCATTCTTACTTTCAGCATGTGGTTCGGAAACAATAAATATTGCTGGATATTCACCTGTTATTGATACATATCAATATGATTTAAACCAATATAATATTGATTTGAACCAGTGCAGAAGCTTAGGACAAGCCGCTCAAGCAAAATACGACGAGCAACAAGCCAAAGAACAATCCGACATGATGGCATCAATTCTAGCAGGAGCAATCGTGGGTGCAGCGGTTGGGAATGCTATCGATGGAAACAATGACAGTGGAACAACTTTAGGTGCAACCTATGGTGCTGCGGTGGGAGCGTCAGTTGCAGCTGAAAATGACGATTATGATAGGCTATTTGTAAAGTTTGGCCCAACTGCAGTTGTGGATAAATGCTTAGCCAACCGAGGATACGCAATTCTATCTAGAGAGGGTTATGGAGGTGGTTGATAAACCTATTTGAAGGCTTCCTGTTCATGTTGGTTAGCCTTTGCTGTTTGAATTTCTTATGTTTAACAAATCGCCTGACGCAGCATATTGGTTGCCCACTGTATTTAGCTGTGCCTTTTCAGTTGTCTGCCTGGTTTAGATTCATTCGTTCCTTCAAGTTTGGACAATCTCCTATACTCATAAAACAATCGCCTGTATTTTGTTGGTGTGTTGTTTCTATTTCTGTTTGACAAACAAGTGTCTCGGCATTAGTAAAATGTTCAAATAAAGGTAAGGTTTGTTGTTTCATAATCGCTTATACTTAACACGAAATGTTGAGTTCAAGCTTAATAATGATTACCGATTCACCTAACTTATTGAAAAAATTAGGTTTATTCCCCGGTAGCTCAGCGGTAGAGCAAGCGACTGTTAATCTCGCTAGGAATACCTCTCAAAATCCCCATACAATATAGAAGTTTTGAGCGACAGTACATCAGTAGGACAAAGCCCATGATGTATAGAGAATCTCACAATCACAGCAGTATGTAAAGCGTTTTCGGTTGATTAATCTGTTTGAAAATTCAGGTGATTCGATAGTGTTATCGCCTGTCTTTTTGGAATACAATCGCTTGCCCTTTTGTCGGTTTATTCTTGCCCTTTTATCGACAATAAATTTGTATTACTATTAGACTATAACTATTCCAAAGCACTATGAGTTACTAATGGCACGTACTCCAACTACAATGAGTTTTCTATCTACACCTTTAGAAAAAAGGGCTGAAAATCCTGACGGATGGATAGTCTTCGGTACTTTAGCATCAGTAGAAGAAATAGAAGACGAACTAGGGTTTCCTGCCGTTGTTTTAAAGACCAACAAAAAGTTGGGCAGCGATACAGCCACAGCCATTATTAAACAAGCCTTAGCAGAAACCACGCGAGTTGATATTGAAGCTGACTGGTTGTTTGAAGATATCGAAGTTTACGTCATCAAAAGAGAAGTAAAGGTAATGGGTAAAATATACGATTACCAGATTACTTCGATTCGAGATGTTAATGCTGACATCACACTGGATTTTCGTGAGCCTGTAGAAATTGGTATTACCCAAGAAAGCAGATTTAGAGCCGAAGCGATGCAAGCTAAAGAAATGGGTCTGCTCACAGATGGGTGGAATTACTTTGGAACTTTATTAAGCGTAAATGTGTCTAACGCTACATTGGGTAATTCTGGTCGATGGGATAAACGACTTACCATTACAAGCTCTTTTGGACAGAGAATAACTTACCATCATATCGGAGCAATTGGTGGGATGATGCCTGACCCGAATATCATTATAAAATCAATTGAGAGTAAAATTGGACAATCTTTGCAGGTTAAGCTTGTTGAAGGTGAATATGACGTAGAAATGCTTCCCTGCTTTAGTGATTTTACGGTGCTGAAAAAGAGTTCGGATGACATATCGAGAAGAGCGTCAATCACTGGCAAATATGAACAATATGATGATGAAGAATTTGCCGAATTAGTAGCATTAGCAGATAAGAATGTGAACGCTGACTTAGAAGCTCTTTTGAAGGCAGGTCATCAGGCTTATAGGTATAGTTTGAGTGAAAGAGCAAAAATAGCAGAGTTGATAGAAAAACAACAAGAAATGCATCAGGCAGATATAAGTACAAATACCGCAGCAATGAATGAAGCAGAGGAAGCTTTGGCAAGAGCC
>JADHOL010000004.1 GCA_016779005.1 Alphaproteobacteria bacterium
GCAATACAACAAGTCGTCTCATTTGCAGTAGCAGATAAATCTTATGGAGAAGAGATTGGTGTTGCGGTGGTACTCGATGAGGGACAATCTCTCTCAGAGAGAGATTTGAAATCCTATGCAAATGAGAAGTTAGCAAAATTCAAAATTCCAAAGCATATTTGTTTTGTAGAAGAAATTCCAAAAGGGGCTACAGGTAAAATGCAGCGCATTGGTCTTGCGAAGAAACTTGGTTTAGAGGCTGATTAATGACTTCAAAAATATGTATCTTCGGGGCGGGTGCTATTGGCGGATATTTGGCTGCTTGTTTGCATGATGCTGGAGCAGATGTTTCTCTTATTGCAAGGGGGCCACATCTCAACGCTATAAAAGAAAACGGTTTGAAGCTTGAAATTAATGGGGAAATGCGCTCTTTAAAGCTAAACGCAAGTGATAAACCAGCAGATTTTGGTCGACAAGATTATGTTATCATAGCCCTTAAGGCGCATGGCATCACCCATATTACTGAAACAATTCAACCTTTGCTTGACCCCGATACGGCTGTTGTATCTGCTGTAAATGGACTACCATGGTGGTATTTTTACAAAGCTAATACAGACACAGAACTAGATGATAAACCTCTGATGTCTGTTGACCCAGAAGCAAGTATTTGGAATAAGATAGGTCCAGAAAGAGCAATTGGCTGTGTTGTATATCCAGCCTGTGAAATCAGTAAACCTGGAACAATCACACATATTGAGGGAAATCGCATTTCACTTGGTGAGCCAAGCGGCGAAAGTACAGAAAGACTTAAAACTTTATCAGATTTAATGATTAAGGGAGGTCTCAAAGCGCCGCAAAAAAAGCGGATACGAGACGAGATTTGGATAAAACTATGGGGTAATTGCTCTTTTAATCCTGTTAGTGCGCTTACTGGTGCATCTCTAGATAAAATTGCAGAAGACCCAGACACACGAAAATTGGTTGCTGAAATAATGAGTGAATGCAAACAGGTGGGTGAGGCACTATCAATACGATTTGCTGTATCAATTGAAGACAGAATTAATGGTGCAGGTAAAATTATTGGTCATAAGCCATCTACTCGGCAGGATATTGAAATGGGTCGTCCATTGGAAATAGACCCGCTTGTTACTGCGTTGATTGAAATTGCAAATCAACTTCAAATTGATACGCCAAGTCTAGCAGGTGTCACTGCACTGTTAAAATTACAGGCAAGAACATTAGGATTATATTCATCTTAAAAGACTGAATATTGCATAGTTATTTATAATTTTCATCAAGAAAATATTAGGGGTATGGCGCCAAGATAAATAAGTCTGATCGCGAGGAAAATAAGAGTTAATTTAACTAATTTAGCAATCAATTCATTTTTTAATTTATACATTATTTTTACCCCTAAATAGGTACCTAACATGCCTGCTAAAATAGCTAAGGTCATTAGCGGTAGATAATGCAAATAGTTAAAACCTAGCAGCCAAAATACAATAACTTTCAGCCCGTGCTGCACAGCTAATACTAATCCAAGGGTAGCAACAAACGCTTTTGGTTCTATTGAAAATGAGTTTAACATAGCCGCTACCATTGGCGCTGTCCCGCCAATAATAAAACTAAGAACCATGGAAATGGTTGAGCCAATAAATAAATAGCGTTTAGACAGAGTAGGTATTTTTCCTATTACCGATATTAGAACGAAAACACCTATACTTATTTTTAAAATAGGGGCTGGCAGATTTACAACAAATACCATGCTTATCCCTGTACCAACTAGGAAACCTAAAATAAAACTGCGTAGCACAGGTGTATGAAAATCACGCGTTAACATAGCTCGCCATAAATTATTCCAAGTTTGCAAAAAACCATGTACTGGAATAACAGCCGTAATTGGCAGAATTGATGCATAGAATATTAATAAAAAAAGTCCTCCACCAATGCCGACAACACCACTAAAAAAAGACGTAAAAAAAGCAATGCTTATAAGCGATGCTATTTGAAATGAACTCAATTCAGTGGGAAATGGGATAAGAGAAAATAACGTCTGATCCAAGAATTTAAATCCCTATGAGGTATCTGTTTATTTTCATTATTACAATCAAGAGCAAGAAACGCTCTTATCATCCATATAGTTGGAATATAGTTGGTATTACTTAACCAAATAAACGTGATTCTGGAAATGGAACATAGAATATGTGGGTAAATACAACATAAGCAACTAAACAGCTGATAAGCGCCACAAGCAATGACTTAATAATTGTTTTTGGCGTTTTATCTGGATTAAAATAAGCAATAGATGTCCATAAAAGAGCTAAGCTAGCAATCCAAAATCCAAAGGCATATAAGAGTAACAGGAATATGAAAATAAATAGTGAAAAAAAGCTCACATGAATAATGGATGGCACTTGATCAGTTTCTATTTCTAAATCTGAAACTATTGTTCCAGAAACAATTTTTAGGACGGATTTAATCAGAAAAAATAATGTTATGCCAAATAAAGAAAATGTTGCCATTAGAGGAAACACCCAATCTTTTGCATTAGCTCCGGAACCAGAATAAAAAATAAATGAGATTCCTAACAATAGAATGGTTGTTATCACATCACTATCTTTTAATATCTTGGGTATTTGAGGCATTGTTTGTCACTCTTTAAAAATCTTATTTATCAAAATTACTTACGCTAGTTTCGCAGCTCTTCTGGCTTTGAAGCGAGATAAGGCTACCGCTGTAATAGATAGTATGGAAAGGCTTATTAGCGTAATATTAATGGTTCCGCTGAAGAATATTTTTTGAACCCCAACAGCATCAGAAATATATAATGCCTGCACTAGCGATGGCTCGATGATTGGCCCAAGAATAAAGCCTAAGCCAATTGGACCCGGGTGAAACCCTAATCTTCGAGCAAGGAATACAAAAATACCTATGGCTAACATTAAATAAACATCAAAGATATTATTTCGTATGGCATAGGCTCCTATAATAGCTAGAAACATGATAAGAGGAGCCAGTAGGCGAAGGGGAATTTTTATTACTTTCACAAGTAAAGGTGTTGCAAGCAAACCAACGAAAAATACAACTATCCCGGCTATAAACATGGACCATCCAAAAGAATATACTAGAACGCCATCCGTTGCGAATAATTCAGGGCCAGGATTTAGACCCCTTAGCATTAATGCGCCTGCTATTACTGCAGCTGGAGATGAGCCTGGTACGCCAAGAGTAACTAGCGGTATCATAGCAGCAGGTGCAGCCGAATTATTGGCAATTTCAGATGCGGTCACACCATGTATGTTACCTTTTCCAAACTTGGTCTTATCCTTACTCCAGCGGACAGCTTCATTATAGGATACGATGGCAGCAATAGGACTTCCCGCTCCTGGAAGTATTCCGATAAAGCTTCCTATAGATGCAGAACGCAAAAAGTGAATGGGTTTTGATAACACCTTAATCATTGTTTTTAAGATGACGCCTTTTTCTGCTCGATATTCAGCAATATATTCTTGTTTTCTAAGGCCTAAAACCATAGACAAAACTTGTGGAACAGCAAAAACGCCAATTAGAGCAGCAACAAGTGATACCCCGCCCCGAAGCTCTGGAATGTTCATTGTAAAACGATTAAGCTCGGTTGCATGGCTGATGCCGATGCAACTTATCAATAATCCGATGGCACCGCCAGCCAAGCCCTTCAAGATAGAATCACCAGCGAGACTTCCGATAATGGTAAGTGCAAAAATACCCAGCCAGAAAAACTCTGGCGGCCCAAATTTTAAGGCAATTGATATCATTGGCCAAGCAAGTAAAAGGTAACAAGCCGCGCCAAACATAGTGCCAAGAGCGGAGCTAAAGCAGGCTGCAACGATGGCTTCCTGTCCCCTTCCTTGTTTAACCATTGGGTGACCATCAAAAGCTGTGGCCATGGCAGCAGGAGTTCCTGGTGTGTTAACAAGACAAGCTGGAATTGCATCTGAAAACATTGCACAGACATAGAGTCCACCTAGCATAGCAATACCTTCCCCAGTTGGTAGGGCAAATGTAAAAGGCACCAATAGTGCCGTCCCCATAGTTGCTGTCAGTCCAGGTAACGTTCCAACGATTAGACCCAGCAAGATACCAATAGTCATATACATTAAATAAGAAGGGCTTAAAGCTATGAACAATGCTTCAATCATTTTCAGAGAGCTCCGTAGGTAAAAATACTACTAGTTGATGTTTAATTTATCTTTTTAGTTAGGTGCTTTTTGTTGGAACACTAGCAACTTAAAAAATTGCTAGTGTTCAAAATTTTAAGAGGGCTACTTAATGCTTACTCATATGCCTTAATTTGCGCATCCATAAACGCATTTACTTCATCTATGGTTTGAATAATCGTGTTGTAACCGGCTTTTCCTAATGTATCAGCAACAGATGGGTCGGAAGCTGCTTCGTTAAGAGCTGCATTTAATGTAGCAACTATATCAGCAGGTGTGCCTGGAGGGGCCATGATTCCCCATGTTGTCACATAACTCCATTCTGGCTCAAAGGGAACACCTTTTAGAGTTCCCACCTCTTGGGTGCCTGCAACTACAAGCGCATCAACAATTGAGCTATGCTTGGTTGCGTGATTTGAAGCAGTCATGCCAGCGTCAACGTGCGAGCCTGCAAGCATAGGCATCATTTTACCAACGCCGCCTGAAACAGGAACATAAGTTGTCTCAATACCAAGAATATCAGCTAATGCACCCCATCTATCAGCACCTGTTCCACCAACTCCTGCAACGGTTAGCATGCCTGGCTTTTCTTTAGCAGCTGCAACGAACGCATCTAGAGACTTATATGGGCTATCCTTTGGAACCATCAGGGCACCGACAGCAGACTCAGTCATTCCAATATATTCAAAATCACCAGGCTTATAGCCAACACCATCGCCTTTAGATGAGAGTATAACGTTTGGAACAACAACGTTAGAGATTGTATAGCCATCTGGCTTAGAGCGATGCAATTCACTAAAACCAACAGCGCCGCCGCCGCCAGTTTTGTAGACGATGCGAACATTTACGCCTAATGCCTTTTCAAGTCCAGGCTGTAATCTTCTTGCCATTTGGTCAGAACCGCCACCTGGTGAATAAGGCACGATAAAAGTGATGTCTTTTTCTGGATAATCCGCAAAAGCTATGTTTGCGGTAAAAGCCATTGACATACCTACAAAAGTAGCCAGTGCACCTTTGAAAATAGTTTCTAATTTAATTTTCATAATTTCCTCCTTGTGAAAAATTAATTTTTCAATGGTAATGCTAAAAAAATTTAATTGTAAAGTCATTTAAGCATTAATTTATTTAATGCAGATTATAATTTAAATTAATGCGTTCCAAAGCTTACAACACGAATAATTATCGATAATTCAGAGAGTTAGAGCATAGAATCTAATTATGCTCATTCAATTTCCTAGTTATCTCATCTAAATTAGCTATAGGCTGATAATCTTCACTGAGTCCGCCAGAACCGGCAGGACTTTTACAGGTAAAAAATCTACATTTATCATTTAAAAGTCGGATACCATGTACGGTGTTTCTAGGAATATAAATTAAGTCTCCAGCAGAAGCCGTTTCCACTGCTTCCCCCATTAGCACAGCTAAACTACCTTCGAGCAAATAAATCCATTGCTCATCATTAGGATGATAATGAGGCGGTGGAGCATCACCCTCATAATAGGTAACTAGGCCAGCTTTTATTAATTCACCCCCATATTGTATCATACTGATGTGTGGCCTTTTTACGTCCGGTGTTTCTTTCATCTCGTTCGCTTTATAAATTGGCATGAGAGCCTCCCTGTTTTTTTAGAAGAATGTATTTTTTTATTTGAAACTAAATTGCAGAAACTTTCAATTTATAATCACTTAACTCCAATTTTATAAATTGACAGTCGTAATATGCGCTGTCTAAATCAAACGGTAACTAAATAATATTTTTGATGAAAATTTGGACAAAAAAATGAGTAATGGCCTGATAAAAAACATGAAACTTCTCGCACATAATACCTTAAACGGGTTTGGCGGTGTAGGTGAGGGCATGTCAATGCAGGTTGCAAAAGATGGAAGACGTATCCTTTGGATTGCTCATGAAGGACCCCCGAAAAACTTTTCAGGCGTAGATGTCACAGACCCAAGAAACCCCAAAGTAATATGCCAAACTGAATTAAAACACGGTAACATGAGATCTAATTCCCTGGAGGTTTGCGGAGATATTCTAGCGGTTGCCTACCAGGTTTATCAGCTAGGATTGCCTGAGGCAGGTGTGGAGCTATTTGATATCAGCCAGCCTGAATCACCGCGCTCCATTAATTTTTATTCAACTGCTGGGCCACATTCCAGAGGCGTACATTGCTTGTGGTTTGTAGATGGGGAATATATTCATATGGCTAGTGGTGCGCCTGATTTTACACCGAAGCACCCGCGAGATGATCAGATTTATCAGATAATTGATGTCAGAAATCCGACCAAAATGACAGAGGCTGGCAGATGGTGGATGCCTGGAACAAAAAAAGAAGATGATGAGCCAATGCCAGACAGGATTATTCCGGAACCGCTGGAAAATTTACGTGGCGGAGATGCATTTAGACTCCATAATGCTAATGTGTATCCCTCACATCCAAATAGAGCCTATCTTGGATATATTGATGGGGGCGCCTTTATTCTGGATATTGAAGATAAAAGTAACCCAAAAATTGTCTCTCACTGGTCACCTCACAATCCCTATCCTGGTTTTACCCATACCGTAATGCCGTTATTTGATAGAGGCTTAATTATAGTGAGTGATGAGTGTATCAAAGATGATGGTGCGGATTGGCCAAAGCTTACATGGATTTTGGATGCTCGCAACGAGCAGAACCTAGTGCCAATTAGCACATTACCGCTTCCACCTGTTGAAGAATATATCCAAAAAGGAGGGCGTTTTGGCTCTCATAATGTGCATGAAAACAGACCAGGCCCTTCGTTTCATAGTGAAGAGATAATAATTGGCTGTTTCTTTAATGCGGGCATTAGGGTCTATGATATTAAAAACCCATACCAACCTGAAACAATTGCTTATTTTGTTCCTGAAGGCCCAGAGAATTCAAGGGTGCCAGCAATTCAGATGAATGAGGTATATGCAGATGAAAATGGAATTATATATGCTGGCGATAGATGGTCTGGCGGGTTGTATATACTAGAATTAGATATCTGATTATTGGGAAAATAGGGAGATGGGGCAAAATATATCTCAAAATAGATCTAAGGTAGATTTTATTATTGTTGGCGGTGGTAGTGCTGGATGTGTTTTGGCGAATAGACTGACAGATGCGACTTCCCATAATGTATTACTAATAGAGGCAGGCCCGCAAGATACTAACCCTTGGATACATATTCCTATCGGATATGGGAAAAATTTTCGTAACCCAGCAATTAACTGGATGTTTCAAACAGAACCTGGCAAGAGATGGGTTAAAACACCTGTTCCAACTCCGCGTGGAAAAGTAATAGGGGGGTCAAGCTCTATAAACGGAATGGTCTATATGCGGGGCAACCAAGATGACTTTAATCACTGGCAACAGCTCGGAAATGCAGGCTGGGGTTTTGATGATGTTCTGCCCTACTTTAAAAAATCAGAGAATCAACAAAGAGGAGAAGGGCCGTATCACGCCGTTGGCGGGCCTTTATGGGTAAGTGATCCTGCCCAAACCCATCCAATAGCACAAGCCTATATAAAGGCAGGATTGCAGGCAGGCTATGACTATAACCCTGATTTTAACGCAAATAAGCAAGAAGGGTTTGGCCCTATTCAATGGACTACTAAAAAGGGCAGGCGGTCTAGTGCTGCAACTGCCTATTTAAAACCAGCCAAAGCGCGCCGTAATTTAACCATCATATCCAATGCACAGGTTCACAAGTTAATTTTTGAAGGTAGTAGAGCTATTGGTTTGGAATATGAAACCTCTGGCAACCGCCACATAGTGTACGCCAATAATGAAATTTTAATGTCTGCTGGTGCTATTCACTCTCCTCAAATACTTCAATTATCAGGGGTTGGAGATGCAGCAGAATTGCAACAGCTTGGCATACCGGTTATCGCAGATTTGAAAGGGGTGGGTCAAAATCTACAAGATCATGTAAATGCCCCTCTTTTGTATAAAACCAATCTGCCAGTAACGGCGAATAGCTTGTATCATAATCCGTTACGCAAAATAACCGAGGGTCTTAAATATATCTTCTCGCGCACCGGCATGCTTGCTATGGGCGCGTGTTATTCAGGTGGATATATAAAAGTTCAGCCAGAGGCCGCTAATCCAGATATCCAAGCGTTGCTGTTATTATTTAGCACTGAAGATTTGGGCGGAGTGCCACATAAATTTGATGGGGTTACGGTTAATGTAGCCTTGATGCGCCCTGAAAGCCGAGGTTATGTTAAAGCAATCGATAGCCACATTTCAACACCGCCGATAATTCAGCCAAATTATCTAGAAGCTAAATCAGATCGCGATACTCTGGTGGCAGGGATGAATGAAATTCGCAGAATAATAAAGCAACCTGCATTATCAGATAATATCCTTACAGAATATAGTCCTACAGCAGACATACAAAGCTATGATGATTGTTTGGATTTTATTTGCAAGCGGGCAAGAACTTCTTATCATCCTGTTGGAACATGCAAAATGGGTCAGGATAATATGTCGGTTGTAGATGAGCGATTAAGAGTAAGGACGCTGTCTGGATTAAGAGTTATTGATGCATCTATAATGCCGACAATTACGTCTGGAAATACTAACGCGCCAACAATTATGATTGCTGAAAAGGCAGCAGATATGATTTTATCTGAATATGGGGCAGGCTGAAAAGCCCGCTATATGGCGCGTAAAAATATAGAAAACGTAAAAGCGAAATAAAGAAGAGGATTAGGATGAAAACACGGCAGTTAGGAGCGTTAGCAGTTTCTGAAATTGGTCTTGGCTGTATGGGAATGTCAGCTGTTTACGGCGATATAGATGATAACGAATCAATAGCCACTATCCATCAAGCCATAGAAATGGGCTGTACCTTTCTTGATAGCTCTGATGCCTATGGAAATGGGCTGAATGAGGCGTTGCTGGCAAAGGCGCTAGAAGGCAAAAGAGACGCTGTAATAGTAGCAACAAAATTCGGAAATTTGGGCAAGATTAATCCTCAAAAACCTGTTGATGGACGCCCAGAATATGTAATTGAGGCATGCGAGAAAAGCCTGAGACGGCTAAACACAGACGTAATTGATTTATATTTTCAGCACCGGGTAGACCCAGATGTTCCCATAGAAGATACCTTTGGAGCAATGTCGCGTCTGGTTGAACAAGGCAAGGTTCGATATCTTGGTATATGTGAGGCAAGCCTTCACACTATAATAAAGGCTCATTCTACCCATCCCATTGCAGCTGTTCAGACAGAATATTCGCTATGGACAAGAGAGTGTGAGAGTGAGCTAATTGATGCATTGTCAAAGCTGGATATCGGATTAGTAAACTATTCTCCGATGGGAAGAGGGTTTTTAACAGGTACGATTACTTCATTTGATGATTTGACAGAAAAAGATGGCAGGCGCGGACATCCAAGATTCTCGCCTGAAAATATCGCAAAAAATGCATTGTTGCTTGAGGTGTTGGCAGATATGGCCTTGAATAAGCAATGCACAATGGCGCAAATAGCAATTGCCTGGACCATGGCAAGAGCAAATCATATTGTACCTATTCCCGGAACAAAAAAACGCGCCTTTCTTTCTGAAAATTTAGCAGCGGCTGAACTAAATTTATCTGTTTCAGAAATAGAGTTGCTCGATGCTAACTTTCCGCTCGGAATTACTTCTGGCACGCGATATCCTGAAAAATTAATGGGGGGCTTGGGTATATAACTTCCATAATAACGATATCCGCTTATAATTCAGATATGAGAATGAGTATGATTTAAGGCGCATAAGCTAGATAGAAAATAAGTGATTGAGGGAAGAGAAATTGATGGAAATAAAGGGTTTTTTTGATTCGCAGACTAATACTATTAGCTATGTTGTAACAGATGGGCAGACTGCCCAATGTGCGGTTATCGATTCTGTACTTGATTTTGATTATGCGTCTGGAAAAATCGAATATAAAAATGCGGATAGCATCATCTCCTATATAACCGAAAATAAGCTAACGCTTCAATGGCTGGTAGAAACACATGTTCATGCAGACCATCTGTCAGCAGCCCCCTATATTCAAAAGCAATTAGGAGGCAAAATTGCGATTTCTAAGGAAATCATAAAGGTTCAAGACATTTTTGGGAAAATATTTAATGCTGGTACTGAGTTTGAACGCGATGGAAGCCAATTTGATTTGCTTCTTGGAGATAATGACAGCTATCAAATCGGCACAGTTCAGGCAACCGCTATCCATACCCCTGGCCATACACCAGCATGCATGGCACATATAGTTGGTGATGCTGTCTTTGTGGGTGATACGTTATTTATGCCAGATGGTGGTACCGCACGGGCAGATTTTCCAGGTGGTGATGCACACACGCTATATAAATCAATTCAGAAAATATTATCGCTTCCAGATGAAACCAGATTATTTGTTTGTCATGATTATATGCCCAATGGCCGCGCTGTTTCCTGGCAAACAACTATTGCGGAACAAAAATTGAAAAATATTCATATTGGCGGAGATATAACAGAAGCAGAGTTTGTTAAGTTAAGAGAGGAAAGAGATAAAACATTAAGCAGTCCAACCTTAATCATGCCGTCTATTCAAGTTAATATGCGTGCAGGCAATATGCCGCCCCCTGAAGATAATGGAAGCACCTATTTAAAGCTCCCTATTTCAGGATTAAAAGGCTAGTTTTTGAATATGTGTTGCTCAACAGCACCACAAATTGCATGTCCTGCAATCAAGTGGCCTTCTTGAATATGCGGTGTATGTTTAGATGGGATCTGAATGAGATAATCACACATATCATCCATCTTCCCCTTGCTAAACCCGGTCATTCCAACAACGCATATATTCATTTTTTTTGCGGTCTTAATAGCCTTTAGAATATTCTCCGAATTGCCAGAGGTTGAATAGCAAAACAACAAATCACCTGACGCCCCTAGAGCTTCAACCTGTCTTGAAAAAAGATTTTCAAAGCCATAATCATTTCCAATAGCTGTCAAAATGGAGCTGTCTGTTGTTAATGCAATTGCTGGCAGGCCGTCCCGGTTGAATAAAAATCGGCTTACATATTCACCTGCCATATGCTGACAATCAGCGGCGCTTCCGCCATTGCCAGCGAATAAAAGTTTTTTGCCCTTTTGAAGTCTGCTTAAACATTCATCTGCAATATTTGTAACTTCAGACATTAATTGAGTGTCAGAACTCATTTTCGATAGGCTAGCGGTGCTATCTTTTATATAGCGCTGGATAAAATCATTAGAATTCATAGGTCTATTGGCTTTCTTCACTATAAGTTCTGAAAAATAATGTTATAGGGTACATTGTTCCGCTATATCATTTTTTCGATTATATTTAGGCGTATCTGGAACTTTAAACATAGCAGTTTTTATCAGATAGTTATTTCGAGGTCACTAGGATTAATTCTGATATCAAAAAACTTAGCTGCTTATAAACAAAAAGGTATAATATGCGTGACAAGCCACTAAACCTAACCCGCATTCCAGCTGAAACACTGAAAAATTTTGCAGCAGAATGTCTTCAATCCATGAAGCTTGAAAAAGAGGATGCCATAGTAATAGCCGATAGCCTGATACAGGCTGATTTATGGGGGCATCCCTCTCATGGTATTATGCGTCTGTTCTGGTATGGGGCGCGCATCGCATCAGGCGCAACGCAAATATCTAAAGAGCCAGAATGGGAGCTGGATGCTGGCGGCCTTGCGGTATTGAACGGACAGGATGGGATAGGGCAATCTGTGGCCAAAAAAGCAATGCATTCAGCCATAGATAGAGCAAAGCAACATGGAATATCAGCCGTTTGCGTGCGCAATTCTGGACATTTTGGAACGGCCATGTATTACACAAAAATGGCAGCGGATGCAGGATGTATTGGTTTTATATCCTCTAATGCAAGCCCTTCAATGGCGCCATGGGGCGGTGTTGATAAGCTGGTTGGTAATAATCCATGGTCATGGTCAGCTCCTGCGGGAAGTTTCCCATGTTTCATGCTTGATATTGCTAATTCGGCTGTTGCAAGAGGAAAGCTGTATCACGCACAAGCAACTGATAAACCAATTCCAGAAGGGTGGGCATTAGATAAAGATGGGTATAGTACAGCTAATCCAGCAGATGGAATAGCAGGTCAGATATTACCGATGGCAGGCCATAAGGGATATGCAATTTCAATGGCAATGGATGTATTGTCAGGTATTTTGTCTGCCAGCCAGTTTGGAAGCTCTATAACAGGGCCCTACCAAAAGGAAGGTAGAAGCGGGGCAGGTCATTTGGTTATTGTAATTGATATTGCTAAATGCAGGCCAATAGATGAATTTAATGCAGATATGGAAAGCTTGATAAAATCAATAAAATCATCAAAAACAGCACCGACACAAAGAGAAATATTCTATCCAGGCGAGTTAGAGGCACGCAGTCATGAACGCATCTCGCATTCTGGAATTGAGTTAAGCGAAGATGTGCGAGCTCAATTACAAATAGGCGCAGAACAGCTAGGCATAAAAACGCCGTTCAATTAAATTAGCGGGTTTATGTGCGAAGCGTCAGGTTTCGCCCAAATTAGCGTTCATAAAGATATCAAATCGAACAGACTTCCCCACTAATTGATGGGAGCATTCTGGCAGACCATCTGGCAGGGGTGATTTTGCAGGCCATTTAACGGCCACCCGCCTGCAATTTACACCAAGCGCTGTTTTTATCAGCTGAGGCTGGTCTAAATCCTCACCTACGATAGCGCGAATTTGTCTCATTTCGGTTTTTACAAGAGCTGATTTCTGTCTTGGAGGATGCATCGGGTCAATATAAATCACATCTGTTGAAGTCTGCGGCAGTATCTCAATCGCATCGCCATGAATAAGCGTCATACGGGCGATGATCTCAGATAATTTGCCGCCCTCGCGTGAAGCCTTGCTCATACCGTCTGCTAGTAAATCATGCATTATTTGCGAACGCTCAATCAGCGTTATATGCGAGCCCATAGAAGCAAGAATAAAACTATCTCTTCCAAGTCCTGCTGTTGCATCAATAATATCGGGCCTGATGCCAGATTTAATACCCACTGCTTTGGCTAAGTTCTGTTTTATGCCGCCACCAAAATTTAGTCGGTGATTAAGAGAGCCTCCGATAAAATCAACGATTAGCGGGCGGGCACTAGTAAAGCTGGTTGAATTTTTTCTCATAGCTCTGTTTCTGTGTATTTAAAACCTATCATTGTACTTTGACGGCATTATTTTTAAGATATTGTGTTGATGGCAAGTAGAATATAGGGATTTATTATTATTCCATATATGCAGATAAACGCAATCTGTGTCATTATTGTCTTAAATAATTCATAAATTTACAAAAATAGGGCTAGGGGATGCAGTTTGATTATATCATTATAGGCTCTGGCTCTGCTGGTTCTGCACTTGCGTATCGTCTGGGAGAACATAAAAAATACTCAATTCTGGTGCTTGAATATGGGGGAAGCGATGCTGGCCCATTCATTCAAATGCCAGCTGCTTTGTCTTATCCGATGAATATGAAACGCTATGATTGGGGATATGTAGCAGAGCCAGAAGATACACTTGATGGGCGCGCTCTTGCGTGTCCTCGTGGCAGAGTTATTGGTGGCTCTAGTTCAATCAATGGAATGATTTATGTTCGCGGTCATGCAAATGACTTTGATCATTGGGCAGAAATGGGCGCTACTGGTTGGCGATATGCAGATGTTCTGCCCTATTTTAAAAGGATGGAAAATGCCCATTTAGGCGAAACTGAATTGCGCGGAAATAAGGGCCCTTTGCATGTAACACGTGGCCCCCGCGATAATCCACTTCATGATGCTTTTGTAGATGCGGCATGTCAGGCAGGATATGCCCATACAAAAGACTATAATGGATATCAACAAGAGGGGTTTGGCGCTGCTGATATGACAGTTTGGAAAGGCAGGCGTTGGTCTGCTGCAAATGCGTATTTGCGGCCGGCATTGGAGCGCGGAAACGTAAAGCTGGAAACAGGAGCATTAGTTGATAAAATAGTTTTTAAAGATAATAAGGCCACCAGTGTTTTATTCTTCAAAGGCAGGCAAAAATTTAGCGCAACGGCACATGCTGAAATTATTCTTGCAGCAGGTGCGATAAATTCACCGCAAATTTTACAAAGATCGTCTATTGGTGATTTTAAGCTTTTGAAATCGATAGGCATAAAGCCTTATAAAGAATTGGCTGGTGTTGGCGCTAATCTTCAAGATCATTTGGAAGTTTATTTTCAAATAGAATGTTTGAAGAATATCACCTTAAACAGATATTTAAATCCGCTATCTAAGGCACTGATTGGAGCGCAATGGTTGCTATTTAAGAATGGAATAGGCGCATCTAATCAATTTGAAACGCTTGGATTTATTCGCTCACAAGCAGGCATTTCCTATCCTGACATTCAGTTTCATTTCCTGCCAGCCGCGATAAGGTATGACGGAAAATCTGCATCTCCCAAAGATGGGTTCCAGTTGCATGTCGGCCCAATGCGCTCTCATTCTAGGGGGGTTGTGCATGTGACCTCTGCTGACCCAAAAATAGCCCCTCATATAAAATTTAATTATATGAGCCATGAAGATGATTGGGCACAATTTAGACAATGTATCAGGCTCAGCAGGGAAATCATAAATATGCCAGCCATGGCACCATTTAAAGGTAGGGAAATTCAACCTAGCAAGACAATTCTGAGTGACGAGCAGATAGATAGTTTTATCAGACAAAATGTGGAAAGCGCCTATCATCCCTGTGGGACACTGCGCATGGGGCAGGCAAATGACCCAATGGCAGTTGTTGATAGTGAATGTAGGGTGCATAATGTAGATGGGTTGCGAGTGGCTGATTCATCCATTTTTCCTAGAATCACAAATGGAAATTTAAATGCACCGACGATTATGGTTGCTGAGAAAGCAGCAGATCACATTCTTGGAGGTGAAATGCTTGCACCCTCTAATCAAGATAATTTTATTCATCCTGATTGGAAAAATAGCCAACGTTAATCCTAACTTCAAATTTATAATCTAGCGCAATTAGAATAAAATGGATGCTGATAAATAAGTGTTTTGGTGAGTAGCTTGCTTATAATAGGTTTTTTTGCTTGCTATCTTTTGTTAGAATGCACATAGCTTAAACGCGCATTATTTGCGTGAATTCTCTCCACTCTAGAAGTTGAATGAACATGTCGGTTAATCCAGAAACAGGACATATCATTACCGATCTTATGATTATAGGGGGCGGTGTGAACGGATGCGGTATTGCACGTGATGCTGCTGGCAGAGGCCTGTCGGTAACCTTGGTTGAGATGGATGATTTGGGAGGTGCGACTTCTTCTGCGTCTACTAAATTATTCCATGGGGGCTTGCGATATCTTGAATATTTTAAATTCAGGCTTGTGCGTGAATCGTTAATCGAAAGAGAAATATTGCTTTGCTCAATGCCACATATTAGCTGGCCTCTTCGATTTGTTCTCCCCTTTGATACATCAATGCGGTTTGATGCGTTAACACCCGCCACGAAATGGCTGAATTACATGATGCCATGGTTAAATTCGCGACGGCCATTTTGGTTAATTCGCCTTGGACTATTCTGCTATGACACGCTTGGTGGCCGAAAAATATTACCGCCAACTAAATCATTAAATTTAGAAAACTCTGAAGAGGGAGCCCCTCTTAAAGCAAAATTTAAGCGCGCATTGGAATATTCAGATTGCTGGGTGGAGGATTCCCGGCTTGTTATTTTAAATGCCAGAGATGCCCAAAAACGAGGGGCAACCATTTTGCCAAGGGTAAAACTTATCGCTGCGGAGCGGGGGGATAAGTATTGGATATTATCATTGCAGGACCAAATCACAGGCCAGAAATGGCAACAAGATGCCCGCTATCTTGTTAATGCAGCAGGACCATGGGTTCAGGATATTTTAGGCGAAACATTAAGGCTTAATGTAGCTGATTCTGTTAGACTTGTGCGCGGAAGCCACCTTGTTGTTAAAAGGCAGTATGAGCATGATAAAGCCTATTTTTTTCAAGGCAAAGATGGCCGTATTATATTTGCTATCCCGTATGAGCAGGATTTCACCTTGATAGGGACAACAGATGTTGACCATGACGCGGTATATACAAACCCTATCTGCACAGATGAAGAGCAAGAATATTTGCTTAAATTTGCAAGTGAATATTTCAAAAACCCAATCACAAGCGATGATATTATCTGGCGATATTCTGGTGTTCGCCCGCTTTATGAAGATGGTGCAAATGCAGCCGCATCTGCAACACGCGATTATGTGTTAAGAGTAGATAGCTCATCTGCGCCTATCGTAACAATCTTTGGCGGGAAAATCACAACATATCGAAAATTAGCAGAGAGTGCATTACGCAAAATCACCCCATTTTTTGAACTGCCAGATAAGCCTTGGACGGCGCATACAGCTCTGCCGGGCGGGGATTTTGAAGTAGCCGAATTTGCCGATTTAATAGAAAAATTAATGCAAAATTATTCTTATCTATCGTTTGAATGGGCAAGACGACTTATCCGCTTATATGGTACTGAGGCGTGGGATATTTTAAATAATAGTAAAACGGCAAGTGATTTGGGAAAACAATTTGGCTGTTATATTACTGAACAAGAATTAAGCTGGTCAATTAGGAATGAGTGGACACAAAATGCAGATGATTTTCTATGGCGCAGAACGCGGCTTGGTCTAAAACTAAAGGATGTAGAAATAAAGCAGATAGCTCATTTTATTAAGCATTTCAAAACTCAAAAAACAGGCTGAGAAAGCCCCCATAAATAGCCTTTAATCCCAACTAGCCTTATCATTGTGTCAGGTAAGCTGGCCAATCAGAGCCTTGCTTGCTAATAATAGTGGTTAATTTATCATGACGCTCACACAAATAACGCTCATTTTGAATTTCATTTCCAATTTTTGTGCTTATGGCCAATACTGAATTCTCGAACGTTACGACATCAAACCGATTATCCCCCATATCCGTAACAGGGCTATAAAATAATCCCTTATTTTTAAATAGGCGCTTGAAGTAGAGCTGGTCTTCATCTGTGACCAATAGGGATAAATGTGAGATAAAGTGCTTTGTTGTGGTGATTTTTTCGTGAAGCGTGGATGAGGGAAGGAGGATTTCACTATCAGTGCATAGATACACCGAAGCTTGGCTATTTTCTGATGCATGTATCAGCGACGGTAATAGGCTTAATAATACTGCTACTATGATAAAGCTGTTACTATATTTCTGGATGATTTTCATAAAAACCCTATTTCTGGTGGCCCTAATTTCTTGTAGTAAAGATAAACACTAAAGCAAAATCAGCTATCCAGACAATATAGAAGGTAGCCATAATGCTAAAACAGGTAATGAGAATAAAATAGATATTCGGATTAGTTCTGCTAGAAAGAATGGAGCAACGCCTTTGAATATTTCTGTCATATCAATATCATCTGCAAGAGAGGCAATTACAAAAACATTCATTCCAACAGGGGGTGTGATAAGCCCGACTTCAACCACAATTAGAGCAAGAATACCAAACCAGATTTTTAAATCTTGTGTAATCATTCCATAGCCTGCAGCATCTGCTGTGATATATAAACCGCCATTAAGCTCTACGAGCACAGGCCAGAAAAAAGGGATTACCAGTAATATCATTGAAAGGCTATCCAACAAGCAGCCAAGCAGTATCATTCCTAACAGCAATACAATTAAAACAGCCATCGGCTCAAAACCGGCAGCCAATATCCATTCTGCTGTGGCTTGCGGGAGTCCAATTCGGCTCATGTAAATTTTCATTAATTCTGCACCAAACAAAATTAAATATATCATTCCAGAGGTGCCAGCTGTTTCTAAAAGAGCCTCTTTGATATCATTGATGGTTAGTTTTTTTTGGATAAATCCAAGTAACATAACAAGTCCCACCCCCACCGAAGCAGCAGGAGTTGGATTGTAAAACCCGGCATATAAACCGCCTAGCACAACTATGAATACAAAAAGAATGGGCAGAACCCCGATTAACGCCTGCCTTTTCTCAACTCTGTCAGTCTTATGTGTTTGTGGGGCAGCATTAGGCCAGATAGCAACAAATATAGCTATTGTTGCCAGAAAAAGGCATATCGCTAATATACCAGGTATCAGGGCGGCCGCGAACATGGATACGATATTTACCTCCACGATAAGGGCATAGATAATAAGCACAACAGATGGAGGTATTAAAATCCCCAGCACACCGCCAGCGGCCAGAACGCCAGTAGAAAGGGATGCGGAATAATGATTCTTGCGTAATTCAGGTAATGCAACGCGCCCCATTGTAGATGCGGTTGCGATTGAAGAGCCGCAAATAGCACCAAAACCCGCGCAAGCAGAAATCGCCGCCATCGCACTGCCGCCCCGCAGCCATCCAAGCCAAGCATTTGCGGCCCTGAATAATGCAGCGCTTAGACCTGTTCTAGAAGCCAACGCCCCCATCAGGATAAACAAAGGAACTACAGATAAATCATAAATTGAGAATTGCCCGTAGGCTAAGGTTTTGAGCTGATTAAAAACGGGACTAATGCCATTGACGCTTATAATTCCAAGACCGCCTACTAATATCATTGCATAGGCAACCGGCATTCTTAGCATAATCAGAAGGATTAGAAACCCAAGAGAGCTTATACCCAATAGAACAGAATCAATCATGAACTATGTCCAGAATCGTTAGAAGTAACATAGTCTCTATCAGAAGATAATTCCAAAATAATTGTCATGATACTTGCCATCGCTAAAAGGCATAGCGAAATCAGAATTGGTATAAAAGCTATCCAAACAGGAAATTGTAGAATGGCAGTGGTATAGTCATATTTTTTTTGATCCAGCATGCCATCAGTCATGCGCCATAAAAGTAAAATTGAAAATAATAAGGCAACAACGGCACCGCCAATTCGAAGTAGTAGAACCGTTTTGTTATTTGCCCAAAAGGTGAATATATCAGCTGTCACATTATGCCTATGTAGCTGGCAGTAGGGCAGAAAACAAAAAACAGCAACAGCCACCCCAATTTGTGTTAGCTCGAAATCGCCTGGTACATGGATTAGCACAATACCGCCTATGATAGAGCCTATATTAAGGCTAACCACGGATAACAAAATCAAGCCACCAACAAGTGCCCAGACACTGATTAGCTTCTCCCCTAATTGAGTTAACAATCGAAAATTGGGCATTATTAGCCTTTATTATGTGTCATTCAGATGAGATGCAATTGCTTTGCGTGCTTTGGTGACTAGCGCCTCGCCGTCAATATTTTTAGCTGCCACATTATCAATCCATCTATCAACCACGCTTGATAATATATCTGTGAAGCGCTGTGTCTCTTCTTTGCTAAGGACACTATGCGTATTGCCAGCTTCTATAGCAATTGTAATTCCTTCTTTTTCTGCTTGTAGTAGTTTTTGTCCAATTACAACTCCCCATTCAGGACCAGATGCGTCTGTGAAAGCGCGTTGTATATCTTCTGGAAGGCTGTCCCATTTAGCTTTGTTCATGGATGTCTGGAACATAAGAGAGCCTATACGCTCTTGATTATATCCCTCTATCTGGAACTTTGTTTGATGCTGAAGCTGTAATGCTGGAATAATTTCCCACGGCACAAAAGCACCATCAACGACCCCCTTTTGCAGGGATTGTGGTAGTGCTGGAACTGGCATTGCAACAGGTATGCCGCCCAGTGCTTCAATACTCCACGCGCCTGTGCGTGAGGGCGTTCTTATTTTTTTTCCTATTAAATCAGATGGAGAGCGGACAGTGCTATCTCGCATATGAATAGCGTTTCCGGCATGCACGCTCAAAAATAGGACTTCTAGACCTGTGTAATCTGCTTTTAATTCTGTCTCAAAAAGGTCGTATATTGCTAGATTTACTGAAATTGGATCATTAGTAAAAATAGTGGGAAGCTCAAATACTTCTGAGCGCGGAAACATTCCGGGGGTATATCCATTTACCGTCCAGATAATATCTACAACACCATCGCGTGCTTGCTGGACAAGTTCGGGTGGCCTGCCACCAAGTGTCATTGACGGAAAAATTTCAATTGAAACCTGTCCATTACTATTCTGTTCTACCCTATTTACCCATGGCTCTAATATCTGCGTTTGCCAATTTGAGTTTGCACCAAGAAAATGATGAAATTTAAAATTATAATCTGCTGCTAGTGCTGATTGGGAGAATAAAAGACAAAAGCAAAGTATAAATAAGTTCCCAAAATAGTTGGTCAGAACAAGTGTTGGTTTTGTGGCCATCATTTTCATTTCACTTTTAAATAATTTCCTCTGGTTGATGATTGCGTTTGCGGTTTAGATGTTGTGCCATTCAGATTTTGGTTAGATGTATTCACAGGTATGTTAATATTTCTGGAGCGGTTTGGATTAAATAAACGGACACTTTGTTATATTTATATAGTGATTGATTGGTATGGCAAACAAGAAAGATATCCACATTAGGTTAGGTTATGATAGATTTTTAGGATGCGAGCATTTATAAAATTACTTGGTGATGTTAATTCAATTAAATTTACAGGAAGTTGAGAATGGTTACCCAAAATAATACTGGTTCATGGCGGGTCTACCTTACAGGTGTGATTTCTGGATTATTCTTTTTTGCACTGTGCGGTGCAGTGTTGGCCCAGCAAAACAGAGGTGCAATTGTTCAAACATCACCTGTAGAGAAGATGACCTCACCTAATTTTTCTGTAATTGGTGGCTCTGTGGTTGCGGGCAATCCTATTGCCATCACCGCTAGCCTATCTGCTAAAATCGAACTTAATAATTTGCGAATTGGGGATTTGGTGAAAGCAGGGGATGTTATTGCCAAACAAGATGCGCTTGAGATTAGTCATCAGCTTCGCATTCACCGATCAGAGCTTGAAGCTACTCGGAACGAAATAGCGTCTCTCACCGCTAATCTTGAATATGAAGAATCTTTATTATTACTGGTTCAAGCGCAATTAGCATTACTGAAACAACGGGCAGAATTTGCACAAAAGCTGGCCCAGAGTAACGCAATTTCCATTGAAAATGCTGAGAATGCAGAAATTGCTCTAAATGCCGTGCGCCAGCAATTAGTATCACGCAATAAAACACTCAGTGAACTTAATTTCTCAATTAAGCTACTATCTGGAACCGAAGAGCGGCTAATGCTTCAGATTGATAAGTTAGAGCAGGATATATCAGATGCTACGCTTAAATCACCTGTTGACGGGCAGATAATATCGCTATTCTCAGATCAATCAGGATTTGCACGCCAAGGTGATATGATAGCCAGTATCCGAACCGAAACGGGGTATGAAGTTGAATTAGATTTACCTGTTAAGTATCTGCCATTTATGAAATCAGCCAAACAAGTGAGAGCCCGCAGTCAAACAGGTGAAAGCTTTATGCTGTCATTGCGGGTAATTCTGCCAGAGGAGAATAGAAGAACCGCATCACGATTAACCAGATTGAGTTTTAAGGAGGATGTTGTTGATAGCGTTCGCTCTAACGGCGCTCAAATTGATGTTTTAGTGCCAAGCTCCAAACAGCAAGAATTACTGGTAATCTCTCAGGATGCGGTCGTACCTGTAGCCGGCGGACATGTTGTATTTGTATTTGATAAGGGTATTGCTAAACGTCAGGCAGTTCGCCTAGGCAGCGCGCTGGGCGATCGTATTATCGTTACTGCGGGGCTTCAGGCAGGAGAGCTTGTTATAACCAGAGGTAATGAAGGGTTAGATGATGGCGCGGCTGTTAAGCAGGGCGAAATCCCAAAAAGAGAAGTGCCTAACGCGCAAGGTAGCTCAGAGCAGGCAAATACACCGCAGCCAATCCCAACCGAGCTTGCAGATGATGCCAAAACCTGGCTTTTAAAGTGGCAAACATCGCGTGGGGAGCAATCTGCAAAATTAGAGTTATCAAGCAAGGCAAGTCTATATAATGAGGCGCCTATATTAGTAACGCGCAAAGATGGCTTGGTTTATTTTGATACAGAACTGGTATTGCCATTTGGCATTGTCACACTCTCTTTTGCGCTTACCACGGCTGATGATACCCTTAATGGCACTGTACTATTAAGTGGATTGCCAAATGGCAGAGAAGTTGAAATGGACGTGATCGGCACAGCTAAATAGGCTGTAGGGAAAGAGTTAAGTTTTATGAACGCTATTATTAGAAACGCAATTGAGCGTCCTGTCGCTGTTATGGCAATGATGATGCTTGTGGTGCTGTTTGGCGTGGTTGCCTTGAGAACAATTCCAATTCAACTATCTCCTGATATTGAAAAACCAATTTACCAAATCAGGGTATCTTGGCCAGGTGCAGCGCCAGAGGATGTTGATAGGGAAATCGTAAGCAGGTTAGAAACTGAACTTTCCAGTCTAAGCGGTGTTGAAGAAATTTTGTCTCGCTCCTCAAATAGCTCTGCTAGGGTTACGCTTACTTATTCTTTGTCCACAGATATGGATAAGGCATTAACTATCTTACTCTCTAAGCTTGCGGGAATTACAGGCCTTCCAAGCGAGGCATCAGCACCGCAAGTTCAAACCTCTAATTCGGATGATAGTCCAATAGCAAGAATGGCATTGGTCGCATTGCCAGATCAAAATGTGGATTTAGAAAGCCTTGGCAGTTTTGTTGAAACTAAAGTTGTGGATTTGCTGGCAAGAACGCCTGGCGTTGCTGAGATTACCTTTAATGGTGGGGGCAAAAAACAGCTCAAGGTTATTATTGACCCAGAGAAATTAGCATCGTACCGATTATCAACAGCTATTGTTCTTGATACATTACGAACAGCAACAACGCTTCAATCAGTAGGCAGAGTGCAACAAGGCAAGCGAGTTTACACAGTTAGAACAGAAGCGATTGCTTATACACCAGAAACAGCCTTAAACACGATTTTAAGAGCGGATTTTAACGATAAGGGTCAGATCTCCCCGGTTTTATTATCTGACGTTGCAGAAGTAGAGTTTGCTGTAGAAAAAAGAACAAGTTTCAGGCGCTTAAATGGGCAAGATGCTATTATTATAAATGCATTGCGGGAGCCTGGGGTGAATGTCGTATCTACCATGCAAACGCTCGCAAAATCACTTGAAGAATTGAACCAGAAAACCCTAAATCCAAAGGGGCTTCAATTAAATATTATTTATGACGAGACAGCTTATATTCGCTCAGCCATCGAACTTGTGCAACAGAATATCTGGATAGGCGGTATTCTGGCACTGGGCATATTGCTTTTATTTCTGCGCTCATTATTTCCAACTTTAGTAATTTTTATAGCTATCCCAGTATCTGTTGTTGGCACGTTCGTTGCTATTTCAGGCTTTGGGTTATCGATCAATGTGATATCGCTGGCAGGCATGGCATTTGCGATTGGCATGGTGGTTGATGCATCTATTGTATCTCTTGAAAATATATTCAGATTGCGTCAGCGTGGCCTTGATGCCCCGACTGCCGCTTATCAGGGCGCGCGTCAGGTATGGGCGCCTATTCTAGGGTCTGCTCTTACAACGGTGCTGGTTTTTGTTCCCATAATCCTGTTGGATTTGCCAGTTGGACAGCTATTTCGTGATATTGGTATTGCGATATCTGTATCTGTTCTTATCTCTGTGCTTGTGTCCGTAACTGTTATTCCAGCATTAGCCTCAAAGCTGTTAGCAGGCAGGCAGGACAGATTTCAAGCAAGAAGGCCAATTCCGGGACTTGATGAGTTTGCGCGTTTTATCAGCTCGCAGATAGTAAGATTTGCGCGATATACCACCAAAAATCAGAAAGTCGCTTTAGTGACAGTAAGCAGTTTGCTTGCATCAAGTATTGCTTTGATTTTTCTGATGATGCCAAAATTAGATTATCTGCCTGATGGTAACGCTAATTTTATGCTTGGCAGAATTTTTGTGCCGCCTGGCTACTCGATTGAGGAAACCAAAAAAATAGCGAATAAAATGGAAGAATCAGCGCGGCCACTTTGGGAAAAATCAGACAAGATGGGGGATGGCCCTGGCATTGAACGGTTTTTCTTTGTCGCCTTTGATGGCGGCGGATTTGCTGGTGCAACAGCAACAAACCCTGCCCGCGTAAGCGAGCTTCGAGCTGTGTTAATGAGGCCTGTTTTTTCTGAACCAGGCGCGCGCGCATTCGTATTTCAAGCCTCGCTTTTTGGAAGATCTGTCGGAGGCTCCCGTTCGATAAATGTAGATTTAACAGGGCCGTCACTAGCCAGTCTGGTTTCAGTGGCAAGGCAGCTAACCCAAATTCTTGATACCGCATTTCCGATTAGTGATGGAAATCAGGTGCGAATTATTCCAAGTCTTGATTCAGGCGCGCCTCAGATACGTATATCCCCAGATTCGCAGAAGCTGGCAAAAATTGGTATTACTGCGCGTGAATTTAGCTCATTGGTGGATATTCTAAATGACGGTATTGGCATAGCAGATGTTCCTATTAATGGAGAGTTGGTAGAGTTAATCCTAACAGGGGATGATGCGGGCGAAATGGGAATGGATGATTTGTCTGCCTTGCCTGTCATCAACAGACAAGGCCTGATGGTTCGCCTAGATCAAGTAGCTGATGTAGAGATGATTAGCGCGCCGCAGACAATACGCCGTTTAAATGGCAATCAGTCTCTTACGATACAGGTTCGCCCTCAAGAAGCCATCGCCCTTGAAACAGCGATAAGCATTATTGATGCAAATATATTGCCGCAATTGACAGAAATCGCGCAAGATAATGAAGTGTCTATATCGGTAAGCGGGGCTGCAAGTGCGCTTGAGGAAACATGGCAGGCAATGCAGGCAAATGTGCTAACAGCGCTTGGTGTGATATTTCTTCTAATGGTGATACTCCTTAGATCCTTTATCCTGCCTATTATAATAATATTAGCTGTCCCAATAGCAGCGGCTGGCGGAATATTAGGCTTATATATTATTAATCTGTTTTTGCGCCAACCTCTTGATATGTTGACCATGCTTGGTTTTGTAATTCTAACAGGAATAGTGGTGAATAATGCTATTTTAATGGTTGAGCAAACCTGCCTTCAAATTCGCGAAGAAGGTATGAGTGTGGATGATAGTATTATTGAAGCGACACGAAACCGAATAAGACCTATTTTTATGTCTACCCTTACCTCTCTTTTTGGATTAGTACCTCTGGTTATTTTTCCAGGGGCAGGCTCTGAGCTATATCGCGGCATTGGAACTGTTGTTTTTGGCGGGTTGGCGTTATCCACCGTTGCAACCTTATTCATCGTACCAGGGCTATTATCTCTTGCCCGTAAACAGGTGCTGGCATCAAGTCAGAAGACCAAAATAAAAGACGCGTTTTAAACATCATAGATGCTATGATTAGATGAGATGAGCAATTAATAGGCGCTTTAAAGACGGTGTTCTAGCATTAGCTGGGATAAATCAATATAGCTCTGAAATCATTTACGTTGGTTAATGTAGGCCCTGTTATAATTTGATTAGCGATTATTTCAAAAAAACTATGAGCGTCATTTTGAGTTAAAGATTCTTGAGGGGATAACCCTGCTTTTTCGGCATCATCTAACGTATTGGGAGTGACAAAAGCACCTGCTATTTCGGCTGCTCCATCAACGCCGTCCGTATCTCCTGCTAAGCCAAAAATACCTGCCTGCTTATTTAAGGAAATTGCAAGAGCAAGACAAAACTCAGCATTTGGGCCGCCAACGCCATTTCCGTTTTTAGTAACGGTCAACTCCCCCCCAGAAAGCAATAAGACAGGATTATCTGTATCTGATAATTGTTTTTGGATATGAATTGCCTGTTCTGCGTGATGATGGGCAACATCTCTTGCCTCTCCTTGCAACGCATCGCCAAGATTTATGACGTCAAAGCCATAATCGCTGGTTGCCATTTTTGCTGCAGCCTCTAGGGATTGAGAAGGGGCCGCAAAAATTACATTCTGTGTTTTGCTAAGTTGGATATCTTGAGGCGCTAATACCCCTGATTGAGTGTTTAGCTGCTTAATTACAGTGGCCGGAACGGAAATAGTATAATCATTTATGATTTGAAGTGCTTGCTGGCCTGTTGAGGTATCGCCTATTGTAGGCCCAGAGCCAATAAACTGGATATCATCTCCTGGTACATCTGATAAAATCAAGCTTAGCATTTTTGCAGGATAAGCAGCTGCCGCTAATTGACCGCCCTTTATCGCGCTTAGATGTTTTCGCACGATATTAATTTGGTCGATAGGTGCTCCGCTTGCCAAAAGGCTTTGATTTATATGCTGCTTTTCAGCCAATGTGAGCGTGCCTGATGGCGCGCATAACAAGGCAGAAGCTCCCCCAGAAATCAAGCAGAGCACAAAATCATCCTCGCCAAGGCCATGCATTAATTCTACTATTTTTTGTGTTGCTTTAACGCCTGTCTCATCTGGAACAGGGTGGCCCGCTTCTATTATTTCTATTCCCTTACAAGGCCTTCCATAACCGTAGCGTGTTATCACGATGCCATCGCATTTGCCCCAAACACGCTCCACCGCTTCGGCCATCCGCGCACTCGCCTTTCCAGCACCGATAATAACAACTCTGCTAGAGGGTTTTTCAGGAAGATACTCAGCGATGGTTTCCATCGGGTCTGCTGTAACTATCGCATGCTCAAACAGCCTGCGAAGAATGAGTTCAGCTTGAGAAGAATAAGAAGAGGTCATTTCAGCTAAGAGCATCACTATCTTGGTTAAAGATTTTAAACTACCAGAAGAATTATAACAAAACTAGAATTACATTACGTCCGCATTACGTGAATAACATAGTTTAGAAAAAAGCTTAATACAGGCAATTAATAGGAATCAACAAGAGTATCTGTCATAATAGATCCAAGAGGATTGAGCGGTTATAAAGTAGAGTTGATGTATCTTGGTCTTGATATCGGCACATCGTCTGTCAAAGGATTACTGCAAAGCGAAGATGGAGAGATAGTAGCAAGCCATTCTGTTGCGCTTGCGATTAGCAGACCCTTAGAAGGCTATTCAGAGCAAAATCCGCAAGACTGGATTAATGCAACTGATACCATAATGTCTTCGCTAAAGGATAAGGCAGGCCATCATTTAAGCCAGCTTTTGGGAATTGGGCTATCAGGGCAGATGCATGGTCTGGTTGCACTTGATAAAGCAGATAAGATATTACGCCCTGCAATTTTGTGGAATGACGCCCGCTGCGAGCGTCAAGCAAGAATGCTGGATACAGAATATCCTGAATTTCGGAAAATTGGCGGCAATGCTGTAATGGCTGGCTTTACAGCGCCAAAAGCGGTTTGGATGTCTCACTATGAGGCAGAATTATTTAATAGAATCAAAACAATTTTGCTTCCTAAAGATTATGTCAGATTCTGGCTTACAGGCGAGAAACTCTCGGATATGTCAGATGCAAGCGGTACCTTGTGGCTAGATGTTGAGAAGCGGAAATATAGCGAGCAGTTACTTGGATATTGTGGTCTTGATATTTCTCAAATGCCGGGTTTGCGCGAAGGATCGCAGCCAGCAGGCACGCTTCGCAAAAAGCTTGCAGAAAAATGGGGCATTACCGCCCCTGTTGTAGTCAGCGGGGCAGGTGATAATGCAGCTTCGGCTTGCGGGTTAGGGGTTGTCTGCCCTGGGGATGCCTTTTTGTCTCTGGGTACTTCAGGCGTGATTTTCAGCGTTACGGATAAATTTTTACCCTCAGCTGAAAATGGCGTTCATGCATTCTGCCATGCATTTCTGGATGTATGGCATCAAATGGGGGTGGTATTATCAGCAACTGATTCGCTTAACTGGCTATCTGAAATTACTGGACACTCCGTTGCCTCTCTTGCGACAGCCGCATCAACCATTCAAGATAAGCATTCATCCTTAATGTTTCACCCCTATCTTTCAGGAGAGCGAACACCTCTTAATGATGCAAATGCAAGAGCAGGGTTTATTGGGCTGGCACGAAGTCACACCCATGCTGAAATGGCCTATGCAGTTCTTGAGGGTGTCTCATATGCAATGGCAGAATGCGCGGATGTGCTTGCCAAAACGGGGCAGGGGCCAAGCTCCTTACTAGCGGTTGGGGGCGGCTCCAAAAATCACCAATGGCTACAATTAATGGCAGATACCACAGGTTTGACTATCCATCTGCCAATGGAAGGTGAGTTTGGCGGTGCATTAGGAGCCGCAAGGCTTGGCGCGATTGCTTCAGGAGCGTCGTTAACAGACATACTCACAAAACCAAATATCAAACATATCTTTCATCCGAGAATCGATTATTGTGGATTTCACAATGAAAAGCGAAATAGATGGCGCGCTACCTATAATGCTATTAAATCAGTATAATCTTGAGAAGATTAAATCAGTATAATCTTGAGAAGATTAAATTAGATAAAACTTAAGTTATACTCTTTTCATATCTTGCTCAGAGAAATCCCAACGCACTAATTTTAATAGATTATTTGCGTTACTAAATGCGGGGTATTTTGAATAAGAGCGGATCATCGCTCAAAAGTGAAAAATTTTTCTACTTTATTAACAGTTTTTTATTGATTTTAATTTTAACCTTCTCTCTCATCATGAGAAGTCTTAATTATAGGGCGTTTTCTAGAATATAAGACATTTTAAATTTGGAGAGGAAAAACTAATGAAAAGATTGTTATTAGCTTTCGCAGCGATTGCCGTGTCATTTGGTGGCATGTCATTTGGTATTGCAAACGCAGCAGACCACAAAGCGAATATTATTGTTGTAACACACGGTTCTGATACAGATGCATTCTGGGGTGTCGTTCGTAATGCAGTTCAGGCCGCAAAAGAGGATACTGGCGCAGAAGTTCAATATAGAAACCCGCCAACAGGTGACCTTAACGAGATGGCTTCATTGATTGAAGCGGCTATTGCACAAAACCCAGATGGCATTGTTGTCTCAATTCCAGATCCAGATATTCTTGGTGGGCCAATTAAAGCCGCTGTTGATGCAGGTATTCCTGTGATTTCAATGAATTCAGGCTCTGGTGTATCAAAAGAGCTTGGTGCAATCATGCATGTTGGTCAGCCTGAATATGATGCTGGCAAAGGCGGCGGTGAGCGCAGTAAGGGTCTTGGCGGATCTAAGGGCGTTTGTTTTAATCATGAGCCGTTTAATTCTGCGTTGCTTGATAGATGTCAAGGATTTGCAGATGGCATGGGTGAACAGTTAAATATGGTTGAAGTCTCACAAGACTTTGATGATATCAAAAACACAGTTATCGCATATTTGACATCAAATCCAGATACAAACGCTGTAATGGCTGTTGGCCCAACTGGGTGCGATCCAACTATCTCAGCGATTGAGGAAATTGGCAAAGCAGGCGACATTGTGTTGGGTTGTTTTGATTTAGGCCCGCAGATTGTTGATGGTATCATTGGCGGTACGGTTCACTATGCAATTGACCAACAGCAGTTCTTGCAAGGCTATATTCCTGTAGTAGTTCTGCACCTAAACCACAGAAATGGCACATTGCCAGGCAATTCAATTAACTCTGGTCCTGGATTTGTAACAACTGCAAACATTGATCAAGTTAAAGCACTTGCGGGTGTTGAGCGCTAAATTAGATTAATTTGTTACAAGCGGTGGGCACTCTCAAATGTGCCCACCTTTTTTATTCCTAATTTTTTTCTGTTAAGGATTGAATGGTTATGGAAGATGAACGTCTAAGAAAGGTCGGCGCACTTCAAACTTTTGTATCGCGCCCTGAACTTGGTTCTGTTTTTGGATTAGCTATTATAGTTATAACCTTTATGACCCTGACAAGCATCAGTGGCACTTTCTCGGCTATGTGGACCAATCCAATTGGTATTCAGGCGTGGGTTGAATTGGCTGCTTTTGTAGGGATACTCGGTATTGGTGCCTCATTATTGATGATTGCAGGAGAGTTTGATTTGAGTATGGGCGCTAATATTGCCCTTGCTGGTCATTCATTTGCCCTTTTGCTTTTATTCGGAGTTCCAGTTGTCCCAGCTATTTTTCTTACATTTGTTGAGTTAGCCATATTAGGCTATATCATAGGAAGCATCGTGGTTCGCACAGGCTTGCCCAGTTTTATTGTTACATTAGGGTTCTGGTTTGCAAGTAGAGGGTTTGCGGTATTCCTATCACAGACGCTGGTTAATCAGTCTCGTCTTTCTGTAAAAACGCAGCTAAAACCACCTGCTGGCGGCGGAGAGGACCCAACCTTAATTGATAATATTTTCGCGTTTGATAAAGCTTTTGGCCTGCCCTTTGATGCAGAGGTATATTACTTTGTCATTCTGGTGATTATTACGGCATTCATGCTACATCGCACGCGCTATGGAAATTGGATTTATGCGGCTGGCGGGGATGCACAAGCTGCAAGAGCGGTTGGTGTTCCCGTAAATCGTGTGAAAATTAGTTTATTCATGGTCTCAACCTGTCTTGCTTGTCTGCTTGGTATATTAACCGTAATGACATCTGGTGCCTCTGATCCTAAAGCTGGCGATTTCCGCGAATTACACGCAATCGCAGCCGCTGTTATAGGGGGATGCGCTCTTATGGGGGGGTATGGTTCTGTTATTGGTGCTGTTCTGGGTGCCTTAATTTTTGCAATTGCAAGCAGAGGTATTAACTTCGTGCCATTCATTGATAATAATCTATTTAGGGTTATGCTTGGCTTCTTGGTGTTAGGAGCAGCTTTGCTTAATCAGTTCTTGCGTAACAGAGTCTTGCGAGGGTGACATGACAGCAACTATCCAACTCAAAGGTGTTTCAAAATTTTTTGGTAACATCATCGCGCTAAAAGATATTTCTTTTGAGGCTCATAAGGGGGAAGTTACAGCACTGCTAGGTGATAATGGTGCTGGTAAATCAACGCTTATAAAATGTTTATCTGGAGTGCATACCCCAGATGAAGGCGAAATATTGATTGAGGGCAAGCCTGTTAAATTTGGATCCCCTCGTCAGGCAGCTGCTGCTGGCATCGGCACGGTTTATCAGGATTTGGCACTGCAACCATTAATGAGTGTTTCTCGCAATTTCTTTCTGGGCAGAGAAATAAGTAAAGGGCTATTTCTTGATCTGAATAAAATGAGCGAGGTTACACGGCAGGAGATGGCTAAACTTGGCATTGATGTTGCGGATCCAAATCAGCCAATAGGCACATTATCAGGGGGACAGAGACAGACATTGGCGATTGCGCGTGCCATCTATTTTGGCGCAAAGGTACTTATTCTTGATGAGCCTACATCTGCACTTGGGCAAAAACAGCAACTAGAAGTCTTAAGAACCGTAAATGAGGTGCGCAATCGTAATGATATCGCAATTATTTTTATTACTCATAATGATCTTCACGCAAGGCTCATTGGTGATAGGTTCACATTTTTAAATAGAGGACGCATTCTTGCAGATGGAACCAAAAGTGAAATAGACCCGGATAATTTGCGCAACCTAATGGCAGGGGGTGCTGAATTAGCAGAATTGGAAGCTGAGCTAAAAAACTAAATTCGAAAATGTGTTTGTAAAGATAGGAGGCTATAATGGCACGTATTATTTCAGCCAAAGAAATTGAGTTAGCAACTAACGCGTTAATGGATGGCCCTGGATTTTTTATGTTTGAGTCTGTTTTTGATGAGCAAGAGGTCGCACAAGCCAACAAGATTATTAAATATCATTCAGATAATAAAATTGGCGCCACACATTTTCATGGCGCCCATTCAGATAAAATTCATCTTCAACGACGTGTCTGGAACCTGCTTAATAAGGGACAGGTTTTTGTAGATATGGTGCAACATCACGCTGTGATGGAGATTTTTTCCAAAATATTAGGCAATAATTTTATATTGGGATCTTATGCTGCTAACAGATTACTCCCCGGTGCGCCAGGGCAGGAGCCGCACTTAGATTATCCCTATTGGGATATGTATAATAGGGACGAATTTCCGATTGGAATAAATTCAAGCTATCACATGAACTGTCAGTCTCTTATTGCATTACATGAGTTCACAGCAGAAAATGGCGCTACAGCGGTTGTTCCTAACTCCCAAAAGAGAGGGGTTTATCCAACACAGGACGCATTTGATGCAGAATTTATTCAAACCACCTGCCCGTCAGGCTCAATGTTGGTGTTTGTTGGTATGACATGGCATTGTTCAATGCCGAATAATTCTGATGCTGAGCGAACATCCATATTAGGACAATATCTACCTAAATTTGTAAAACCAATGGAAGATTTAGGCAGAAGTGTTAATCCTGAGATTATCGCAAGCGCAACCCCAGAATTGCGACAACTTTTGGGGATTGATTTGCGTTATCCTGAATTGCTTGAAGATGCTGAAACGGGAAATGCAGAAGGCCAGCAACGCTGAGCGTTTATGATTATTGATTTTTTTAAAAAGGGCTGTTGGTTATGGAAATACGTCTTGGCATGTCACCCATTTCATGGAGTAATGATGATTTACCCCAGCTTGGCGGGGATACCCCTCTTGAGGTTTGCCTGCGTGAGACAAGAATGGCAGGCTTCACTGGAACAGAAACTGGAGGAAAATTTCCAAAACAGCCAGATGCCCTAAGCGCGGTCTTAAATGAGCATGATTTATCTTTAGTCTCAGGATGGTATTCAGGCACGCTGATTCATAATGATATTGCCTCAGAAATTGAGCAAATAACCCCTCAGCTAGCCCTTTTTAAAGAGGTAGGCGCATCGGTAATAGTGTATGGGGAGACTTATAAAACCATTCAGAATCAGCAATCTCGTCCATTATCCACCAGATTAAAGCTATCTGAATTTGATGTTGCAGAATATGGCAAAAAACTCACCCATCTGGCAGAACATTGCGCGGAACAGGGCGTTCCACTTACGTTTCATCATCATATGGGAACCGCAGTTGAAAGCGAGCATGAAATAGATAGTCTAATGTCTAATACAGGAGAGGCGGTAGGTTTATTATTGGATACAGGACATTTGCTATTTGCTGGTGGAAATATTTCCTCTGTCATATCCAATCACGGTAGCCGAATAAACCATGTTCATACCAAAGACATACGAAGCAAGGTTATGAATTCTATTAATAAACAAGAGAACTCATTTCTTGATTCTGTTTTACGAGGTGTTTTTACGGTACCAGGGGACGGCATGATAGATTATGACGGTGTCATGCGTGAGCTATATTCAGCTGGGTATGAAGGCTGGGTAATTATCGAGGCAGAACAAGACCCTGCAAAGGCTAATCCCCTTGAATATGCTAAAATTGGGTTTAATGCGCTGGATAGAGCAAGACGAAATGCAGGGTATCAGTTGCGAGCCTAAGGCAGGGAAATAAACCAAGATGAAGCATATACTTCCTGCATGGCTGGATTCTCTATCAAGAGATGGCAGCTTTATCGTTGTTGGAAGAGCTGGCATGGATTTATATCCAACGCCTGCAGGCACAAAGATATCTAGTGCAACAACCTTTAGCTCAGATGTTGGGGGCTCTGCTGGTAATATTGCTGTGGCACTCGCACGTTCTGGTCAGAAAGTGGAGTTGCTTTCAAGCTTATCAAGCGATCCAATTGGAGATTTTGTAGCAGAAAACCTCAAAAATTTTGGGGTTGGATTAACCTATATAGATAGAACCACAGGGCTTCAAAGAACCTCTCTTGCAATAGCAGAAGCGCTTGCGGATGCACCAGAGGTGGTGATTTATCGCAATAATGCATCAGATCTAATCCTTAATTCGTCTTATATAACAAATCTACCTCTGGCAGTGTCTAAAGCGATTATTTTTACAGGAACAGCCCTTTCAAGCAAGCAAGCAAACCAGCAATTAAGACAACTTGCCCAAGATGCGAACGCACATCAGTGTCCTGTAATTTTAGATATTGATTACCGGGAAATGGCCTGGCCATCTCAAAATCAGGCAAGGGAGGTACTCTCTGAATTTTGCGATTATGTGGATTTGCTTGTTGGTAATGATGAGGAGTTTGCGATGCTTTCTGGTGGCTCGATATCAGACGGAAAATCATATGCCCTAAAATTTGCGGCAGATGATAGAGTGGCACTTTATAAAGCAGGTAGTGCTGGATGTGATATCTTTAGCCGTCATATAAGCGAGCATATATCAATTTATAAGGTAACACCACTTAAGCCATTTGGAGCAGGAGATGCCTTTTTGGGTAATGTGATGGGTCATCTTGTATATGAGCAAAACTGGGTTGAGGCGATCAAGGCAGGGGCGGCGGCGGCAGCCATGGTTGTCAGCAGACAAGGCTGTGCCTCTGCCATGCCAGATAAACAGAGTCTCATAAAATTTCAGTCAGAAACAAAATTTGGTTTGTAATGGATGCTATCAAAAATTGAATGAGGATTAGTCATGCATATTCCACCCCACGATAATAATAATGTGCCGATAATTGACAGGAATAATAGTCAGGTTCCGCTGACCTATTTTAATATTGTAAAATTAAAAAAATCGGAACGCTTTTCCTATTCGATTGACGGGTATGAAAGCTGTGTAGTCCCGGCAACTGGCACAATTGATCTGGTGCTAGAAAATAGAGTAATCGAGGTGCTGGGCAGGCGTAGCCTTAATGTCTGGGATGAAGAGCCAGAGGGTGTGTATGTGCCAACAGGTCAAACAGCTGAGATAATTTGTCTTTCTGATAGCTGTGAGGTTTTTATTGCAGGCGCTAAATTTGATCAGACATTAGAGCCTATCGTAATTCGCTCCACAGATATTGACCTTGTGCAATATGGCTCAGATGAGACAAAAACCCATCGCAAAATAAAACATATATTAGGTCAGAAACAAGCGGGTAGAGTCGGCAGATTGCTTGTTTCTGAATTATATACAGTAGGGCAGGGCGGCTGGTCAGGCTTTCCCCCGCACAAGCATGATACAAATAGACTGCCAGATGAGACAAGACATGATGAGGTCTATAATTTCAGGTTTAAACCAGAGAATGGCTTTGGGATGCAGTTATTACAACCAGAAGATGGCAGTACAGGAGACGCATTTCATATTACAAATAGCTCTAGTTTTGCTATTCCTGCTGGCTATCATCCATGCGTTGTTGCACCTGGTTATGAGATGTATTATTTCACCATTTTGGGAGGGCTGTCCCAGCGCCCACTTGTGCAATATTTTCAACCAGAGCATGCTTGGCAAATTGAAACTATCCCTGGCATTAAAGACATGATTGCAAAATTCAAATGACAATCGCCTCACTTGCAACTATTTTAAATCAGGCTCGGCAGAATAACCAAGCCATTGCTGGGCTAGTAGTGCTTGGATGGGAAGATATCACCGCTTTTATAGCGGCGGCAGAGGCAGAAAATATGCCAGTGATATTGCAGGCAGGACCTGGATGCAGGGCTCATACCCCGCTTCCAGTGCTTGGTGCCATGTTTCGCTATGCAGCAGAGAGAGCATCTGTCCCAATTGTCTGCCATCTAGACCATGGATATGAGATACAAGAAATAGAAGAAGCTATTCAATCTGGCTTTTCATCAGTGATGATTGATGGCTCTAAAAAGCCTTTATCCCAGAATATAGAAATAACAGGACATGTGGTTTCTATTGCGCATAGGGCGGGCGTCAGCGTCGAAGGCGAGATTGGCATTGTTGGCTATACGGACGGGTTAAGCTCACAAGGCACCGAGCCAGATGAAGCTGCTAGATTAGCGCGTGAGACAGGGGTTGATGCACTTGCTATCTCTGCTGGTAATACGCATTTGCAAACACAAGCCTCTGCTATTATTGATGAGGTGTTAGTGGAGAAAATAGCTCAACGGATTGAATGTCCGATTGTGCTTCATGGAGGCTCTGGAATACCGCACAGCGTAAGACGCAGACTTGCACGCAAGGGCTTGGTATCAAAATTTAATATTGGCACTGAATTGAGACAGGTTTTTGGCAGTACCTTGCGAAAGACGCTCGACGAAGACCCAAACATATTTGACAGGTTAACGATATTAAAAACCCTACAAGCCCCTTTATGTGATGCAACAAGACATATTATAGCAAATCTAAAATAGCCAACAAAACGCACGGTGCGTATTATCTCATAACAGAGAATAAAAAAAGGGATGGCACCTATAAAGCCATCCCTTTTGCTATATGTTTCTGCTGAATTTCTATCCAGCAAAGCTGTAGGTTGTTTTTGTTGTGGTATAAAAATCAATAGCAGCACGACCTTGCTCTCGTGAGCCATAAGATGAGTTTTTGCGACCGCCAAAGGGTACATGATAATCAACACCAGCAGTTGGTAAATTAACCATGGCCATTCCCGCTTCTGACTGGCGCTTAAATTCTCTTGCGTAATAAAGAGAGCTTGTGCAGATAGCAGAGGATAGCCCAAACATTGTATCATTTGCAGTAGCAACAGCTTCTTCAAAATCGCCAACTTTAATGATAGAGGCTACTGGTCCAAAAATTTCCTCGCGTGAGGTGCGCATCTGGTTTGTTGCATTCAAGAAAACACCTGGCCGCTGGAAATATCCCGTATTACGTTCTGCTAGATGTTGACCACTTACAACTTCACATCCTTCATTTCGCGCGATCTCAACATAAGAAAGGTTTGATTTTAATTGCGTTTCTGAGACAACAGGGCCAATTTGTGTTGCGGGATCAAGGGCAGGGCCAACAGACAAGCTCTCCATCTCAGCTACAAAACGTTCCACAAACGCATCATAGATTTTCTCATGGACAATTACCCGTGATGAGGCTGTACATCTTTGCCCAGTTTGGAAGAAAGCACCATTAACTGTCACTGGAATGGCAATATCCAAATCAGCATCATCCATGATGACCATTGGGTTTTTTCCGCCCATTTCCATCTGGATTTTCTTCATATGCTGAATTGCGCCTTGGGCTATTTTTCGCCCTGTTGGCACTGAGCCAGTGAATGAAATACCAGCAACGGCAGGGTGAGAGACCAGCGCCTCCCCAACATCCTCACCTTTGGCTACTAGTAAATTAAAGACACCAGCAGGCAAGCCTGCTTCTTCCATAATTTTGGTTAGATAATAGGCACTTGTTGGTGTGATTTCGGATGGCTTAAGCACGACTGTATTACCATGTGCCAGCGCAGGCGCGATTTTCCAAGCAGGAATAGCAATAGGAAAGTTCCATGGCGTAATAAGAACGGTAACGCCAATCGGCTCTCTTACGATTTCGATATCAATGTTTGGACGTGTTGATAGATTTTGCTCGCCAGTTCGCCTTACTGCTTCTGCTGCATAAAATTGAAAAAACTGGCCAGCGCGGAATGCCTCTCCTTTTGCTTCAGCAAGTGTTTTTCCCTCTTCGCGCGCTAGAATTTCGCCAAGTTCCTCTTGCCTTGAAATAATAATACGCCCGATTTTATCCAGAATATCAAACCGAGTTTGTGGGTTGCTATTCTTCCAGCCAGAAAGGGCTGCTTGTGCGGCATCGATTGCTTGATTTGCTTGATTTGCATCTGCAAGAGCATGATGGGCTACCACTTCACTTATGTCGGAAGGGTTTATATTGGCAATTTCTGAAGTACCCTCTACCCAGTCTCCAGCTATGTAATTTAGGTATAAACCATCAGTCATGATTTTGATCTCCCCATTTTGAAATATGAAATTTTATTCTTTTTAAGATTTTGTTAAAGTCTGCATCGCTGTCTCGACGCCGCCTCTTTGATGTGGAATACCTGCAAGAGATAGTCCCATTTCTACACCACTTAGGGTGCCAAGCAACATTAAATCATTAAAATCACCAAGATGACCTATTCGGAATACTTTGCCAGCAAGTTTTGCTAACCCATTGCCAAGGGACATATTGAAATTTTTCAGCACAATTTCTCTAAACGCATCCGCATCGTGCCCATCTGGTACTACTACTGCGGTAAGCGAGCTAGAATAATTTTCTGGGTTTTGGCACAGAACCTCAAGCCCCCATGCCTGTACTGCATTTCGTGTGGTTTGTGCGTGACGGTCATGACGCGCAAAAACGGCGTCTAAGCCTTCTTCATGCAACATTTCAATTGCGACTTCCAGACCATATAATAGATTTGTTGCAGGGGTGTATGGGAATGCGCCATTCTTGTTCGCCTGAATTTGTTCATCCCAGTCCCAATAGGAGCGCGGCATACCCCCATTCCGCGCAACTTCGAGGGCTTTTTGAGATGCCGCATTAAAGGAAAGACCAGGCGGTAATAACAGACCCTTTTGAGAGCCAGCAACCGTTACATCAACGCCCCATTCATCATGCTTGTAATCAATAGAAGCAAGGGAGGAGATAGTATCCACCATCAGCAATGCTGGATGATTAATATCATCCATAACAGCGCGGATTTTAGCAATGGGTGAGGTGCATCCAGTTGAGGTCTCATTATGTACCACACATACTGCTTTTATTTGATGAGTAGTATCTTCAGAAAGGCGTGTTGCAAGTGCCTGCGGATCTGCGCCACGGCGCCAGTCAGTTTCTAAAAACTCTGTTACAACCCCAAGCTTATTGGCCATCTTGTGCCATAGGCTTGCAAAATGCCCAGTTTCTACCATCAAGACGTGATCGCCGCTTTGCAATGTATTTACAAGTGCTGCCTCCCACGCACCTGTTCCAGAGGCAGGGAATATAATAACATCTGACTGTGTTTTAAAAATTGTTTTTATGCCATCGAGGCATCTGCGCGCTAATGCCGCAAATTCAGGGCCTCGATGGTCGATTGTAGGTTTGTCCATTGCCCTTAACACCCTGTCAGGCACATTGGTTGGACCTGGTATTTGAAGAAAGTGACGACCTGATTGAAATTGGTTTGCTGGCACGAAAGGCTCCTAAATTTTTGACTATCTTATAAGATGAAATAAATCGGGATTGAAAAAATCAATATGAAGAGTATCTTAGTTCTACAATTTTGATTTGTATATCTCAAACACGGGTTTTTTACATGGCAGATGGTAGTATTCCAATTCAGCTTAATGATTTAAGCAGTATAATTGAAGGAGAATTCCTAGATAGTGAATTTGATAGAGGCAGATACGCAACGGATGCCTCCATTTATCAAATGATGCCTCATGCCGTCATACTACCAAAAACGCAGGCTGATATTGAAAATATTATTTCGTTTTGTCGTAAAACAGCAACTGCGATTCTCCCACGTGGGGGCGGGACCTCTCAGTGTGGGCAGACCGTTAATCACGCTATTGTTGTTGATAATACAAAATATCTTAATAACCTGATTTCGGTTGATTTAGAAGAGAATAGCTGTGTTGTAGAGCCTGGGATCGTTTTGGACGATCTTAATAAGCAGCTTAAGGGTTATGGATTATGGTTTCCAGTTGATGTGTCTACGTCCAGCAGAGCGACCATTGGCGGAATGACCGCAAATAATAGCTGTGGGGGTCGTTCCATTCGCTATGGCATTATGCGAGATAATGTGTTGTCAATTGATGCAATTCTGCCAGATGGCACAAAGGTAAGGTTTGGCCCTGAAGATGAAAGCATTATGCCTGACGATATGAGAGAAACGCTCCTAGAGCTCGGCCGAAATAATATTAATCTAATAGAGGAGCGTTTCCCCAAAGTGCTTCGCAGAGTAGGCGGCTATAATTTGGATGCTCTTATTCCAGATGCAATGTCGGCACGACCAGATGGAAAGCAAGGGGATGGAATCAATTTTGCCCATTTATTACTTGGCTCTGAGGGCACCCTTTCTTATTTTACCTCTATCAAACTAAAATTATCGCCATTGCCAGCGCAAAAACTTATGGGCATCTGTCATTTTCCAAGCTTCTATAAGGCGATGGATGCAACTCAGCATTTGATTACATTAGATCCTGTAGCTGTGGAATTAGTTGATGATACGATGTTATCTCTGGCACGCTCAATTTCGATATTCCAGCCCATTATTAAAGAAGTTGTTGTTGGTGAGCCTAAAGCTTTGCTGATAGTGGAATTTGTAGAAGATGACAGGAATGAGAATTTAAAGCGTCTTGAAAAACTCGAGAATATGATGTCCAAGCTCGGATATGGCTGGGATAAACCTGATGAATGGCAAGGCGGCGTTGTGCGTGCTCTCGATGTACAGCAGCAAGCACGCGTATCCGAAATGCGAAAATCCGGTCTAAATATCATGATGTCTATGAAGCAAGAAGCAAAGCCAGTCTCGTTCGTGGAGGATTGCGCTGTTGATCTGGAACATCTTGCAGAATATACTGATAAATTAACAAAAATATTCCAGAAATACGACACGGTTGGCACATGGTACGCGCATGCCTCTGTCGGGTGTTTGCATGTCCGCCCTGTTCTTAGTATGAAAAAAACAGATGATGTTGAGGCTATGCGTGCGATTGCAGAAGAAGCATTTGAGCTTGTGAAACAATATGGCGGCTCTCATTCAGGGGAGCATGGTGATGGTATTCTGCGCTCTGAATTCAACGAGACTATGTTTGGCTCTGAAATGGTGGACTTGTTTGGGGAGGTAAAACGCCTTTTCGATCCTGCTGGTATTTTCAACCCTGGAAAGATTATTGATGCGCCAAAAATGGATGACAGATCATTATTTAGATTTGCGCCCGGATATGAAGCAAATGATTTGCAGATGAATTTTGACTGGTCCGCATGGCCTGGTAAATCTGGCGGGCTGCAAGGCGCAATTGAAATGTGTAACAATAACGGGGCTTGCAGAAAGTTAGAAGGCGGGGTGATGTGTCCCTCTTACCGCGTTACTAAAGAAGAAAAAGATTCTACCAGAGGCAGAGCAAACAGCCTGCGTCTTGCTTTGTCTGGCCAGCTTGGCCCAGATGCGCTTATTAGTGATGATATGCAGGATACCTTAAAATATTGTGTATCCTGCAAGGCTTGCAAGCGGGAATGCCCAACATCTGTTGATATGGCTAAAATGAAATTAGAGGTAACCTCGCTGCGTGCAGCCGCCAAGGGTGTGCCTTTTAAAGACAAGCTAATAGGATATTTGCCAGATTATGCGCCTATTGCCTCCAGATTATCATTTGTCATGAATCTTAGAAATAAATGGTCCCTGCTTGCCTATATTGTTGAGAAGGTAAGTGGTTTTACGTCCAAAAGAGATTTGCCTGTCTGGCGCCAAGATTATTTCAAAGATAGTGAGGTTCCCCAAAATTTGCCAGAACAGAATTTACCAGAAACAGATAAGTTGAATGACACAATGCCTGTTATTTTATTTGTTGATACGTTTAACCGCTACTTTGAGCCTGAAATCGTGCGCTCAGCAGCCAGAGTACTAAAAGTAGCAGGGTATGATGTGTTTATTCCAACCCCGTCAAATAATAAGCCATTATGCTGTGGTCGCACCTACCTCTCAGGCGGGCTGATAAAACAAGCCAAACAAAAAGCGCAAACTCTGGTTGATACATTAGCACCGTTTGCAGAGCAGGGAATACCAATCGTTGGATTGGAGCCTTCCTGCTTGCTTGCGCTAAGAGATGAAGTGCCATCCTTATTGCCAACCAAGCAGGCACAAAAGATAGCCAGCATGGCAGTAACGTTCGAGGAATTATTGGCCAAAGATAAGCCAACGTTGCCGCTTGTTAAAAATGCAAAGGCTTATTTACACGGTCATTGTCATCAAAAGGCATTTGACGCTGTAAAGCCCATAGAACAGGTTCTATCGATGATAGAGGGTCTTGAAGTTGAGATGATTGAGAGTAGTTGTTGCGGGATGGCTGGTGCATTTGGATATGATGCATCAACCTATGATGTCTCGATGCGAATGGCAGAAGAGAAACTTCTGCCAAAGGTAAGAGATAGCAAGGATGGTGATATTATCATTGCTGATGGAACATCTTGCAGATGCCAAATCGAACATGGTACCTCACGAAAAGCACTTCATGTAGCACAACTTCTAGACCAGTCTTTATCGGCAGGTACCTCACGATAGTATTTGACCAGATAATAGCTGACCAAAAAATAACAGACTAGATAATAGCACGTCAGATTAGGCGTTTTGTTTTAATGTTTTCCAAATTCTGTGCGGCGTGGCTGGCATCTCAATAGCATCTGCGCCAACAGATAACAGCGCATGTTGAATAGCGCTTAGTGTGGCAGCCAATGCACCAACAGTCCCAGACTCGCCAACTCCTTTAGCACCAAGAGGATTTATTTTGGTTTTGACAGGGTGTGTTTTAATTCTAAATTTTGGAAAGTCAGAAGCGATTGGCATCTGGTAATCCATAAAAGACCCTGTTGAGAGTTGTCCTGTTTCGTCATAAACAAGACTTTCCCCTAAAGCCTGACTAATGCCTTGCACGATACCGCCTAGAATTTGGCCCTCTATCAATACAGGATATAAAGCTGTTCCTACATCTTCGACTGCTACATAGTCTTGGACGTAACATTTGCCTGTTGAGGTATCAATTTCAACTTCGCAAATATGGCACCCGTTAGGATAGGTTGGCGCAGAGGGGGTGAACTCCCCCATTATATCAAGCCCATCTGGCTGATTGCTATATTGGGCAATTTCAGACCAGTCAAGCGCGGTATCAGGGTCATTCATCTGAAAGAAATTGCCGTTATTATAGTGAATGTCAGAGATATCACATTTTAGAACATCAGCCGCAATTTGATTTCCTGTTTGAATCAAAATTTCAGCCGCATTAATAACAGCAGACCCCCCGGTAATAGTTGCAGCTGAACCGCCGCTTCCTCTGCCACTTGGTAGATAATCTGTATCGCCTTGGATGTACTTAATCCTATCAGCGCTTATATTCAGCGCACCTGCAACGATATCTGGAAAACTAGTCTCCAGACCTTGACCGACAGACATACTGCCAGGAGCAATTGTCATCACACCTTGTTTGCTTACCCGTAATCTTGCCACTTCTTTTATCAGCATACCGAACGGCCCGCCAGCAACCTCAATATGAGTGGCTATTCCAATTCCTCTGATACGCCCATTTTTTGCAGAAACAGCGCGTCTGTTTTCAAAATTGTGATAGTCAGATAATTGCAGTGCTTCCTCTAGGATTGCTGGAAAATCACCGCTATCATAATTAAACATTAATGCTGTTTGGTAGGGTAGCATATCAGGCTTGATAAAATTTCTAGCGCGTAATTCTGCTCTATCTATGCCCGTGATTCTAGCGGCTTCGTCAATTGCGCTTTCAATCATAAAGGTGGCCTCAGGCCGTCCAGCCCCGCGATAAGGCGAAATCGGCATTGTATTAGAATAGCTGAAACGCAACTCTGCTGACATCGCAGGGATTATATATTGCCCGGCAATGCCCCCTAAATTATTCAGCATGCTAAAAGAGCGCTTTGATACATATGCGCCAATATCAATATCTAGAGAAACTGAAAAACTTGTGAATTTTCCGTCACTATCAAGTCCAAGACGTGCTTGTCCAAACATTGCGCGTGCATGCTCGTCGCTTATAAATGCCTCACTTCGGCTAGCAGACCAGCAAAGGGCGCGCCCTATTTTACGACTTGCCCAAATAAGAGCTGCATCCTCGCGGTAAAGCGTGCCTTTCATTCCAAATGATCCGCCAACATCTGGCGCTATCACCTGTATATTCGTCGTTTCAAGCGAAAAGGTTTTCATTATTTCTGCACGCAAGGCAAAGGGGTTTTGTGTGCTGGTCGTAAAAATTAACTTACCCTCAGGGTCAATATCGCATAAGGAGATACGAGGCTCCATCGCAACCGCTGTTATTCGCGAAATATGAATTGGCACTGTAATTAAATGAGCGGCATTTGCTTCAGCTTCTTGAAGTTTTGTTGCATCCCCAACATGATGATAAGAGGCATAATTATCCTGCCCTTCTGGCCATACAAGCGGGCTGTCTGTATTCTCACTGCTCAGCAATGCGCTATCGCTGTCGCTATAATCAACAAAAATTGCTTCAAGGGCGTTATCTGCTTGCTCTGATGTTTGGGCAATAATAATGGCAATAGGCTCCCCTAAATGTTTGATATCGCTACTATTTAGAATGGGCCGGCGCGGATTTATAACAGTACCGCCATCATCACGCACAGGCTTTGCTGTATCTAGCATATGGGTTACACCATCAGCTGCCATATCTTGCGCAGTGAAAATATTAACCACACCAGGCATTGATTTTGCGTCCCTTATATCGATGGAGCGGATAACGCCGCACGCAATGGGTGAGCGCACAAATTTTACAACCAGCGCCTCTGTAGGCCGTATATTTGCTGTAAATCTACCTTTGCCTGTAATCAGCCGGTGATCTTCAATTCGTACCATATTCTAATATCTCTTCTTTGATGTTCCATAGGGATTACGTTTTAAATAGTACTAAATTATAAACAAGCTACCAGTCTGAATTTTGCAGGTTAAAATTTTTAAGGAGATCTGTTCTAAAATCTAAACGCAGAATTTGTTGCATCAGATAAAAGACCATGCATATCCAGCAAGGCTAGCCCCTAAAATAACCAGCCATACCGGAAGCCTGCTAAAAACAAGCAACAGAAACAACCCTAATATTATGATAATATCAAACCCGCTTTTTAAGCTCAGGATAAGAATTGGATTTATGAGAGCCGCCAGCAACAAGCCTACAACAACGGCATTAATACCGTATAAGCCAGCTTGTATATATGAATTGCCCCGAATGCTATCCCAAAAAGGAATGACCGCTAGAACTAATAAAATGGCTGGCAGAAATATGATGATAAGGCAAACGATGCCAGATATCCAAGCTGGCAAACCTGTATGCATCATAACCCCCAGATAGGCAGCAAAAGTGAAAAGTGGCCCTGGTATTGCCTGAGCCATTCCATACCCAGCCATAAAATCGGTATGACTTATTAAGCCATTTGGCACAAGCTGAGATTGAAGTAACGGCAAAACCACGTGACCACCCCCAAATACCAAAGCCCCTGATTGGAAAAATATATTGGCTATTTCTATAATGGGGGAGGTGTAAGCTATCGCTAAGAGTGGCAGTGCAAATAATAATATACCAAAAATAATAGCGGAAACAGGACCTAATTTTTGTATAAATGAAGCGTAGGAATAGGTTTTACTTTTGCTTTCTGTCTTTTGTATTTCAGCGCTTTTATTTCCGCTTAGAAAAATACCAGCAATGATCCCAGCGCCCAATACAAATAATTGCATCAAAGCAGTGGGATTTACCACCAGAATGATGGTTGCTGTCAGGGCTAGAATTCTGCGTGTCCAATCAGGGGTAAGCGTTTTCGCCATTGATAGAACTGCCTGTAATATAACAGCAGCTGCCAGTAATTTTAGGACATGTAATATGGTGGTAAGGCTTGTCCCGTCAAAAGTCAGTATGCCATATCCAGCAGCAATCATAATTAGCATAGATGGTATTGTAAAACCAAGCCAAGCGGCAAATGCGTTTGAAATGCCGCCACATTTAAGGCCGATTGACATACCAACCTGACTAGAGGTTGGGCCTGGCAGGAATTGACACAAACTTACTATTTCTGCGTATTCTTCAGCTGAGAACCATTTTTTTTGCTCAACAAATAATTTGTGGAAATACCCTATATGCGCAATTGGGCCTCCAAAACTGGTTAAGCCTAATTTAAAAAATACCCAGAACATTTCGGTAAAACTGATTTTAGGGAATTGGTTGGTAGTTTCTAATTGATTTTTTGGGTGAGCTGTTTGTGTTGGTTTTTGCGACATTAAGTGACTTTACTAATTTGAGTTCGTTTAAATAAGGCAGGCATCTGGCGCAATCCCTGAATACGCGTTTTGCAATAATTCACGGATGTCGTCATAGGTAGCGGAGCGCGGATTGTAATAACTATTGCTCATTGCAAGGCTTGCTGCTGTATCAAGATCTGTTTCTTTCATGCCAATTTCCTGTAAACTAGTTGGCCCATTGCATGCGCGTATCAGCTCGAAAATCGCAAATGCAAGAGAAGAGGAATGCAACCGATTTCCTAACTGGTTTAGTTCTGGTCTTACATGTGCGTTAAATTGAATAACATGTGGCAGAACAACACAATGTGTAGCCGCATGAGGCAATCCAAAACCACCCCCTAAGCTATGGCATAATTTGTGATGAAGTGCCATGCCAACACTACCAAGGCACAACCCAGATAAGAAACAAGCATATAACGCATCTGTTCGTGCAGTGATATCTTGCGGATTTACACAAATTTTGGGAAGTGTATTATAGAATGTTATAATGGCTTGTTCTGCATGGGCACTGATTATCGGGTTTTCATGTTCGGCATATAATGCTTCTACTGCGTGAGCCATTGCGTTGATAGCGCTGGTAACTGATTGCATAACAGGTAGTGAAACAGTCAAATCGGTATCATAGATTACGGTTTCAGCAAGCACTTTTTTAGAGCTTTGAGTTGATTTAAGACCGTTTTCAGTCTCCCCAATAATTGGCGTTAACTCCGAGCCTGCATAAGTCGTTGGCAGAATGATTTGCGGTAAGTCAGTGCGTAATGCTATCGCCTTTGCAAGACCAGTTGCAGAGCCTCCACCAATTGCGACAAGACAGTCTATTTTATGCTCTTTTGCAAGGCTCAATGCTTTTTGGGTTACATCAATAGGGGTGTGCATTTCTGCACCGTTAAAATGAGTGATACATAAATCACCCAGCTCCACAATAATCTGTTTTATTGTCTCACGGCTATTAGAAGAGGTTATGACCATCGCCCGGCAGGCCCCCAAAAAGGCAATCTCATCACTGAGTTGTTTGCGTGTGCCACTTCCAAATAATGCCCTTATTTCGTTAGCGGAATAGGTAAATTCATTCATATCTGCCTGCTTCTTGGGGGTATTTGCTTATTAAACCGTTCCCATCTAGTATGATTTTATTTAACAGCACTCGCAAGCAAGAATGGCTGCTAATCCAAAAAAATAGAGAATTTAGAACGTGTAAAAAAGTGAGGTTTTGTATGTTTTCGGCAGTGGAAATAATATCTAAAATAGAATCTGGGCAATTAACCGCTTTGGAAGTAACACAAGCGTGTCTAGATGCTATAGAGGCAACTGACAGCAACATCAGGGCATGGGAATATATAAACCGTGAGGCAGTGATAAAGCGTGCAGTTGAGTTGGATGCACATCAATTTGCAGGCAGAAGGATTGGAAGATTACACGGGGTTCCAGTTGGTATTAAAGACATAATCGATACCGCCGATAGTCCAACTGCTTGTGGCTCGCCTATATTGAGAGATCGCATTCCTGAAAATTCAGCGCGCATTGTTCAATTATTAGAAGCAGAGGGTGCGGTGATAATGGGAAAAACAGTCACCACAGAATTTGCATTTATGAGCCCCTCAAAAACCAGAAACCCTCATAATTTGGACTATAGCCCCGGGGGATCGTCAGCTGGTTCTGCGGCTGCGATTGCAGCAGGTCATGTACCGCTTGCCATTGGTAGTCAGACCAATGGCTCGGTTATTAGACCTGCTTCTTTTTGCGGTATTTTTGGTTTGAAGCCAAGTGCTGGTATCATTCCGCGTGTGGGGGTGCTGGAAACATCAGATCTGTTAGACCAAATAGGCGCCTTTGCCAATACTATAGATGATTTAGCGCTTATATGCGACGTGCTGGCAGATTATGATGCCCGCGATCCGCAAAGTTTTGCGATGCCTCGCCCTGATTTTCACAGAGCAATCAATAGCTCTAATCGGGACCAGAAATCGGTTGCTTGGATAATGTTTGACTATATGGATGAGCTGGATGCAGATACCCTAGCCGGGTTTGAGCAGATTAAATCAGTTCTCAGCAGCACTGTGCAACAAATCGATGCTAGGCAAAGTACGGCCTCATTATTGGCAGCTCATAAAACCATTCACGAAACTCAACTATTTCAAAATTTGGGGTCTTATGTAAAAACTGACAGAAAACACCTAAGTGCCCCAGTTTTAGAAGCGCTTGAGCGGGCATCCAGCATAACGCGTGCAGAATATAACGCGGCAATCAAAGTGCGAGATGAGGCAATTGAATTCTTTGAAAACCTATTTCTGGAGTTTGATGCTATTATAACGCCTGCTGCATTGGGGGAGGCTCCGCTTCTATCGGAACAGACAACAGGTAACCCTGTTTGTTGCACAATCTGGTCTCTTATAGGTGTTCCATGCATCACTTTGCCTGTCCTATCTGGCGCTCATGGGCTACCCATCGGGGTGCAGCTCGTTGGCAAATATGCAGATGATGAACATTTAATAGAAACTTCAAAGTGGTTTCTGGATATTTTGGGATAACCAAATCGAATAAATCTTAGATTGTAGCGTTCCCAAAATTATTGCCAATTACGTTAACTTGTTTTTGTTCAGGTTAAACGTTCTATTGAGAGATCATCTGCGATTTGCGCAAGAGAGGCAAATAATGGCTCTGGTATTTTTATTCCCGATGCCGCTCGCTCTTTAATGGTTTTAGCTAGATTCTCACCTGGAAGACGTATTTCAGATATGCCAGGTAATTTGGCAGAAGATTTCATTTCTGCCCATATTTTATCTATCTGCGATTTAAACTGTTCGGTATCCATAAAAGCCTCAATATCCAGTGCAATTATAAACTGGCCTGTATTTGCAACTGTTGTATTGTCAGCATTAAAATCTATCACGTCCTTGCCAAATGCCCCGCCATTTAATGTACCTGCCAGAAGTCCAAAAATAAGAGCAAGGCCATATCCTTTAGGCCCGCCAATGGGAAGCAAAAAACCATCCTTTGATTTGGCTGGGTCTGTGAGGGGATTTCCGTTTTTATCAATCATCCATCCCTCAGGCATAGTGCCACCAGATTGAAGTAAGGTTTTAACTTTTCCATATGCTGCGACAGTGGTTGCCATATCAAGAATTATTGGCGGGTTAATCCCAGAGGGGATAGCAACTGAAATAGGATTGGTGCTAAGCAACATGTCTGTGCCGCCCCATGGCGGCATATGATTAGCACTGCCAACGGCAACATAAATACCTATCATTCCTTTCTCAAGAACGTATCTTGTATATAAAGAGGCAGGGCCAGCATGGTTTGACATTCTAGCCCCAACCCAAGCAACGCCGCTGGTACGCGCTTTTTCTACCGCAATATCAGCAGCATGGCGCATCACCAGATGACCAATTCCATTATCCCCATCAATAAGAGCTGTTGCGGTTCTTTGAGAGAGTATTTTGAACTCAGGTTTTGGGTTCATGCCGCCTTCCTGCAACCGTTTTATATATTGAGGAAGTCTGAAAATACCATGACCATCTTGACCAGATATGTCTGCTTGCGTCATAAGCTCAGCTGTTATTTCAGCATCTTCATTTGTAAATCCAGTTGCTATAAATGCAGATTTAATAAACTGAACAAGGCGCGGTGTTGGTATAATATGTGTCATTTATAGTATCCCGATGATAAAGGCTTATTATACTATGTAATTTGCAGAAAATAGTAACATTTTAATCTTAGATGAAACGAAACAGATTTGCTTTCATCTAGACAGTAACTTTGAGAATGTGTCAAATATAGATAAAAGGTCATGCAGTTCTATGTGTCTAGATATAATGGGTGCATTTTTCTAATAGAGAAGAGTAAATAAATGAAATTCGGGGAAAAACCGATAAGCGAATGTGTTGGAGACTTGCTCGTACATTCTATAAAAACCCCAGACGGAAAATTGTCGAAGGGAACTAAATTATCCAAAACCCACATAGAAACACTTCGCCTTATTGGGGCCAAATTATTATTAGTTGCCAGCCTTGAGGAAGATGATGTTGAGGAGAATTTAGCAGCGTCAATGCTTTCAAACGCTTTTCTTAAAAGCGGGTTTCAGCTATCTGTTCCAGCAACTGGAAGAGTCAACTTTATTGCAGATGCGTTAAGTATTGTAAGATTAGATGTTGAAAAAATTAAAAGTCTTAATGAAATTGATGAGGCTATAACGTTTGCTACTATTATGCCTGACCAGCTGGTGACCGCAGGGCAGATGATAGCGACCTTGAAGATTATTCCATACGCTGTCTCACAATCTTCAATTGATGCCGCATTATCTGTTATATCAAATTCAGATCTTGTGTCCTGTCATACTATCGTCTCTCGTAAATTCAGTCTGATACAAACCAGTTTTGAAGATACCAAGCCGTCTATAATAAGGGCTACAGAGGATGTCACTAGAACAAGGCTATCACACCTTAATTGCCCGCTTATAGATAGTCGGCTTACAGATCATACCGCAAGTAAAGTTCACAACGCGCTTATAAGAGCAAGAGCGCAAGGGGCAGAGGCGTTTTTGTTGTGCGGAGCATCTGCAATTGCGGACAGGCTAGATATTTTGCCAGAGGCTCTTAGAATGGTTGGCGGAGAAGTAATTCATCTTGGTCTTCCTGTTGATCCTGGGAATTTATCTATGGTTGGTGAATGGGACGGCATGCTGGTGCTTGGAATGCCTGGCTGTGCACGCTCCCCTAAACTTAATGGGCTTGATTGGTTGCTTCAAAAAGCGCTTGCAGGAATAAAGCTGGATAAATCAGAATTATCTGGAATGGCTGTTGGCGGATTGCTGGCAGATATTGCATCAAGACCATTACCACGCAAACTTATCCATAAAAACACTGCGAAGCATCAAAAAACAGCTGGAATACTCCTTGCGGCAGGAAGCTCGAGAAGAATGGGGGCTCAAAATAAGCTATTATTACCGATTGATAATGGGCATTCGATGATAAGATGGATAGCGCAAACCTATCTTGACGCAGATATCGATACATTAATTGTCGTAACGGGTTTTCAGCATGAAGCTATTCGCAAAGCACTTTTGGGACTGAATGTTGAATTTGTTCATAATCATGATTACCAAACCGGTCAGGCAAGTTCTGTTGCACGCGGTATTGAGAGCCTATCTGAGCAATATGATTGTGCATTAATAGGTCTTGCAGATATGCCATTTATCACCTCAGATTTGATCAACAGGCTTATTAAATCACATGACTTATTGTCCAAGCCAGAAGTTAGAATAACAATGCCGATTATAGATGGAAGACGCGCCAATCCTGTTATCTGGGGCAGAGCGTTTTTTGATGAATTGCAGGCTATTTCTGGCGATGAGGGCGGGCGCCAAATCCTTGCCGCTTATCTATCGGCGGTAAATGGGGTTAGCTGGGATAAAACACAGATTGCAGAGGATATAGATCTACCAGAAGATATCCAAAAGCTGTCTGGAGTATCTCAAGATAGGTAGCTGGCCATTTTTAGTTCTGCTTGCACCAATAGCGCTTTTACATGCTGGACGCTTTGCGGGATGGACCATGTTAGGTGGTTGTGCTGAGAATAACAATCTTCTAAAATAGAACAGGTCTTTGTAAAGGAAAAATTTGATGGCGGTAGTAACGACAATCGAGGAATTTCGCCAGCAGGCAAAACGGCGTGTGCCAAAAATGTTTTATGATTATGCTGATTCTGGTTCCTGGTCAGAGACAACATACCGCTCAAACGAAACCGATTTTGCACGCATAAAATTTCGCCAACGCGTTGCCATAGACATGTCGCAGAGAACGACCAGCACCATACTTGCCGGTCAGCCTGCAAGTATGCCTGTTGCCATTGCCCCAACAGGTTTAACTGGAATGCAAATCGCTGACGGTGAAATATTAGCAGCGCAGGCAGCAGCTGAATTTGGCGTGCCATTTACCCTATCAACCATGTCTGTATGCTCAATCGAAGATGTGGCTAAACATAGCTCAGCTCCTTTTTGGTTCCAGCTATATGTGATGAAAGATCATGATTTTTCGAAAAGACTCGTTCAACGCGCAAAGGCTGCGGAATGCTCTGCGCTTGTTGTAACGCTTGATTTGCAGCTTTTAGGGCAGCGTCATAAAGATATAAAAAATGGGTTGTCTACACCGCCAAAACTCACTTTTAAGAATATTGCTGATATGGTGACTAAGCCTAGATGGTGCCTTGGAATGCTTGGAACCAAAAGACATCATTTTGGCAATATTGTTGGCCATGTTGATGGGGTGTCTGATCTGTCATCCTTATCATCTTGGGTGAGTGACCAATTTGACCTACAGCTAGATTGGGATGATATTGCACGAATTCGTGATTGGTGGGGAGGCACATTAATTCTGAAGGGTATTATGGATCCAGAAGATGCAAAACAGGCTGGAAAAATTGGCGCTGATGCAATTGTCGTATCAAATCATGGCGGAAGACAGCTTGACGGGGCAGAATCCTCAATTGCGATGTTGCCAGAAGTCGTAGCTGCCGTTGGCAATGAGATAGATGTGTGGATGGATAGCGGTGTTCGCTCTGGACAAGATGTCCTAAAAGCAATAGCCCTTGGTGCCAAAGGGGTTATGATTGGACGCGCATTTATCTACGCTCTTGGCGCAAATGGAAAGCAAGGTGTAAGCGACGCGCTCCATATCATTCACAAAGAATTAGATTACACAATGGCCATGTGCGGGCATCGCGATATTCATAACGTCGACAGACAGATACTTCGAAACTGCCCCTTTTAATAAGCCTGCAACAGCCATGTTTATGGTTACGTATTAGATAGCAGATCAAAAGGGGTGTTCCCAAATTGATCTCGTGCATCTTTGTATAAGGGGGCGATTTTTTCTTGGAAAAGGGCGGTTTGCGCTTCTGTTAGCGAATGGATTTGCCCCCCTGCCTCAATTATTAATTTCTCTGCTATTCTCACATCTGTTTCAATTTGAGTGCGTTGCCACTGCATTGCATCGCCCGCCGCTTCTATGATGGCCTGTTTTAAGGGCTCAGGCCAGAGGTAGAATTGGCTTCGATTACACATTATCGCGCGTGAAATATAGAAGTGATTAGAGAGCGTATGATGCTTATGATAGTTATGAACGCCATAGGTGGTGGTGTTGGTATAGGGGTTTTCCTGCGCATCGAGTGCGCCTGTTTGTATGTCTGTTATGGCTTGCGTAAGATCCATCCTAATCGGATTTGCGCCAAGAAGTTCAAAAAAACGAGAATGAATATCGCTTGGCAATACCCTTATCTTTAAATCCTTCATATCATCAGGCTGGCTGATAGCTCGAATTGAGTTAGATATCTGCCGAAACCCGTTTTCCAGATAGCCTAGTATCTTGTAGTTTTTTCTATCTTCAATTCGGTTTGTTAAATATTGCCCAAGGGCGCCATCCATTGCCCCTCTTGCATGTGCGTTATCTCTGAATAAAAAAGGTAAATCAACAAATCCAAGCTCTGGCACATCATCTGTAAGATAACTGGTCGACTGATAGGTTACGGTTAATACCCCTTGATCTGTCATCCATAAAATATCTTCAGATTTATACCCTAAATCCATGACATTATAGACATATTGTACATCTACTAAATCAGGAAATAGAGTTGAAATTTTATCTCCCATTATTTTAAGGGACTTTGAAAAAGAGGTGTTTTCAGGGCCATAGCCCGCAAAAATAATTTGAAATCGCTGCACGTTCTTAAAACCCTTATTTAAAATATATTAGCAAGCCCTAGAGCGAGCTATAATACCCTAGGATGGGCTATAATAATTGTCACCCTTAAAGTAGAATTTATCTGTTTTTTACTATTTTTTATCAGTGAGATACGCTTTTATCGAGTTCCATCATATGCAATACTAGGTCAATTTATTCACGCATCATACTCATTTCATATCAAGTTCGTGCTATGATGTGAGTGATTTTAATGTAAGGAGCACATAAATGCATTGGACAGTTTATCTCTCTGGCGAAATACACACAGACTGGCGCGATATAATCGAAGCGCAATCAGCTACAGCAGAACTTCCTGTTTCCTTCACCTATCCTGTAACAGATCATGCGGCATCTGATGATTGCGGTGTGGAAATTATGGGGTCTGAGGCATCTAAATTTTGGCATGATCATAAAGGTGCTAAACTTAATGCTATTAGAACGCGCACCCATCTAGAGCAGGCAGATATTGTTGTGGTTCGATTTGGCGATAAATACAAGCAGTGGAATGCCGCTTTTGATGCTGGTTATGCAGCAGCTCTTGGCAAACCGTTAATCATAATGCATGGCTCAGACCACCAGCATGCGCTTAAAGAAATTGATGGAGCAGCATTAGCGGTTGTGGATACACCAGAGCAAATAACGCGCATTCTAACCTATGTTATCAATGGAACATTATAAGACATCCTAATATCAATATTATAAAAAAAATGTGAAATTAAGAAAAGAGCTTGAAGGAGTTACGATGGCAATTCGGTATTTAAAAGAGGGTAAATCAGCATTAGAGCGTTCTGAGGATGATGCTAAGGTACGTCAGATTGTTGAGACAACACTTAGTGATATTGAAGCTCGAGGGGACGCGGCGGTACGTGAGCTTGCCGAAAAGTTTGATAATTATTCGCCGCCTTCTTATCGGTTGTCAGAAAGCGAAATACAAGCCTTGATTTCGGAAGTATCACCAAGGGATATTGAGGATATAAAATTCGCACAAGCCCAAGTGCGCAAATTCGCTGAAGCACAGCGCGCATCTATGCAAGATATTGAGGTTGAAACATTGCCTGGTGTAATTCTTGGCCATAAAAATATACCAGTTCAATCTGTTGGGTGTTATGTTCCAGCAGGCAAATTTCCAATGGTTGCATCTGCTCATATGTCAGTACTTACAGCATCTGTTGCTGGTGTGCCGCGCATTGTTGCATCCACGCCCCCATTTCAAGGCAAGCCAAATCCTGCCGTTATTGCCGCGATGCATATGGGCGGTGCAGATGAGATATATGTACTTGGCGGAATGCAGGGAATTGGTGCGATGGCACTTGGAACCGAGACAATAGAGCCAGTTCATATGCTGGTTGGTCCAGGCAATGCGTTTGTTGCAGAAGCAAAAAGACAGCTATTTGGAAAGGTTGGTATTGATTTATTTGCAGGACCTACAGAAACAATGGTCATAGCAGATGAAACAGTAGATGCAGAAATATGTGCAACCGACTTATTAGGTCAGGCAGAGCATGGGTATAATTCACCAGCAGTATTGCTGACAAACTCGCAAAAACTTGCAGAAGATACCTTGGCAGAAATAGATCGGCTTTTGATGATTCTGCCAACATCAGATACAGCTTCGGTAAGCTGGCGTGATTATGGCGAGGTCATTGTCTGTGATACCTACGATGAAATGCTACAGATGGCAGATGAGATAGCATCAGAACATGTTCAGGTAATGACGGATAGAGATGATTGGTTTTTGGAAAAAATGACCTGTTATGGCGCGCTGTTTTTGGGGCCACGCACTAATGTTGCCAATGGAGATAAGGTGATAGGAACAAACCACACATTGCCTACTAAAAAAGCAGGAAGATATACTGGCGGATTATGGGTTGGTAAATTCTTAAAAACACATTCCTATCAGAAAATCACTACTGATGAAGCCGCTGCCCAAATAGGGGCATATGGCTCTAGATTGTGCATTTTGGAGGGGTTTGTTGGACATGCAGAACAATGCAATGTTCGAGTAAGGCGATATGGGGGTCAAAATGTCGGTTATGGCGAAGCGGCAGAATAATAGGGGCTTGTAACATGGATACATCACTGCCACGCACACCCTCTTTTAAGTTAGCTGGAAAACGAGCGTTGGTTGCAGGCGCCTCATCTGGAATTGGTGTTGGGTGTGCGGTAGCATTATGCGAGGCAGGTGCCTCTGTCACGCTGGCGGCTCGCTCTAAGGATAGCCTGCTCGAATTGCAAAGCCAAATGACCTCTCTTGGCTGGGATGCAACAGCCTGTCCAATAGATGTAACCAATATTAGTGCAACAAGAGAGATGATCGAAAGCAAGCCACCATTTGATATCTTGGTAAATAGTGCTGGAATGGCACGCCACGGCGCAAGCTTGGAGACGCGCATTGAAGATTTTGATGCTGTTTGTGACCTTAATATCAAAGCAGGCTATTTTCTAAATCAGGCTGTTGCAAAGCAGCTAATCAATGCAGGAAAGCCTGGATCAATAATGACAATATCATCTCAGATGGCAGTGGTAGGCGGTATTGACAGAGCCGTATATTGTGCAACCAAGCATGCCGCAGAGGGATATACAAAGTCACAGGCAATTGAATGGGGCGCGCATCAAATACGCGTTAATACAATTTGCCCTACTTTTGTTAGAACAGCGCTTAGCCAATCTACTTTTGCAAACCCTGAGCGGAAGAAATGGATTGAAAGCAAGATAAAGCTAGGCCGTGTCGCAGAAATTGAGGATATAATGGGTGCTGTCGTGTTCCTAGCCTCTGATGCCAGTGCAATGATAACAGGCACTTCCCTTTTAATTGATGGTGGTTGGACAGCAGATTGATACATCTAAAATCAGTCGCTAGAGGCCTCTGGTTGGTCTGATTATTTATTGAGCTATCATTTAAAAGCGATTATGGCACGACATTTGAATGGAAATAACCTGTTTTACATAAATGTTTTTTAAACCTGCGTTATAGAAATGGTCTAGAATACCAATGCTGGGAAAGATAATCGGGAAAATAACAGGCGGTGAAAGCAAGCTGATGACCGTAGCGCTTATTATGGGGCCAATCCTTGTGGTTGCGGTTCTTTTTATCCTGACTCATTTATTATTCACCCCAAAGCAACCTACCTCTGAAGAAATCGTTGCGTCTATTGCAAATAAGGCAATGCTGGGCGGCATTGACCCGTCGATAGTGGGGGTTACAATTCCGCTTGATGATAATCAGTCGAGCGCAGATGAGGATTCTGAAGGTTCAGATGCGTTCGAGTTTGTATCATCTGAATATATATATTATAAAATCCCAACAACGTTTGTCACCAATCTTAAAGGGGATGTCACTACAGTTCTCCGCGCTGACATAGCCGTTTCAACCTACCTTAAAGCAACCTCCTATGATAGTTTTAATGAAGAGATGGTTGCTGTATCGCCGATAATGGTATCTGCTATTTTGACAGCGCTTGGCAAGATAAGCCTCGCTGATTTTACGGGAGCCAAAAACCTTGAGAAAACAGCTGAATATCTAACCCAAGCTGTTAATACGGAACTTGAGAAAAAAAACACGCTCTATTCCATAGATTATGTACATTTTTTTGAACTAGCCTTTAATGAAGGCTAATTCAAATTTAATGGTATCAGGCACGCTTTCCTTACAAATTAAGCTGATAGGTAGCAGGCGTCCATCGATAGCTATTACCTGATTGTTCAATATAACCAACAGATGGAAATGGCATGTGGAACGCAATAATCGGTGCTTTACTTGCAGCCGCCATGCCCACAATTCTTTTGCGCGACTCAACAGCCATTTCTGGGTTATCATCCATAGAGAATTGCCACTCAAGATTAGCAAGAGATACAGCATAATGAGCGATGGTATCTGATAATATCATTAGCTCCTTGCCGTCACTCTCTACATGAAATGCCATATGACCAGCTGAATGCCCAAACGCATTTAAGGCAGTAAGTCCGTCTATTATCGAAGCATCAGGTTCAATAAATCTGCATCTATCAGCAAGCGGTACAACGATTTCTTGAAACATTTGGCGTGTTGGCCCTCTGAAATCTGGGATGGCCGCGTTGCCAGACCAAAACTCATATTCTGTTCTGCTGATTATAATTTCAGCATGCTTAAAGGTTGGTGCGCCATCTGTGATAAGATTAGCAATATGATCTGGATGTCCATGAGAGATGACGACATGTGTTACCTCATCTGGGCTGTATCCTGTCTTTTCTAGAAGCTGGTTATAACAGCCAGCAGTGGGACCAGGTGCCCGCTTGCCAAAACCTGGGTCAAACGCAATAAGCGCATCTGGTGTTTCAATTAGGGTTGGCACAAAATTATGCTCTAACTTAGGATAGGGAAGCAGGTGCTCTTTTGCTACAGACTCTATTTCACTTGCGCTTGCGTTCGTTGCGGTAAAAGGATGCATGTCTTCGCGATGAAAATACCCATCTAAAATGTTGGTGATTTTGAAATTCCCCAATCCAAATTGGTAAATTTCTGGTCTTACATTTTTCCGTGAATCTGTCATCCCTTGCTCCATAATATTTTCTAACGATACTTATAATTTAGCATTATTTGAGCTGAATGATACTTATTTTATCGATAAAAGAGAAGAGCCAATTGATAAAAATTTCGTCAATTCAGAATGTTAGGCATATATTTCTATCGTGAGAATAAATTGAAATTTATGTAACTGCGTTTTTTCGGTTTTGCTAAAACGATAAAAAGAAGTATTTAACTGCCTTAGATTATGTCTATATACCGTGATATCTTGTAGTGGGGAATCAAAAAGGATAGGGAATTATGATGGCGTTCTTCTGGTCTAGAAAAAAACTGCTTTTAGGTGCTGTTCTTGCAGTATCAGCGCTTATTTTTGTGGTGAGTGACCAATTAGCGCGCAAGCACATACCGCAGCCAGGTTTTTCAATTGGCGCTCCTTTTTCACTCATTGACCATCATGGCAGGCCAATTTCTCAAACGGTATTTGAAGGCAAGCCGTCATTGCTTTTTTTTGGGTTTACCTATTGTCCAGAAGTGTGCCCAACTACGCTTGTTGATTTAACCAGATTAACCGAAGAGCTTAATCTTCAAATTCCCATTTATTTTGTAACGCTGGATCCAGAGAGGGATACCCCCCAGCAATTAGCAGATTATCTGCCTTATTTTGGGGAGCGGATAACCGGTATAACAGGGGATATTGATGCGGTTTTATCGCTTGCGAAATCATGGGGGATATACCGAAAAAAAATACCAACCTCTGACGGGGATTACACAATTGATCACACAAGCACAGTCTTTATGCTATCTGACACAGGCGATTTTGCAGGCACAATAGCATGGAAGGAAGATAGTGAAGTTGTGAAGCAGAAATTACTTCGATTAGCTAGCAGATGATTATTTGCTCATTAACGCTGCTAGATGTTCAACATTATCTAGCCCTAAATCCAGCTCTTTTTGTTTGATTTTTTGACCCATTTCAATAATCGCCTGATTATAGGGTGCCTCTATGCCAGCTTCTTTGGCTTTTTCCACAATAAATCCATTGATAGTTTCTATTTCTGTGCGCCGCCCTCTTACAAAATCCTGCAAGATGCAATCCTGTGCAGAAGGCCCGATATGCCCTGCAAGTGTATCCATAAGCAATGCTGGTAAATCATTAGCTGTATTCACCTCACGCTCGCTCAACCCCATAATGGGATAGGGGGTGAAGCCAAGCATATCACCTATCTTTTGGGTTTCCTCTCCAATTTTAAGAATGAGCTCTCTCATTCCTGTGGTGTTTAGCCCTTCTTGTACAGGCCGCCCAAGAATAGCAAATGGCCCAAGACTCATAGAATTCACAAGTAGCTTCATCCATTTTGCAGATTGAATATCATCTACTTTTACCACTGTGCCAGCATGTTTAAGCATTTCGAAAATAATGGGAAGATGACGATTATTTTTATGTTCAATTGCAAACCAAGTTTTCTTATTTGGCGTATTGCGCTTTATCTGACCGGGGGTAAATAGCTCGCATGATAATTCCACAACGCAGCTTAGAACGCGCTCCTCTGATATAATTTGGCAGATATCATCCGTGGTCATTCCATTTTGTAGGGACACTAACATACCATCTTCTGCTAAATGCGGTTTTATAAGCTCGGTAATCCATTTGGTGTCATATGATTTTGAAGCCATAAAAATAATATCAAATGGCTCTGCCCTCTCCGCTAATTCGCATAAATGATAAATGGGAAGTTCTTGAGTTTTAGTTTCATCTGGCAGTTGAATATTGAGCCCGTCTTTTTGAATGGTCTCGACATGAGAAGGCCAAGGGTCATAGCAGCTCATATCAACGCCAGCAGCTATCATGTCAGCTGCAATAGCACTTCCATTTGCACCTATACTAACAAAACAAATATTTAAAGGAGTATCCATAATCATTCTCATTTTAACAGTCTTAAAGCTTGCAAAACATAGGCAGAATAAAACAAGTTGTATAGCGATTTAGCATTTTTATTGTTAGTAATGATTGTTGTACGATGTGAGTTCTAGCACTGAAAAAAATTCAATCCGTCAAGTATTGCTAGACTGAACTCTGAAAATTGGTAATCTGGAACTATGCTTTCAGATATAATAGCTTGTAATCACAGCTATGATTTAAAATAATCTTACAAAACCAAATATAGCCAGAAGAATAGGAAGAACATGTATAAATTACGATATAGTAAAGCCTCTCCTTACGTGCGCAAAATAATACTTTGTGTGCATCATCTAGGTTTGGAGAATAAAGTTACTATTGAAAATGCAGATACCAGCGATCCACAAGATACGCTGTATAATCAAAACCCCACTGGCAGAATTCCTGTATTAATAAAACAAGATGGCACGTCGCTCTATGATAGCAGGGTCATTATGGATTTTCTAGAACGCCAGTCTGATAAGTTTTTATTTCCAGAGGCAGGTGATGCAAGAGATATAGCGCTTACGCAGGCCGCGCTTGGCGAGGGACTGATTGATTCAGCCATTCTTTGGGTATATGCCCAAAGATATTCAGGCGACCAGCCAGCACCAGAATTATGGCGATCGCGTCATCAGGAAAAACTAAAAAATGGATGTGATTATCTAGAACAAAACATTTCCAATTGGCACCCTGTCGAGCCTTATGCAGGCGCCGCAATAACGCTGACAGCCTGTCTTGGTTATTTATCATTTAGAAATGTTTTTAATTGGTCTGAGGACAGGCCGGCCTTAACAAAATGGTATCAGCAGATGGCTTTGAATTTACCAGGTTTTGATATTACAGCACCAGATCACAAGGTGAATTAGAGTTAAATGACAGGCATAACTTTTGAGGGCTGGACAGCACAGATACGCGAATGCAGCGACCAAGTTGCCAGCAGACTTATAGAACAGTTTAAGGTAACCTTGGATGGCCAGCTCTATAATGACGTGCCAACGCCACTTGGTATTCATTGGTGTCTTGGCCCAGAGCTAGAGCCATCGGGAAATCTTGGGTTAGACGGGCATGTTAAATTAGGCGGTATGCTTCCCCCCATTAGGTATCCGCGCCGGATGTGGGCAGGGGGGGCGTTACATATATCAGATATATTTCAACCAGATGATGTGGTTGATAAAACTTCGATGGTAACAGATATACAACATAAATCAGGTTCTTCAGGCCAGCTGTGTTTTCTGACCATAACCCATGAATTTTTTGTCCAAAACAAGAAGTTTTTAACTGAAATTCAGCGTTTGGTGTTTAAAGAAGACAGCCAAATCGATCTAAATAAGATCCCAAGCAAAGGGGCGCCAGAGAAATTGCCTGAAAGCCGGGCGATAAAGGCCAGTTTTAATACCGATCCTGTGTTATTATTTCGCTATTCTGCCCTAACTTTTAATGGGCACCGAATTCATTATGACGTAACTCACGCAAAAATAGCAGAGGGGCAGCCAGCTATAGTTGTGCATGGACCGTTGCAGGCAAGTTGGTTATTAAATATGGCTGCACGTCATCTAGGAGCGGTGCCTAGCCGATTTATATATAAAAACCTCTCGCCACTTTTTGCAGGGCAGATGGCTTGTCTATCAGTTGCAGAAGAAACTGACGGCAAAAGTCTGATTGTTTATTGTTGTGATGAGAGCGGAAAAATCACAATGAAAGGAGAGGCATTCATATGACTATATTCATGCCAATAACACCATTATTTGTGCCAGGTACCCGCTCTGATAGGTTTGAGCAAGCAATTCAGTCTGGCGCTGATACTATTATCATTGATTTGGAGGATTCAGTCTCTCAATCACAAAAACAGATAGCAAGAGAAAATCTGTTAGGGTTTGATAAACAGGGGTGTAATTTATTTGTTCGGGTAAATGATTTGGATAGTCCTTTTGTTCGGGATGATCTTGCCTGTCTTGAGAAATGCACAGAGGTTGGGATTATGCTTTCCAAATCTGAGGATCCGCATGCTATTACCCAATGGCTAGAGCAGCATAGCGTTACAAGACAGATTTTATGCCTCATTGAAACCGTAAAGGGGTTTGCTCGCACAAGTGCCTTGATGCAGCATGAAAACGTTATTGGATGCGCGTTTGGGCATTTTGATTTCTCAACGGATTTGGGTTGTGAGGCAGATATCTCGTTATTAGCGCCGTATCGTGCTGACCTTGTATTGCAAAGCAAGCTGCATGGAAAAGCGGCCCCGCTTGATTGTGTCACCGCAGATATCTCGCAGATAAATCAGCTAAAGTTAGATTGCGTGGATGCAAAAAGACGCGGATTTGGCGGAAAGTTGCTTATTCACCCAAGTCAGGTAAAACCAGCACAGTCAATTTTTCTGCCTAGCAAGGATGACTATGAAAAGGCTAAAGAACTGGTGGCAGTAACAGCCAGCCAAGCCGTGATACAGGTTGAAGGAAGAATGATAGATAAACCCATTTTAAAAAAAGCAGAACAGCTTATTGAAAAATATGACAGGCTAGTGGCAAGCAAGGTGATTGATGGGCATCGGTAAAGGCTTTTATCCTTAAGGGTGGTAAAAATCCCTGAAATCATATATTTGAGTAGTTTATTTTTTGTCAAAAACAATACTTCATGGTAGCGGTATGAGATGAGTTATGTATAACGCGCATTTTAATGGAATTCTCAGATGCAACAAAACCAGCTGATAGACCCGTTTGGACGCATAGTGGATTATGTGCGCATATCGGTTACAGATAGATGTGATTTTAGATGCGTATATTGCATGGCAGAGCAAATGACATTTCTGCCAAAAAAAGAGCTGCTTACATTAGAAGAAATTGTAGATGTATGTGATAGCTTTATTGAGCTAGGTACTAAAAAAATACGCCTTACTGGAGGAGAGCCACTGGTAAGGCGCAATATCATGCATCTAATTAATCATTTAGGGGCGCAGGTAGAAAACCAAAATCTAGAAGAAGTTACCATTACCACAAATGGAAGCCAGCTCCATAAATATGGAGTGCCTTTATTTGATGCTGGGGTAAGGCGCATTAATGTCTCAATAGATACATTACAGCCAGAAAAATTTACTCAGATCACACGGTGGGGAAAGCTTGATGTGGTGTTAGAGGGGCTGGTTGCAGCAAAAAAAGCAGGCTTGAAAATCAAACTCAATACAGTCGCATTAAAGGGCGTTAACGATAACGAGCTAGCTTCAATGTTAATTTGGGCAGGTGAGCAGGGCTTTGATATGACAATAATTGAGGTCATGCCAATGGGAGATATTGGTAGTGAGAACCGGCTAGATCAATATATGTCTGTTAGTGAAGTTCAAAACAAACTCTCACAGAGGTTCAGTCTGCATGAAAGTGAACATAAATCGTCTGGGCCCGCTAGATATTTCAATGTTGGCGAGACCGGACAGCGCCTTGGTTTTATTACGCCACTGACGCATAATTTTTGCGAGAGTTGCAACCGCGTTAGAATGACATGTACGGGACAATTATATCTATGTCTTGGACAAGATGACAATGCCGATCTTGCCCTTGCGCTTCGCTCAGGCGGAAAAGAGGGGTTAAAATCTGCTATTATAGAGGCGATAAGTCGCAAGCCGTTGGGGCATGATTTTGCAATTGAGCGCGGGTTATCCAATCAAGCTGTCTCAAGACATATGAGTGTCACCGGAGGATAGATAAGAAGATGAGTGCTGTTCTAGATGAAATGCGGTCTCTTTCTAGAACTACTGGACATGGCGCTATTTTTGGTGTTGCTGGTTTCTCTGGCTCGGGAAAAACAACCCTTGCAGAAAAATTAATTCGCTGTTTGTGCGAGCGAAATATTGAAATAGCTGTTGTAAAACACGCGCATCAACATTTTGAGGCAGATCATGAAGGTAAAGATAGCTATCGCCTTCGCGAGGCAGGCTCTCGTCAGGTGATGGTGTCTTCTGTTGCTCGCTCGGCTTTGTTTACCGAACATAAACGTCAAGGAGAGCCAAGCCTTACAGAATTATTGCATCGACTTGAGCCTGCAACGCTTGTGCTTGTGGAGGGATTTAAAAAAGAGCCTATCCCAAAATTGGAAGTTTGGCGGGAGGCAAACCAGTCTCCTTTATTATTTTTGGAAGATAAAACAATATTTGCAATGGTATCGGATGATGAGATAAAGGGATTGCCAATACCTCGGTTTAATATGAATGAAACTCAAAAAATTGCTGATTTTATCATTTCGATATTAGGCCTATTTTCAACAGATGTTCGATCATCATGATGATCGAAAACGCAAAATCTGTATCTGAGGTTGCTCGCTTATTACAACAATCAATAAGACCTCTTGAACGGTGCGAGGAAATTAGCCTTAAATCTGCAACTGGCCGGATTTGCGCCGAAGATATGGATAGCCCAATGGCACTTCCAGCTCGCAATAATGCGGCTGTAGATGGGTTTGCTTTTCATTGTGATTGGGCAATCGCCAACCCTGAATTTATATATGACGTGGTTGCAGAAATTAGGGCAGGGCATCCCTTTGACGGAGCGGTTTTGCAAGGGCAGGCAGTTGCTATTTACACAGGTGCTATTGTTCCAGATGGTCTGGATTGTATTGCAATGCAGGAGAACTGTATTGTTGAAAGCGAAAATAAGGTGAAGATCGCCATAAACGCCAAACAAGGATTGAATATCCGAAAGGCAGGCGAAAATCTTAGTAAGGGTGAGCAAATAATTCGCAAAGGCGCCAGAATTTCGCCAGCAGAAATTGGTCAATTATCTGCTATCGGAAAATCAAAAATATCCTGCTATTTAGAATTATCAGTTGGCCTGCTATCCACTGGGGATGAGGTTGTAGATGCGTCTGATACATCAAGCAATAATAGTCTGAATGTGGGTCAGCTCTATGATACTAACCGCCCGATGCTGTATTCTCTTATTTGCCAAGATAATCATTTATGTTCTGATTATGGAATTGTGATAGATGATAAATCTAGTTTGCAAAGAGCGTATGAGGCAGCGCTGGTTGATAATGATGTTGTCATTTCCTCTGGCGGTGCATCACAGGGCATTGAAGACCATACCCAAGAGGTGCTAGCCGCACTTGGGTTTGAGGTAATTTTCTGGCGGATTGCGATGAAGCCAGGCAGGCCCATGGCAGTTGGAAAACGTGGCAATAAGCTGATAATATGTCTACCAGGAAACCCAGTTGCTACTTTTGTGTGTTACCGATTAATCGTAGCGCCGCTTCTTGACCGCTTGCAAAGCGGGTCTGTGAGGCACCCTCTTCGTATTGCTCTTCCGGCTTTGTTTAGGCATAATAAATCAGCGAATAGGGCTGAATATCTAAGAGCCAAGCTTGTGCGAGGCGATGATGGTAGAACCTATATTGATTTGCATGGCAGAAAAGGCGCGGGTGTTATCTCGTCTCTTACAGGGGCGGATGGTCTGGTCGAAATACCAAATGAAAATTCAGGGGTTAAGCCTGGTATGATGCTTGATTTTTTGCCTTTTATGGAAAGATGCTTATGAGAATTCTTTATTTTGCATGGGTGCGTGACAATATTGGCTATTCTCAAGAGGAATTATCCTGCCCAAAACATGTCAGAACCATTCACCAGCTTGCAGAATATCTAAAACTGCGATCAGAGGGTCATGCGCGTGCTTTTGATGATATGAGCGCGATACGGGCTGCCAGAAACCAACAATTTGTTACTCATGACACTGAGCTGTCAGATGCAGACGAGATAGCCTTTTTCCCGCCTGTAACAGGGGGGTGAGGTGATTAAAATTAGTATCCAGCAAGAAGATTTCGATGTATCTGCTGAAATAAAATCAATAAGTTCAAAAACAGTTGGCGCTATTGCAACTTTTTCTGGCATCGTTCGCGATAGCTCAGAATCTAACCCTCTTATTTCCCTTACTCTTGAGCATTATCCTGGTATGTCAGAAGCGGCCCTTGAAAAAATAGCAGATGCAGCCATGCAAAAAGGGTCATTAGAGGCGGTAAGAATAATTCACCGGGTTGGCAGGCTACTGCCAGAAGATAATATTGTGTTTGTCGGATGTGCATCTGCCCATCGGCATGCTGCATTTGAGGGTTGCCGCTATATTATGGATTTTTTAAAAACCGATGCTCCTTTTTGGAAGTCAGAGGAAACACAAGAAGGCAGGATTTGGGTATCTGAACGCGAAAAAGACCAAAATGCCTCAAAAAGCTGGCTGTCGAAAAAAACCTAAAAAAGCTGCGTTATTTTTTGCTTTCAGAAAACAGCGCGGGATAAGCAGTTTCTGCATTGAGTGTGATAGCTGTTTTAGATATCTGTTTTGTAAAACAGCTTCGCGTATTTTCATGGCAGGCAGCCCCTACCTGATCTACCAGCAGTAAAATGCAATCTGTATCACAATCAGCTCTAATTTCTTTTAATGTCTGGATATGTCCAGAGCTATCTCCTTTGCGCCATTCAGATTGCCGAGAGCGCGAATAATAAATAGCGCGTTTTTGTTCTAATGATTTAAGAAGTGTTTCTTTTGACATCCAGGCCATCATTAATACCTCGCCACTGTCCCATTGCTGTGCGATTGCAGGGATTAATCCATCATCATTAAAATTTAGTTGCTCCATAAAGTCAGTCATTTTTTTCTCATCAGATAAACATGGCAGATAATATCGTTTTAGTTTGTATCACTAATAATCCAAAGCGAAATTATTTATAATCTCTGCCATTAAATATATTTTTAAGGGTATGTATTATTCTTAAGGGGTAGGTGGGTTTGCGTCTTTGATATCAAGATGCTCTTATTACAGACCTGAAATAATACAGATTATCCCGAAACCATTTTAAAATCTTTGACAGCTGGCATCACAAGGCGTATTCAACATGCAGTATTTCATTCTGTGAAGTAGCTGTTGCTGAATAGGTAAGAATTTAGGCTATAAAAAACAGTGTGGAATGAGGTGTTTACCGCCCTGTTCGAAAGAAACCCATATGTCAGACCCGATTAAAATCCATTCTGCTCTTGCAGAGGCGATGTCAGCGCGCTCCTATGATACAATGACACCTGTTCAGGAGGCAGTACTTGATATAGAGCAACCAGACGCTGACCTACTTGTATCTGCACAAACAGGTTCTGGTAAAACGCTTGCATTTGGATTGTCTATTGCTACCACCTTGCTGCAAGAAGATACCGAATTTAGCCGCCCTAAACTTCCCGTTGCATTGATAATTGCGCCAACCAGAGAGCTTGCATTGCAAGTCCGCAAAGAGCTTGAATGGGTATATGCGCGCACCAAGGCTCAATTTGCCTCTTGTGTGGGCGGAATGGATCCAAGAGCAGAGCGCAGGACGTTGGAAAGTGGCGCTCATATTGTTGTTGGAACGCCTGGCAGATTGCGAGACCATATTGAACGTGGCGCACTGCGCCTGTCAGATATCAAAGCGGTTGTTCTAGATGAAGCAGATGAAATGCTGGATATGGGATTTCGGGAAGATTTAACCTTTATTCTGGAAAAAGCACCTGTTAGCCGCAGGACTTTATTATTCTCAGCTACAGTGCCTGCCCAAATCGCTAAGATGGCGCGCACCTATCAAAAAGAAGCTATTCGAATTTCAGTTTCTTCTAAGACAACACAGCATCTTGATATTAGCTATCATGCACTAAAAATTCAGCCCTCTGATAGAGATAAATCAATTATCAATCTGCTTCGATATCATGATGTATCAGGCGCTATTGTTTTCTGTAATACGCGCGCTGCTGTAACTCATTTAGCATCTCGATTGAATAATCGCGGATTTTCGGTAGTTGCCTTGTCTGGTGAGCTATCACAGAAAGAGCGAAATTTTGCGCTTCAATCTATGCGAGACGGCAAGGCGGATGTGTGTGTTGCAACTGATGTGGCAGCTCGAGGAATTGATTTACCAAATCTAGACTTGGTTATTCACGCAGATTTGCCACAAAGTGATGAGGCCATGTTGCATCGCTCTGGGCGAACAGGACGTGCAGGGCGCAAAGGTATTTCTGTTGTTTTGATCCCAAATCGTAACTTTAAACGTGTTGAGAAGATGTTTCAGAGCAATGGTATTCAGCCAAGCTGGGTAACACCGCCATCAGCGGAACAGATTATCGAAAAAGACAGAGCCAATTTACTAAAATCAGAATTGCTAACAGCGCCGATGGATGAGTCTGAAGCTGATATTATCCAGAAAATTATTGAGAAATATTCACCAGAAGCCATAGCTTCTGCGTTTGTTCGCAGTCAAATGGCAGGTAAGTCAGCTCCTGAAGAATTATCAGCTTCAGGGTCTGCAGGGCCTGCTGATTTTTCTGCTTCAACTTGGTTTGAGCTTTCTGTTGGTCATCGCGATAACGCAGAGCCCAGATGGCTTGTTGCCATGCTATGCAGGATTGGAAATATGGATAAATCCCTAATTGGGGATATTCAAATTCATAATTCGACGACTTATATTGAAATTGCTGCGAATGGCGTTAAGCAATTACTTGCCGAAATAAAGCCTGAATTTTTGCTTGAAGGCAAAATAGATATTAAACAAATGTCAACGCCGCCAGAGCGTATTCCAATGGTTCGGGAACGAAAATTCTCTTCTTCAAGAAGAGGGGGGGGCTCAGCAGGCGCGCCTAGATCCGATGCCAGACAAAAATCAAGGCAAAACTCCAGAGAAAACTCCAGAGAAAATTCTAGAGAAAACACTAGACAAAATACTAGATCCAGAGATGACAAGGATCAGGGTTTTAAATCAGAAAAGAAGCGATTTGAAAAATCAGATTCAGAGGGTTTTGGTAATAAACGAAAACCTAAGAAGCCCAGCTTTTCAAATGCCGATGGCCCAAGAAAACCAAAAGAATCATCCCCAACGCTTAAATTACGTACCTCCGGCAAAAAAGAAACCTCAAGAGGGGGTTCTTCAGGTCAGCCTGACAAAAACAGGGGAAATAAGACAGCTCGCAGAATAGGGGGCGGAAAAGCACCTTTACGCCGTCGCCGCTCTGATTAGTGGTTTAGGCGCTGTCGTAATTCAGCGATATTTTTGGCGCCCATTTGCACAAGGGCATTGCTAATTTCATCTTCCAGAATGGCTGCAACATGGTCGCCGCCTTGGCTTCCAATTGCAGCAATTCCATATAAGAACGGCCTGCCAACCAGCGCAAAATCAGCGCCCATCGCTAATGCCTTTAATATGTCGAGGCCAGAGCGAATGCCGCTATCAAAAATAATTGGAAAATTAGGGCCAACGGCTTGACGTATAGATGGTAGAACAGAAATAGAGGCAGGGTTTGCATCAAATTGCCTGCCACCATGGTTTGAGACGATTATGCTATCTACACCGCTATCAATGGCTCTCAGAGCATCAGACGGGCGCAATACGCCTTTTAAAACAAGACGACCTTTCCAGTGTTTTCTGATTTCCGCTAGATACTCCCAGCTCAGCGAGCCATGAAGCTGTCCTGCAATAAAATTAGACACAGATTGGGTAGAATTTTTTGGAGCATATCTCTCCATATTTTTAAATTGAAGTTTGCCTCTTAATTCTAATGCCGCTAATGCCCATTTGGGGTGCTGTAGGATTTGAAGAAGCATTTTTGGTGTTACATGAGATGCATTGGTAGAGCCAATTGGAGCACCTGCCTTTCTCATATCTTCGCGCCGACTAGGGGCCGGGACATCGCCAGTTACCACTAACACGCCCATATCCGCTTTTTCCGCTCTATCTAATAATGAAAATGTGATATCGCGATTATGAGGGGCATAGAGTTGGAACCAGCCATATCCTTTGCTTTTTTCTCCTATATCTTCGATGCTTGCTCCTGCAACAGTACTAAGGGCATAAGGGATTTTTAGCCTTGCCGCCATTTCAGCAAGATAATGTTCAGATAAGGGCCATATCATAGATGATAATCCGATAGGTGCGACGCCGAATGGCAAGGCATATGACTGCCCAAGGATTTTAGTTTCCAGATTGGGTGTAAAATGCCCATGCATTAATTCAGGCGTGAAGGTAATTTCGTCAAGCGCTCTCCTATTGCGAGCCATGGTATTACCGCTGCCAGTGCCAGCAGCAAGATAGGCATGAATAAAAGGAGGGATTTTTTTAGAGGCAACTTTCTCTAAGTCTTTAATTCTAGGAAATTTTGACATTAAATTATGTGCCATAAATAAAAAAACCCTTTTTGTATGGGAGATCTCAAAATCAACATCAGGTGCGACGTTATGGATGAAATTTTAAATAAATTAACGGAACCCTCATAAAGGGTATCATTAAGCTTTGAATAGCCTATTCAAGGCAGACTTAAATAGCAAGCAGTTGGCATGGCGCCTTCCCTGTGCGCTAATATCAGTAACCTTATAAATTGTTTGTTATGATTATTAATGACGGTACAATCCTACATCGTGAAAATGCAGATTGTGTTTCGAGGGACTATCGAAAAGTATATAAGAAGAAAAAGTTGGAGATCTCGGAAAGTAGGAAAACCGAGACCTCCAGTCTGGGGGAAGACTTTAGTAAAGTCTTAATATATACATTTGTAGATCTTGAATGGATTTGCAAGCATAAATTTTTTTTATTTAAATTAATGAATAGCTGTATCTAACGGATCTCAGAAACCTCATCCCTAAAAACGGGTGTTTTGTGACCTGTAAGAAACAAGGCAATGGTAAGTTGTTCTTTAAGCGTTTCTAAAGATTTATGCAGATCTACTTGCTGGATGTCTAACGCCTCTGATTCGAGCGCTTTCAAAAGAATGGACGCACCACCGCCAATATCACACCCTAGCCATAGTAATTTAGCCAAATCAAGGCCATCTCGCAATCCACCAGACCCAATTAGAGTTACATCTTTTAAAGACTGACGCATCTCTGGCAGTATATCAGTAATTAAGTGACCCCAATCAAGGAACGGCTCATAGATATCACGCGCCTCCTCTGGAAGCCGCTCAGCCTCTATTCTAGCCCAGCTAGTTCCTGCGGCGCACGCAACATCAATATGGCGCACACCTACATTTTGTAATTTTTGAGCAACTGGCAGATTAATGCCTGCTCCAACTTCTTTTACCAGAACAGGGCATGGTAAATCCCTAACTGCTTTTTCAATTGCAGTTAAGACACCGCGCCAGTTACGATCTCCCTCTGGTTGAATTATTTCCTGAAGTGGATTTAGATGAATTGCAAGCGCATCTGCTTCAAGGTCATCTACAGCTGCTTTGGCAAGGTCTAGTCCATTTTCCTGCGCAAGTTGCACGCCGCCAATATTGCCGATAAGCGGTATGTCAGGTGCTAGTCTGCGTAACTCATTCTGGCTTCTATTTCGGGCTATACTGCCGCGCTGGCTTCCAACACCCAAGGCTACCTTGCACTGGCTCGCAACCTCAGCAAAAGCAAGGTTTAACGTATCACCACGCATCGTACCGCCAGTCATGCCAGTTATCATAAATGGAAATGACAATGTCCTATTTAAAAATTGGCAAGTTGTATTAACCTCATTAAAATCCATCTCTGGAAGTGCAGTGTGAGGCAATGTAATCAGATCAAGAGGGTGCGGTCTTAAGGACCTAGATGCATCAGATTTTGCTAAATCGATATGAATATCTTTTCGGTTTGCTGATATCAGGTCTTTTTGAGTAGGTGTTGTCATGTGAATTATATCAGTCGCTCTTAGTTATTCTGGTTGAATGTGGTCTGAATATAAGGTCTATCAGCATCATATGTGGAACTGTTAATGCGGCAAGACCAATGAAAATAGTTTGCAACGCTGCATTACTAGCGCTCATTTCCAAATGTAAATACCAATATAAGCCTGCGCCCATTAGCCAACTAGCAGCGGACAGAAGAAGCGCGCTATTTATTAAAACCCGTTTGCTGCTGATAGGCTGTAATTGTTTCCAGATAAAAGTAAAATGACGTCTGCTATGGATTAAGCAAAAATAAATCGCAAATGTAACAAGGGGCGTAGCTATCCAGGCAAGGATAATCAATCCGATTAGCTCAACACCTACAAGATAGTGCTTTTTTGAACGCAGCGTCTGGTATAAATGCAACAAAGCCCCCCCAATCCAGAATATTAATAATATCGCCATGATATCCCATAAAAAAGGGGTGGGGCCGTTTGTTAAGATTGCAAAAAGCCCTTCAACCTCTGATTTGTGAATGACTGGCAACCCTATCGCAACAATTCCCCCATGTGCAATTACATGAGCCCATTTTATTCGGGTTGGGCTTGCAGCGTAATCCGCTAATCCAAAATGTATGACGCTGATAATTAGGAAAACAAGAAGTGAAAATTCAGGAAGCTGATACCAGACCAAAACAACAACTATTGCCAGCAATAAGTAGCAGATTAATATACCAGCCAACCGAATGATTTTCTTGGCAGAGCGGAGCATCGATAAAGAAATAGCAGCATCAAAAGCGCCGTGAGGTAATCCAATAAAAACCACCAATGCCAATGCCCACCAATCAATTACCGTCAAGCTCATCTGGTAGTCCTTTGTTGTAATCCCATTATAACCTTAAAGGCGTGACATATAAATAACCATTTTGGCATTGAGTAAATAACCAACGCATAATCCGTAATTTTAGCATCACCGCTTAAGAAGCGGGCGAATGCATCACCGCTCAAGGATTTAGCAAGCTTAAGAAATAGAGTTGGCGCTTTTTCTGGATTTGATTTAAGGACAGATAGAAACACGCTATCCATCCATAAATCATACTTTTTATGAGGGGATTTAGGGTTTGTATTCTGGCGTGTGAGCTGTTCTATTTGCTTTTGAATAAAACTAAAGGCATAGCCAGATGACGGTCTTATAGCACCTGCATTGCTGCCGATTGCCAACAAGAACGGATTGCTATCTTTGCGGCTTACGCGTCCCATCGGGATAACACCGCTCTCGCTATGGATAATTTCAAAATCATCTAGATGAAACACTGTGTTTAGATATTCTCTAATAGCAGTTTCGTAAATTTTATCCCGGTGGGGAGACAGGCTAAAGAATGTGGATTCAACCAACGCTGTATATTCATCATATCCAAGCACATACATAAAATGGATGCCGTTTTCCTGTGATACTCTGAAATCCATTAATATAGCTACCTCTGGATTAAAGACAGGCTTTGCGGCGCGAATTTCAAATCCTCTGAAATGTTGAAGAAGTATATTTGTGTCAGCCACAGGAGGGCGCGAGTCATAAATAACGTCAAAATCTGATTTATCCTCAGATGTAATCACCCTGTTTTTTTCAGTTTTACGGACAGGGAGTTCGGTGATAGATGTTTGGGTTTTCGCAGATAAGAATTTTTGTGTGCATGATTTTATCCATACATCACTCTGAAGGCTACAATATGGATGCGTTACACTATGGTGTTCTGCGCTTCCATCATGGGTTATGATTTGCCATTTATTCCATTTTTTTCGGGTCTGTGACACAGCATCCAAGAGCCAAGGCATTTGCCAGAATCCCCAGCTATGAGAGGCATGATTATCCTGTTTTTTGAACAGTTCTATACGGCTTGCTGATAATTGGTCAGCCCGTGCAGCAAGAGACCATCCAGCACACCCAGCGCCAATTATAGCAATTGTCTTCTGACCTGTCTTTTGGCCTGTCTTCTGGTCTGGTTTTTGGGCAAAAATGCTCATGAAAAATCCAGCTTTTCTGCCTTTTTTGCCTTGTCTGCCTTTTCTGAAAGGGGTTGATGCAGTTTTTTGTCATGTTTAGGCAAGGTTTTAAATCGTGCAAATAACAAAAATAATGCAGCACAGCTAGATTGAAATTTAGCAAAATTAGAGGTTACTGTGCGTCCATCATACCAGTTAACTTGGTTTTGGCGCAATTGGATACCTATTCGCCGATACGCAAAAGCCGCAATTCCGATTGCAAGATGTGCTTTCCAGGGCAGTGAGACAAGCCCCTTAACCCCGCTGTTATAATACGTATCTGCGCGTTTCAATAATGTTAAGATAGCTTGTTTAATTACCGTTGCATTTTTTGAATTTGGGTCTGTGGCAGCTTCAACTATCTGAGATGGGGAGAGATTATCTACCCAGTTCGAGGGCAGATAACGACGCCCCATGCACGCATCCTCATACACATCGCGTGCAATGTTAGTAAGCTGCATTGCAATGCCAAGATCAAGAGCAAACGCACAGGCATTATCATTTTTGCATTTTAGCACGGGACACATCATCCAGCCAACCGTTCCAGCAACATGATAGCTATATTGTATAAGCTCAGCCTCGCTTTTAAGTAGAACCTGTTTTTGATCTTGCAAAAGGCCCTCAATCAAATCGGTAACAGCTTGCTTTGGCAACGTCAATTCATCAATGAAAGGCAGAAATTCGTCTAGGACAGGGTCTGATACACCTGTTTTTTGGCGTAGTTTTTGCTGCATATGAGTTAGCCGTGCAGGACCATCCTTAATATCGCCATCAGCCATATCATCTAATATTCGGCAAAAAGCATATAGTTTGGTAGCGTTTTTTGCCATTTCGCGACCTAGAAACTGAGAAGCCCAATAAAAGCTTTTACCGTTTTTCTGCAAGCTAATAGTTGCTTCTAATTTCTCATTGGTTTCAGGGGTTGAATTGTCAGAAAGCACGTTTGGAATAATCCCTTTTTGATAGATTCTCAACAAATACTATGGTGCCTGTTCCTCTGGCATATTGGTGATTAAATTTTCTACCACTTTAGCAGAAGATAGCACCCCTGGCATACCTGCACCTGGGTGTGTGCCAGCACCTGTAAAAAATAAATTATCAATATGTGGGTCTTGATTATGATATCTAAACCATGCAGATTGCGCAAATATCGGAGCAATAGAAAAGCCAGCACCGTGTTTTGCGCGATAGTTAGATTTAAACTCACGCGGGCTCATCCAAAATGCATCAGTGATTGTCTCTTTTAATTCGGGCATAATGGTTCGGTTAAGTGCGGTGATAATTCTTTCTTGTAATGCAGGGCCCTGAACATCCCAGTTTACATTTCCTTGAAGGTTTGGCACAGGACATAACACATAAAAGCTATCACACCCGTCTGGCGCAAAAGTTGGGTCTGTTGCGGTAGGTCTATGCAAGTATAATGAAAAATCATCTGCTAATATTTTCGAATTAAATATATCGGCTAACAAGGCACGATACCGCTTGCCCATCCAGATTGTATGATGCGCTATTGAGTCATATTTTTTACGTGTTCCAAAAAACAACACATATAACCCCATAGAATAGCGTGTTAATTTATCTGGAATGGCTTTCTTTCTGCGTTTTGGCTGGGCAGATAACAGCTCATCATAAACCGCGGGTGTATCTGCGTTACATATCACCCTATCTGATGAGATTATTTCTCCTGACGTAGTTCGAACACCGCTGGTGCGTCCTTTTTCTACTAGAATCTGTTCAATATCGGTATTGTAGCGAATAGAAATGCCCTGTCTTATCATCAGAGCCTCCAATTCTTTGATTAAGGTACCTGTTCCCCCCATGCAAAAAAACACGCCCCATTCGCGCTCTAAATAATGAATTAAAGCATAAATAGAGGTGGTATCAAACGGATTGCCGCCTACTAATAAAGGATGAATAGAGAATGCTTGGCGTATTTGTGGGTGTTTGACATGCATATTTACAAGCTGAGCTACAGAAAGATAGCTTTTAAGCGTTAAAAGCGAGGGTATCTGAGCCACCATGGCGCTAAATTTAGTAAAAGGTTTATCTGCTAATTTGGTAAAACCAACATCAAAAATTGCTTTTGATGTTTTAAGAAGCCTGTCATAGCCATCTGCATCTTCTGGTCTAAATCGGGCAATTTCCGCCTTTGTTTTCTCAATGCTTGCCGCATAATCAAAGGTGTCACCTGTTTCGTCAAAATAAAAACGATACCACAAATCAAGAGGCTTGAAATCAAGATAATCTTCGCGTTTTTCCCCAAATAGGGCGAATAATTCATCAAATAAAAACGGCGCAGTTATAACGGTTGGCCCTGCATCATGCTTAAATCCGTTTCGCTCAAAAACCTGCGCTCTTCCGCCTGGTTCGGATAGCCTTTCTAGTACCTCAACATCATCGCCCTTAGCACGTAGCCGAAGGGCTGTAGCGATACCGCCTAATCCGGCGCCAATTACAAGAGATTGTGTCATATTAAAGCGGTACCATCATATTAGTTGAATTTAACATTTTATACCTTGAATAAGGGGTATCTTAAAAATACTGACTTAACTGTATAGTAGTAAAGCGCAAATGCTATCGTTAAGTTAAGTATTTATCTTAAACTTCTTTGGAAAATTTCTTTAGGAAATTTCTTTGGGGCAGGCGGCCCCAATTTGCGCGCAAATATGCCGAAGCTGTGATTGGATTGGGGCAATAACGACGCTGCATTCACTTGGAAGCGTCCCAGAATAGCCCTCTGCCTTGGTTAGTAATTTATTCATCTCGTCAGCAGCCTTAATAATAGCACCTGATTCTATCATTTTCTGTTGCCAATGATTGGCTTTATGTCGCGACTTGCCAGCAAGCCAATTATCAAATAGGAGGCGTTCTTGTGTTTCAAGTGAGCTCCTAAAATAGACGATTACGGCATTTGGGGCCCGTCTTTTAAGATCAGATGAAGGGCTTGCTGCTCCGTCTGTCCCAATAATATTTTGGATATCATTTGCGAACTGATAGCATACGCCCATTGCTGCAAAATAATGGCCAATAGGGTCTATTAGGTCTGTTCTGCCAGATATTTCTGCAATACCATCTATTGCAGCGACAAACAAAGGGGCTGTTTTTCCAGCGCTGATTATCAAATATTTATCTATATCAGGGTAGGTTGCGTTATCAAATTCTAATGCTTGGCCTGCGATAGTTGATTTAACATGTGTTGCAAGTTTGGATACCAGATTAAAGGACCCTGAAATCCGAGCCGCTATAGCGGCTTGCTCAAATGACTCAGCAATCATCCAGTCACCAAGCGCCAGTGCAATGTCACGGCCATATTTTGCCCAAACAGATGCTTTGTTTCGGCGGATAGAATCCCCATCACAAATATCATCATGAATTAAGGATGCATTATGTAGAAGCTCAACCGCTGATGCCCAGTGCAAGCTTGGCAATATATCTGCTGCAAATGCGTCACCAGCGTCTAACGCTATTTTGGCTCGCAATTGTTTTCCCTTTGTAGAGAAATGATGGCTGGCAGCTTCTGCTAGAGGATGGCCATCTTCTGGAAGAATAGAGTAGAGATGTTCGTTGAATATGCGGATTGATGCCGCATCGCTAGACTGCTTTCTAGCTGGTGCGTATTGTCTTTGGCTTATGAAATAGCTTTCTGGCATCATTAGCTCCCGCAAAAAAAAGACAGGTTCAGTGTTTGAACCTGTCTTTTGATAAGTGATTTAAGCTTTTGCTTCTGTTTCAGTAACAGCCACGTTCCAGATGATAACACCGAACGCAATCTTGTTAAGAACGTCTGCAAGGTTGTAGATAATGTTTAGTGTTGCCATATCTGCACCACCAGCCATGTATCCAAAGAAATATCCTAGCGGATAAATCGCCCAACCGATTGTTACAATCCAACGCATTGTTGAGTAAGCTGCTTTAACTGACTCTGGTGCTTCGTCTGATGCAACACGTCCAGCTTCACCTGCGAAGATTTCATACAAGATGTATGCCCAACCTGCCATTCCGATGATGAAAGCAACTGTTACATTCATGTAACCAGCTTCACCTAGGTAACCACCGATAAGCATAATCAATGTACCAACTGTAAGACGCCAGAAAACGCCGCCAGATACATTTGTAATAGCTCGTAGGATTAAATAGAACTCGATCATCAATAGTGGAACTGTGATTAACCAGTCAATATAACGATATACTGTTGGTGTATCGCCTGTTGCTACCCATACATCACGCATGTAGAAGTAGTGAACAGCAGCAATCAAGGTAACCAGACCTGATACCACAAGAGATGTCTTCCACTTTGCAGAAACACGCTGTGTTTCCAAAAAGAAGAAAGCAGTAGCAGCAACCAATGCCATTGATATCAACCAAAAGCTGATACCAACAAAATCATCTTGCTGTAGGTTTTCTGCAGCCATCGCAGCTACAGGTAGAATAGACAGAATACCTGTCGTAATTGCAAATTTAATTGCTTTAATCATTGTCATTAGGACACTCCCAAAAAACTTCGTTCTAGAACGTCCTACCTTTTTAGTTCAGCCTCTTATTTCTAAAAGACCGTCTCCCCAGATACCACAACATGAATAAAAATTAACGTGTAGGCAAGGTAGAAAATTGCTTTTGACAAAAAAATCCTATTAAAATACGTAACTTACTGAAAAAACTAATAAATTAATTTGTGATATGCAATTATTTTTTTAAAGGAAGCAATTTTAAGATGTAAAATTATAAATAATACATCTTTTAAGTGTTAAAAACGGCTTGAATCATTTGTATTTTGGCTGTTTGGGTTTGGTTTTGACTGCTTTTATTTGAATAAATAACGATTTAAGCTGGTTATTTAAAAATGTGTCTATCTGTATGATGTTAAGTCTCTTATAGTAGAATTATATAAAACAAGAACCGTTTTTTTAAAATGTGAGTAAGGGTGATGTGATGACAAATGATACTGTCTTGCTAGGTGGTTTGGGTGTATTGGTTTTAGGGGGGGTAATCTGGTTTGTAGCGCAAAGGTTGGTAGATAGCAATTTATCTGCTAGAGCAAAGCGGCTTTCTGTTTACCTTATAATTGGTGGTTTCGTTGTGAGTGTTGTTATGGTTATGCGCTGGCATGCAGAAAGCTATATAGCGGAAAGTCAGGCTGTAAATAAAATCAACACATCCCAGCATTCAGAACTAAGTATCAGCGTTTGAATTAAATCCAGAAGCTGATTCCAGATAACGTAATTTGGGCATTTTGGACATTAAATTAGGATTAGATGAAACGAATAGCTATCATTGGTGCAAGCCACGCAGGCGTAAGCTGCGCTGATAAATTACGCCAATATGGTTTCAAAGGCGCCCTTATTCTAATCGACAGGTTGCCAGGTCTTCCAGTGCAAAGGCCGCCATTATCAAAAAAACTATTCCAATCCGATAATGCTGATTTTGAGGCATTTTATTTGCGCTCAAAAGAATTCTTCACGCAAGAAAATATAGAGCTTAGGACTGACAGCAACGTTACTTCTATAGACCAGAAAACAAAAACCATTTCATTGGAAAATGGGGATGATATAACATATGATATCTTAATTTTGGCGATGGGCGCTGATGCAAAACGGCCTGATTTTGTCAGCAAACAAGCAAGTAACATTCATGTATTAAGAGATACACAAGATGCATTGAAGCTAAGAAAAACCGCTCTTAACAGTGACAAGGCAGTGATTGTTGGGGGTGGTTTTATTGGACTTGAAGTTGCATCATCCATGCGGATGGCTGGTCTGGTGGTGGATCTTGTTGAATTTGAGCCTAGGTTACTGGCGCGCGTATCTTCTCCGCAAATATCAGAATTTTTCAGATTGCTTCATAATAAACAGGGTGTTTCTTTCCATCTTGGGACGGCCGTAACAGATATTATCTATTCAGAAACTGGTCAGGCGCGTTCCGTGAAATTGAGCTCTGGGGAGATTTTAGAATGTGATGTGCTGGTTTTTGGAATTGGCGTTGCGCCTAACATGAATCTTGCCAAAAGTTTAGGGCTTTGCGTGGCAGACGGTGTTACGGTAGATAATACTTATTTGGCATCAGATGATATCTATGTGATAGGGGATCTTGCTTTTTCGCAGAAGAGATCAAACATAAGGATAGAATCAGTGTATCATGCGCAGTTTAGCGCCGCAGTGGCCGCAGCTTCAATTACGGGCTCTAATATGCCAGAACAAGAAGCGTTTTGGTTTTGGTCTGACCAGTATGATGTGAAATTGCAGATAGCAGGGGTTCTTCCAAAAATAAGTGAAGCGCAACAAATTCATAAGCAGGTACGCTCCGGCAAGAAAGAGGGAAGCTTTTCTGTTTGGAGTTGGTATCAAGATAAACTTGTCTGTATTGAAGCGATAGGGGATCCACAATCCTATATGATTGGAAAAAGACTGCTAGAGCAAGATACTGATATATCCCCCGAAATGATTGCAGATGAAACGGTTTCCTTGAAACAGCTATTTGAAAAATTTGTGGCAAACGCACGCTAATCCATTGGAAACCCAAAAAATATGAATAAAATCAGCTATGGATATGCAAGTGCAACTTCAGGTGCGCTGATTTGGGGAATGGCGCCATTATATTATCGCTTGTTAAACGAGTTTCCGCTTATGGAAGTTGTTGCACAGCGCGCATTCTGGTCATGTATTTTATTTATGGTTGTTTTTATCATTCAAAATCGGCTGTCAGAACTAAGGCAGGCTCTAAATTCATTTAAAAACATCTCTTTATTTATTATTTGTTCTGCTTTGATAGGAACAAATTGGCTGTTATTTATATTCGCTCTTAACTATGGACAGCTAATGCAGTCAGCACTCGGCTATTATATTTTTCCGCTACTTACGGCTGCGATGGGATATTATTTTTTAGGCGAACGCCTAGATAAATTAACCAAAATTGCGTTACTATTTGCGTTGGCTGCGGTTTTACTAAAGGGGACAAGTTTATCCAATTTTCCATGGATTGCGATAAGTATGGCTACAACTTTTGCACTTTATGCAATTATCCGCAAACAATTGCCTGTTAAATCAGATACTGGAACGTTGATAGAGACAATAATGCTTGCGCCTATTGCTATGATTTATTTTGGGTGGCAGGCGCAAAACGGAGCCGTGTTATTTTTCGGGGCGGATTTTATGGGTCTCATGCTTGCTGTTTTTTGCGGATTATTCACTATTATACCACTATACCTATTTCATAATGGTAATAAAATGTTGCCATTAGCGATCGCAGGTTTGATTTTCTACCTCAATCCAACAAGTCAGCTCATTATAAGTATTATGCTCGGGGAGCCTTTTAGTTTTATAGATATCAGCGTTTTTGTATTAATATGGACAGGGTTATTAATACAATTCTCCCCTATGTTTTTCAAAAGCTAATAAGGCATATTAAAAAACCATATATCCTATGACTAAAAGGCAGTTTCTGGCACGGTATTAATCAGCAAGTTTTGCTGATATAATCTCATCAGGTTCACTTGGCGGCTGGCCGGTTGCTATATTGTAGACCACATCCATTCCATCTGCTACCTGTCCCCAAACAGTATATTGTCCAGTTAGGTGAGAACATCCATCAAAACAGATAAAAAACTGCGAGTCCGCGCTATCGGGGTTTGCAGCTCTTGCCATTCCAACGGTGCCTTCACGATAGGGATAATCTGAAAATTCAGCTGAAAGCTTCTGTCCAGAACCGCCTGTTCCATTCCCATCTGGATCGCCTGTTTGCGCCATAAACCCTGGGATCACTCTATGAAATATTATCCCATCATAAAATCCAGATTCAACTAACTCTGATATACGTGCGACATGGTTTGGTGCGATTTCAGGTAGTAAATCAATTTTTACCTGTCCTGCACTGGTCTCTAGAATAAGTTGTGAATTTGCTTGTGCTTGCGTCATCGTAAATCCTGTTAGAAGAATGTAAAATAAAAAAATTATGCGCATTAAATTGAGTCCATTTATAAATTTAAATGTTATAACTTGAGATAGGGTTGTTAGCATTGATTAGTCAAGCATCGATTCTAAAAATCAGCTTAGCATAGTGCTTCTATCTGGCTATCTGATAAGCTATCAGGAACTATCACAACTGGAATTTTGCATCTTGCTGCGCCGCGACCTGTAATATAGTTAACAATAGGCCCAGCTGATTCGGACTTGGTATCTGCTCCAAGCACTAATTGACAGATTTGGTTTTCTTCTTCGATTAGCTGTAATATCTGTTCTGTGGTCTCACCCTCTCGAATAAAAACAAGCGGCGTTTTTCCAGTCAATCTATTCGCATAATCAGAATGTGTTTTAATGATTTCTTCAGCCTGCTCGCGTGCTTCTGCGCGCATAAGAGCATTAACGCCTGCCCAATGACCAAACTCATTCGGAGTAATAACGTAAACAAGCGCAATGTTGGCATCTATAGATTTTGCGCGCGCGCACGCAAAGTGAAGCGCTTGATGGAGCTCTTCTGTCTCATCCACAACCACCAAAAAGAAACGGTTTTTTGTATCGTCCTGCATAAAACACCTATTATTATATTCTTTGCTTAGTTTATCGAATTTTTATGAAAGATGCCAACTTGTTGTTATAATCAGGTTTACAAAAGGATTACGGTTTTGAAAAAACCGCCGCGGCAAGCCAGCCGGCAAAAACAGCGAAAGCAATAGCAAAAATACCATAAAAAATAGAATATTCATGCGCTAAATGATAAATTATAGCGCTAAAACCTGCCTTCTTAACGGCAATGGCTGTTCTGTCTTCTGCTATAAATTCACCCGCCCTGAAATGGATGATTCGGGCTTCGTAATCACCTGTCGTAATATTTGCAGGGAGCGAAACTTGTGTTCTAAAAAGAGCACCGCGCATTACTTGAACTGTTGTCTCATTCGTTTTCCAAAGGGAGGCAGATTGCATATTACGTTTTAGGGCATCAGCCCACTCAAGATAGGCGTCAGGGTCAAGCGCTAAAGTAGAATCATATCTAAGATTTAAAAACTCTGTACCCACTGCTAAGGATTTCAGGACGTCGCGAGAAGCTATTTCAGATAGGGGCTTTGTTGTAAATATCTGATAATAGCTTGGCGCATTTTTCCATTTAACAGAGTCTGAATTTACCCAAATGCCACTCATATATGACTTTTGCCGTGTTATCACCTCTGATGAAGGCCCGCTGATCACGACAATAATATCATCGCCTTGCTCTCCTGATATGGATCCAAATAGCAATAATGAAGCACCATTAAAGTCTGTATTTATTGAAATATCTGATTGTGATAAATCAGCTACAAGTGCATTTGATTGTGCATTACTAGGGGAATGAACAAACAGATTAATAAATAGTGCTGCTAGAAAAATAGCGGCTATTTGGTTTATAATAAGGTGAGTTGACCAGAAACGAGCATGTATCATTTTAAAAACTCTGTTGAAAATAAGTCTATTGGCGTTACCACAAGCTCATAGCCAATTCTCATACAAACCAGTAATACAATTAATGCAAGCATTCCGCGAAACTGCTCTCCGCGCAACATTCCTCCAAACCGGGCTCCTATTTGAGCCCCGATAACAGCGCCAAACAATAGAGTTCCTGCTAACAGGAAATCAACAGTCTGGGTTTGTACTGACTGAAGTAGGGTTACGTTAGCGGTTACAAAAATTATCTGAAATAACGAGGTTCCGACCACCACTGATGTTGGCATGCCAAGAAGGTATATCATCGCTGGCACCATAATGAAGCCACCACCCACACCCATGATAGCAGACAACACTCCGACAAAAGCCGCTATAAAGAAGGGTACAAGAGCACTAATATACAATTTAGAGCGTCTAAAACGCATTTTAAAAGGCAGGCCATGAAGCCAGTTATGCTTATGCAATTTTCGGCGATAAAATTCTGGTTTTCGTGATTTTATATAGGTGCGAATACTCTCCCAAAGCATTAAAACACCGATAATCCCTAGAAAAAATACGTAGGATAGTTTGATAACCAAATCAAGCTGTCCAATTTTTTCTAGGAGTGCAAATAGTAAAACACCAAGAGATGAGCCAACGATACCGCCAAGTAACAAGACAGCGCCCATCTTGAAATCAACATTTTTTCGCCGCCAATGGGCAATCACGCCAGACACAGAAGAGGCGACAATCTGATTCGCTTCTGTTGCAACCGCAACAGGTGCTGGAATGCCAAGGAAAATCAATAAAGGTGTCATAAGAAACCCGCCGCCAACACCAAATAGACCAGACAAGAATCCTATAAAGCCCCCAAGGCCTATTACAATGAACAGGTTTAAAGAAATTTCAGCAATGGGGAAGTAAATATACATAGCATAAGCTTTACGGTGTCATCCGAACTCTCACCTCGGATATTGTTTTAAATTACCGCAAAGCGATATTAAATGAAAGTTCAAATTGATACATAATATCAATTAGCTATCGTCAATGTTTCGTTTTTCCAATAGTGACATCATTTGCATACAACTTTGTTAAGAATTTTAATATTTTGAGCGCTTCTGCACTTTGAACTGAATAAAATATAGATTGGCTTTCCCGTCTGTTTTTGACAATATTAGCGCGTCTCAATCTTCCTAGATGCTGAGATAGAGCAGATTGACTTAAATCAGGAACGACCTTCTCTAGCTCTGAAACTGATTTTTCGCGTCCATCTGCAAGTTCATTCAAGATCTGCAATCTCCTCATATTACTGATGGCTTTCAAAATAGAGGTTATCTGAGAATTATTATTTTTGGTTTCAATCGGTCGAGGCATCGTTTTTCCTTTATGTTACCAATTTACACTTTTAAATAGTCTGAAAAATTCATTAAACTCTTTATAAGTGTATTAATTATTAACAATCATCAAAAAAAATGAAATTTTTTTCAAACCATAACAGCATTATCACTTTGTCTTATTGCCATTGTTAACACCCTGTAATTAAATGGTTGTTCTGCGATGGAAGCCATCGGTATTGCTAGTCTAGCAAATGGAAAGAATTCTGATACTTCGGAATTTTCGCTCTTCATTAAACCTTTTTGCAGGATAGGGGTGCGGCATGCTAACGCGGTTTCTAAAACAATCATTATGGCTTCTGCATTTTGGCCAAAATTCTCTTTATCAACGCTATCATTAGAAAGAAGAATTTTTTCAGGCCAAAAATAGTGGTCTGGAATCTTACCAAGGCAAAATATACTTGTCTGTTTACTGAAATAGAATGAGGTGCCGCTTAAATCATGATTATGAAGCTTCAAAAGAGCGTTGGACGTTAAATCACTTGGTGAATGGGAGGCAATTAATTGACGAAAAACGTCTGGCAAAGACTGGTCGTGCCTAATGGCATCGCCACTTGAATATAAATGAGATTGGGAAAGCTTTTGCCGGCTCGCCTCTGCTTTTAATAGTGCAAACCTGCCAATTGCTAGGCAGATAATATCCGACGGCGCGGGCCCAATTTCAACTTGTTTGTTATTTTGGTTATAAGTGACATGAATTAGATCTTCAAAGGCTCTTATAACACGAATTAAACTAAGCAAAGAATTGATTGATGCGCTTTTTCGAATAACGGCATGAAGGGTTTTTCCTTTTCTGCACAGATGTATGGGGGCTTCTTTTTGCGTTATAGAATTGCCATCAAGAAGTATTCCCTCTCTTGTAATAAAAGAATTTGTATTCATTTTCTCTATAAATTTTCGTTACTATTTTCAATTTCACTATTTTTTCATAAAATAGTTAGTAAATGATTGATTTGTGCGTAATAAAAATCAAAAAAAGTATTATTTTAGTAATAAATGTAGAAATAAATTTTCATGACACAGAATCTTGAAGAGTTTGATATACATATTGCATCTGATGGTCGGTGGTTTCATCAAGGGGGTGAGATCAAGCGTCCTGCTATTATAAAGTTATTTGCATCTGTCTTATCCAGAGACGAGAACGGAAGATATTGGCTTACAACGCCTGTTGAAAAAGGAGAGGTAACGGTCGAGGACGCTCCTTTTATTATCACTGGCCTTAATTCAATACATGATGTGGGAGAAGAAAACCCACGATTGGAGATGGTTGATAATGTGGATAGAGACTTTATTCTAGGCTCAGGCCACCCTATTTTTTTTGAGAAAGATGAGAAACAGGGACAAACGCCTTATTTGCGCCTGAATGATGGTCTAACTGCTAAAATAACGCGACCTGTATATTATCAACTTATGGATATGGTCACACATAATTCAAAAGGCGAAATGGGTGTTTGGTCAGCCGATGAATTTATTGTCTTGCATACGTAAGTAAGTGGCATAGATAAGCAAGTGGCAAACATAAGTAGGTATGGGTGTTTTAACACAAAAAAAACCTATTATCTTTAGATGAGATTATGCATGAGAGCCAATTTCAGTATCGTTATAGAGTTTGACACAGAAGTTATTGATAGATGTTAGAGCAGATTAAATCGGGCGTTTCAGGTAAGTTGGGTTATCTTGAACATGCAGAGAGCATGAGGCCTGCCGCCGTATTGTGCCTTATCGTTGGCGGAGATGTTGCGCCGTCAATTATACTCACAAAGCGCGCACGACACTTGAATGAACATGCGGGTCAAATGAGCTTCCCTGGCGGGAAAATTGATTCCGAAGATAATTCCATTATTGACGCAGCCTTGCGCGAAGCAAGAGAGGAGATAGGACTTATATCAAGCCAAGTTGATATTTTGGGATATCTCTCACCAGTGGCAACCGCAACTGGCTTTCATATATCGCCAGTAGTAGGCTATCTTGCAAAATCGCCCGCCCAAGCCATGCAGCAACTCACTCACAACCCAGCAGAAGTTGAGGCAATAAAAATCTCTCCCTTGTCGTTATATCTTGATCCTAATTGTTATCGCAGAGCAGAATATAAAACAAAAACAGGCAGCAGAACATTTTGGGAAATTAAAAATACAAATCCTGTAGTTTGGGGCGCGACGGCAGCCATTCTGAGACAATTTTGTGATATAGTGCCAATAAAGTCCCAACAAAATACCAATTAAAAGCCCAGAACAAGCCCAAAAAAAGACCAGAACAAGCCCAGAACAAGCCCAGAACAAGCCCAAAAAAAGTATAGAAAAACTATAGAAAAGGATTAATGATATGAAACGATATTTATATATCGCTGGTGCAATATTAGTTGCTATTATTCTAATCGAATCCCTACGCCTGATTTCTAATAGAATGTCGCAGGATAGTAAATTTCGAAAGTTTATTGAAAAAAATAGAACAATTTTAATCCTTCTGATCAGCATTATCTTGAGTGTTGTTTCATTTGCTATTTTTGAATTAAGAGGATCGTCTCCAGACACGCAATATACCCCAGCTACACTAGAAGATGGCGGGATTAAAAAAGGTGAGTTTGAATCTAAGGATGCTAATGATAGCTAAATTTGCCTGTTCCAGATTAGAATATTGGTGATAGCCGCAGATGAGCAATCAAACGAATTTTGCAACAGAATTTCCAGCTGGAAAAGCGACAGGATTAATTACAAAAATCCAAAAACTCGCCCGAGAAAATAGCTCAGAAGCGCGTATTGTTGGAGGCGCCGTTAGAGACTGGTTGATGAGAAGGCCGGTTAACGATTTTGATATGGCAATTAATATGCCGATAACTCGTTTTATCAATATCTTGAATAAGCATAATATAAAATTTTATGAAACTGGGATTGCACATGGCACCATAACGGTTGTGCAAGATGATGTATCTATTGAAGTAACTCAGACGCGGATTGATGTTAAAAGCGATGGTCGTCATAGCGAGGTAAAAGAAACCGCAGATTGGTCAGCGGATGCGAACAGACGTGATTTCACCGTAAATGCCATCTATGTAACAGATGATGGTACTATGTACGATCCCTATAATGGCACGTTAGATATACAGCACAAAAAGCTGAAATTTATAGGGTGCGCGGATGCCCGCATCGAAGAGGATTACCTCAGAATTTTAAGGGCATTTCGGTTTGTTGCCTGTTTACCTGACTTTGTGCTTCCCAAAAGGGATATTGCCGCAATCAAAAGGCATTGCCACCACATAAACACCCTTTCAGCGGAACGAATTACAGAAGAATTCAGCAAATGGCTTGCGGCGGTAAATCCAATTTCCGCCCTTAAGCTGGCTGTTAAAATTGGGCTGGACAGACATGGGTTTGGGTTTGAATTTTCGCTGGATAACTTGAAAATCGGCAAGTTGGAACAGGCTTTCCTAAAATTGGATTGGCTTGCGAGGCTAGCTTCAATTACGCCTGTTAGCGATAAAAATAAGATTATTAGTGTAATGCAATTCTCTCGTCAGCAGCAAAAGCGTTTTGAGTGTTTAATGAGAGGACTTACAGAGGCAGAGGCTGAAGCACTTGCAACCAGCAAGTGGAAACAGACTGCCTATTGGCATGGAAGCGACATTCAAGATATGGCGCGTATTTATTCTATTCGAACAGGCTTTGTGTTTGCGCAGAATTTGTTGGATGAATTTGATGCGTTTGAAAAAACAAAATTTCCAATTTCAGGGGAAGATTTAATTCAACTAGGCTGGGTGCCTGGGCCTCAATTGGGGGCAAGGCTTGTTGAGCTAGAGCGGATATGGGTTCTGAATGATTTTAAAATACCGTCAGGCAGTAATTTTTTAACCAAGCCGTAATTTTTTTACCAAAAAGATAAACAACACCATAAATTAGCCAATACATCTTGGAAGTCCCATACGCGAATTGCGCCCTATTATTAACCTATTATTGTAAGTAGAAATGAGCTAGAAAGCGGGAGCTTGGTTTTGTCTAGGTTAGGGTGAATTTGGGATTAAATTTGGGTGAAAATAACCTAAAGCCTATCAAAGAAATGTGCCTATCAAAGAATTGCGAAGGATTATGGATAGTTTAGACGAAAAAAAAGAACAGGCTGTTAGATGGTTTCAAGAGTTGCAGAATCAGATTTGTGATGAATTTACAGCGATTGAAAATGAAGGGGTGCCTGAAGATAGCAAGCAAGAGGGTCTATCAGATTTGCCAGCGGGCAGGTTTCAGGAAAAAAACTGGAATAGAGAAGGCGGCGGCGGCGGCAGAATGCGGCTCATGAATGGACGCATATTTGAAAAAGTAGGCGTTAATACTTCTGTAGTTCATGGGGAATTCTCAGAAGAATTTAGAGCGTCAATTCCCGGCGCGAGTGAAAATGGTAAATTCTGGGCTGCGGGTATTTCAGTAGTGGTGCATCCTCAAAACCCGTTTGTTCCAGCAGCGCACATGAATACGCGCTATATTGTTACCAGCAAATCTTGGTTCGGTGGTGGCGGCGATTTAACACCGATACGGCCAGCCGTCAGAGAATCAGAAAAGTTCCATGCTGATTTAAAGCAGGCATGTGATCACTATAATAAAGAGTATTATCCAAAATATAAAAAATGGTGTGATGAATATTTTTATCTAAAGCACCGAGATGAGCCGCGTGGCGCAGGAGGCATATTCTTTGATAGTCTGAATAGTGGCGACTGGGATACGGATTTCCAGTTTACCAAAGATGTTGGCCGTACATTTAAGGATTCTTATGCAAATATCGTAAGAGCCACAAAAGATACTAGCTGGATTGAAGCTGATCGTGAATTTCAGGAAATTCGCCGCGGAAGATATGTAGAATTCAACTTACTGTACGATCGCGGGACACTTTTCGGACTAAAAACAGGAGGCAATATCGAAGCTATTTTGATGAGTTTGCCGCCAAGAGTTCGTTGGCCATAAGCGAAATTCGCACGCTTGCGACAAATTGTTCCATATAGGGAAAAACATTAGCATTCGGAGCTGTTTTCGGGGAATATAGCGTGGCGTTTTGTGTGCTTTTGATTAGTATCGGCCTAAGTTCAATAGCATAATAGTAACACAGTCACAAAAAATATAATTGGCACCCCAATTATTGATATGTGGTGAGGGGAAGATGGCAAAAACACAGACCTTGAAACAAGAGGATACACCGGCCAATATGGGCCGACGCGATTTTATCGTTGTTGCGAGTTATGCGATGGCAGGTATTGGCCTGGCTTCGGTGGCTTGGCCATTGATAGATCAAATGAACCCAGCAGCTGATACATTGGCGCTTGCTTCGATTGAAGTAGATATTTCAAAAATCGAGGTAGGACAGGCTGTTACGGTTAAATGGCGCGGAAAACCAGTTTTCATCAGACATAGATCTGAAACTGAAATTACCTCAGCACAGTCTGTGCAATTATCTGATTTGAAAGATCCTCAAACTGATGATGAGCGTGTAACAAACCCACAATTTTTGGTTATGATCGGTGTTTGCACACATCTTGGATGTGTTCCTCTTGGACAAAAGACTGGGGATGTCAAAGGTGAATATGATGGTTGGTTCTGCCCATGTCATGGCTCCCACTATGATAGCTCTGGTAGAATAAGAAAAGGGCCGGCACCCCTGAATTTGGAAATCCCTCCCTATCAATTTGCATCAGATGCAGTCATTAAAATCGGCTAATCGCTTATAAGGAATAGATTATGTCAGCAGATAAATTCTCAAACCCTGTCGTCCGTTGGATTGATCACAGGCTTCCCATATTTACATTTATGGATCATGAGCTTAACGAATATCCAACACCGAAAAATTTAAACTATTTCTGGAATTTTGGCTCGCTTGCTGGAATTTCTCTTGTGATTATGATCGTAACAGGCATCGTCTTGGCAATGAGTTACACGCCGCATGTCGATTATGCATTTCAATCTGTTGAGCGAATTATGCGTGATGTTAATCATGGATGGCTAATTCGCTACATTCATATGAACGGGGCAAGCTTCTTCTTCATTGTTGTGTTTATTCACATTTTTAGGGGGCTGTATTACGGCTCATACAAAGCACCACGAGAGCTGTTGTGGATTTTGGGTGTTCTTATTCTGTTGTTGATGATGGCAACAGCATTTATGGGCTATGTATTGCCATGGGGCCAAATGAGCTTTTGGGGCGCTACTGTTATCACCAATTTATTCTCAGCGATACCAATGGTTGGGGATTCCATTGTAACACTACTTTGGGGCGGGTTTTCTGTTGATAATCCAACCCTAAACAGATTTTTCGCCTTACATTATTTGATGCCGTTTCTTATTGTTGGTGTTGTTATTCTTCACCTGGTAGCATTGCATCGCTTTGGTTCTAACAATCCAATAGGCATAGACCCTAGCGGTCCACAAGATACGGTTCCGTTTCATCCTTACTACACCATAAAGGATTTCTTTGGTCTTTCTATCTTTTTGAGCTTATTTGCAGCAACTATATTTTTCTTCCCAAATTTCATGGGGCATCCAGATAATTATATTCCTGCAAACCCAATGCAAACGCCTGCGCATATTGTCCCAGAATGGTATTTCTTGCCATTTTATGCAATCCTGCGTGCTGTCCCTGATAAGCTAGGCGGCGTGTTAGCGATGTTTGGTGCGATAGCGGTGTTATTTATTCTACCATGGCTAGACAGATCCCCAATTCGTTCAGGCAATTTCCGCCCTATTTTCAGAATTTTCTTTTGGGTTTTTGTAGCGGATTGTGTTGCTCTTGGTTATCTTGGCGGTATGCCAGCTGAAGGGATTTATGTTGTGTTATCACGGGTAGCAACGGCATGGTACTTCCTTCACTTCCTCGCCATTCTGCCATTATTATCAGTAATAGAAACGCCAAGACCCTTGCCTCAATCCTTGTCAAAATCGGTGCTAGGGGGCACCGCCATGGCAGGGGCTGCGTCTGCTGTTAAGGAGAAAGTATGATGAAATGGTACCAAGCTATTATTTTTAGCAGTGCTCTTTTTGCAAGTAATGCTTTTGCCGCAGGATCTGGAGATGTTGTCTTAAAGCATAAGGATTGGAGCTTTAATGGCCCGTTCGGTACTTTGGATAAAGCCGCTATGCAGCGCGGATTTCAAGCCTACCGCGAAATTTGTGCCTCTTGCCATTCGCTAGATTATATAGCGTTTCGTAACTTATCCGACCTTGGATATAGTGCTGCTGAAATAAAAGCATTTGCAGCAGAGTATGATGTCGAGGACGGCCCAAATGATGAGGGTGAAATGTTTGTACGCCCCGGCATTGCAGCAGATAGGTTCCCATCACCCTATCCAAATGACGCGGCCGCACGTGCTGGCAATAATGGGGCTTATCCGCCTGATTTATCTTTGATTACTAAAGCTAGAGCAAAAGGACCAGATTATCTATATAGCTTGCTGACCTCTTATAAAGACGCACCAGAAGATAAAGAAGTGCCAGATGGGATGTATTATAATGTTGCCTATCCAGGCCAATTAATCGCGATGCCCCAGCCTATATATGGTGAAGATGTCACTTACGCAGATGGCGCGCCGACAGATGTTTCTGCCATTGCAAGTGATTTGGTATATTTCCTTACCTGGACAGCAGAGCCAAGCTTGGAGAAGCGAAAGCGCACAGGGGTTAAAGTGCTGATATTCTTGTTGATTATGGTTGGCATGAGCTATGGCGCGATGAAATTCATCTGGGCAGATATAAAGAAAGCTTAAATGCTATAATCCTGTTAAAAGCTAGCATTAATGATGCTAGCTTTTTTTTTAAGGTTATTATCTTTGTTGATAGTGAGGTGTTTTATTTTGGGGCACAAAACTGAAGACTAAACATTGAACCTGAAGTGAAACACATCCCCATCCTTAACCAGATAATCCGCACCTTCAATCCGAAATTTTCCAGAATCCTTGCATCCAGCTTCACCGCCATGCTCAATATAATCGTTATATGCAATGGTTTCTGCACGAATAAAGCCGCGTTGAAAATCTGTATGTATCACTCCTGCTGCTTCTGGTGCTTTAGCTCCTGTTTGTACAGTCCACGCCCGTGCTTCCTTTGGTCCGACCGTAAAAAATGTCGTTAAGTCTAATAACACATATCCTGCTTTTATCATTCTATCTAAACCTGCTTCGCTCAGACCCAATTCACTTAGGAACTCACCTGCATCTTCTTCTGGAAGGGAAGCTATTTCAGATTCAATGGCAGCGGATACAATTACAGCGCTGCAATTCTCTGCCTCTGCCTTATCAAATACGGAACGGCTAAAGGCGTTACCACTGACAACATCCTCCTCTGCAACATTGCAGACATATAATATAGGCTTTGCGGTTAAAAGCTGCATCAACTTCATTCTGCCCATCTCATCTTCTGTTAAAGAAGTGGTTCTTGCTGGGTTTCCATCGGAGAGATGTTGAAATATCTTCTCCATAAGTGCAAGCTCGCTTGCGGCTTGCTTGTCGCCCCCTCTGCTCTTTTTTGTGAGGCTCACCATCCTTTTTTCAAGTGATTCAATGTCTGCAAGCATAAGCTCGGTCTCAACGATTTCTGCATCTCTAATCGGGTTTATACCTCCTTCTACGTGAGTGATGTCCTCATTCGAAAAACATCGAAGCACATGGGCGATGGCATCTACTTCCCGAATATTAGCAAGAAACTTGTTTCCAAGCCCTTCTCCTTGAGCAGCCCCCTTAACAAGTCCAGCAATATCAACAAATTCAAGCTGTGTTGGTAATATCTGCGCTGAATTTGCTAATGATGCTAGTTGGTCTAACCGCTCATCTGGTACAGCAACGCGCCCTGTATTAGGCTCAATAGTACAAAATGGATAGTTCGCAGCCTCTGCCGCAGCTGTTTTTGTAAGGGCGTTAAATAACGTGGATTTTCCGACATTAGGCAGACCTACAATACCGCAATTAAATCCCATTTTCATCTCCAGTTTGTTGATTTTTTTTCTGTAGTTGCGAGGGCGAGGGCGCTCGCCATGCTACGCGTGACATAAATTTTTCTTGTTGTTGCTCTGCTAGAATAGGGGCTTCCATTGCAATCGCCCTAAGAAGTAAGTCAAGCCAGCTTCTGCGCTCTTCTAAACTAAAATCATTTAGAACCCAGTTATGTACCAGTGCTTTTTCATGAGGCCTTCCAATACCAATTCTAATGCGCCAATATTCTTTGCCAATATGCTGGTCAATATCCCGAAGACCATTATGACCGCCATGTCCGCCACCGATTTTTACTTTTATCTGGCCAGATTTCAGATCTATATCGTCATAAAAAACATAAATTGAGTTTTCTGAAATCTTATAAAATTTTGAAATTTGTGAGACGGAAATGCCAGATCTATTCATAAAAGTTTGGGGCTTTACCAACATTATTTTCTGACCTGAAATTTCCCCTTCAGCGATATGGGCGTTCATTTTTTCCCGCCATGAGCCAAAAGAATATTCAGAGGCTATTTCATCCACAGCCATAAATCCGACATTATGGCGTTGCTTTTCGTGTTTCTTGCTAGGATTTCCAAGGCCAACCCATATTAGCATACCGATATCCATCTGGAAGTAATTGAATGGTTACATAGTAAAGGGGCCATAGTGGCCCCTTTGTCAATTCGTTTTTGTTTTGGTTATTCTGTTTCTGTATTATCGCTAGAATCACCATCACCAGCTTCATCATCTTCGTTTTTAACGCCCCCGCCAGGTGACTGCAGCGTTGCGATTGTAAAGTCGCGATCTGAGATTGTTGGTGTGACACCATCGGGAAGCTCAACTGCGCTGATATGAATGGAATCACCGATTTTGGCTTCTGCTAGATCAACTGTGATTCTCTCAGGAATAGCAGCAGGCAGACAGTTTAACTCTACCTCATGTCGAACAATATTCAGAACACCGCCAATTTTTAATGCAGGGCAAATATCCTCATTAATAAATTCAACACCAATCGCAACAGATATAGTGCTTGTTTTACCAACCCGAAGGAAATCAAAATGCAACGGATCATCAGTTACTGGGTGGAAATGAATATCACGCATCAAAACCGTGTGTTTACCATTATCAACATTAATATCTAGCAAACGGCTGAAAATCCCAGGCTCATGGATTATTTTGCGCATCAATCGTGCTTCAATTTCGATAGCGATAGGCTCTTTTTTATTGCCATAAATGACGGCTGGAATCTTACCTGCACGGCGTGCCGCACGGGCGGACCCCTTACCGACCCGATCGCGCAAATCTGCGCTTATCAAAGTGTTTTCTGACATGTTTTTCTCCTTATCATGAACAGCTCCATGCCTCCAGGGGTGCATGGTTGTGTGTTGATAAGCATTTTATGGTTAAAAAACAAGTTATATCTGATAATTCAGAATAAAATGTCTGTTGCCATTTTTACTGGAATAACGAGGATACAGACCGCTCTTCATGAATTCGCCTTATGGCTTCTCCTAGCAGCGGTGCTACGGTTATTTGGCGAATATTTTTTGCAACCCGCATGGCTTCTGTCGATTGTATCGAATCAGTGGTTACTAATGAGTTTAACGGAGAGGATGCCACTCTGCTCACGGCGCCACCGGATAGGACGCCGTGCGTAACATAGGCATCAACGCTTACTGCGCCCGCATTCATTAATGCTTGAGCGGCGTTACATAACGTACCACCAGAATCAACAATATCGTCAACCATAATACAATGCCGCCCTGCAACATCACCAATGATATTCATCACTTCGGATATGCCTGCGCGCGGTCTTCTTTTGTCGATAATGGCAAGGTCGGCTTCGATTCTACTAGCAATGGCTCGTGCCCGAATAACACCGCCAACATCAGGAGAGACAACGACTAAATCTTCTGATTTATAACGAGCGCTAATATCAGACTTAAAAACAGGTGCGGAATATAAATTATCTGCAGGAATATCAAAAAAGCCCTGAATTTGAGCGGCATGCAGGTCTATGGTTAACACCCTGTCTGCGCCAGCTGAAGTAATTAAGTTAGCAAGAAGCTTTGCAGAAATAGGTGTGCGAGGCCCTGATTTTCTATCCTGTCTTGCATATCCATAATAGGGAAGAACAGCGGTAACACGTCTTGCAGAACCGCGCCGAAGGGCATCTAAACAAACCAGAAGCTCCATTATATTATCATTAGCTGGGTAAGAGGTAGATTGAACTACAAAGACATCCTCACCCCTGACATTCTCATGAATTTCAACAAACACTTCCATATCCGCAAAGCGTCTAACATCAGCTTCTGTGAGGGATACATCAAGATAAGCTGCAATAGCTTCCGCAAGGGGTCGGTTTGAATTGCACGATAAGACCTTCATTAATGCATACCTATGTTTATGTTTATGTTTAATTTGTTTAACAACCAGATAGCATTATGACAAGCGAAGATTATACATAGATCAGCCTATGAAACAGGACGCTAATAATCCAATAAAACAAAATAAAAAGAACATCCATAAATGTGGCATTACAATCTCTATCTCAATCCAATTACCGATACTTGCCGGCCATATTGCCGTTCTTGAATATGACACGAAAGACGATAGCTATTTAATAAATCCTGATTTTGATAGGTATCGACATTAATCATACCATGATTTTTTATCATCGCGTGTTCTAGAACCGTTAAACAGAAACCTTGCAAATCAAACAGAAACTTATTTTCACCAGATATCATACTTCCTTGTGTGTCAGGCGCAAAAAGTTCAAAAGCAGATGGATATTTCTCTAAAACACTATTCCGCAAATCAGGCCCCACCTGATAACTTTTTTGCGCTATCGCAGGCCCAACTATGCAACAAATATCCTGCCTGTTTGCCCCAATTTTGCACATTGCAAGAAGGGTATTTTCAATTATACCCGAAGCAGCCCCTCTCCAGCCTGCATGGCATGCACCTATCACCCCCACTTTGTTATCTGCCATTAATATAGGAGCACAATCAGCTGTTAATATCCCAAGCAGCACATCTTTTCTGTTAGTAACAAGGCCATCAGCCTGAAGACCAGATATGGGCTGTCTATTATCAAGGGTTCTCCCACTATCAAAGCTATCTATGGTTATAACTCTATTCCCATGTATTTGGTTAAGGGTAATAAGCTGGTATTTTTTATGAGTCATGCTCTGCGTGACGATTTGCCTGTTTTTATTAACGTCACTAATCTGGTCACCAGAATTCAAGGCACTATTAAGCCCAGAAAAAACGCCTTTTGACACGCCACCCTTGCGAGTAAAGAACCCGTGAATAAGCATGTCTGAGAATAGCAGATCATGCTGATAATATGCAGCGCCAGTATATGAGTTATGGAGCTGAAAGGAGTGCATTTTTCATATACCTTTTTGGGTTTATAGATAAGATTTTTAATCTATGGCTAGATTACTCAGCTTGAAAGCCAGGTGGCAAGCCCTCTCCTGCAGGAATGATCAATCCAACCTGAAAAAGATTTCCCATATGAGCTGGAGATATTAACCTGTCAACAGCTGCAAACAGGGCTCTGTTAATTTCTGGATTTTGCGAGTTTGCTAACATTTCGGCTCTTTGTTTAATGCCAATTTGCGTAAAGAATTGCGATTGTGATACTGGCCCAATAAAGCGCGCACCCGCATTTTCGCTCGCTCGTTTTATACAATCAAAATCTACCCAGTGAGATATATCTGCATTGCCTGCATTAGACCATGGCTCTACAGGTTTGTGATTTGAAACAGCTTGGATTGTATCTCCTATCTGGTTGGGTTTTCCATAATCGATGATTAAAAAAGCGCCACCAAATTGCTTTATATGCAGGGCAATTTCAGTGCTAATGTGAGCAGCTTTAGGCGAATATTCTATAATTGTTCCATTCTCGTGGTTTGTACTGTTTTGGTTATTAAGTGAGATTGCATTGAATGCCTCTAATTCAGCATTACTCAAGATAGGGCCTGTTACTAATTCAAATTGTGTGTCGAAATCTAAAAGTCGATGCCGCCAGTCCGTGCCATCAAAAATGGCTTGGTTAACGCCAAGCGCGTCAAAAAACTCGTTTGCAACAGCAAATAATGGCTGGTTTGGTATTTCCTTGAAATCATTATGCCAATATACAGATTGTCTTTTAAGAGTGGTTTTTTGTATTTTCCGAAGAGAAGTGCTGGTTTCAATTAGATGTAGCGGTGCGCTAGAAAATTGTGGCGAGATTTGAGCTAATGCTGAATTAATATCAGCGCTTAATGTACCGCGGCCAGGTCCAAATTCGCATAGCAGACTATTTGCAGGCTGGCCGGACTGCTCCCAAATATAAGCCAGAAAAGCGCCAACTAATTCACCAAACATTTGGCTTACCTCAGGCGCGGTAATAAAATCGCCCTTGCGGCCAATTATCTCTTCTGAATGATAATAGCCAAAATCTGGATGGGTCAATGCCGCACTAATAGCATCAGAAAGGTGCAAAGGACCAGTTTTAGAAATCTCTTTTTTCGCCCATTCACGAAATTTTTCTGAACTCACATTATGCTCATTTTAAATTAGTTTTATGTTTCAGACTAAGATAGATCAAGAAAACGCCAGTTAGAAGTATTGGCGCAGATAATGCCTGACCAGTGGTAATTTGAATATTCGCTATGGTCGTTATAAAACCTATATGAGCGTCTGGTTCTCGCGTAAATTCTGCAAGAATGCGCCCAGTTCCATATAAGATAAAGAAAAGCCCAGTTAGAAGGCCTGCTGGCAAATTTGGTTTTAAAAACCTTAGACCATTTATGATAATAAATATCAAAAACCCTTCAAGGAATGCTTCATAAAGCTGGCTTGGGTGTCTTGGTAGCGGGCCTCCATTGGGGAAGACCATACCAATGGGGTGCTCTGTTATTCTTCCAAATAATTCGCCATTGATAAAATTGGCAATTCGGCCAAAAAATAACCCTATCGGAGCTACGCAAGCAAGAAGATCGCTAATCGCAAAAACCGGAATTTTTGTTTTTCTAACCGTTAGAATAGTGGCAGCGATAACACCTAATAAGCCGCCATGAAATGACATGCCGCCATTCCAAACCTTAAAGATTTCTAATGGCGCTGATAGATAATATTCAGCATTATAAAACAAAACAAACCCAAGCCGTCCCCCGATAATAATACCCAAAACACAATTATTGGTGAGTCTGGCAATATCATCGACTGCAAACGGCGTCTCGCTTTTTCTGGCCTCTCGGTTCATTAGCATCATAGCGATGATTATTCCAGCTAGATAGGCAAGCGCGTACCATCTAATTTCTAGCGGTCCAAGATGTATCGCAACCGGATCAATATCTGGAAATGTAACCCATTGTTTATTCATTTTTTTCCTACATAAATACGGCTACAACACCGTTTTGATCCATGCTTTATACGCCAATTCTTATAATATAATCGTGCTGTCTTCTATCGCGCTATTGTCATAAGGTCAAAGACGCATTATTTCTATAGATGAAGCGATTTACACTTAAAAGCTATAAATTCTCAAGGAAAAATGATGAAACAGCGTTCAACAATTATCTCAGATATAGGTCAAATGGCAAAAGGTGCGGCATCTCTTGTTGATGATATGCGCTCAGATGTAAAAAATATGATGAATGCACGTGAGGAGCGCAGCCAAAACAACGCTAATTTAGTTACCTATGAGGATTTTGAAGCACTGACGACAAGGCTTGAAAGTCTGGCCTCGCGAATCACGTTTCTTGAGGCCTTGATTGAGGATAAAAAATCACCAAAATCACCAGCGCCAGCAAAAAAATCTGCAAAAAGAAAAACAGAATAGCTACGGTTAGCGACTCGTTGAAAAATAAGTGAAATTATAAGGTTTATACTACAAAATGTGGGTATAAATCAAAACGCATACTAAATATTGTGTTGCTCGCCGCTTCTGTCTTTGTTTAGATTAAGGCTCGAGAGGCGTGTCCACGACATCATAAGAACGCCTAAATTAAACTCTGCACCTCTATGTTAGGGATAATTAGTTGGGCAATTCAGAATTCATAAATGCAAGGCCATTGGAATTGGTCGCCCAGTTTGCATGCCAGCAAGAATGGTTCTTGCATCGCACCAATATTAACGAGCTTATTGCAGATGTGCCTGGAAGATGGGGGCAGCATCAGCTATGTGCAGAATGGTTTGAAACTGAAGAGCTTCTTGATGTAAGTTGTAATCTTGATATCACCTTTGATACTATCCAGCTCTCAGAAGTGACGACACTGACTTCCTTGTTAAATCAGGATCTTTGGCTTGGTCATTTTGTTGCCTGTGAGCGCACAAATACCATAAAAATCAAGCATAAACTAATGCTTCGAGGTGCAGGCGGGGCCTCACCTGAGCAAGTTGAAGATGTAATTGAGATCTTGTTAGGGGAGGCGGAACAGGCTTTCCCAACTATCTATCAGGTCTTAAACGGCCCCTATGCTGCCCGTGATATTGTCCCGTTCGGGATGATTCAAAGTCACGGACATGCCTGAGCCATTTGGACAAATTTAATGATATCCCCTGCGCCCCATACCCCCTCCCAAGATATTCCAAGAGCTGGGAAAAAACAGCATCTTGTTCTTTTGGGTTGCGGTAAGATGGGTTCAGCCATGCTCAAAGGCTGGCTTCAGCAGCCAGATCAATTCAAGCATATCAGCATTATCGAGCCAGCAGGTTTAAGCCCTGATATTGCATCATCAGATTTGGTATCATGTCATGCCTCACTAGATGCAGTGCTACAATCAGATGCCGCGCCTATTGATTTTGTGGTTCTAGCTGTTAAACCGCAAATGATGGCAGAAGCCATAGCACCATTTGGGCAAATAGCACGTGATGATATTGTGTTTTTATCCATTGCTGCTGGATTATCATGCGATTGGATATCACTCCAACTAGGGGGTAGGGGACATATAGTTCGCGCAATGCCTAATACGCCTGCTTCTGTGGGGGCAGGGATTACAGCCATTTATGCGAGTGAGACGATTGCAGAGCATCAACAAGAATTCTGCGTTAGCTTATTGCACGCAGTAGGAGAGGTCATAATCATTCCAAATGAGGAAATGATGGACGCGGTAACAGCTTTGTCTGGGTCTGGGCCTGCCTATGTTTTTCTGCTGGCAGAGGCGATGGAGTCCGCAGGTGTTAAACTTGGACTTCCAGAAGCGCTATCCAAAAAATTAGCGAGAGGAACTGTGTTTGGCGCAGGCACCCTTTTGATGCAAGATAGGTCAGAATCATCTGTCTTGCGTGAGAATGTAACAAGCAAGGGCGGCACGACTGCTGCGGCATTATCTGTCCTGATGCGCGAGGAAGCGCTTGTCAAACTTGTTCTAGCGGCAATGCAAAATGCAAAAGACAGAAGCCGTGAGCTTGGTCAGTGAGACTTGCCAAATTCAAATAAGACATTAGTTTCACATAAGTGATTATAAACAACTTAGATTGTGAGAATTGTGTGAATACTAATCCTCAAGATATCCTTTTATTAAAGTCAGCTCTTGGTGAAGCGTTGATTAACAGGCTTCAGACTGGCGCAACTATCTCGGAAATAACAATTCAACATCTTGCCTTAGAGGTTGAAATAGAACCAGATGTGGCAAGCGCCATTGTCGCTGACCCGTATGAGCTATTTCTGCATTGGTTTGACACACAGGTCAGTCAGATATTGGTTGGGCTTGTAGAGGATTTCTCAGAAGATAGTAACGCCTCCACCCAAGAGAAAATCCTAGAGGCATTAATGACCATGCTGGAAGCTTTTGCAAGTAAGCGTGATATCTTAAAATCAATCCATGGATGGGCCTTAAAAGAGCCTAAATTTGGTATTGAATTAGCACAAATTGCATATCAGATTTGTGATAGGATCCTCGCAATATCAGGGGATACACATCAAGATATGCTGGTTGCTAGATTTCAGCGTTCTCTTCGCATTAAAGGGCTGATAGGCTTGTTGGTAGGAATTAGATCAGTTTGGTTTCAGGATATGAGCGATGACCTTGCACCCACTTTCAGGGAGCTTGATAAATTATTGCAGCAAGCAAGTGAATGGGGTCAGAGTTTGAGATTATTTGATGGGCCTGCTGCGGGGGAAAATACTGACCTGAAGTGATAAAAGATACAAATTTAAGGATTTAAAAATTCAGGATAACATAACATGGCAGATTTTAATAAATTCTTGGAAATTGATATACGAGCAGGAACCATAATCGATGTGCAGCAGTTCCCGGAAGCCAGAAAACCCGCATTTAAATTGGAAATAGATTTTGGTCATCTTGGCACTAAAAAATCATCGGCTCAAATAACAGAGCTATATGATACAGAAGCGTTACTTGGAAAACAAATATTAGCAGTGGTGAATTTTCCGCCGCGCCAGATAGGCCCTTTTATCTCAGAGGTATTAACCTTGGGCGTCCCTAATGGGGATGGGCATGTTGTTTTGGTGGCACCTGAGATGAAGGTTGAAAATGGGGTGAGATTATACTAGCCCGTAACACCATCGAAGCTATATCGGTAAAATCACATATACGCGAAGCCCGCCCATTGGCGAGTCTAGTAATTCAAGCTGACCGCCATGACTTAAAATAATATCACTGGCTATTGATAGACCAAGACCAGTGCCACCTGTTTGCTGATTTCTGGAAGCCTCTAGCCTTTTAAAAGGCAGTATAGCCTCTGCTCGTCTCTCAAGCGGGATGCCGGGGCCATCATCATCTATTTGGATTAATACAGTATCCTCGCGTCTTCTCACTCTTATTTCCGCATTCTGTGCATAGCGAAGCGCATTTTCTAATATATTCATTAATGCACGACGAAGAGAGGAGGCACGAATTGGGAATTCAGGAATATCATCCTCGTTGAAAATAAGCGTCAGTCGATCTGGATATGATTTTTGTAATTGTCGCGTAATATCTCTGAGTAATTGCCTAATATCACCTTGATGAGGGGGATCTGATACCTCTCCTCTGGAGAAAGCAAGATATGTCTCAATCATGGCCTCCATTTCTGAGATGTCTTTTGTTAATTCTTCAATTTCAGGTGTTTTTTTAACCAAGGCAAGCTGAAGGCGCATTCTAGTTAATGGGGTTCGCAAATCATGACTTACGCCAGCAAGCATTGTTGTTCGCTCATTTAAATGACGTTTTATGCGATGCCTCATGGCTTGAAAAGCACGCCCTGCTGATCGTATTTCTCTTGCGCCTTCTAATTGAAAGTCCTCGGTGATATCTCGGCCAAGTCCTAATTGGCGCGCTGCAACCGAAAGGCGTCTAATGGGTCTTACTTGGCGTTGAATAAAAATAAGAGCAATCAGAAATAAAATTAACGAGCTGCCAATCGTCCAGCCAATAAAAAGCCAGCTGGTAGAACTAAATAAACGCTTTTTGCCAGCACTAATCGTCAGCACACCGTTTGGAAATTGCATATCAACTAAAATTTTTTCTGAGTGTTCCTCTAGACTAGCCGTCCATGGATAGCGAATGCGCGAATTTATAGCGCGTTTGAATGCAAAGGCTGTATAGCTCGAATTTGTTTCGATGTCTTTTGGGAGCATGGTTGTGCCTGATACATACTCAATATCAAAATAAAAATATTTCTTTGCGAAATATTTGAGATTTTCAATGTTCTCAGACGTAGGCTCTGATGGTAATCGGTCTACTAATAATCTTATTTCACTGGCAAGCGCATCTGCCATTTGGCGGGTAACTGAGTCCCAATGACGTTCATAAAAAATAAGAACAGTGATGAGCTGCACCAGAAACATTGGAACCAAAATAATGGCTACTAAGCGGTTAAATAGCGTTTTTGGCAAATAATGTCTTAATTGCATTAACCCCTCCTGTGAATCCCAATTGAAAGCATATTTAAATATTACCTAGGATTTGGCTTTAACCAATTACTTTATCTATTTGCAACTTCCAACCCAGATTTCTAACCGTGGTAAGATAATAAGGTTGCTTAGGGTCATTCTCAATTTTCGAGCGAAGTCTTGCTATAGCCACATCTATCGACCTGCCTTGCATTCGCTCTTCTAGAAGCTCTATTAAATCTTCTCGGGATAAGGTCTTGTTAGGGGCGTTTGCAAAACAGCTCAGTAAATCCTGCTCGGAGGTGGTTAAATGAATAAGTATCTCATCTTTGGATAGTTTTCTGCTTTCTAAATTAAAAACAAAATTTCCGAATATAATATCACTATATCCGTTAGGCGCCGTAAGAGAGCGGTCCAGTATGCGCGTTATTCTTAATATAAGTTCTCGAGGCTCAAACGGTTTGGGAAGATAGTCATCTGCGCCAGCAGAAAGCCCATCAATTCTATCTTCAGTTTCACCAAGAGCCGTTAGAAAAATAGCTGGAATAGTTGTGCTTTCTCTTAACTCAATAAGCCATTCAATCCCTGTTTTTCCAGGCATCATTATATCTATCACAAGTAAATCGAAGTGAATGCCATTCATATACGCATTTGCTTGATCTGTATCGCTTGCGCCTGTTACACGAAATCCGCTTTCTTCTAGAAATTTTTTAAGCAGCTCTAATAATCGCTGATCATCGTCAACAACTAGGATATGCGATCTGGAATCTGTTGGATTAGCCATTCTCGATTTTGCTTTTATTGTGATGGTTTGTGTGTTCGTCTAACAGAGCATTTAGCACCTGCTCAAAGCCAGCAACATCACTTGCACCAGATTGAAGATATGCATTCGCAAATCTTTTGCATTGAATATCAGTTAGACGCGCTTCAAGCGCAGAACCTTTTGAGGTAAGAAACAATAGCCGTTGGCGTTTGTCTGTGTCGCCTATCTGTTGTCGAACATATCCCTCGGCTATGAGATGTGATAATACGCGTGATAGGCTTTGCTTGGTAATTCGCAAGATACTCAATAAATCACTAACCGTCATACCAGAATACTTACCAACAAAGTACAGTACACGGTGATGAGCGCGCCCTAATCCTATCTCAGATAAAATAGAATCAGCCTCACTTGTAAAATCACGATACGCATAAAATAGCAGCTCTATGCCGCGCCTTAATGTTTCCTTGCGAAGGAATAATGCTTTTTGAGATGATTTTATGTCAGCCATGTTGACCAATAATACTGATCCTGATAGAAAAATAAAGCATTGTTATGGTTTTGGATTATTTTATTCCATATTCAGCGCTCTATAACTAATATTTGCAATAATAAAAGACGAGGAAACAGGCATGGCACTCATCCCATTTGATGATAGAGATGGATTTATTTGGTTAGATGGGCAAATGGTGCCGTGGCGAGAGGCTAAAACACATACCCTTTGTCACGGTTTACATTATGCCTCTTCTGTTTTTGAGGGAGAGCGCTCTTATAATGGGAAGATTTTCAAATCTGCTGAACATACGGCAAGGCTCAGGGCGTCATGTAATTTTCTTGATTTCGATTTGCCTATGTCAGATGAAGAAATGGAAAATATAAAATATCACGTGCTAGATGCGAATGAAATTTCTGACGGGTATTTACGGCCATTTTGTTGGCGTGGCTCAGAGATGATGGCAATCTCGGCACAGGAAACAACAATTCATGTTGGCGTGGCGGCATGGCAATGGCCAAGCTATTTTGACCCCGAAACAAAGATGAAGGGTATTATGCTAGATATTGCAGATTGGCGCAGGCCATCTCCCGAATCTGCACCGGTTCAGGCTAAGGCTGCTGGTCTTTATATGATTTGCACGCTTGCTAAGCATACAGCAGAGAGAAAAGGATTTCAGGACGCGTTAATGCTTGATTATCGTGGTTATGTTGCAGAGGCAACAGGGGCTAACATATTCTTCTTAATGAATGACGGAAAAATTCATACTCCGAAAGCAGATTGTTTTTTAGATGGGATAACAAGAAGAACAGTTATTGAACTAGCAAAACAGGCTGGCTTAGAGGTGGTTGAGAGGCACATATTGCCAGATGAGTTAGAAAATGCGAGGGAGGCTTTTCTTACTGGAACAGCAGCTGAAATCACCCCCATTTCAAAAATTGGTGATTATAATTTTAAACCAGATACAGCTTGTAGAATCTTGGTTGAAGCCTACACGAATGTGACAAATTCATAGCAAAATACTGGGCCTATATAGGCGATAATATCTATTTTTTGGTGTAGGTATTCTGTTAGTGTTTAAGCTCAGATAAGCCTAATTTAAGGTAATCATAGGCTGTTTGTACTGTAACAATTGCGCTTATCCACAAGGTTGCAATGCTTGTATAAGCAAGAAACGCGTTTTCAGCGAAAATCATGGATAGAATAATAAGTCCAACAGCTGCTAGTTGCAGTGTGGTTTTCCATTTTGCCAACATGGATACATTTATTATAATATTTTCTTTAGACATATATTCACGAAAGCCAGATATTATAAATTCTCTTAGAAAAATAATCAGTGCTGGCGCTATAAATAGCCAGTCTCTGGTATAATGTGACGCAAGCGCCAATAAAACACAGGCAAGTAGCACTTTATCTGCAATGGGATCTAATATCCTGCCTAGATGGGATTCTATCTTAAGTTTGCGGGCAAGATAACCATCTAGCCAATCTGTTAGCCCTGCAACACAAAACAGCCCAAATGCGATGATGAGCTGTGCGTTGCTGGTTTCTCTCCAGATAAGAATAGCTATAATTGGCGCTGCAATTATTCTTAAAATAGTCAATAAATTGGGAAGGTTCATTTTTCTCTCAAAAAAATATAGGTTCACCCTGGAATGATGCCACTTGCGTGCTTTTATACCATCTCATAACAAGACATCTTCTTCAATGGCTCACAATAACCAAAAATTATTATTAAAGATAATCATGCCTCTACGAGACATTTTTTAAATTAGCTTTTGTTCTGGCTATGAAACCAGTCATATATTTGTTGGGCAATATGTGCAGATATCCCATCAACCGCTTGTAAATCCTTGATACCAGCATCGGTGACTGAACGCGCAGATCCAAAATGGTTGAGAAGTGCTTTTTTTCGTTTGGCACCAATGCCTGGCACATTATCTAAAGGATTTTTGAATTGTGCTTTTGTGCGTTGTGTTCGATGACTACCAATAGCAAATCGATGTGCTTCATCTCTTAGTCGCTGCAGATAATGCATGGCAGGGCTATCTGGTTGCAGGGTAAAACTGTTAGCGCCTCTTTTATGGAATTGCTCTCTTCCGGCGTTTCTATCTGGTCCTTTTGAAACACCAATTGCTGTTATATCGTCAATTCCAAGCTCGTCTAATACTTCATATACAGCATTTATTTGTCCTTTGCCGCCGTCAATTAACAACAGATCCGGCCAATTAGCTGTCTTACGATTAGGGTCTTCTTTTAGCGCGCGCTCAAAGCGTCTAGATATCATCTGTCGCATCATGGCAAAATCATCCCCATCTTGGACAGCATATTTACCTTCATTTTGCATATTAAATTTTCGATAAGCAGATTTTGCGAACCCATCAGGCGTGGCAACAACCATTGCACCGACCGGAAATGCGCCTTGAATGTGTGAGTTATCATATATCTCTATGCGCGAAGGGGGCTCGTCCAGCTCTAATGCATTGGTAAGCTCCTCTAGTAATCTGCGCTGTGATGCGGTATCGGCAAGCTTGCGTGCTATGGCCTCTTCGGCGTTTCTCACCGCCATGGTCATAATTTTGCGCCTGTCACCGCGCTCTGGTTTAGAGATTTCGATTTTACTGCCAGACTGGTTTGATAAGGCAGATTCTAGCAATTCGACTTCATGAGGGCGCTCATTTACCAGAATTAAGCTTGCTGGAATTTTATCACTATAAAATTGTCCGATGAAAGCAGTGAGAACGGATTGTATGTCCTCAGAGTTGTTTGTTCTGGGAAAGAATGCGGTATTGCCATAATTGCTTGCATTGCGGACAAAAAAGACCTGAACGCAGCATATACCGCCAGAAATGGAGGCGGCAATTATATCAGCCTCTTGAAGGGATTTAAGATTAATATCCTGATTTGCCTGAATGGCGGTAAGTGCTTTAATGCGGTTTCGCCAGATTGCTGCTGTTTCGAACTCTAACGCATCAGAGGCATTTTGCATTTGAGTTGCATAGTCGCGCTGTACCTTATCAGAATAACCAGACAGGAACTGCTTTGCTGCTTTTACTTGTTTTTCATAGTCAGTTTTAGCTACCTTATCCACACATGGAGCAGTACATCTTTTTATTTGATATTGCAGACAAGGTCGTGTCCTAGAGGCAAAAATAGAATCACTACAGTTACGTAATAAAAAAGCACGCGATAAGGATGCTAATGTTTTATTTACAGAACTAGCAGATGCAAATGGACCATAATAGCTCGCAGCCTTTCGCCGTGTTCCCCTGTGTTTTGTTAATTGCGGGAACGGATGGTCTTCGGTTACGATTATATAGGCAAAACTTTTATCATCTTTTAGTAATATATTATAACGCGGTTTGAGTTTTTTGATTAGATTAGACTCTAATAATAAAGCCTCGACTTCTGAGTGGGTGACTGTGATTTCAAGATGCCGTGTTTCTGCAACCATTCGAAGCAGCCTATTTGTTAGTCTGTTTGGCTGTGTATAGCTTGTCACTCTGCCAGATAGCCATTTTGCCTTGCCCACATAAAGAGCTTGCCCATCTGCATCAAACATTCGGTACACACCTGGCTTTTTAGGCAAGTGCTTCACCTGACTTTTTAAATAGTCTAATCCAGTTTGAAATTCTATTATTTCAGATGTCATCTAAGAGCTCACAGCTATTTGCAAATGCAATGTTAATAAAACGATTTTGTTTCAATGCAGTATGTAACTTTCTTAATTAATTTTGCAGTTTCTATCTCTTATCGATTGAATCTCAACGTCTATTTCAAAGCAATTAATATGCGAATCAAAATCCAAAATGGGGTAATAATTTTTATCCACTTTCGCTGTGGATAAGTTTGTTGATAAGAATGTATTTTACTCCATAAACCCGCGGAAATAAGGCATTTTAACTTGTTTGCTTAAATATTAGGCAACAATAATTAATTCTTTTAAAACAGATAGTTAAGCCTTGTCAAGAAGGCGCGCTTAAAAAAAACAAACATAATATAACATTTTTGTAATTTGTATTTATAGATGTGAACAACTTCGAGTTTTAAACAGATATTTTTTTAAAAATAGCCTGCATAAATGGGTAATTTTAGATGCCAATTGCAAGGTTCAGCCACAAAAACAAGCAATATATTGCTAAAAAACAGACGCTTATAATCTTTCCTAAGGGCTGTTTAAAGAAAATCAACAGCGCTAATATTAGCGTTGATAAAATCATTACTGGTATGCCAGTTACTAATATTTCGGTTGTTACTGGAAGTTCACTTACCAGCCGGGTGATACCTAATCCTGCAACAATGTTAAATATGTTGGAGCCGATAATACTTCCAAGTGCCATATCAACTCTTCTGTGAAATAGACTTGCAATTGCAGCGGCTATTTCTGGAAGAGAGGTTCCAAACGCAATAATGGTAAGTCCAATGACAGCCTTTGAGATGGATAGGGTAACCGCAAGGTCAACAGCCGCATTAACCATCAAATCAGCCCCAAACACAAGGCCAGCGACACCTGCAATACAATAGATTAGTGAGCGCTTAAATGAAAGTTCAGCGCCTTCAGTGTTTTTTTCTGCCTCTTCTTCATCTGGTTTCAAGCGAACTAAATATAATGTATAACAGGCAAGGATTATCACCAGTAGAATGCTGACGAATAGTGGAAGAGCGGAAAAATAATAGGCTGATATCGTTATAATCGCACTGATAGCCAACAAAAGTATCATATCTCTTTTTGTTTGCGTATCGGTTGTCGCAATGGGAAAAAACAAACCAGCGATGCTTAAAACCACTAAGATATTGGTGATGTTTGAGCCAATAATATTTCCCCACACAATCTGAGGCGTTCCATTTAAGCCAGCTTGTATTGCGACTATTAACTCAGGCGCTGAGGTGCCAGCGGCGATTAACAGAACAGCGACAACATGAGCAGGAACACGAAAATAATAAGCAACCGATATTGTGCCCGGAATTATCACATGTGCAGCAGTTAGCAATATTGTAAGGCCGCTTACCAGCATTAAAATGGAAATAATCATTATCTGGTCAGTTCAATACCATTTTTGGGCGGATTTTTACGCAAATTTGAAACCCAGACCTGTTTTTCTTAATCAAATACGCTTTTCTCAAAGCTAATCAGCCTTATTAGGGGATAAGAGTAGCATCTGAGGGGCTTTTTTAAAAGAGATTATTAGCCGCCACCCATTGGCAAAAATATCAAAGAAGGCCAGCATAACACCCTTAAAATCAATAGGGATTATTCATGCTCATCTATTCAAAATGGCAGTTATTTTCTGTGCAATCTGAGGCATTTGATTGAGTATTTTTGGCTTAAATGCCTCTCCTGCTTGTAAAAGCGGTCTTGTAAATCCACTATTATTCATGATGGTATGAAATTTGGCAAGTCGTCCATGCTCTTCGCCCCAATGAGCAACAAAAACAGGCTTTCCAAGAAGGCATGCCTCAGTGACCATATTTACTGAATCTGAAGTTACAATAATTTCATCTGCGATAGAGAGAATATCAGGATACGGGTTTCCATGCGCCCCATCCCAGAAAATATGTTTTTTATCCTTATCAAGCGCCTCGAATAGCATTCGTGCTTTTTTCGGAGTGCGCCGAGATGGAATGATGATAAGGCGTGCATTTTTGTGCTGCGCATAGTCAAATATGTCATGAGCCAATTTTTCAACAATAGAAGCAGATACCCGGTAGCGCTTATTATTTCCGCCAAGCATTACAACAATCTGGGGAGAGTCTAATGGCCCAAATCGTTCTTTCATATCTGATTTTCCGGCCATTATCTGCTTTTTAACAAGCCAGCTTAAAGAGCCTGTAGAAATTACAAGATTAGAGAAGTTCTGCTCTGATGCTGCAATTTTATCATGAGATGGCACAACCAATACATCAAAGTAATTAGGTGAGATGCCAGGATCTTGTATATGAATGGTTTTGCTTCTGCCTTTGGATATTCGGCGCAAACCAATTGATAATCCAGCCATTCTGCGCCCACAGCTAATAATATAATCAGGATAAGGCCCTCTTATCCAGCTGGGGCTGCGACCCATTGTAAGTCGCCAGGTAGGTATTTTGGCAAGGGTTGGAAATACGCGCAGAATTGGCGTTGGATGTGCCTGCAGAATAGCAGGCTCAATATTTAAGGATTTTGCAACAGCGATGGACTGCTTTAGCATGCCAGTAGTGCCATCTGTTACAATCCAACATGATTTTACGTTACGGTCGTCGGACATGTTTTTTCACTAACTTTTGTTCTAGTTAACAAATTTACGCTCAAATTTTGTAATATTCTTGCGTGATCTGGTTTAACTATTTATGATTTGAAAATCAAACAGGGATTAGGTTTATGGCAAAAAAGCACAAGTTAGATAAAGTTGATAGACAAATTTTGTATGATCTTCAAAAAAATGGAAGATTAAGCAATGTAGAGCTTGCTAAGAATGCTGGGATATCTGCGCCTCCGTGTTTGAGGCGGGTTCGTGCTCTTGAAGATGCTGGTATAATCCGGGGCTACAACGCCGAAATAGATCCCGAATCAGTTGGATATACAGTCACTGTTTTTGCTTTTGTGGGGCTTACCAGTCAAGCAGAAGCAGATTTAAAGAAATTTGAAGAGATGGTTGTAAGCTGGGAAGAGGTAAGAGAATGCCATATGCTTATGGGCGAAATTGATTTCTTGCTGAAAATTGTAGCAACTGACTGGGATGATTTTCAGAAGTTTCTTACCAGCAAGCTAACCCCTGCTCCAAATGTAAGCCATGTTAAAACAGCGCTTTCCATAAGGTCTGAAAAAGACTTGCCAGGCGTTCCGTTGCAGGAGTAAGCAGCACTCCCATATTCTTAAAGCTGATGGCTGTTTCTTAATCACCATTGTAAACGCTGATAGATAAAATCTCATAAGGATGCGGGCCGCGCGGGGTCTGAACTTCAACAGAATCACCAACTTGTTTTCCGATTAGACCTTTGGCGATAGGAGACGCAGTTGAGATTTTACGCTTTTCAAGTTCTGCTTCGTAGGGGCCAACAATAGAGTAGCTATATTCGACATCTGTAAGTTCGTCCACAATAACAACCGTCACGCCGAATGTAACTGTTTTGCCTGTTATTCTGCTGGCATCAATTACTTCACCTCGGCTTGTTACATCTTCTAGCTCTTTGATTCGACCCTCAATAAATGATTGACGCTCGCGAGCCGCATGATATTCAGCGTTTTCGGACAAGTCACCATGTTCTCGTGCATCCGCAATCGCACGAATAACCTGTTGTCTTTCAACATTTTTAAGCTGGTGCAACTCTGACTTTGTTTTGTCTAAACCAGCTTGCGTAAATGGAATTTTTTCCATATTAGGCCTCTTATCGCTTTGTAATATAATACAGACATTAAAATACTCACTGTAAAGTGATTCAATTTAACCGTCTAGACTTTGTGTCTTTTTAGCTACTTACGGAGTGTAAATAATCTTGGATGGATTTTGCGGAAAGTTTGGTTTTTTGCAATGCACGAATTGCCGCAACAGCTGCTCTACTTCCGGACATGGTTGTATAATAGGGGATATTATTGGTTAGTGCTGTTTGTCTTAGTGATAAGCTGTCCTGAATAGCAGCAACACCATGGGCAGTATTAAAAACAAGATCTATTTCACCAGAAAGCATGGCATCTACAGCATGTGGCCGCCCTTCCAGAACCTTGTTAACTCTCCTAGCAGGGATACCCGCTTTATTTAGATATTTGGTGGTGCCATCTGTTGCACAGATTTCCAAACCAAATTCGATAAGCGAATGACAAATCTCAACAAAAGCAGGTTTATCAGCATCTTTAATTGAAATAAATACCGTGCCAGAAATGGGCAAATCCACGCCAGCCCCTAACTGGCTTTTAGCAAAGGCGATGCCAAATTCTTTATCAATGCCCATTACTTCGCCTGTTGATTTCATTTCAGGGCCAAGAAACACATCAACACCAGGGAAACGTGCAAATGGAAAGACAGCCTCTTTTACAGCGACATGTTCCTGCTTTGCTGTAATCAAGGACATGGAAGATAATTTTTCTCCCGACATTATTCTTGCTGCGATTTTTGCTACAGGATTGCCAGTTGCTTTTGCAACAAAAGGAACCGTTCTGCTTCCTCTTGGATTTACTTCAAGCAAGTATACATCCTCATTCTTTACCGCGAATTGTACATTCATCAATCCAACCACATTAAGTGCAAAGGCAAGCGCGCGTGTTTGTTCATTAATTTTTTCAAGAATATTACTCGGGATTGTTTGCGGCGGAAGTGAGCAGGCAGAATCACCAGAATGGATACCTGCCTCCTCAATATGTTCCATAACCCCTGCAATAAACACATCTTCTTGGTCACATAAAGCATCCACATCAACTTCAATTGCGTTTTCAATGAACCTGTCAATTAACACAGGGTTATCCCCAGATACTCTAACCGCATTTTGCATATAGCGCTCTAAGTCGGAGAGTTGGTGGACAACCTCCATTGCTCTGCCCCCTAACACATAAGAGGGTCGTATGACAGCAGGCAGACCAATCTTTTTTGCTATTTCAACGGCTTCCTCTAGAGAGGTTGCAATACCATTTTCTGGCTGTTTTAAGGATAAGCGATTTATAAGTTGCTGAAACCTTTCCCTGTCTTCTGCCAAGTCAATTGAATCTGGACTTGTGCCCAAAATAGGGATGCCAGCAGCCTCTAGATCGCTCGCAATTTTAAGAGGTGTTTGCCCTCCAAGCTGGACAATAACCCCCTTCAAGGTTCCGTTTTCCTGCTCCTTGCGCAAGATTTCAATTGTATCTTCCCCTGTTAGAGGCTCAAAATACAACCGATCAGATGTATCATAATCTGTTGATACTGTCTCTGGATTGCAGTTAATCATGATAGTCTCATAACCCGCTTCAGAAAGAGCATAGGCGGCATGCACACAGCAATAATCAAATTCTATGCCCTGACCAATTCGATTTGGACCTCCGCCTAATATCGCAATTTTCTCTCTATTAGAGGGTTTAGCTTCACATTCCGCATTATCGCCAACTTCATAGGTCGAGTAAAAATAGGCTGTCTCAGACGCAAATTCAGCTGCACATGTATCAATGCGCTTATATACGGGATGGACATTAAGCTCTTGGCGTTTTTGCATCACGGTTTGCGCGCTTACATTGGCTAAATGGGCAATTCTTTTATCGTGAAAACCAGCTGATTTTAAAAACATTAATTCTGATTTATGGGTGGGGAGCCCAGATTTAGAAATCTGTTTTTCGGTTTCGAGTATAGCGGCAATTTCATTTAGGAACCATTTATCCCATTTTGTTGCATTATGAATTTCATCCACGCTCAAGCCGCTTCTCATGGCTTGGGCTATTCTCAAAATTCTGTCAGGTGTTTGCTCAGAAAGCCAGCCATGCAAAACATCCTTGCTTACTTCTTCTGCTCGAGTTGGCATCTCAATTTCATCAAGACCAGATAAACCTGTTTCAAGTGAGCGAAGAGCCTTTTGCAGACTTTCTTGAAAACTTCGCCCAATAGCCATCGCCTCACCAACTGACTTCATTGATGTTGATAAGAGTTCTTCTGCACCATTGAATTTTTCAAATGTAAAGCGCGGAATTTTGGTGACAATATAATCAATTGTTGGCTCAAAGCTGGCAGGTGTTACTTTGGTTATATCGTTGGCTAATTCATCTAATGTGTAACCAACAGCAAGCTTGGCCGCGATTTTAGCAATTGGGAATCCTGTTGCTTTTGAAGCAAGTGCTGATGATCTGCTGACCCGTGGGTTCATTTCAATTACGATTATTCTGCCAGTATCAGGACATACCGCAAATTGAACATTAGAGCCGCCAGTATCAACACCAATTTCCCGCAGAACAGCAATAGAGGCATTCCGCAATGCCTGATATTCTTTATCGGTAAGCGTAAGCGCAGGGGCAACGGTGATGGAATCACCAGTATGCACGCCCATTGGGTCAACATTTTCAATTGAGCAAATAATAATACAATTATCTGCTGTATCGCGTACGACCTCCATTTCAAATTCTTTCCAGCCTAGTAGTGATTCCTCAATGAGAACCTCACTAACAGGAGAAAGCCGTAATCCATCAGATACTATCTGCAGATATTCTGCCTTATTATAAGCAATTCCGCCGCCTTCACCGCCAAGCGTAAATGAAGGGCGAATAATCGCAGGCAAGCCAACTAGTCCAAGCGCATCTTCAGCATCATCAATAGATTTAATGGTGCTTGAGCGCGCTGATTCAAGCCCGATTGAATCCATCGCTGACCTGAATAAAGAGCGATCTTCTGCTTTTTCAATGGCCTCTGGTTTTGCGCCAATAAGCTCTACATTATATTTTTTAAGAACCCCCATTTCATGCAATTTTAGGGCTGTGTTTAGGGCTGTCTGACCCCCCATCGTAGGAAGAATGGCATCTGGGCGCTCTTTTGCAATAATAGTTGCAACCATATCAGCTGTTATAGGCTCTATATAGGTTGCATCAGCCATCCCAGGGTCAGTCATTATCGTAGCTGGATTAGAATTTATCAGGATAATTCGATATCCCTCTTCTTTAAGCGCCTTACAAGCTTGGGTACCTGAATAATCAAACTCACAGGCTTGCCCAATTATGATAGGGCCTGCACCAATAATTAGAATAGAGGATATGTCACTTCGTTTTGGCATCAGGAATTTCCTGCTGATTTCATAAGGGAGGTAAAACGGTAAAACAAATTTCGAGAATCGTGAGGCCCTGGGGATGATTCAGGGTGATATTGAACCGAAAATACAGGCAGCGTCTTATGCCTTAGACCCTCAACGCTACTGTCAAACAAAGATCGGTGCGTAACTTCAAGGCACTCTGGCAGGCTTGCCTCATTAACAACAAAACCATGATTTTGGCTTGTGATTTCTATCTGGCCAGTCTTCAGGTCTTTCACTGGGTGATTTGCCCCTCTATGTCCTGTATCCATTTTAGAAGTGTTGCCGCCCATTGCCAATGCAAGCAATTGATGACCAATACAAATACCAAATATCGGAATTCCTGTTTCTACCAGCGTGCGAATTTCGCTACCTGCATATTCAGCTGTTGCCGCAGGATCGCCAGGCCCGTTAGATAAAAAAACACCGTCAGGCTTTTGAGCAAGAACCTCATCAGCAGAACTATCAGCTGGAAGCACGATAACTTCGCATCCAGCACTTTCAAGGCATCGCAAAATATTATGCTTTGCTCCAAAATCGAGCGCGACAACCTTATGCTGAACTGCCTTATTGTGCCCAGTTGCTGGCTCAAAATCAAAATGAAATAGACTGCCAGACCAATTAGCTAAGGCAGGTCTGGTTACAAGCTTGGCAAGATCCATCCCCTCCAAGCCTGGCCAGTCAGATGTTTTGGCAGAGATTGCAGGTAAATCAAAAACACCATTTTTGCGATAGCTTAATAACGCAGTTTTGGCACCTTCATCTCGTATTTGGCGCGTAAGAGCGCGTGTATCAATTCCGCTTATTCCAGGTAATTTATGAGTTTCTAGCCATTTGCTAAAAGGCTGTGTGCTTCGCCAATTAGAGGGGGAGGTTATCTGGTTCCTTGTTACCAGCCCCAATGCAGATGGCTTGTCAGTTTCCATATCTAGCGGATTTGTGCCAACATTTCCAATATGCGGGAATGTGAAATTGATAATCTGCCCAGCATAAGAAGGGTCGGTCATAATTTCTTGATAGCCAGTCATTGAGGTATTAAAACACAGCTCACCCACTGATTCTGTCTCAGCACCGAATCCATATCCATAAAAAACAGTTCCATTATCTAATAGTAGCAGAGCGTTTTTGGCAGGGTTCAATTCACTAGGCATGATTCTTTTTATATACCCCTTGAAAGGATTTTCAGGATTACTTAGGGGTTTAACTATTTAACATCAATCACATTTTATGTTTCGTTTTCTATAAAATACGATAAGGGGTTTCCTTAAACAGCAAAACTTTGGTTTTCTACAAAACTGAGATGAGAAGGTCAAGGGCATGATTGAGAATATCACAGGTTAAATTTAACATCCCCTTGCCAGATTTGCTTGTGTTTAGTATGGAATGAAAAAATTCATCCGATGAACTTAAACTATAAAGATTGATAGTACCTATGAGAGATGAGATATCGCGTTCTATGAAGGACGCACTTAAAGCTGGCGATAAAATTGCGTTATCTACAATCAGGCTCATTGCTGCCGCGCTTAAAGATAGAGATATTACGGCGCGCGGAAATGGTGTGTCTGAAGGCATCAGTGATGATGAAATTTTGAGCATGTTGCAAACTATGATTAAGCAACGGCGCGAATCGTCCGCTATGTACCGTGATGCTGGTCGTGCGGAACTGGCTGAGACAGAAGAAAAAGAAATAAAAATAATTCAAGAATTTTTGCCAGAGCAATTAGGGGATGATGAAATTATCACCGCATTAGAGACGGCGATTTCGCAAACCAGCGCTGTTTCGGTAAAAGATATGGGAAAAGTCATGGCATATCTTAAGCAGGAATATACAGGCAAAATGGATTTTAGCAAAATTAGCGCACAGGTAAAAACCGCGTTGATGGATTTATCCAAGGACGGGTAGTGATAAATTTTGCTCTTTGAGTTGAGTTATGGTTATTATTAGAGTCTCACATTTTGAGATTCTCACAATTTTGCGAATAATTCACAAAAGTTATCACATTTTTCATGACTATCACGCCTGAATTTCTTGAAAATCTTCGAAGCCATATTAGCCTTTCTAGTATTATCGGCAAGCGGGTGAAACTCACAAAAAAAGGGTCTAGATTCGTAGGGCTTTGTCCTTTTCACGGCGAGAAAACACCTTCTTTTAACGTAAATGATGATGAGGGGTTTTATCATTGTTTTGGATGCGGGGTAAGCGGGGATGCCATTAGCTATCTTCGCGAAACAGATGGCCTTGATTTTATCGAATCCGTGCGCGAGCTGGCAGGCATAGCTGGAATGGCAATGCCTGAAATCGGTCCGATAGATAAGGCCAAACAAGAACGCCATAAAAACCTGCTATCTTGTCTTGATTATGCAGCCAGTTTTTTTCAAGGAAATTTGCAAAAAATTGATGGGCAAAGGGCGCATAATTATCTAAGAGAAAGAGGACTTTCTGACCAGATTATTGCTGAGTTTCGCCTTGGATATGCCCCACATTCAGGTCTTTATGCACATCTTCAGCAAAAAGGATATGGCGCGGAAATATCCAAATTGGCAGGCCTTACAGGCATTTCAGAACGTGACGGGCAAAAATATGATTATTTTAGGGATAGGGTTATCTTCCCGATTGAAAATAGAAAAGGTCAAGTTATCGCTTTTGGCGCAAGAGCTATGGGAGAAGCACAGCCAAAATACTTAAATTCGCCTGATAGTCCAAGTTTTTCAAAAAAATCTGTCCTATATGGATGGCCACAAGCAAGAGAGAGAGTAAGACGCAATCTTCCATTATTATTGGTTGAAGGATATATGGACGTAATTGCGGTAACAGCATCTCAAAAAGCAGCCGCATTAGCGCCTCTCGGCACAGCCCTTACAGAAGAGCAGATAGCTCTTGTTTGGAAACTGCATGACGAGCCTATTTTATGCTTTGATGGGGATATAGCTGGCCAGAATGCAGCTGGTAAAGCCATAGAGCGGATTTTACCAAATCTGGAACCTGGCAAGTCTGTCAGAATAGCAACCCTGCCAGAGGGCATGGATCCTGATGATATTATCAAGGCTGAGGGCGGCGATGGATTAGTGCGAATTATCGGGACTGCCGCCTCATTGGTAGATGCATCTTGGTCGCGCAAAGCAGCTTTGTATGATTTAAGCCAGCCTGAACAACGTGCTGCATTCTGGCAGGAAATAAGAAGATTAGTTCGCACCATAGGACATAATCAAACACGTGCCGCTTTTGGAGATGAAATAGAGCGAAGGATACAATCCATGCGCGCGGCAAGCAGAGGCGGTAATGCGCCTTTTAGGGCAGGAATTTACCCATCTGTTAGAAGACCTAAAACAGGCGCGTTGAGGCGGGTTCAAACACTACTTGGATTATTAATAGCATTCCCGCAAATCACCATTGATACAATAGAAACCCTTTCTGAGTTAGATTTTGGTAATTTGGATTGCGAAAAAATGAAAAATCATCTATTTGATGTTTTAATTCGCGACCAAGATCTTGACGAAGACGGGATTAGATATCATTTACTTAAGCTGGGGTATAAAGACTTACTTATTCAAATTGATGAGACAACAGCTGAACTTTGGTTGAACCGAAAAAAAGCAGACATTGATATGGATGAAGCTAGGCGAAAGATTGATGAAATTATTACGTTGTCTCTGACACCAAGGCGGCGTCAATAGGGTTAAGCTGATTGCTAGCCAGCGGCGTGGTGATCTGGAGGATTAAAATCGATGGCAAGAAAACAAGCTGCGGCTACTGTTGCAGCAGAGGCGCCAGATGCGCCTGTGCTCGATACTAATAACTCAAAAATCAAGGCACTTATCAAAAAGGGTCAAAGTGCAGGCTTTGTTACCCATGACGAGTTAAACGCAGCGCTTCCGCAAGAAGAGCTTACCTCAGAGCAAATTGAAGACGTAATGTCTGCTCTCTCAGAAATGGGAGTTTCAGTTGTAGAATCAGCTGAACAGGAAGAATCCAACTCTGAAGAAAATGAAACCGAAGCCGCAACTGGAAATGTATCAGATAATGATAGTGCTGGCTCTGATGATCCAGTGCGAATGTATTTGCGAGAAATGGGCTCTGTTGAGCTATTGTCACGTGAAGGTGAAATCGCAATAGCCAAGCGGATTGAAGCAGGTCGAGAAATGATGATTGGCGGCATTTGCGAAAGCCCGCTTACAATAAGAGCGCTTCTGCAATGGCAACAGCAAATCACAGAAGGCGGCGTGCCGCTAAGAGATATTATTGATCTTGATACTACTTACACAAAGCTGAATGGCACCCCAATTCAAGATATGTCGGTGATTTCTGCCTTGCCTGCGCATAATATCGCTGTCGCTAACGATCTTTCTGAAGAAGAAGATGAAGAAGAGGAGGAGGAGGATGAAACAGACGAATTATCCTCTGACGAGGAAGGTTCTGAAGAGCGTTCGGATTCTGATGATGGAGATGATGGGGATGATCTAACATTATCGCTGGCAGCAATGGAAGAGGCTGTTTTTGATGATGTTATGGCAACTTTGAACGAAATTGCAGGTACGTTTAAAATTTACGAATCCCTTCAAGAGAGACAACTTGCAGGCGAAGAACTCAACGAAGATGAATTTCAGAAATTGCAATCAAAACGCATATTGCTGGCAGAGCAAATGCAAAACATATATCTTAATGCAAGTAGGCTTGAGGCATTATCCTCGCAGCTATCAGAGCTTAATAAGCATCTCACCTCATTAGAAGGTCAGCTCATGTCTGTTGCTACAGGCAGTGGTATCGCCAGAGCTCAGTTTCTGGAAGCATGGTCAGGGCATGAATTAGATGAAGTTTGGCCTCACCCAAAATATAAGACAAAAGCTTGGCAGAAACTAAAGGATTTGCATTGGGATAAAGTCTCAGAAACGAAAGATAAGATGTCTATTTTAGTAGAAGATGTAGGGTTATCAATTCCAGAATTTAAAGAGGTGTTTTTGACCATTCAACGTGGTCAGAGAGAGGCAGCACGCGCGAAAAAAGAAATGGTTGAAGCTAACCTCAGGCTGGTGATTTCGATTGCAAAAAAATATACCAACCGTGGATTGCAGTTTCTGGATCTTATTCAAGAAGGCAATATTGGCCTTATGAAGGCTGTTGATAAATTTGAATATAGACGTGGTTACAAATTCTCAACCTATGCAACATGGTGGATAAGACAAGCCATAACAAGGTCTATTGCTGACCAAGCAAGAACCATTCGAATTCCAGTTCACATGATAGAGACGATCAACAAACTTGTGCGCACATCGCGCCAAATGTTGCATGAGATAGGCAGAGAGCCTACCCCAGAGGAGCTATCTGAGAAATTGTCAATGCCTCTTGATAAGGTTCGCAAAGTAATGAAAATTGCTAAAGAGCCGATTAGTCTTGAAACGCCTATTGGAGACGAAGATGACAGCCAATTAGGCGATTTCATTGAAGATAAAAATGCTATCCAGCCGCTAGAAGCTGCCATCCATTCTAATTTGAGAGAGACTACTACCAGAGTTTTGGCAAGTTTGACCCCTAGAGAAGAACGTGTCTTGCGCATGCGCTTCGGCATTGGTATGAATACAGACCATACGCTAGAGGAGGTTGGACAACAATTCTCTGTTACCAGAGAAAGAATTAGGCAGATTGAGGCGAAAGCGCTCAGGAAGCTTAAACATCCTTCGCGTTCTAGAAAATTAAGAAGTTTTCTGGAGCATTAATGTTATCTGTTCTGGGCCTGTAGTTCAATTGGTTAGAACCCACGGCTCATAACCGTGTTGTTGCAGGTTCGAGTCCTGCCGGGCCCACCAACAGATAAAACCTATTATTACCATTTAAAGTCAGGGTGTATCCTACATCCCAGGAATTGCGGATTTCCGTTTTTTCTTTTTTCGCTTCTTAGCGGGGTCTATCTCAGCTGGTGGGGGCGGGCCAATTACATCAGGTCTGAATGTAATTCTATTATCAAATAATCGGGCGATTTTTTGAGCATCAAACATAGATTTGGCCGCAATAATCATCCAGATTTGCTTTTCTTTATGTAAGCTGAAACTGCGAAGCAATACTAGCTGAGCTTTGCGAAAATAAAGGCCTAATAAGATGGCGGCGATTACAAACAAAGCCCAGTGGACTGAAAAAGTAACAGCATATATTGCGAGCGTCGCTATCAAAGGCTCCCACAATCTTTGTTGAATAAGCCAAATTGGAGGTAGATAAACTCCTAGCTGAGATACTCTGTTATCAAATATATCGCACTCGCTCTTAATATTACGAAGAAGCTCAAATGTAACATATTCGCCAACCTCCCCCATTTCTATGTCAGGGAGCATTTCGTGAAGTTTCATCGTTATATCGTCTGGGGTGAATTCAAACACACATCCAAGAGGCCCATAAATTATGAGGTTAAAGATAGTGCCTTCTCTCCAAATCGTAAGCAGGGCGCCATTTTGTTCGTCAATTTCATCACAAATATCAAGAAATTCTTCAATAGAACCATTAAAGGCGTTGCCTTCAATACCAACAATAACATCACCAATTTTTAATCGAAGCGCTTTTGCGCGGGAAACAGAACGAACTTCTTTAAGGCAAATAAAACTATCGCCGACTTTTGGGCTTGTTTTATCGTCGCTTATTGGGGATGAAAAGTTCTGATTTACGGGTTGCTCTTCATGGGGTGTCTCATCAGCTAATACCATCAGTTAGAATCCAATCAATCGAGACTTACAGAGTTAGGTTATGGAAAGGTGATTTTGTTGTCACGTGTTTCCATCTGTTGCAATATTTGTTGGTTTTGTTTTGTAAGACCATCTAGTCGCTTGGCAAGCACTTGCTGGCTTCCCGCTACTTTGGATAGTGTTTGGTCACTTGCCATACGAGCCGATAATTGAGATGTTGAATCAATGGTCAGGCTCTCAATTTTCTGTAATTGCCCAAACATTTTACGATTTTGACTATTTAATTCATTTGCAATTGCTTTGGTAAGCGATTCTGCAAGAGAACCGTTGCTCGTTGTGAGTGCGTTTGCAGTCATATCTAGTTTAGCAGCCATTGTCGTATTAGAGTCAGCGATAGTCTGTTTAAGCGAGCTTAACTCATTAATTAATGTTTCATTTAACGAGACAAGCTCTGTTTGGGTTTCAAGAGAAACTTCAAGACGTTCAATTGAGCTATTCATATTATCAACATTCTCAGCGAATACGATAAGGGCTTCTCTGCTCGTTGTCGTCATCGTGGATAGTTCTGACAAGGTACGAAAATATATTAATCCCGCAAATACTAATGCGGCGATAGCAGCCGCTACGGAACTTGCAAAAATGATGGAAATAAATCGCTGGGATTGTTTCATGGAATCCTCCAACTTCTTATGGTCACGTCTAATCTTATTATACTCAGCAGTAACATCTGTTGCCGCATCGGCTGCATCAAGGGCAATTTTGATGCTTTCTTGAACCGCATTATAATCCGTACTCATTCTCAACCCCTGGATTGGTTTGACAACGACTTGCTATCTTGAAGCCGCTTTTTCAGTTTGAAATAAGCACATTTCGTGCCAGTTGTGGAAAACACCGTAACGGAGGGAAAATAAGGCCCCTTAAAGCCGAATTTTCTGCACCCGTAACGCCTATTTTTCTCATGTGTGATATATAAATATTCGCACCGGTAGCAATTCACATGTTCGCTGCCTATTACAGTTTGCTCTTGTGTATTTTTTGAAGAACTCATTTGCGAACTCTTTTCTTAACAATTTTCATCATATCAGCGATAAAAAATCGTAATCCACCTAACAGACATAACAGTCCAGCAAAGGTACTTACATAACTTCTAAACAGAAGTTCTGCCTCGTGAAATTCGATGGCCTGAATTACACACGCCGCCGCTACACCAAAAAAGGTGAGGGTGGAGATCATCTCGCCAATACTTTTCGGATTACGTGCCATAATGCCTTTAACCTAAATCTAATTATATCTAATGTTATTATAACTAATATTTATGATTCCACATTACCAAATTCATCAAACGTTAATTCATCAGGAATGGTAATGTCTGGTTCTTCAACAGGTTCCCCTTGATCAATTCTGTAAATATAGGCAAGCGCAACCGCAACTGCATTATAGAGTCTATCAGATATTTCCTGACCAATCTCGCCTGTAAAATATAATGCTCTTGCAAGCAATGGGCTGCGAAAGACTGTAACTTTATGCTCATGTGCGCGCTCAATAATTTGTTGCGCGATAATTCCTTGACCCATTGCAAGAATAGTTGGTGCGCCTACCTCGCCTGGATTATATTTCAAAGCAACCGCAAAGTGAGTAGGGTTTGTGATAACTGCGGTGGCGTTGGATACGTTGTCAAGGGCTTCTCTTTGCTTGCCTGATTCGCGTGATTTTTCCATTTGCATGCGACGAATTTTAGCTTTTACCTCGGGGGAACCTTCGGTTTGTTTATTTTCATCCTTGAGTTCTTGCTTTGTCATTTTTAATTGCTGAACATGAACATGTCGTTGCCAGAAATAATCAATAGCAGCGATTATAGCTAAAGCGGTTAGCAATGCTCCTATCAGAAACGGAAAGGCGTAATACATAACTTCCAATGCGCTTTTCAAAGAGCCATGTGAGATCTGCAATAATTGAGGCAGCATTAAGTAAATAATAAGTGCTGCTAGTCCAACTAGGAGGACTACTTTCAAAACTGATTTTCCAAGCTCTACTAAACCTTTTACAGAAAAAATCCGCTTTAATCCCTTTATCGGATTAATTTTACTACCTTTAAATGCAGCAGCTTTTGGCGCAAAATTTATTCCGCCAACGGCTAATTGTGTTAACAAGCTTACTATCATCAATGGAATGCCAATAAATAATGCAATGATGATGATAATCTGGAACACCTGATATAAACGGGTAAAAGCAAGGCTGGAGAGCTGCTCTTTGCTCTCTATTTGGAATAGCTTTCCCCATTCCTTCATACCTGGTACTGCGAACTCTGGAATAAATAGAAAAATAAGCATGCCCATTGCGATGGAGGTAAATACAAACATCTCTTTGGATTGCAGTATTTGCCCATCTTCTTTGGATTTATCGATTTTCCGTTGGGAGGGGTCTTCGGTTTTTTCCTGACCGTCTTGGGATTCTTCAGCCACTAATCAAACCCTTCATTATATCTTGAAAATTCATTAAACTCGCATCTGTTAAACTGCTTACCGAAATTGCAAGCGAAGTGGTTGAGAAATATAAAACAAAGAAAATGCCAATAAGGGTTATTGGAAAACCTATTGAGAATAAATTCAAGGATGGGGCAGAGCGGGTAATTATTCCGATACTGACATTTATTAATAATAAAATGACGGTAAAGGGGAGCATGATTATCGAAGCTGCATAAAACATTGTGCCTGCCGCTTGGATACCAGCTGAAATAAAAAGTTCGAATGACGGGATTACACCTATGGGCAAAATTCTATAGGAATCTAGCAATGTATGGATGGCTACTAAATGGCCATCTGTACTTGTAAATAATACTAACATAAACAGATAAAAAATTTGGCTAACCACAGGTGTTTGACCGCCGGTAGAGGGGTCCATTTGTGCAGCAAAACTCAATCCAGAGGAGGCTGCAACTTTCTCACCTGCAAGCAAAACAGCAGAAAACCAAATTGTTAAAATAAGGCCTGCGCTTAGCCCAATACTAATTTCCGAGAATACAATTAATATGGCCTGATATGAAGTCAGCATCTCCACACTAACAGGCGTAGTATATTGCCAGATAATAAGTGTAAGCATAACACTCATTGTCAATCTGACTTGCAAGGGAACCCATCTTGCACCCAGCAATGGAGATGAGATCAAAAACGCTCCAATTCGCAACATGGCTACAAAAAACTGCAAAATAAGGGTGATAAGCCCTTGCAATTCAAGTCCTGGCAGTCCTGTCATTGATTGGGCAGCGAGCGGAAGCATATCAGGCTAACTAATATTTGCGATTTGATCAAAAATAAACCCAAAATAATCAGATAGCTGGGTTAAGATAAAGTTAGATAAAAGTCCAAATGAGACCATCACAATAACAAGCTTTGGAACAAAACTTAGGGTCATCTCATTTATGGAGGTAGCCGCTTGTATAATGCCAATTACAAGTCCAACAGTAAGGCCAATTGCCAGCAATGGTCCGGCTGCGATAATAATCTGCCAGAAGGCAATTCGCAAAAACTCAACATTTTGATCAAATAGATTCGCACTGGTCATTTTTATGCTCCGATAGAATAGGTGGCAACAAGTGAGCCAACTGTCATTGCCCAGCCATCTACTAAGACAAATAATAATAATTTGAACGGCATAGCCACCAGCATCGGGCTTAACATCATCATGCCAAGAGACATCAAAATAGAGGCAATAACCATGTCGATCACGAGGAACGGCAAGAAAAGAAGGAAGCCAATTTGAAATGCTGTTTTGAGCTCTGATGTAATAAATGCCGGTAATAATACAGACAGAGGTACATCCTCTGGCGTTTCATAATTGGAAATCCCCACCATATCAGAGAACATATTCAAATCTGTAATCCTGGTGTTTTGAACTAAGAACCGTTTCATGACATTTGTTCCATCTGCTATGGCTGTATCTGCTGCCATCTGCCCCTCTAAATAGGGTGTAATGGCATCATCATAAAGAGTCTCAAATGTCGGCGCCATTATGAAGAAAGTTAAAAATAACGCTATCGCGATAAGAACCTGATTGGGGGGTGTTTGCTGTGTTCCCATTGCTTGTCTTAGAATAGATAAAACAATAATAACTCTGGTAAAAGAGGTCATGCCTAATACAAGAGAGGGCAGAATAGTTAACGCGGTCATAAGAGCTAGAATTTGTAATGATAAAGAATAAGTGGTGCCAGAGATACCATCCCCATTAATTACATTTAGCGCCGGCAGACCTGATAAGCTTGTCTCTAAAGCTGTTTGAGCAAATGCAGCAGAACCACCAAATACACTGAAACAAAATAGACACGCGGCCAGCATTCCTAATATTCTGGTGCAAGGCAGCTTAACATTCGCAGAAATCGTTCCTAATTTTGTCAACGATGATAAATTCATTTATCTAATCCTAGTAAGGGGTTTTTATCGCGCGCTTGCTTTATGGCATCAAATATTGAGTCAGTTTGGGCTGGCTTGGTTTTCCCGCCCATTTGGCTATTCACATTCGCTTTTTGGGATTGCTCTGTTCTGTTGCCAAAGGGTGACCTGATACGAGACGATTTTGATATTCTCTGATTTTCAGCTATTTGCTGTTCTGCATGTTTGGCCGCAGTATTTTCTGGGTCTAGTCTGATGAGTTGGGGGGGCTGCCCTTTAACGCAAGACATTAAAAACGTTTCATCTCCAACCTTAACCAAGCGAAGCCGCTCGGTTTGGGAGATGGCGGTGTCTTCTAGAATAGAAATGGATTTTTCAGGTTGTAGTTTGAGTTTTAACTTGCCTTTATTATTGCGCACAAAAAGCAAGACACCTACCAGAATAGATAGGAATATAAATATTATAGCAACCTGTTCATAACTAAATGGATTGATGGCAACCATGACTTTGAAACACCCTTAATCAAATAAGATGTCTAACAAAGGCAAAACACGTGCCATTTCCGAAAGCTATTTTTTTAATATATTTAAACCATTGTATTTAAACGATATTAAGATATAAATTTCTCTAATTTATATCTTAGAAGAATATTAGTGTCATTATATTGACTGTTTTTTTTCAGGTGTGTGATGTAAGGGCAGCTACAGGCTTTCGACTCTTTTTTCTGGGGATACGATTTCGGAGAAGCGAATACCAAATCTCTCTCCAACCATAACAACTTCGCCTTTTGCTATCATAGTGCCATTGGCCAGAATATCTAGCGGGTCTCCTGCTAGCCTATCAAGTTCAATAATAGAACCTTCGTTTAATCTTAAGAGATCGCGGATCTTAAGCTCGGCGCTACCAACTTCAACTGTCAGATTTACCTCGATATTTTCCAGAATACGCAAATTATCATAACCTACATTTTCTTCATTTTTGGTTTCGGTTTCATCAGACATTTGATTGCCCTTTCTGTTCTTTCTTAAGACTAGCTGAACCTGCCAGCTATAATTTACGCTAAATTTTGGTTATTCGAGAGGTTAAACTAATAGCAGCCTGACCGCTTACTTCGCCTATTTCGCCTCTGAATAATAATTCATCATCCATCAATATTTCAACACCTTCGCCGATTTGGATTGGGAAGACATCTCCTTGTTTTAGGTTCATCAATGATTTCATCGGAAGTTTTGGCTCACTTAATTTTGCTTTTACTTTAAGCGGAATCTCAAGAACTGCTTTTTCCATTCTCTCTCGCCATGTTTCATCATCTTCTGATTTATCTGATTGCACACGAGAGCGAAGCTGTGATGCGATAGGCTTTAGGATTTGTAGCGGGTAGATTATATCAAAGGTGGCAGCATCGATATTTGGAAGCTGTACAACAAATGAGCAAATAATAACCAGATCCGAGCCATCGACAAATGATGCAAATTGAGGGTTAATTTCTCTGCTTTGATATGAAATAGTGGTTGGTGTTAAATCATTCCAGGCACCTTGAAGAACTTCATTAAGCCCTTTTGTAATTAATTCGATGAGCCTATCTTCTGTGGTTGTGAATTCAGAGCGTCTGCTTTTCAGAACCTCAATTTTGCCGCCATAATAAGCATTTGTGAGAATAGATATAAATGTTGGATCAATAACCATCATCATATTGCCGCGTAATTCTTCCATACGGCTTATATTCATACTCATGAAACCATCAATATTTGCAGCATACTCGTCAAATGACTTCACCTCTGGCGGAAATGAGGAAATACGGGGTTGAAGTCTGAGCATCGGCAGAAAAATACTTCTTGCAAATCGAGCAAACCTCTCATTAATCATACGAAGCGCGTAATAATCCCCCATTAAGGATAGATCATCAGACCCAAATGCAAACGGTCTTACATTAGTATGATCAGCCCCTTCAAAGCTTGTTGTCTGCTCTTCGTCGCCATCGAGCCCTTCAATAAGCGCATTGACCTCTTCGGTGCTTAATTTACGGGTGGATGCCACGTTTTATGCTCCTAATAAAGCTAAGTTTAATTAAGGACGAAGGAGGTGAATAGTACTTCTTCCACACCGCCAAAATTTTCTAATAATATTAATTTGCTATTTATGCCTTCTTTGAGCGCAGACGCAAGGGCAGCTTTGCCGTTTGTGCCTTGAACATCTTCCTCACCAAACTCGCTCAAAACACCTAAAACAGTAGAACGTAGTGCTAACTCATGCGCTTCCACATTCATCATAACCGTATCGTCATATTGTGTTGAAACGCCGATGCCTACCTGAAGCATTTTCCGTGAACCCCTTAAGTTCGTCGTAAAGGTTCCTGGAAATTCGTAATAAATAGTAATAAAATTCTCTTGTTCAGGGGTTTCTTTTGAAACTTTCTGAGGGGATGCGTTATCTGCCGCTGACTTTGCAGCCTCAGCCTCTTCCATTTTTCTCTCGATGATAGTTTCGATTTCTTCAGATGGATCTGGCTGACTACTTCCGAATACGAAATAACCAACTCCAAGGCCCATCACAACAAGCATAATGCCGCCTACAGCGAACAGAATGATTTTGATCAAACCACCTTTGGATTTCTTTTCTTCTACTTCTTCTTCAGCCATTTCGCATTCCTTTAGCTTATTATAAGATCATGCAACTATATTTAAAATTGATTTATCTAATTTATTTAAATTTGTTTTATTTATTTCTGTTTCATCATCAGATGAACCCCTTTCTGTTTTGCTTGCAGTGTTACTGCGCTCATCCTGACTTGAATCTTTATCATTTTTGCCTGATAAGCCTGCTTGAAGCAGATTTAACCGCAATCCAATATCCTGCATCATCTGTGCCAGTTTGCTCTCTGATTCTAATAACAACGATGCCGCGGCAGAGGTTTCTGTTGATATTTGTATATAGGTATCATCACCGACCATGTTGATTGAAACGGTCATTTTGCCTAATTGTTTAGGATTTAGGGACAGATCAAGTGTTTTGCCGCCTTCTTTCAATTGCATTTCAACCTGTCTTACTAATGCTTCCCTCCAAGCTTTATCAGCCATATCAAGTTTTTGAATAGCAGAAAGGGGCGATGTTGTTCGAAGGGGCTGGGATGGTTGTTGATGCTCACTGCTATCTTGTCCGCCATGGCCGCCCGAATGCATATCAGTGCCCATAATCTGAGTATGCGTTTGACCTGCCGAATTATTATTGAATTGCTGGCTTAGCTCTACCTGCCTTGTTGAAGTTTGGGCGCTAATCTCTGGCATGCTGTTCTTGATATTTGGCGCGCCTAGCGATGCCTGATTGATAGCGGCATTTTTAATTTCCGGAGCATTTAGGATATCTTTATTATTGGGCGTATCTTTAGATAAGTCAGCTATCTCGGTTTTTTTGGGGGTAGCCGTTATATCTAAACTGATTTTTCCCTTTTGTATATTTTTAAGCTCACTCACAGCCTCTACAGCTTCATCCAATGCGCTGATTTCGGTCAATTTGGGAGAGGGTTTTATCTCAGCGGTCGTCTGCGATACAGGCTGAGCTGCTTTTCTTGATAGAATAGCCTGTTCAATTAGTCTCACAACATCTGAGAGTTTATCACTACCTTGCATATTATGTGTATTGCTGGCTGTATTGCGGGCTGTATTAAGTGCGTGTTTCTGGGTTGCATTAGCGTTTAAGTAGGGAAGGTGGGGATTAGAAAAACGCTGGTTATTTTGAATTGGAAGTTCGCCAATCTTTTCAGAATTAGCGGCAAGCGCATTTAAAGTACCTATCTTGTTTGCGGGCTCGTCAGAAAAACCCTGCTCTAGCGAAGCTGTTACGGTATCGCTGTTATTTAGATGTCCATTATCGAGAAGTGAGTTTAGCTGCTCTATAAGCGAGCCATTAATTGGATTTTTGGCGGCATCCCCTTTCTTAAAAAGGGTGTCTATATTGCTGATAGGAGTATCGGTAAATAAGGCAAAATTTTCAGCATCTGAGTTGAGTTCAGTTTCAATCGAGCCTGCTTGGGACAATCTGCTTGTTATTAGTCCTATTGCTTGTGAATCCAGCTCACTTACAATTGAAAACAAACTATCAAATAAGGTTTCAGTTTGATTGTCAGCAGTATCTGTCTGCTGTGTGGTATGGGAAGATGAAAGGCTGGCATTTGTGCCGCTGGTAATGTGTGTCATACTATAATCTTAACTCTGGAATCTTAACACTGGAATCTTAACACTGGAAT